>JAXMOZ010000049.1:0-26107 GCA_034382075.1 Rhodospirillales bacterium
CCCCCCCCCACCCCCCGCCCCCCGCCCCCCCCCCCCCACCCCCCCGCCCCCCCCCCCCCCCCCCCCCCCCCCCCCCCCCCCCCCCCCCCCCCCCCCCCCCGGCCGGTAGCAGCAGTATCGGAGAGAACTAGAACCGGAAGCCGACGCCGAGGCCGCCGTTGATCAGGCCCTCGTCCCAGCTGTTCCGGAACAGGTAGTCGTAGCCAACCTTGGTGTACATGTACATCTGGTCGGTCAGGCCAACCTTGAAGCCCAGCTCGGGGCCGACCAGCGGGCCGTCCTGAACGCCCTTGCCGGTGGCATAGCCGCCGTAGACGCCGAAGTAGGGGCGGAAGGCGCCCATCGGGTTGAACTCCCACGACGGGCCCAGGGTCGCCCGATAGCCCATGCCGTCGTCGCTGCTGGTGCCCAGCGTGTGGTAGGCAACCAGGTTCAGGGTCAGCGGCAGGTTCTCGGTGGCGAAGAAGTCGAAGATGAGGTTGCCGCCACCCATATGCGCGGCTTTCTCATCCTCGGTCGGGCTGTCGTCCTGCTCCTTGATGCTGTAGCCGTACCACGGGCCGAAGGCGACCGCCCCACGCGGGGAGAAGCGCTCTTCTTCCTCGGCGACAACGGCCGGAGCAACCACGGGCGCCGGCGCAGCAACCGCCGCCGGCCGCTCGGAGACGATCTCCACGCGCCGGTTCTGCGGCTCGTTGACGCCGTCACCGGTCGGGACCAGCAGGCTCTCCTGGCCTTCGCCGACGGTGGTGATGGCATCGGCCGGCACGCCGAGGCGCACCAGCTCGTCGGCGACCGACTCGGCCCGCCGCTCGGAGAGCGCCAGGTTGTAGGCCGCCGAGCCGGTGGTGTCGGTGTGGCCGGTGGCGACGATCCGGGCGGCGCCCGTGGACTTGAACTCCTGCGCCGCCTTGGCCACAACTTCCTGCGCTTCCGGCGTCAGCTTCGACTCGTTGAGCCCGAAGAACACCAGAAACTTATCGGTAACCGTCTCCATTGCGCCGGCGGTGGCGCCCATCGCCCCACCGCCCTGCTGTGCTTGCGCAGCCGGCGCCGCCAAAGCCAGCAGCGACGCCGCAATCAGTAAGCGTTTCATGTTCACCTCTTCCGCTTCGTTCTATTCCTTGCCAATGCCCGCAACGGCCGTCATTGACGCGTGACCCATCTTGAACAGGTTTACGCCGGAATTCGCGTTCTAACGCAAAAGGTTGCCTCAACTTCCCGGAGAAGGTGGCATAAAAGCTACAGTGTGTGTCCCGGCTGCCTAAGGCTTGGGCGGAATAGCGGACGCGTCGCAGGAACGCAGCGCGATCAGGCAGCGTCACCGGCCGCAGGCTTTGGCCGGCAAGGCACAGCCGGGTATCAGCCGGGTGGTCAGCCGTCGCGTTTGGCCTGCGCGTTCTTCACGAACTGCGAGACCCGCCCGACCTCGCGGGGATCGCTCTCGACCGTGGACAACGTGCTGGGCTTGGCGGTCATGCCGCCGTGGGCGCTCCGTTCGCCCTGTGGGTGGTGAACCACCCGGTTCGCCCGCTTCAGCTCGAGCGCCCGGCGGGCGATGTCCGCTTGGTGCGGGATCCGCTCGGCGGCGGCGAGCCGGGCGAGCTCGCGGTTGACCCGCTTGAGCGCGTTGCCGAGAACCCGGCGCTTCATCTCGCTGCCGGTGTTGTCGCTCGCCGCCCGGGCGCCGCGGGGGTCGCTCTTGCCGCGAATCTCCCGGCGTTGGCGGTGGGCGATGTCCCGGGCCCTGTTGCGGAGGTCGCGCAGCCGTTTCGCCATCTCGCCGAGTTCGCCGCGGTCGAGCGTGCTGATCTCCGGGTAATGGGATCGGCCGACCAGCTCGAATTCGTCCGCCGCAAGCAGGCGCTTCTCGTCCGCCACGCTGATGCTCATGAACCCTTCCGCCTCCGCTGCACTCTGGTTAACGTGGTTGTATCCGGGTTGCGGCGATCCGCACCCGGTTGAGGGAGGGTTATCCATCATCGCCGGCACGAAATCCAGAGGCGGCGCCGGAAGCACGCCGTCGACAGAAGGCGCCTCGGCCTGGAGGCCACAAACCGCGCTGACGCGCCGCGGGCTCGTCGGCGCCATGGCGGTTCTCGCCGGCATCGCCGTCCAGACCGGCGCCCCAACCGTTGCGCAGGCCCAGATCAGCGACTGGAGCGAGGCCGACCAGGGGCGGTTCTTGGCCTTTCGCCAAGCGTTCGAGGAATACGGCGACCTTTCCGACGGCGAGTTCGCCCGGCGGATGGAGTCCCTGTTCAGCTCCTTGAATAGCAATCCGGACGGCGATGTGATCGTGGCGGAAGTCTCCCGCCGCCTGCCGGAGTATCAGGACGTGCCCAGGCGGCGGATGCAGAGGGAGATGGTTTCGCTGTTTCGCAAGGCGAGGCAGCACTTCCTGCGCTGAGCCGACAGTCCGGGCGCACGGCCCTGCGCCGCTGCGCCGCTGCTTGCAAATCGGCCGGCCGCGGCAAACCTGTAAGGAGAAACGACGAGCCTGGAGGAGCGCGCAGGGGTGCAGGAATGACGGGCACAAGAGCATCCCCGGCGTATGCGATCGCCGGCGCGCGGGCCGGGCACCGGCAGCCCTCGGTCGAGCTTGCGGCGCTGGCGCGAGAGCTTGGCGGTCGCGGCGAGGTCAGTGTCGATGACATCGTCCGCCATTTCGGCGCCGACGCCTCGGTTGGCTGGCTCCTGCTGCTGCTGGCGGTTCCGGCGCTGGTTCCCTCGCCCGGCGTTCCTCTGGGGATGATCTTCGGCACCGGGCTGGCGCTGCTCGCCCTGCACCTGACCTTCGGCCCCCGCCCGGTTCGGCTGCCGGACTGGATCGCCCGCCGGCGGCTGGCGACGAGCTCGCTCGACGCCGCCACCGTCAGGCTCGGGCCGATGATCGAGCGGCTGGAGCGGCTGACCCGGCCGCGGCTGGCGGCCCTGGTCCGGCCCTCGGTCATCCGGCTGCTGGGCCTCGTCGTCCTGGTCAACGCGGTGCTGATCATCCTGCCGATCCCGCTCGGCAACACCTTGCCGGCGATGGCGGTGATGACCATGGCGCTGGGCCTGATCGCCCGCGACGGAATGGCCATCGTCGCGGGCCTCGGGCTTTCGGTCGGCGCGCTCGCGGTCTCGGCCCTGCTGGTCGGCAGCGCCGTTTGGCTTGCCGAGATCTGGATGCGCGAGTAGGCAAGCACCCGGCGCTCCGTAACCTACCGAAACCGAGGGAACCCCATGTGGCTGAAGATCGCTGCCGCCGCCGTTGCCGTGCTGGTTCTTGCCGGCGCGGCGCTCTGGTTCATCGCCGGCCGTCAGGGCGGTGACGTCGGCCAAGTGTCCACCAACTTCCGCTGGCTCGGCCCCAACGACAAGGTCGTCGTCGACGGCTTCGACGATCCGGACGTGGCCGGCGTCGCCTGCCACATCAGCCGCGCCCAGCGCGGCGGCGTCTCCGGCGGCCTCGGCTTTGCCGAGGACCCGTCCGACGCCTCCATCGCCTGCCGGCAGATCGGCCCGATCGTCTTCAAGAAGAAGCTGAGCGACGGCCAGCGGGTGTTCGACGAGCGGAGGTCGATCATCTTCAAGTCGCTGCAGGTGGTCCGCTTCTTCGACGCCCAGCGCAAGGTGCTGGTCTACGTGTCCTACTCCGACCGCGTCTTCACCGGCTCGCCCAAAAACTCGATTTCCAGCGTGCCGCTGATGCCGTGGGACGGGGTGGCACCACGGGCACTATAGGGCGAGCCGCGTGGCGATGTAGGGCGGGTCGAGGCGAAGCCGGACCCGCCGCAGACCGGCGGGTTACGCCTGCGGCTAACCCGCCCTACCGCGTCGTCGGCGACCGCCACCTGCCATTGACGGCCCGTTTTCTGATTCAGCGGGCGGCGCTGCGGCGCAAGCCGGGCTCCTCTTCGTCCACGCGGGCGGCCTTGGCCGGCATCCCGGGAAAGGCGGCGGCACCGTTGCGCACCCGCTCCGGCGGCTGCGCCCGGTGCTCGATCCGGCGAATCAGGTCCTGCAGGATCAGCCGGTACAGGTCGTCCTTCAGCACCGCGTCCTCGACGCCGGCGTCGATGTTGGGGTTGTCGTTGACCTCGATGACGAACACCCCGTCGTCGGTCTCCTTGAGGTCCACCCCGTAGAGGCCGTTGCCGATCAGCTTGGCGGCGCGGGTGGCGATAGCGACCACCTCAGCCGGCGCCGCCTCCACCGCCCAGGTCTTGAAGCCTCCGGCCTGCGGACCCTTCTGCCCGCCGTGCTTGACGATCTGCCAGTGCTTGTGGGCCATGAAGTACTGGCAAACGAACAGCGGCTTGCCGTCGAGCACGCCGACCCGCCAGTCGAACGGCGTCGGAATGAACTCCTGGGCGATGATCAGGTCCGAGGTGTCGAAGACGTCGTTGAGCATGGCGTCCAGCTCGACCTGGTTCGCCACCTTGAAGACGCCGCGCGAGAACGACCCGTCCGGGATCTTCAGCACCGCCGGGAAGCCGAGTTCGCGTTCGATCCTGCCGATCCGCCGCCGGTCGAGGATCAGCGTCCTCGGCGCAGGCACGCCGTTGGCTTGCAGAAGCTCGGCGAGGTAGATCTTGTTGGTGCACTTGAGGATCGAGCCCGGGTCGTCGACGACCGCGAGCCCTTCGCTCTCCGCCTTGCGGGCGAAGCGGTAGGTGTGGTTGTCGAGCGCGGTGGTTTCGCGGATGAACAGCGCGTCGAACTCCAGGAGCCGCGGATAGTCGGCGCGGGTGATGAGTTCGACGTCGACGCCGAGGAAGCTTCCGGCGCGGACGAACCGCTCCAGCGCCCGGCGGTTCGACGGCGGCAACTGTTCCTTCGGGTCATGGAGAACCGCCACCGAGTAGCGCGCCGGCGGGGCCGACTTCTGCGTCCGCCAGCCGGCGCGGGTGTAGCGCTCCATCGCCTCGGTGAAGCGCGGAACCTGGTCGGGCCGGACCTCGCGGATCGAAATCGGCCGGATCTCGACGATCTCCCAACGGTTACGCGGCCGCAGCGATACCTCGAGCAGCGGGCAGCGGAACAGCTCGAACACCCGCCTCGCGGCGGCGGCCAGCCGCGGATCGTCTGGAACGCCGAAGAAGATCGTGACCTTGAACCCGGGTTGCTCGTCCGGCGCCGCCCGGAAGGTCCGCCGGACCAGTTCGTTGACCTCGGGCAGGGCGATCCGCAGCAGCCGCTTCCAGTGCAGGTCGAGCATCACCTCGACGGAGGGGATGACCTTCTGGCCCCGGCCCTCGGCGAGCAGCGAGCAATAGTAGCCGAGGCTCATGTAGCTGTAGTCGCGGCAGAGGTTGATGACCCGCGCCGACGCCGGCATCCGCCGCGCCGCCTCGGTGACGAAGTCCCTCGCCGCCACGACCCGAACGTCCCGGCGGAGCCAGGGAAAGTCCCTCCGCCGGTCGACCACCACGATGTGCTGCGGCATCAGCCGCGGCTCTTGCTGACGATCAGGGCGGCCTTCAACTGCGACCGGCCATAGCGCGCCATCTTGCTGAAATCGCTTTGCAACACGGGAATTTGCATGCAGTCGGTCGCCGTCTTGTCCAGGTCTTCGTCCACATTCGGATCATGCAGATAGATGTACTTCTCGTCGAATCCAGTCACGACCACCCAATGAGGCTGTTTTTCACGATCGAAGCGGTAGGAGCTGATCAGGACCAGCGGAATTCCGCCGGCCTCGAACTTGTCGCGCATCGTCTCGGCGGAGAGCGGGCGAAACGTCGTCGGGATCCCGGCCTCGACGAGCTGCCGGCGGAAGTCCTCCTGCACCAGGCGGATGACGTCCCGCTTCTTCGGGCTGCGCACCGAGTCGATGAACAGGATGCCGGTGTCGCTCAAGAACAATTCGACGTGGAACCCCCTGCGGTGCACCGCCAGCGCCAACCCCTCGGGGCTGCAGCCGCCGACCCCGGAGGTCATGAACACGGTGGTCGACTCCCGCCATAACCTGAGCTCGGCGGTCTGATCGACGCTGATCTTGGCGCTCAGCGCCCGCATGGCCATCAGCGCCGCCGCCGGCCCGCAGGTGAAGTCGAGGCTCTGGGCGTAATAGGGCACCCGCGCCAGGCTCGGGTCCGGGCGCAGCGCCAGCGACTTCTCCATCCTCAGCGCGTCGGCGCGGTCCTCGTAGTAATGGTGGTGCACCGCGAACTGGCGGTAGCCGTGGCTGCGGTAGAAGGACTGGGCGTGCGGGTCGTCGGCACGCACCTCCAGGCGCATGCAGGCGGCGTCATGCTCGCGGGCGCCGGCCTCGGCCGCCTGCAGCAACTGCTCGCCCAAGCCCTTGCCGCGCAGCGTCGGGTGCACGGCGATGGAGTAGAGGCGGGCAAGCGACGTCCCGCGGTTGAACAGCACCATCACGTAGCCGATCGGGACATCGCTCGTGTCGGTGGCGACGAGGGTCAGGCCGTTGGCCTTGGACAGCAGGTAGCGGAAGCTTCGCGCCGACAGCCGGTCGGTCGCGAACGAGCTCTGCTCGATGCGGACCAAGGCGTCGACGTCCGCCAGCAACGCCAGGCGAACCGCCGGCCGCGGCGGCGGCACGTCCGCCGGGGCCATGCCCGCGCCTGTCGCCGCGCCCGGATCGGCGGCGGGTACGGCCGGCATGCTGCTCATGCCGCCGCCCAGCTGAGCAGGATCCAGGCGATGGCGATGGGCGCCGGCAACCGCAGGATCCACAGCCACACTTGCGCGAGGGTGGAGCGTTCCGGCCGGTCGATGCCGAGCTCGGCGATGGCCCGCGGGCCGATCACCCAGCCGACGAAGATCGCCATCAGCAGGCCGCCGGCGGGCAGCATGATCCCGGCGGTAACCGCGTCGAGGAGGTCGAGCAGGCTCTTGCCGAAGAGCGTGTACTCGGACCACGGACCCAGCGACAGCGCCGAGGGCACCGACAGCACGAAGGCGGCCAGCGCGATCAGCACCGTGGTCCGTCCCCGGTGCAGGCCGTGCTCGTCGATGAAGTAGGCGACCAGCGGCTCCAGCAGCGAAATCGACGAGGTGAGCGCGGCGATCGCCAGCAGCACGAAGAACAGCGTCCCGAACAGCGCGCCCAGCGGCATGTTGGCGAACACGGTCGGCAGGACGACGAAGGCGAGGCCGGGTCCTGCTTCCGGATCGAGGCCGGCGGCAAACACCGCCGGCAGGACGGCGAACCCGGCGAGGATGGCCGCCAGCGTGTCCAGGCCCACCACCCAGCCGGCGGCGCGGGGGATGTTCTGCCCCTGGTCCAGGTAGGAGCCGTAGGTGATCATCGCTCCGAGCCCGATGGACAGCGAGAAGAAGGCTTGGCCGAGCGCGCGGGTGAGGGTGTCGACGCCGAGCTTGGAGAAGTCGGGGGCCAGGTAGAAGCTGAGCCCCGCTGCCGCGCCGGGCAGTGTCACCGCCCGGATGGCGAGGGCAACCAGGATGACGAACAGGAGCGGCATCAGCACCAGGTTGGCCCTCTCGATGCCGCCCTTCACCCCGCCGAGCACGATGACCACCGTGAGGACCATGAACACCGCGGCCGCCGGGATGGTCTGCCGGGGATCGGCGACGAAGGCGGCGAAGGTTTGCGCGGGGTTGTCGGCCGAAGCGCCGAGCCCGCCGGTTACGAATTTCAAGGCGTAGGTCAGGGTCCAGCCGGCGACGACCACATAGAAGGACAGGATCAGGAAGCCGGCCAGCAAGCCGAGGTAACCCAGCGGCGCCCACCGTCGTCCACCGAGGGTTCGGCACGCCCCAACCGGGTTACGTTGTGCCGCGCGCCCGATTGCGAACTCAGCAATCATGATACTGAGTCCGAGCGAGAACACCAAGGCGAGATAGACGACCAGGAACGCGCCGCCGCCGTTCTCGCCGGCGACGTAGGGGAAGCGCCAGACGTTGCCGAGGCCGACGGCGGAGCCGGCGGCCGCCATGATGAAGCCGAGGCGGCTGGCCCAGTGCTCGCGGCGGAGGGGCGCGCGGTCGGACGCCCGGGCGTTCTTGTTCTGGTTCATGCTGCCTCCTCGGTAAACCGGGGCGGACTTATACACCTCCGCCGGCCGCGAAGAGAACGCTTCGAGGCGCAAACGGCGCCCCTGCCGGGCCGCGCCCGGGCGGCGAGGTTACGGGACGGTGAAGTTTCTATGGCACCGCCGAAGGCCGTTATGCTATCTCTGGATGTATACGAAGGAGATGATCGCGCCATTAGCTCATTTGGAGCAGCGTTACCCGTGTCGGTGGGAGCGACCGGGGTTGCTGCGACTTTCCGCGGGGGCCGGACGCGTCATCATGGAGGGGGAGCCGATGGCTGAACAAGCCATGCAAGCACGGCACGAGCCGGAGATCAGCACTCCGGGCTTGGGGACAGCGGAGGGATCGGCGGAGGCGGAGCGGGAAGACGGATGCGGGGCGCTGCCGCCGCTCGTCCTCGATATCGCCGAACAGGAGCGGCTGCCGGCTCCGTCGAAGCGGATCGTGGTGATCGACGAGCGGGCGTTTCGCCGCGAGTGCGTGGTCCGCATGCTGCGCGAGGTCTCGCCCGAGTACAGCATCGCCGCGCTCGAGCGGCCGCATGACCCGCGGCCGGACGCCCTGGCGCGCGACGGCGGCGAACGCGTCGACGTCGTCATCCTCGATACCGGCTGGATCCGCCTTCCCGACGAGCGGGTGGCAACGGACGTGCGCTTTCTGCAGGACCGCTTCGAGGGGTCGGCGATCATCCTGTTGTCGGACCGCGAGGACAGCGCCCACGTCGCCCAGGCCCTGAGCTATGGGGTGCGCGGTTTCATTCCCACCAGCCTTGGCGCCAGCGTGGTCGCCGAGGCGGTCCGGCTGGTGGGCGCCGGCGGCACGTTCGTCCCGGCAAGCGCCTTGGTCCACGCGCTGGGCGTCCGCCGGGACGCAACCGGCCGCGGCCGGGGAAGCGGCGGCGGGAGCGCCGGGCTCACCCCGCGCGAGTGCGAGGTGCTCAACCTGCTGCGCGAGGGCAAGCCGAACAAGATCATCGCCGCCACCCTCGAGTTGAAGGAGACGACGGTCAAGATCCACGTCCGCCACATCATGAAGAAGCTGAAGGCCACCAACCGCACGGAAGCGGCACTCATGGCCGAACGGGCGTTGTAGGCGGCGCTCAGCGCCGCGAGAGAGACCCGCCGGCGGCCGCCCGAACCTGGGCCGCGGCTGCTGCCGGCGCGGCAGCGGCGAGCGTGGCTGCGGGCGGAGCGGCGGCGGGCATTGCGCCCGGGCTCGTTGGCGCGAATGCCGGTACGCCGGTCACGATGATCGTGCCGGCGGCGCTTCTGCGCCCGGCCGCGTTGGCCTTCGCCGCCGGCTCTCGGCTCGCCGCGACGGCGGTGAGCGCACCGAAGGCGAAACTGCCCCACGTCCCGCTCCCGGCGGCGGCAAGGCCCGAGGTTGACGCCGTGCCGCCACTGGCGGCGGCGGTGCCGAGCACGATCACCGTTGCCGTGGCGCCGCTTCCGCTCGTCGCCGCGCGGGCGAACACTTCGGCCACGGCAAGCATATCGGCGGCGGCGAAGGCGCGGGCTCTGCCGATCGCGACGGTGGATTCAGGCCGCGCTCCGGTGGGCACGTCGGCGAGCGCCTCGGTGAAGGTGATGGTGAGCGTTCGGCCGGGTCCCAAGGCCACGGCCGCGGCGCGGGCAAAGGCGGAGGCGCTGCCGACGCTGCCGGCGGTGATCGCGTCGAGTTCGCCGTCGCCGAGAACCACCGCGGCGGACGCCCCAAGCGGTCCCGCCGCTGCACCCATGAAGGCCGCGAGCGCGGCGGCCAGTGCGGCTGTTCGCATGCCCAAGTCTCCTCCCCTCCTCCGGCCGCGGCCCAGGCCGGTGACGGCGGCGCGCGAAGCCGGTTCGGGCGGGGACTATCCGCTATGCGGCAGCGCCTGCGCAACCCACCCCAGGGCGGGATCGGCCCATGCTTCCGGGGGATCCCGCCTCCCCTTTTGAGGAACAAAAGCCACCGCTGGCCGCGGAAAAGCAGAGATCGACCGCGGGCAGGGTCTTTTTTCGGCGTCAGGCGGAGCGGGCCGGCTGCTGCGCCAGCATCCCTCGCTCGGTCCGCGGCTGCACCCGCCCAGGGCGGGCTGTTGCCGGGCGCGTCTCCGCCGGGCGCTGCTGCGAGGGTCTGAGAACCCGGCGGATGCGGAGGCCGGCGGCAGCGGCGCCCAGCTCGCCGACCGCCCGGCGAAGCAAGCCGATCACCCCTCGCCGATGCAGATGCTGGCTGTTCATCACCCCGATCGTGCCGAACCACTCAGGCGTGTTCATCGAGCTCCTCTGATGCCGCGGTTAGGACTGAAGCGTACGGTGCACGGAGAGATAACAGATTAGCCCTCGTCCGACTGTGGCGGCGGTCACACCTCTTGATCCAAAGGCCACAACTCCACCGCCTGACGTCATCGCGCCCGCACGAACGCTTCGACTGCCACCATATCCCCGGAAGGTTTCCGCCACCCTTATGGGGAAGTGAAACTTCGTTAACCGCCGCCGGTGACGGACGGTGACGCCCACATGTCACCCAAACGCAACAGCTGCCCTGTTCGCCGGCTTGGACTTTGACAGCGGCCGGGACTGCGCGCAGATTGTGCGCATGCGGACTTTTTCTCCCTTGTTCGGCCGCGCCCTAACCCGGAAGGGTGGGCGCCGGCCTCGGCCTTTCGTTGCGGGGCTTGCTGCGGTGTTGCTTGCCGCTTCGGCGCTGAGCACGGAGGCGGCCCAGCCGACCGCACTCTTCCCCCAGGGGCAGGCGCCGCGGCCCACCGGCGCGCAGCCCGCGCCCTCGCCTGCGGCGGTGCCCCAGAGCGATGGCCCGGCGGTTGCGCCCGTACCGGTTGCCCCGCCCGGTCCGGCTTCCCCGGCGGCTCCGGACGGCCAGGCCGCGCCCGCCGCGGCCGGCGTTCTCCCCGGCTCGATCATCACGGACCAGGGAGCCGCGGCAGGCGGGGGCAGCGAAACCGACGAGGAGCCGCGGGCGCCGGTCCTGTCGGGCGACATCCTCGGCGAGATGCGCGAGTACTACACCTGGACGTCGGACACCCTGCTCGACATCGCCCGCGGCGAGGATCTCGGGCTGATCAACCTGATGTCGGCGAATGCCGGCGTCGATGCCTGGCTGCCCGGCAAGGGGACGCGGATCGTCCTCCCCACCGCCCACATCCTCCCCGACGCGCCGCGCCGGGGCGTCGTCATCAACATCGCCGAGCTGCGGCTCTATCTCTACGCCGACAGCGGCAGCGTCTGGTCGTTCTCCATCGGCGTCGGCCGCGACGGGTTTTCGACCCCACTCGGCCAAACCAAGGTCGTCCGCAAGAAGGAGAACCCGACCTGGTATCCCACGGCGGCGAAACGGGCGGAGGATCCGGAGGTGCCGGCGGTAGTCCCGGCCGGGCCGGACAATCCCATGGGGGAGTACGCCCTGTACCTGGGCTGGCCGACCTACGCCGTGCACGGCACCAACCAGCCCTGGGCGGTGGGGCGGCGGGTGACCCGCGGTTGCATCCGCCTCTATCCCGAGGACATCGCCTGGGTCTTTCGCCAGGTGCCGGCGGGAACCCCGGTGACGGTGGTCGACCAGCCGGTCAAGCTGGGGCGCAAGAACGGCGAGCTCTTCATCGAAGTGCATCCGTCCTTGAAGCAGGTGGACCAGATCGAGGAGAAGGGCCAGGCCGATCCCGATCCACTGACCGATCGGACCGACACGATCCTGGCTTTTGCCGGCGACGCCATCCCCCGGCTCGACTGGGAGGTGATCAACCAGGCGCTCGCCGAACGCCGCGGCTATCCGATCCAGATCACCAAGCCCGGCTCCTGAAGGCGCAGGCCCCCCGGCGTCAGCGCCCGACGGGTCCTCCGGCGGCGGCAGCGGGCGCAGCCTCCGGGCCGCAGAACCGGCTGCGTTGGTAGCCGGTTCCCACCCAGGCCTCCGGGGCGAAGTCGCCGCCCGGCGGCGGCCCCTCGCAGACCCGGCCGCTGATGCCGTGGGCCTCGTCGAAGCCGATGCAGCGGCCGAACAGGGCCTTCGGCCGGGGGTAGATCGCTCGGCCGAAGGGTTGGTTCCAGAAGCTCGCGTCGACATAGACGCCGGCAAGCGTCGTCCCTAGGTCCGGCGGCCTGTCGCCGAGGTCGTCGGCGCTGCCGAAGAACAGCAGCATCAGCGGCTTGCCGGCGCCGGCGTTGCGGTTCAGCGCCGGATCGTAGGCCACGTTCACGCGCTCCAGGCGCACCGCCCGGGCGCCATGCCCGCTCTCCGGCCGGTAGGGGGTGAACAGGCCCTGATAGCCGGTGTAGCCGGTGACGTTCTGCAGAACGAGCTCTTGCAGCGGCCCGTCGCCCTGGGCATGGACCAGATCGCCGTGGATGCCCGCCGGCTGGCCGCTGATCCGTCTGGCGAAGGTGTTCTGCACGATCAGCCGGCCGGTGTTGCGGTAGACCCGGATCGCGTCGGCGGACTTGCCGGCAACGTCGATGCCGAGCCCCTCGATGAAGGAGGTGCCCGACGTCCGGCTGATGCTGATCACCGCCTTGCCGCTCTCGGTGTAGAGAAAGGCGCCGCCCTGGATCCAGACGTTGCCGGCGCCGTTGACGCTCAGGCCGCGCTGGCAGACGCGATCCTTGGGCAGGCGAATGAAGACGTCTCGCCCGTCGGCCTCGACCACCGTGGGGAAATCGGGATCGCCGGGACAGGCGTTGGCGAAGGTGAGCGGCCGGCTCAGCGCCGGCGGCGCGAGGCAGGCAAACGGCGCCTCCGGCGCGCCGGTGTCGTCCGCGGCGCAGGCCGCCAGCGCCAACAGAACGCCGCCGACGGCAAGGCCCGCCCATCTCGAAATACGGTTGTGCATTGTCCGCCCGCTTCTTGCTCCGCCATGGTAACCGCGGCGGGGTGGTCGACGCCAGCGGTCGAGCGCGCCCCAAGCGGGCCTCGGAACACGGCCCGGCGCGGCCTCGGCTGGCTAGAAGCGGGCGATGCCGAGAACGTCCTGAAACAGGACGAGAAAAAAGAACACCGCGGCGATGCAGCCGAACAGGAGGTGGACGAAGTCGCTGTCGCCCTCGGCGTCGCGGAAGCGGATCCCATGCCAGGCGATGAAGCCGGTGACCGCGAGGAACAGCAGGTTGACCAGCGGCTCCAACGAGCCGGCGAACCCGAACATCAGCGGGCGCCGCCCACCGGGTGCGCCCTGCGGCGGCGGCCGTGGTCGTAAGACCACGGGGCCGGATGATCCGCATCCAGCCGACCGCATCGGCGCGAGGCAAAGCTCGTGAACGGCCGATCGACGAGGCCACGGGGCGGGAGCCCCTCGAGCCGATTGACGCCGGAACGCTGCTTGAGCTGGGACTCGCCGATCCCAGCGACGTTGGCGGTCGAGCACCCCTGCCCACGCTGGGAAAGCTCGTGCTCCCTCCCTCGCGGGTTGATCAGCACCTCGAGAAGGCTCATCCGCTCCGGCTCCGATCGCGAGCGCTCGCGCCGCGGCCCCGTCGGCACGCCGCGATCCCCGCAGTATAGGCGAGAGCGCCACCGCCCGGCGAGCGATCACGCGCCCAGCCAGGCGCCGGCCACCGGCTCTGCATCCGGCATGGCCGTCGGCGAGGAGGCCGACGTGCGTGCGCCGCTTCGGCATCGGCCGCGCCGGCGAGGGACCAAGGGAACGCCAGCCGATCCTGGTGCCCGCCGGCTGCGGGACGACCTTCGACTGCGGGCCGTTGCGCGCTGCCGGCCTGTACAACCGAAGCCGCTGCCGCTAGCTTCGCCGCCGAACCGATGCTGAAGCTCCTTGCCCCACTCCTCGTTCTTGCGGTCACCCTAGCCACCTCCGGCTGCATCGACGTGGTCGAAACGTCGCCCAACGCGGTCTGGGTGGAGAAGCCGCTGATCGCCTTCGGCACCGTCGAAGGAACGGCGGAGGCGGAATGCGCCCGCTACGGCAAGCGGGCGGTCTATCGCGGCACCCTCGAAAGCCGCACCGCACCGTCCAGTGGCAGCGCCGCCGCCGTCTCGGGAACGAAACTGGTCTACGTTCCGATCTACGCCTTCGACTGCGAGTAGCCGAACCCCTTCCCCACCCCTGTCCCGGCTCCGCCGCGGCGGTCTTGCGGAAGCCCGGGCCTTGTTCGGACAACGGAGGAAAGAGCGGGAGGGACCGCGCCCTCCCGAGTTGGCCCGGAGTCGACCGATGAACCCTCGGCGGGAGCGAGCACCGGCTCGCCTGGGGCTCAGGTGCCCCGCCCCAACCAGCGGAAGAGGGTGTCGAGGCCGCGGACGACCAGGAAGAAGCCGAGAAACAGGCCGCCCGCGAAGACCAGCCGCGGGTCGTCCACCTGTCCTACGAGCGCCTCGATCACGCCGAGGTAGGCCGCGGCGAACAGCTCGATGAGCATGAACCCGCCGATGCCCAGCATGATCGAGGTCGTGAGCCCCATGAACCTGACGATGCCGTACATCTGCCTGCCTCCTTCGCCCTGGCCATCCGCTGGCCTCGGCTGACCTAGCGCAAGCCGTGTGCCAGGCTTGGTCTCGGCCGATTTCAATGGGTTAGCCGAAACAGACGGCACCGCGGCTGTCGCTTCGGTGAAACGGGCGCCGGCCCTGGCGTAACGCCGGTGAAACACGGCCCGCGGGCAGGGGAATTGGTAACGGGCCGGCCTCCCCGCGGCCGCGCCACCCCGGCCCCCTGGGCGATCGACCCTGCCCGCGGGCGGGTGCTTCAATCTGCTGGCAAAAGGGATATTCTGATGTCGCACGGGGCGTGCCGGCCGGCGCAAGAGGCCGTCCCCACCGGGCGAAGAGGCGAGCGTGCACACCCGGTCCCGCAAGGCTGCGCGGGACCAGCCTGAGGAACGAGCGCTGCCGTGACGACAGGAACGGATGGTGCAGCATGAGCCCGACCAAGCCTCGGCCGAAGCTGGCGGTATGGAAGTTCGCCTCCTGCGACGGCTGCCAGCTCTCGGTCCTCGACTGCGAGGACGAGCTGCTCGCCATCGCCGAGAGGCTCGAGATCGCCTGCTTCCTCGAGGCGAGCAGCGCCCGGGTGCGCGGCCCCTACGCGCTGTCCCTGGTCGAGGGCTCGATCACCACGCCCGACGACGCCTTGCGCATCCACAAGATCCGCCGCCAGTCGCAGCGTCTCGTCACCATCGGCGCCTGCGCCACCTCGGGCGGGATCCAGGCGCTGCGCAACTTCGCCAGCGTCGAGGACTATGCTCGCAGCGTCTACCCCCGCCCCGAGCTTCTCGAAACGCTCCCGCAGTCCACGCCGATCCAGGATCACGTACGGGTCGATTTCGAGCTCCGCGGCTGCCCGATCGGGAAGCACCAGCTGATCGAGGTGGTGAGCGCGCTCCTCGTCGGCCGCCGGCCCAACATCCCGCGCCATGCCGAGTGCGTCGAGTGCAAGCGCAACGGCACGGTCTGCGTCATGGTCGCGCACGGCACTCCGTGCCTCGGGCCGGTCACCCAGGCCGGCTGCGGCAACCTCTGCCCGCCGCTGGGCCGCGGCTGCTACGGCTGCTTCGGGCCGATGGAGGCTCCGAACACCGCCAGCCTCGCCGCCTGGTTCGCCGGGCTCGGGATGAGCGAGGCCGAGATCCGCGACGCCTTCCGCAGCTACAACGCCGCCGCTCCGGCATTCCGCAAGGAAAGCGAGGCCCATGAGCCGCGCTGAGGCGCGCACCATCCGGGTCGACGCCCTGGCTCGGGTCGAGGGCGAGGGCGCGCTGTCGGCGCGGATCGTAGGCGGCAAGGTCACCGAGCTGGCTTTTCGCATCTACGAGCCGCCGCGCTTCTTCGAGGCGCTGCTGCGCGGACGGATGTTCACCGAGGCGCCGGACATTACGTCCAGGATCTGCGGCATCTGCCCGGTCGCCTATATCCTCAGCGCCAGCCAGGCGATGGAGGCGGCCTGCGGGGTGCAAGTGGACGGGCCGCTTCGCGACCTCCGCCGGCTGATCTACTGCGGCGAATGGATCGAAAGCCACGTGCTGCACGCGGCGATGCTGCATGCCCCGGACTTCCTCGGCCTTCCCGACGCCATCGCCATCGCCAGGATCCGCCCGGAGCTGGTGACGACGGCGCTGGCGCTGAAGAAGCTCGGCAACTCGCTGATCGAGGCCATCGGCGGCCGGGCGATCCACCCGGTGAACCTGCGCGTCGGCGGCTTCTACCGGGCGCCGGCGACGGCAAAGATCCGGGCGCTCGCGGATCCCCTGCACCGCGGCCTCGATCAGGCCATCGGGCTTGCCCGCGCCTTCGCCGCCTTCGACTTCCCCGAGCTCGACGTCGGCTACACGTTCGTCTCGCTCCGCCATAACCGGGAGTACGCCATCCACGAAGGCCGCATCGTCTCCAGCCTGGGGCTCGACGCCCGCGTCGAGACGTATCTCGAGCATTTCCACGAGGAGCAGTCGGCGCATTCGACGGCGCTGTGGGCGGCGGCGGCCGACGGCTCGGCCTACCTCCTCGGCCCCCTCGCCCGCTACGCCAACAGCCACGACCAGCTCACGCCGATCGCCCGGGAGATCGCCGCCGAGATCGGCCTGGGCCCGGTCTGCCGCAATCCCTACCGCAGCATCCTGGTGCGGATGGTGGAGGTGGTGCTCGCCTGCGAGGAGGCGATCCGGTTGGCGGAGGCCTATGAGGAGCCCGCCGTATCCGCCGCCCCGGTGCATCCCGCAGCCGCCGTGGGCCATGGCGCCACCGAGGCACCGCGCGGGCTCTGCTATCACCGCTATCGCATCGACGGCGACGGACGGATCGTGGAGGCCACGATCATGCCGCCGACCTCGCAGAACCAGCGGCAGATCGAGGCCGACCTGCGCCTGGCCATCGAGGCCGGCCTGGACCTCGACGACGACGGCTTGCGGGCGCGTTGCGAGCAGACGATCCGCAACCACGACCCGTGCATCTCCTGCGCGACCCACGCGTTGAAGGTCACGATCGCGCGGGAGTAGCGGCGTGGCGGCGTAGGGCGGGATAGCCGGAGGCGTATCCCGCCGATGATGGCGGGTCCGGCTTCGCCTCGACCCGCCCTACGGCCGCGTCGGCTTCGCCTCCTCGCGATGACCGCATTCTCGTTCTGGGTCAGTAGCACCATGCGGCCAGGTCGACGCACCAGGGACCCGCAACCCGCTCCGCTGGACCGGTTCAAGCAGTGACAAGCACGGCCATGACGGCTGCTCGTGGGCGAGGGCAAGTGGGCGACGATGATCGCGAGCGGCTCCCTCTCCCGCGCGCCGCGAGGCGCGAGCGGGAGAGGGTCGGGGTGAGGGTGACTACTCCGGGATCCCGTTCAGCGCGAACATGGCGACGAGCAGCCGGCTCGGCTGCGCCCCCCAGTCGCCGAACCAGCGATTGTAGACGCCGGTGATCTCGCCGCTGCGATAGAGCTGGGCCAAGGCCCGGTTGGCGACGAGGCGGAAGTCGGCGTCGTTGCGCCTGAGCGCGATGCCGTAGGGCTCGTAGCTGAACAGCTCCTTGACCAAGGCCAGCTTGCTCGGGTCGGGCGCGCTGCGGGCAAGGCCGATGAGGACGATCTGGTCGCCGGCATAAGCGTCGACCTTCTTGTCCAACAGCGCCTTCAGCCCGTCGGCGTGATCCTTCACCGGCACCACCTTGGTCTGGATCAGCCCGGACTTGAGCCGCGCCGCCAGCTCCTGCTGGGTCGTCGTGCCCTCGACCACGGCGACCGTCTTGCCGGCAAGCCCGCTGATGGCGTCGATGGGCTCGCCCTCGCGCACCAACAGGCTCGCGCCGGTGATGAAGGTCATGTTGGTGAAATCCACCTGCTTCATCCGCGACAGCGTCATCGTCGAGTTGCCGCACTCGAGGTCGACGGTGCCGTCCGCCACCTTGTCGAAGCGGGTCTCCGCGCCCGCCGGAACGTACTTCACGGCCAGGTCGGCCATGCCGAGCTCCGCCTTCACCGCCTCGGCGATGCGAAGACAGAGGTCGATGGAGTAGCCGGTCGGCGTCTTCCCCGCCTCGACGAAGGAGAACGGCCGCGCGTCCTCCCGGTGGCCGATGACGATCTCGCCGCTCTTCTTGATCTTCTCCAGGGTCGGCTCCGATGCCCCGGCGACGCCGGAGACGAGCGCGAGAACCACCGCGATCAACGCTGTTCTTTTCATTTCACCCCTCATCCGTAAAACCCCCGCCGCCGGCTTGGCCATTCGGCGCCCGGCGGGCCCTACTGGGTCAAGTCGATGCCGAACCATTCGACGGAGAGCCGGCCGAGGGTGCCGTCCGCGCGCAGCGCCTGAATGGCGCTTGCGACCTCGGCGGCGAAAGCCGGATCGGCCTTGTCGACCGCCACCGCCTGCGGCTCGAAGAACAGGAACCCCGGAACCGTCCGCACCGGCAGCCCCTCGGCAACGGCGGCCTGGGCATGGGCGAGCGAGGTGACCACCGCGTCCAGGGTGCCGTCGCCTTTGGCCAAAGCGGCCAAGGCGTCGGCCTTGTCGGGGAACAGCCGCACCACCGGCTTCTCGATCCGATAGTCGAAGGGCTTGGCGCCCTGGTAGAGGACGAGGTCGTGGTTCAGGTACTGCTGGTAGGTGGTGTCCTGCTTGACGCCGATGGTCTTGCCCGACGCGTCCTTCGGCTCCTTGATGGCGGTGTCGCCCTCATGGACCACCAGCACCGCCGGCGAGAGCCGGTAGACGGCGGGAAAGCCGAGCGCCTTCTCCCGCTCCGGCGTGGGCGTCATCGAGACCACGGCGTAGTCCCAGCGGCCCTTCCAGCCGCCGTCGAGGATCTCCTGCCAGGACGGCAGCACGAACTCGACCCCGGCGCCGAGCTGCTTGGCCAGCGCGCGCGAAACGGCGATGTCGAAGCCGTCGAGGTTGCCGGCGGCGTCGCGGCCGGACTGGGGCAGCGCATCCGGCACCGCCGCGGCGAGCAGATGGCCGCGCTCCTTGGCCCGGTCGAGGACCTCGCTCGCGTCCACTGCGGAGAGCGACGGCAGCGTCAAAAAGAAGGCAAGAGCGCCGCAAAGAAGGGTTTTGACCATGACCCGACCCCGTTGTTCGTTCATTGCCGGCTGTGTGACACGCTTGCCGACCGCGGGCAAGCCCCTCGCCGCCCCACGACGTCCGCCGGCCGCGGCCCGCTTCGCCCTGCCGCGCCGCCGCGCACCCCGGCACCCCGCGCGCGTTGACGCTGAGGGCCGGGGCCGCCAGAACTAGGGCAACAGCCGCGGACGGTCCCGGCCAACCCCGCCCACGAGCACATGCGCTACGCCGTCAAGGAAATCTTCTTTTCGCTGCAAGGCGAGGGCGCCCAGGCCGGCAGGCCGGCGGTGTTCTGCCGCTTTTCCGGCTGCAACCTCTGGTCCGGCCGCGAGGCGGACCGGGCGAAGGCCGCCTGCCGCTTCTGCGACACCGACTTCGTCGGCACCGACGGCGCCGGAGGCGGGCGATTTGCCGATGGCCAGGCTTTGGCCGCGGCGGTGACAGCCGCATGGCCCGAGGGCCTGGACGCGGCGCCGTACGTGATCTGCACCGGCGGCGAGCCGCTGCTGCAGCTCGATGCGGACGCGGTCGCGGCCCTGCGGGCGGCGGGGTTCGCCGTCGCCATCGAGACCAACGGCACCCTGCCGGCGCCGGCCGGGATCGACTGGATCTGCGTAAGCCCCAAGGCGGGGGCGCTCTTGCGCCAGAGCGAGGGCCACGAGCTGAAGCTGATTTTCCCGCAGGCCGGCGCGCCGCCGGAGCTGTACGAGCCGCTGGCGTTCACCCACTTCTTCCTCCAGCCCATGGACGGCCCGGAGCGCCGGCGCAACGCCGGATTGGCTCTCGCCTACTGCCTGCGCCGGCCGCGCTGGCGGCTCAGCCTGCAGACCCACAAACTGCTCGGATTGCCATGAAAATCGCCCAAGCCTTCAGCTTCGAGGCCGCCCACCGCCTGCCCAAGGTCGGGCCGAAGCACCGCTGCCACGCCCTGCACGGCCACTCCTATCGGGTGGAGCTCCGCCTGGAGGGGCCGGTGGATCCGGAAACCGGCTTCGTCGTCGATTTCTTCGAGATCGAGCGGGTGTTCCAGCCGGTCCTGGCCCGGCTCGACCACGCCTACCTCAACGAGATCGAGGGCTTGGACAACCCGACCGCGGAGCTCATCGCCCGCTGGATCTGGCGGCGGATCGAGCCGGAGTTGCCGGTCCTCGCCGCCGTCGTCTGCTACGAGACGCCGCACTGCTGGGCCGAGTACGACGGCTCGGACGATTGAAGGCGGTGGCGCCCGGGGCCTTGCTGGAGTTCTCGCGCCCGGTGGCGAGGACTCACGCGGCGCTTCCGTTCTGCGGGAAGGCGCTCCCGGGCGGTTTCGACCGGGACCGCCGGCGTTAGCCCAGGTAGCGCCGGCGCAGGTGCGCCTTGAAGACGCCGGCGTCCAGCGGCCGGCCGGTCGCCTCCTCCAGCAAGGCGCGGGAGGACAGCCGAGAGCCCTTGCCGTGGACGTTGGCGCGCAGCCAGGACAGCAGCGGCGCGAAGTCGCCACGGGCGCTGCCCGGCTCGATCGACGGGTCGGCGTCTCTCGCGGCGGCGAACAGCTGCGCCGCGGTCATGGCGCCCAGCGTGTAGGTGGGGAAGTAGCCCCAGGCGCCGTCGTACCAGTGGATGTCCTGCAGGCAGCCGCGGCGGTCGTCCGGCGGGACGATGCCGAGCAGCTTTTCGTGGCCCTCGTTCCAGGCCGCCGGCAGGTCGCAGACGGCGAGGTCGCCCGCGACCATCGCCCGCTCCAGCCGGTAGCGGAGGATGACGTGCGCCGGGTAGGTCACCTCGTCGGCATCGACGCGGATAAAGCCGGGCTCGACCCGGGTATAGAGCCGGTAGAGGTTGTCCGCCTCCCACCCCGGCCCGTTCGCCTCGAACGCCTCGCGGAGCAGCGGCGCGGCGAAGCTCAAGAACAGGCGCGAGCGGCAGACCTGCATCTCGACCAGCAGCGACTGGCTCTCGTGCACCGACATGCCGCGAGCTTGGCCCACCGGCTGGCTCCGCCAGCGCTGGGGCAAGCCGCGCTCGTAAAGGGCATGGCCGGTCTCGTGCAGCACGCCCATCAGCGCCGAGGTGAAGTCGGCCTCGTCGTAGCGGGTGGTGATGCGAACATCGTCCGGCGTGCCGCCGCAGAAGGGATGCAGGCTGACGTCGAGCCGGCCGTGGTCGAAGTCGAAGCCGAGCCGCTGCATCAGCGTCACCGCCAGCGCCCGCTGCCGCTCGATCGGGAATGGCCCGTCCGGCGTGAGCACCGGCGGCTGCCGGCGCTGGTGCTCCAGGACCTCGTCGAGGAAGCCTGGAAGGAAGACGGCAAGATCGGCAAACACCCGGTCGATCTCGTCGGCCCGGCCGTCCGGTTCGTATTCGTCGAGCAGGGCGTCATAGGGTGACAGGCCCAACGCCTCGGCCTTCGCCGCGGCGGTGTCGCGCACCAGCGCCAACACCGCCTCGAGCTTGCCGGCAACGGCGGCAAAATCGCTGTCGGCGCGGGCGTCTCGCCAGGCCGCCTCGCAGGCCGAGACCGCGCGCGACAGCGCCTCCACCTGATCCTCGCTCAAGGCCGTCGCGTGCCGCCACAGCCGGCGCATCTCCCGGAGGTTGGCCTGCCGCCAGTCTCCCTCCTCGTCCGCCGCCGCGACCGCCTCGTCCTCGGCCTGGGCCAGCAGCTCGCCCACCTCAACCGCGGTCAACAGGCCGTGGCGAAGGGCGCGCAGCACCGCCAGTTGGTCGGCGCGTGACGCCGCGCCGCCCTTCGGCATCATCGTCGCCAGGTCCCAGTGGAGCATGCCTTCCGCTTCCGCCAGGGCGTTGATGCGGGCGAAGCGGGCCTCGAGCCGGGCGTAGGCGGAGATCGGGTCGATCCTGGTCATGGGCACCTGGTGTTTAGAATCGCACGTTGGAACAAAAAGCCCAGAAAACCGGGGCGTCATCGCGAGCCGCGAAGCGGCGCGGCGATCCAGACGAAGACGTTACTGGATTGCTTCGGAGGCCAAGGCCTCCTCGCAATGACGAGTCTTGTGCAATAGCCCTACGTGGGGGATGCCATCTATAGGACGTCCATCAGCGCCCGGTCGGCGAGCAGGGCGACGAAGATCAGGAACAGGTAGAGGATGGTGAAAAAGAACATCGCCCGCTCGGCCTGCGGCCTCTCGCCGCGCCAGACGCGAAGCGTATGGCGGAACAGCCCGACGCCCAGCGCTGCGGCGGCGAGAGCGTAGGGCAGGCCGGACAGGCCGATGGCGTAGGGCAGCAGGGTGACCGGCACCAGGATGCAGGTGTAGGCGAGGATGTGCCGCCGCGTCGCCGCCTCGCCGGCCACCACCGGGAGCATCGGCACGCCCGCACGGTCGTAGTCGCTCTTGCGAAACAGCGCGAGCGCCCAGGAGTGCGGCGGGGTCCAGAGGAAGATGATGGCGAACAGCACGACGGCGCCGAGGCCGATCTCGCCGGAGGAGGCAGCCCAGCCGATCATCGGCGGGAAGGCGCCGGCGGCGCCGCCGATGACAATGTTCTGCGGCGTCCGCCGCTTCAGCCAGATGGTGTAGATCACGACGTAGTAGACGATGGTCAAAGCCAGAAGCGCGGCGGCGATGGCGTTGACGAACACGGCCATGACCGCGACCGCCGATGCCGCCAGCACCAGGCCGAAGACCAGCGCCTCGAGCGGCTGCAGCCGCCCGGCCGGAAGCGGCCGGTTCATGGTCCTGGCCATCACCCGGTCGATGTCGCGGTCGTACCACATGTTGATGGCCCCGGCGGCGCCGGCGCCCAGGGCGATGCACAGCACGGCGACGACGGCGACGAAGGGCGAAGGCTCGCCGGGCGCCAGGATCAGGCCGACCATGGCGGTGAAGACCACCAGCGACATGACCCTGGGCTTGAGCAGAAGCGCGTAGTCGCGAAGCCGGAACCTGGGCTCTGCGCGCCCTGCGGGGTCCACCGCGGCGGGTGCGGGCAGCGTCGCAGCGGAATGGGTTTGTACGTCGGGCACGCCCTCTTCCTTCCCTCCGCCAGCTACCGCCAGAACCGTGTCTCGATGGCCGCAGGTTCACTCATGCCGCGTCTTATCAGCGCCTTCGCGACCAGCCAAACGAAAAGGATGCCGCCGACGATGGCGATCAGCCCGCCGATCCCGTTCAGCCCCATGCCGATCCTGGCGGCCATCACCTCCAGGCCCTGGGCCTCACCGGCCACCTTGCGCGGGGCGCCATGGCCGCCGGCCAGGAACAGGCCGATGCAGGCGGCGAGCTGGCCCCAGGCGAACAGGTGGAGCTGCAGGCGCATCGCCCGCTCGCTCGGGCGCCGCCGGCCCAGCGCCGGCAGGATCAGGGCATAGAACAGGCCCATGAAGGCCAGGGTGACCGAGGCGATGACGCCGTGGTAGTGGGCCGGGGTGCGGGTGTCGGCGCCGTCGACGAACAGGCCGAAGGCGCCGCCCACCGCGAACAGCAGCAACGACAGCGCGAGGCAGACGAACTCCGGCCGACGCCGGGGCCAAGGCCGCGGCAGTCCGAGGACGAGCGGAACGGCGACGATCAGCGCCGCGGGGCCGAGCCCGTATTGCAGGGCGGTGAACGCCCGGGTCTGCTCGGCGGAGAACGGGGGAAACACAAAATAGAAGACAGGCGCGGCGACGGCCAAAGCCAGCAGGATCGCGGTTGCGGCGATGAAGGCCGGCCTCGGCACCAGCGGCCGAGCGGCGACGCGGGCGCCGAGCCAGGCCCAGGCGACCACGAGCAGCAGCGTGTTCAGAACCTGCAGCACGTGGCCGCCGCCCCAGAACAGCTGCTCGTTGAAGGCGAAGGTCGCCGGCTCGTGACGCTGCAGCGCCCAGGCGGCGGCAAAGCACACCAGTGCCAAGCCGTAGACCGCCGCCGCCGCGGCCATGGCGAAGCCGAACGGGTCCGACCGCGTCCCCTTCCCCCTGCCCGCCCCGGCCAAGGCCGCCGCCGCCGGCTGGGCCACCGCCACGGCCAGCAGCGCAAGGCCGCCGTAGTACAAGGGGTCGATGATCGCCGGGATGTAGTTGTTGAGCGTCGCCTCGCCGCGGTCGAGCAGCGCCGGCACGAACAGCAGCGGCATGGCCACGATCGCCGCCGCCACCGCAACCATTGAACCGGCGGAACGGCCCGAGCCCGCGGAGGCGGAGCCGGCAAGGGTGGCCAGCGCGGCGAACACGGCGAGGAACCAGACGACGAAGGAGAAGACGACGTGGATCACCAGGCCCTTGTGGAAGAAGCCGGCCGGCCAGGCGATCAGGCTCTCGCTGCCGGGGATCCGGGAGAACGCCAGCAGGAAGGCGAAGGCGCCGGCTATCGCCAGCGCGGCGACACCGACCGCGGTCCAACCGAGCACGGCGCGACCGGCGAACGCGGCCGCCCCTGCGTCGGCCCTGGATCCGCCGCGGGCGGCCGCCACGCCTGCCGCCTCAGCCGCCGACACCGGCCCCGCCATAAGGATAGAGGTGGATCGCCATGACGTAGACGACGACGCCGGAGACGGCGACGTACATCCACAGCGGCCAGGTCCAGCGGGCGATGGCGCGATGGCGCTCGAACAGGCCGTTGAGCGCGGCCACGACCGTGATCGGCACCAGCACGGTGATGACGACGGCGACGAACACGTGGACGATGAGGATGGTGAAATAGACCGGCCGGATCCAGCCCTCGCCGCCGAACCGGGCAAGCCCGGAGTTGAAATGGTAGATCAGGTAGGTGACCAGGAAGGCGGCCGAGACGGCAATTGCCGCCAGCATGCACGCCTTGTGCTTCTCGCGCTGGCCGCTACGGATGAAGTAGTAGCCGGCGCCGAGGAAGACGATGCTGATGGCGTTCAGCGCGGCGTTGACATGGGGAAGGTCGGCAATGGCGATCACGGGCGGCGCCTCATCCGCCGCCGACCTTGAGAAAGACGCTGACGTACATCGCCAGCGAGGCGATGGCGAGCACGATCGCCAGGATCAGCATACGGTTTCGCGCGTTCACTCTCGGCTATACCCCGCGTTCTTCTTGTTCGACGAGCCGGCCGGTTCAGCGGCGCGCGCGGCCCGCGGCCCCATCGGCGGGGCGCCGTCCGGGCCGCCGGCGGCCGATTGGTATCGCAAAAGAAAATCCTTTGCATTCAGTTTTTCGCATGTTAGCTAGCGACCGTTCCATTCAGGGGCGGGAGAAACTGCGGCGGGCTATGCCCGGCGCCGCGACGGACGAAAACCGGCTCGTGCGCGGAGGCCGCCGAGCAGGTATAGTCGGCGAAAACACGAAGGATGGATAGGGCCATGCTGAAGACAGTCCTTGCGTTCTTGACGGCCGCTTTCGCCGCCCTGTTGGGCGGAGCCGGAAGCGTGCTCGCCCAGGTGGTCGCGGAACCCAAGCCCTGGGAGATCAATCTTCAGCCGGCGTATTCGCCCGTGATGGAGAAGGTGCACGATTTCCACAACCTGCTGCTGGTGATCATCGTCAGCGTCGTCGTTCTCGTTCTCGGCATCCTCGGTTACGTGATGTATCGCTTCAGCGCCAAGCGGAACCCGGTGCCGTCGAAGACCTCGCACAACACGACGCTCGAGGTGCTGTGGACGGCGTTGCCGATCATGATCCTGGTGGTCATTGCCATCCCGTCCCTGAGGCTGCTCTATTTCTCCGCCAAGGCGCAGGACCCGGAGATGACGCTGAAGGTCACCGGCCACCAGTGGTACTGGTCGTACGCCTATCCGGACCATGGCGACCTCACCTTCGACAGCATCCCGGTGGCCGACGATCAGTTGCAGCCGGGCCAGCCGCGGCTGCTTGCCGTCGACAATCCGGTCGTTCTGCCGGTGGACACGAACGTGCAGGTCCTGGTCACGGCCGACGACGTCATCCACAACTGGGCGGTGCCCTCGCTCGGGCTGAAGAAGGACGCGACCCCCGGCCGCATCAACGAGACCTGGGTCCGCATCAACCAGCCCGGCACCTATTACGGCATGTGCTCCGAGCTCTGCGGCGTGAACCACTACTTCATGCCGATCCAGATCGAGGCCCTCTCCAAGGAGGACTTCGCCGCCTGGACCGAGAAGGCGAAGGAGCAGTTCGCGTCCAAGGACAAGCCCGCGGCCACGCTGGCCGGCGTCGGGCAGGCTAACTGAGCGCGGC
>JAXMOZ010000050.1:0-25471 GCA_034382075.1 Rhodospirillales bacterium
GCGCGGCGGGCGAGCGCCTCGGAGGCGAGCAGCGCCAGCAGCGAGATCGCGACCGAGACCAGCGACAGCCGCAACGCCCCGGCTTCACCCCCGGGGATCTGGGTCAGGGTGTAGATCGCCGACGGCAGCGTCTGGGTTTCGCCCGGAATGTTGGAAACGAAGGTGATGGTCGCGCCGAACTCGCCGAGGGCCTTGGCGAAGGAGAGGATCATCCCGGCGAGGATGCCGGGCAGGATCAGGGGCAGGGTGATGGTGGCGAAGACGAAGGCCGGGCTTGCGCCGAGGGTGCCAGCGGCGTCCTCCAGCCTGCGGTCGACGGCCTCGATGGACAGGCGGATGGCCCGCACCATCAGCGGAAACCCCATGATCGCGCAGGCCAGAGCCGCACCCGTCCAGCGGAAGGCGAGAACGATGCCGAGGTGTTCGGCAAGCAACCGGCCGAGCGGGCCATTGCGGCCGAACGTCAGCAACAGGGCGTAGCCGGTGACCACCGGCGGAAGGACCAGCGGCAGGTGCACCAGGCCGTTGACCAGCGCCTTGCCCCAGAAGTCGCAGCGGGCGAGGAGCAGGGCTGTGGCGATGCCGAGCGGCAGGCTCGCGACCATCGCCCAGGTCGCCACCCTGAGGCTGAGGCGCACCGCCGTCAGCTCGTCCGGCGTCAGGCCGAACATGCCACCGGCCCCGGGACGCCGCAGGCATGACCATGGTGTGGATGGCCGCAACGGGTGTCGATAAGCACGAGGATGACGAACAAGCCGTTCGCCGACCCACTTCCGTCAGCGCCGCACTCGTTGCGGCGATCCACGCCTTCGTGAGCCAGCGTCTTCATGCGGTTGCCCGTGGAGTCTCGCGACAAGCGCGAGAATGACGAGAAGAGAGGCAGGCGCATTCCCCCCACGCCGTCATGGCCTGCTGGTCACGGCCATCCGGGGAAGAGGCTCCGCCATCTCTGCCGGCGACCCGCGCGGGCGCCAGCAGCCCGTTGGGCCGCGACCGAGCTTGAGGACTTGCGCATCATTCCGTTCACGCTCGGGAGTGCTCCGCGAACCCCTGGTCAGTTCGTGGCATTGCCGGTCAGGATGGAAAAGCCCTCCTTCTCGAAATGGCTGCGGCCGGCGTCGCTAGCGAGAAAGCTCACGAAGCTTTGCGCAGCGGGATGGGTGGAGTCGGCCGTCACGGCGATCGGATAGACGATCGTCGGGTGGGTATCGGCCGGGAAGGCGTCGACGACTACGACCCCTGGATCCGCTGCCGCGTCGCTCGCATAGACGATCCCGAGCGGCGCCTCGCCGCGCGACACCAAGGACAGCGCCGCCCGGACGTTATCGGCCTCGGCCAGCTTCCCCTCGGCCTCGGACCATACGCCCAACGTTTCCAGCGCCGCCTTGGCGTATCTTCCGGCAGGCACTGCTTTCGTGTTGGCCATCGCCAATCGCCCATCGCCGAGCTTCTCCGCGATGGGAAAGGCGTGGCCAATGGCGAGCTGCACCGGCGCCTTGGCCGGGGCGATGAGCACCAGGGTGTTGCCCACGAGGCTGCGCCGGGTGTCGGCCGCAATGAGCCCGCGCTCGTCGAGGTAGTCCATCCAGTCGAGGTCGGCGGAGATGAAGATGTCCGCCGGCGCACCGGCCTCGATCTGCTTTGCCAGCGTCGGGCTTGCCGCGTAGGAGATGGTCACCGGCGGATTTGCGCCTTCGTTAAAGCCTGCGGCGGCGGCATCCAGCGCGTTCTTCATGCTGGCCGCGGCGAAGACCAGGAGCGCCCGATCCTCCGCCCGCGCCCCAACGGCCGATACCGCGCCAAGCAGCACGGCGAGGAGGGCGACCGCGGTAATCCGACCCAGCACTCCCATGCACCGATCCTCCGACACCACCGCGGGCCCTCACCCCGACCCTCTCCCGCGTTTCGGGAGAGGGAGCCCGCGAGCGGGAGGGCGAGGGCGACACGACGAGGTGATGCAAAGGGAGGGCCGGGAACAAAAAAAAGGGATGCCGACGAAGGCATCCCCAATGGCGGTCGGAAACGTGTTCTGGTGTCAGCGGCCGACGGCGATCTGCGCCCGGCGGTTCTGCGGCTCGGCGACGCCGTCGCCGGTCGGGACCAGCAGGTTGTTCTCGCCGACGCCGTCGGTGGTGATCCGGCCGGCATCGACCCCGTTTGCGACCATGGCGTCCGCTACCGCCTCCGCCCGGCGCTTCGACAGGCGCAGGTTGTACTGCGGGGTGCCGGTGGTGTCGGTGAAGCCGGTGACGGTAACCGGCGCGTTCTCCCGCTCCTTTGCCGTGGCGACGGCCTGGCCGACGATGTCTTCGGCCTCGGGCGTCAGGTTGGCGCTGTTGAGGTTGAAGAACACCAGGTAGCTGCCGGCCTCCGCCGCAACCGCGGGCACCGTGCCGCCGGCAATGGCGCTTTCCACCGCCGCGACCTGCTGCTCGAAGCCCTGGCGGCAATCGCGGATGTCGTCTGGCTGCAGGCTCTCTTCGGACTGCTCGACCCAGCAGTCGAACAGCACCTGGGCGCGGGCGGCGGCGTCGGGCGCCGTGGTCCGGCCGTTGCCGTCGAGCGCGGCGAGCAGGCGCTGACGGGCGCTGCCGAGATCGCCGCGGTAGCGCGAGGCGATCTTGCGGTTGGTGAAGTCGTCCGGCAGCACGAGCTGCCCCTCGGCCGACGCCGTGGAGCGGCGGGCGAAGGTGGTTGCCGCGTCGACGTCGCCTTGCTTGCGCTCGGACCTGGCCAGGTCGAGGTAGTGGCCGGCCAAGGCCGCTTCGAAGGCGTCGCCTCGCGGCTGCGCGGACTTGGCGTCGTCAAGGTAACGATTGGAACAGCCGGCCACGGCGACGAGCGCCACGGCTGCGGCCATTACTTTGAATTCTTGCCTCATGAACGGCTCCTCTGGTTCCGGGCTCGGCTGAATGCGAGGCTCGAAAACTCGCCCACGGGTTAGAAGTTCAAGCCAAACCCGAACGCATAGACGACGTTGGCGTTATCGAACGCCTCGCCTTCGATGACCTGCCATTCGCCATGACCGAACAGGAACGTGCTCTCGTTCACCCAGTACTTAACACCGGCCTCAGGACCGTAGATCAGTTTATCGTCAACGCCCTTGCCATAGCGGGCGCCGATGACGCCGCCGACGTAGGGCTGGAAGGCGCCGAGCGGAGCCTGGAAGTCGATGAAGGCGCGGGTGATGCCAATGTACGTGTCCGAAAGATCGTCGCCGAAGCCGAGGTTGGCGGTCTGGCGAACGCCGACCGGCATCCACGGCGTCACGTAGTAGCCGAGGCTGCCGGTGATGCCGAAGGCGTTGTTGTCGAACTCTTCCTGCGACAGCCCGGAACCGGCAAGCGTGGCTTCCCAGGACCCGGCGCGCGGGCCGCGCTCCGGCTCGTAGGGCGGGATCTGAACGCCGCCGCCGGCGGAGGCGTCGGTGGTGCGATCGTCGTACCGGTCCTGTTGCGCCAGGGCCGGCGAGCAGGCCAGGGCCACGATGGGCAGCGCATACGCGAGCTGTTTCATTGAGTTCCTCCAGTGCTGAAGCCGTCGTCGTCGGCAATGGAATGAGCCGGCGAGGTGCGCCGCTCTGGAGGCTGAAGCTAGGCGTCGCCGCGTTCGCCAATTTACCTTAAGTTAATAGACGCTGGATCAGCGCGGCGTTCAGGGCAGAAATGCGTGACCTGTTGATCTTGCGCCACAGCTAAGTGTCACCGGCGTGCATCGCTCAGGGTAGCGGCGAGCAGGGGCGGCCGCGCCGCCTCCTCGGCCACCTTGCCTTCCACCGCAGGCAGCGAGGAGGCTTGGATCCAGCCGTGGTCGGCAGCGTTGCGCGCCGCCGCCAGCGTCTGCGGGTCGAAGACGACCTGGGGACCCAAGCGGGCGATGTCTTCCGCCGCATCCAGCGCCTCGCAGTGGGGAGCGCTGCTGGAGACGTCGCGCATGTAGACGGCGAGAATGCGCCCCGGATGCCGCTCGACGATGCCGCGGTAGATCACCGCGTCGCGCTGGCCGCTGTCGCCGATCAGGATCCACTCCAGCTCGGGATACTGGAGCAGCAGTCCCTCGATGGCGCCGGTCTTGTGCTCGTCGTGGCCGACGTTGAACCAGCCGCCGGGCTCGAGGGCAAATTCACGGAGGATGATGGGCCCGTCGGGAATGTCCTGCAGGCGGAGGTAGTCGGAAAACAGGTCGAACAGGTTCCAGGGGCTGGAGGAGACATAGAAGATCGGGTTGACCCGGTCGTCGTTCTGGCCGCGGGCCAGCGCGTGGTAGAAGGCGCTGACGCCGATGAAGGGGGTGCGGGTGGCGGCGCTATTGAGCAGCACCGTGCGGATATGCCGCATCAGGTTGGTTGCGCCGGTCTTGACGATGGTGTCGTCGATGTCGGAGATGACGCCGAAGCTCGCGTCCGCCGACGGGACCAGCACCTTGCCCAGCGCCCGCACCGGCTTGCCGTCGCCTGGGGCCGGCTCGACGAGTTCGAGCTCGATCGAGCGCCAGCCGGTGTCGACCTGGCCCACCGGCGGCGGCAGGCCGGGCATGCTGATCTCGAAATAGCCTTCGTCGTCGGTCTCGATCAGCCGCTCGTGCTCACCGTGGCGGGCGCGGACGACGGCGCGGGGGATCTCGTCGCTGAGATAGCGCTTGAGCATGGTCGACAGGTTCTGGAGCCGCGAGGCCGCCGGAGAGACGCCGGCGATGCGCGGATCCTCGATCACCCGCCCGCGCAAGAACAGCCGCTCGGTGGTGCCGTAGCCGACATAGGGGCGGATCACCGCCGGACGCATCTTCCCGCGCCGTTTCTTCGCCAGCCGGCGCAGCCGGTCGAAGTGCGCGATCAGATCCGCCGCCGCCGCCGTAACTCGCCCCGCCGCCATCGTCAGCCTCCGCCGTGCCCGCTTCCCGGCACTAACGGCCGAAGCCGCGGCTTGTCTCCGCCAGGCTCGGCCATCTCCCGCAGAGATCTCCGCTGGCGGCCGTCGGCGTCGAAGTTGGAGGGGTCGAGCCAGCGGACGAGCCGGTTGCGGAGCGGCGGCCATTCGCTGTCGAGGATCGAGAACCAGGCGGTGTCGCGGTTGCGCCCCTTGACGATCATGTGGTTGTAGAAGGTGCCCTCGTAGCGAAAGCCAAGGCGCCGCGCCGCCGCCCGCGAGCGCGTGTTCAGGGCGTCGCACTTCCACTCCAGCCGCCGGTAGCGGCAGGCGGTCAGAACGTGGTCTGCGAGCAGGAACAGGGCCTCCGTGGCCTCGCGGCTCCGCTGGAAGCGGGGTGCGATCCAGATGTGGCCGATCTCGGCGACGCCCGCGCCGACGCGGATCTCCATGATCGCCGCCATGCCGACCGCCGAGCCGTCGATGCTGCCGCGGGCTACGAACCAGAGGGGGCCGCTGGAGGCGGCGCACCGCCGCAGCCACTCCCGCATCTCCCCTGCAGACGAGAACGGGCCATAGGGCATGAACCGCCACAGGGATTGCGCACCGTCGCCGTGCCCGCATTCGAACAGCTCGGCGGCGTCGCGATCCGCGTCCACCGGGTCCAGCCGCACGGAGCGTCCGGTGAGCGCCGGCGGCCTCGGCTCGATGAAGGTCGGCTCTTCGACCGGTTCGCCATGGACCGGCCGGCGGCGGTCGAATATCTCGTCCGGGTCGGGCATCACTCCCCGGGCAGAGGAAGGGCGCCGTACTCGCCCGGGACCTTGGGGAAGCGGCCGGACCTCCAGTCGTCCTTGGCCTGCTCGATCCGCTCGCGGGAGGTGGCGACGAAGTTCCACCAGATGTGCCGCGGTGCCTCCAACGGGGCACCGCCCAGGACCATCACCCGGCTGTGGCTTTCGGCGCGGATGCCGGCCTCCTCGCCCTCGCGGAGGATGAGGAGGTCGCCTTCCTCCAGGGTCTTGCCGGCGGCGGACAGGGAGCCGGCGACCACGTAGACCGCGCGCTCTGGGTACTCGTCGGGGACCGGCGCCTCGCCGCCCGGAGCGACGATGGCGTCGAGGTAGAACAGCGGCGACGAAGTCTCGACCGGCGAGGTCTCGTCGAAGGCGCTTCCCGCGATCAGCCGGGCGATGGCGCTGCCGTTGCGGTCGATCAGCGGCAGGTCGTCGGCCGAGTGGTGGTGGAAGCTGGGTTCGGCCTCGGCGTCGCCGGCAGGCAGCGCCACCCACGCCTGGACCCCGTGCAGCCGCGGACCGATTTTGCGGTCCTCCGCGCCCGACCGCTCGGAATGGACGATGCCGCGCCCGGCGGTCATCCAGTTCACGGCGCCGGGGCGGATCGTCTGGACGCAGCCGAGGCTGTCGCGGTGGACCAGCTCGCCCTCGAACAGGTAGGTGACGGTGGACAGCCCGATGTGCGGATGCGGGGCGACGTCGAGACCGCGCCGGGGCGGCAATGCCACCGGGCCGATGTGGTCGAGAAAGATGAACGGGCCGACCATCCGCCGTCGCGCCGATGGCAGGATGCGGCGGATCTCGACGCCGGCGAGCTCGTGGGCGCGGCCGCTGATGATCAGGTCGATGGGCCCCGCGTCGGGGTCGGCCGCTTCGGCCGTGGCCCCGCCGTCCCCGGTGGTCGCCGCCGTCGGCTGCTCCTTGCTCATGCGCGCACTCTCCCTCGCCTCCGCAGGTCCCTTGCCTGCGCGCGATCATAGGCAGCCGCGGACAGGGGCGAAAGCCGCTCGCGCCGCAAGGGCGATCAGGTGCGGGCGCTGCCGCGAGGGGTATCGATGCGCCATTCGAGCTGGCGGCGGTGGCGCAGCAGCCCGGCCTCGACGCGGGCGAAGCGCAGGCTTTTTCGCTCGTAGCCGCCGAGATCGATGCCGACGACCCGGGCCAGGTCGGCGATCACCGGCAACGGCGCCGGGTCCGCCTTCTCCCAGAACGGGCGGAGTTCGCGAAGGAAGATGTTCGCCGTGACCGGGCCGATGCCGTAGATGGCCTTCAGCCGCGTCTCCAGCTCGGCGGCGTCGGCAGCCGCCTCGTGCAACGCGCCGACGCGCCCGCCGTAGGCGTCGGCGATGGTGTGGCAGGCGCGGAGAATCTGGTCGATCTTGCGGTTGTCGTAGCGGACGTAGCCGCCCCGGCGCATCACCGGGTTGATCAGGTGCTCGCGGCCGGCGGCGATGATGGCGTCCGGCGACAGCAGCCCCTCGGCGGCAAAGACGCCGTAGGTCCGCTCGGCGATGCTTTCGGCGATCCGCCCGCCGTAGAGCTGGCTGGCCAGGAACCAGGCGAACACTGCCTCCTCGCGGCGGGAGGCGAGGTCGATCCCGAGGGCCTCGGAGTACAGCGGGCTTTGCTCGAGGTCCTCGGAACTCAGCACGACACGCCGGTTGTTTCCGCTGTCGCCGATGTGCGTCTCGCGAGCATACGATTACATACCATGCCGCTGCGGATCTTGGGCGAGCAAAAAAGCCGGTTGGGTAGCCGACGAGCCGGCTGCCAGCCGTGGCGAAGCGTTGAGAAAGCGCGTGTGGCGGCTTTGCCCGCTGCGGCGGAAGGGCGTATTGTCGCCGCCCGAGCGGCACAGGAAGAGCGAAGGGCATGAACACGGCTCGCCCACGGACCCTCGCCGGCGTGATCCTGGCCGCGGGCCTTGCTTCGGCCTGCGCCGGCGACGGTGCAACGACGTCGCCGACGATGCGCAACCCCAATGCCTGGAGCTTCGCCCAGGGGATCATGGACCGCGGGCCGATGCTGGTGGAGGTGCGCGGCGAGCCCTACGCCACCGACCGGCAGGTCGTGGGCGAGACGATCGCCCGGGCGATGGAGCGGGCGATCACCTGGAGCGCCGGCGCCCGATTTACGCCGAGCAGGGAGGAGGCGGCGAGCCCCGGCTTCCGGGTGGTGACCACCTTCAACGGCCCGATCGGGCTCGGCTCCAACGAGAACTGCGCCGGCGGCGGCCAGGGCGGCGGGCCGCTTCCCGAGGGCGAGGTGCGCATGCTGATGACCTTCTGCGACGGCGCCGACGTGATCTCCAACGTCAGCGGCCACATCGGCCGCAGCACCGGCATCGCCGACCCCGAGTTCACCGATCTCATCTCCCAGGCGACGCGCGACCTGTTTCCCTCGCGGGGGTTCGATCCGCGAGGCACCGGCTTCGGCGTCGGCGTTGGGATCGGCGGCGGAGGCGGCGGCGTCGGCTGGGGGATCGGCTTCTAGCAGCCCTGCAGCCGCCGCCGCTTCATCGCGCCGGGCCGCTGCCCGTCAGTCGAACGACTCGCCCTCGTTCACCCGCCGAGCGGTGCCGACGATCCCCTCGATGTCGGGGTCGGCGAGCTCGTCGAGCTGATCGAGCGCGTCGAGGCAGTCGTCCAGGAACTCGGTGCTCGGCGGCGAAAATGGCTTGGGCTTGCGCGGGGCGGTGGGCTTGCTCATGTCGGATCCTCGGCGACGGCGTGAATGACGCTCGCCAGTTAGCCGGAATTGCCCTAGCAAGCGGTTAACGCGCCGGCCAAAAACGAGGGGAGTGCTGACATGCGCTATCTGCACACGATGGTCCGCGTCCGCGACCTGGACCAGAGCCTGGACTTCTATTGCACGAAGCTCGGCCTGCGCGAGGTGCGCCGGATCGAAAGCCAGCAGGGGCGGTACACGCTGGTGTACCTGAGCGCGCCGAAGGATCAGGCGCGGGCCAAGGCGGAAAGCGCGCCGCTGTTGGAGCTGACCTACAACTGGGACCCGGAGGAGTACACCGGCGGGCGGAACTTCGGCCACCTGGCCTTCCAGGTGGACGACATCTACGCGTTGTGCGGGGCTCTGAAGGACGGCGGGATCACCATCAACCGGCCGCCCCGCGACGGCCGGATGGCCTTCATCCGCTCCCCCGACGGGATCTCGATCGAACTGCTGCAGGGCGGCGCCGCGCTGCCGCCGCAGGAGCCTTGGGCGAGCATGGCAAACACCGGGGCCTGGTAGGAATGGCTAAGGTGGGGTTGCACAGACGCTACACGGGGACCCGCTCAAGAGCCTGATCTCGAGACGCCTCGCAGTTGGGTCCGCGGGCACGTTGCTCGCCGCCGCGAGGTCGCAGCCCGACCGTGCCTCACTGCAATTCCACCTTCAGGGTGCGGCCCACGGCCTTCGCCGCGCGGGCGAGGGTCGCCAAAGTCACGGTATCGTTGTCGGGGTCCAGCAGCCGGTCGAGTTGCGAGCGGCTGGTTTCCAGACGCCTGGCCATCTCCACCTTGGACAGGTGCTGTTCCTTCATCGCCGCGGCAATCTGGAAGGCAAACACGCGCTTCGCAGCCACTTCTGTCGTTTCTTCGCTCACCCCCTGTTCGCGAAGAAACTCTTCGAAGAACTGGCCGGCCTTGCCCGGCTCACGCTCGTCCGTCATCTCAAACCCCTCATCCGCTTCTCGGCGATCTCAAGCTCTTTGCTCGGGGTCTTCCCGCTTTTCTTGATGAAGCCGTGCAAGAGCACCATGCTTCCGCCGTGACTGCGATTGCGAAGATGGGGCTGGGCGGCCGCGGAGGCCACGGTCAGTCGAAGTAGACGTCGTCGGTTTCGCGATGAACCGAGCGGACCACCTCGTCCACCGCCTCATCGCTGCAGTCGGCAAGCTCGCCGAGGGCCTCGACCCATTCGTCGAGCGACGACCAGTCGTGGCGGTAGAGGACCCGGCGCATCTTGGCAACGTTCGGCATAACACCCTCAACACGTCGAAATTGCATCAATTATAGCTTGTTCGTGTAAAGAATGCAGCCAGCATCTCATCCGCGCCGCGTTCTTTACCCATATGGGTGCTACATACCACGCACAAATGGGGAACACAACGCGAATCGCGGCTCAGGCGGCGGCACCGGGCCCCGACGCGCGTATGCGGAGGCCTCCGTGGCCCCAGTCGATGAGGGCAACTGGTGGCGGCGGTTCCACCGAAGTCGAAGGGCGCTCAGGCGCCGGCGACGAAAGGGTTGGTGCGCCGCTCGCGGCCGAAGGTCGACGCCGGACCGTGTCCGGGGATGAAGGTGACGTCGTCGCCGAGCGGCCACAGCTCCTGGCGGATCGAGGAGATCAGTTGCTCGAAGCTGCCGCCGGGGAAGTCGGTCCGGCCGATGGAGCCGGCGAACAGGACGTCGCCGACGAACGCCAGCTTCGACGGTGCATGGAAGAAGACGACGTGGCCGGGCGTGTGTCCCGGACAGTGGCGGACCTCGAAGGTCAGCGGGCCGACGCTGACGCTGTCGCCGTTCTCCAGCCAGCGGTCGGGAGTGAACGCCGGGAGCGGCGCCACCCCGAACATCCGGCTTTGCTCGGACATGGCGTCGATCCAGAACTTGTCGCCGATGTGCGGCCCCTCGATCGGCAGCTTCAGCTTTGCCGCCAGCTCGGCGGTGGCGCCGGCGTGGTCGAGGTGGCCGTGGGTGAGGAGGATCTTCTCCAGGGTGATCTTCGCGTTGTCGACCGCAGTCATGATCCGGTCGATGTCTCCGCCCGGATCGACCACCGCGCCCTTGAGCGTGTCCGCGCACCACAAAACGGTGCAGTTCTGCTGAAACGGCGTGACCGGGACGACGACGTAGCGCATCACTGGGCAAGTGGCTCCGTGAGGTGGGGCCGGCGCGGCGGGGGCTGCGTCCGCCATTGTGCAGATGCACACATAAGCGATGGGGCGGGAGAGGCGAAGCCTTTTGTCGGCGCGCAGCCGGCTGGCGCTGCCTGCCACCCACACCACATCCTCATTGCCAGCGGCGGTCGGGATGGTGCAGCGGGTCCATGCGAGCGGGCGAAAAATCGTGATGTGGCGTTGGGCAGGGTTGTTTGTGGCCCTCCTGATTGCGGCCGGGATGGTGGGGGGTTCGAGCGCCGCGGCGGCTTCCGAGCGGGTGCGCGCAGGCCTCGTCGCCGAGACCGCGACCGCATCGCCGGGCGGCTCCCTTTGGGTCGCGCTCAGGCTCGAGATCGCTGACGGCTGGCACACCTACTGGCGCAATCCGGGGGATTCCGGCGAGCCGACGCGCATCGACTGGCGGCTGCCCGAGGGGGTGTCGGCCAGCGACATTCACTGGCCGGCGCCCGAAGCCATTCCCTACGGGCCGCTGCTGAACTTTGGCTACCACGGCACCGCCTGGCACCTGGTGCGGATCACCGTGCCCGAGGACTGGCCGGACGACCTGCCGCTGACCCTCGGCGCCGAGGCGAACTGGCTCGTCTGCAAGGACATCTGCATCCCCGAGGGCGCCGACCTCAGCCTGGAGCTGGCAGCTGCGACGGTCTCGATGCCGCCCACGGCAGGGGCGGCGGCGTTGGCGGCGGCTCTAGAGCGCCTGCCCGCGCCGTTCGCGGGCAACGCCAGCTTTGCTGTGGAGCCCGGGGGCGAGGGGGCGCCGGCCGGCGGGCGCCTGGTCCTGACGCTGACCGGCGCCGACTTGAGCGGCGATGCCAAGAGCGCCTACTTCTTCCCCTACGTCTGGGGCGCCATCGATCCGGCGGCGCCGCAGCGTCTGGAGCAAGCTCCAGGCGCGCTGCGCCTGGTCATGGCCGCGGGCGGCGAGCCGACCGAAGGCAACCTTGCCGGCGTCGTCGTCTTCAGTCCGGATCGCGCCGCGGACGATCCCAGCCGGCGGGCCGTCGCCGTCGAGGCGGCGCCGGGCGGTGACGGTGCAGCGGGCGCGCCGCCAGCAGGCACGGGCGCTTCGATAGCAGGCGCCGGCGCTTCCGCAGCAGGCTCGGGCGCCGGTCCGGGCCTCGTCGTGGCGATCGGGCTCGCGCTCCTGGGCGGGCTGATCCTCAACGTCATGCCCTGCGTGTTCCCGGTGCTGTCGATCAAGGCCATGGGCGTGCTGCGCCACGCCTCCGACCGCACCGCCCTGCGCTCGAGCGGGCTCAGCTACACGGCCGGCGTCCTGGTTTTCGTCGGCCTCGTCGCCGGCGCCCTGATCGCCTTGAAGGCGGCGGGGCAGGAGGTGGGGTGGGGCTTCCAGCTGCAGTCCCCGGCGTTCGTGGCGGGGATGGCGCTGCTGGTCTTCACCCTCGGCCTCAGCCTCTCCGGCGTCTTTACCATCGGCGGGTCGATGATGGGGTGGGGCAGCGACCTCGCCGACGGCCGGGACGGGGGGAGCAGCGTCCGCGGCTCGTTCTTCACCGGCGCGTTGGCGGCGCTGGTGGCGACGCCATGCACGGCGCCGTTCATGGGCATCGCCCTGGGGTTCGCCCTTACCCAGCCATGGCCGATGTCGCTCGCCGTCTTCCTCGCCCTCGGCCTCGGCCTCGCACTGCCTTACCTGGCCCTGACCTTCCTTCCCGGGACGGCGCGGCTGTTGCCTCGGCCGGGGCCGTGGATGGAGCGGCTGAAGCAGGCGCTGGCCTTTCCGCTGTACCTGACCGCCGCCTGGCTGGTCTGGGTGCTGGCGCTGCAGGCCGGGGCCGGCGCGGTACTGGCGCTCCTGGTGGCGATGGTGCTGGCGGCATTCGCAGCCTGGCTCTACGACATCGCCCAGGGTTCAAGCGGCGGCCGCCGCGGCTTTGCGCGCGCGATTTGCCTCGCCGCCGGGGTGGGCGCGCTCGCCCTGGCGCTGTGGCCGCAGACTGGCGCAGCGCCTTTGCCGGCGGCTGCGGCCGGGTCCGGCGGCAGTGCGCCACAAGCGGCCGGCCGGCTGGCGGTGGAACCCTTCTCGTTTGCCCGCCTGGAGGCGCTTCGCGCCGCCGGCACGCCTGTCTTCGTCAACCTGACCGCGGCATGGTGCATCACCTGCCAGGTCAACGAGCGGCTGGCGCTGTCTTCGCCGCGGGTGGCGCGGACCTTTTCCGAGCGGGGGATCGTCTACCTCAAGGGCGACTGGACCAACCGCGACCCGGAAATCACCCGTCTGCTCGAAAGCTTCGGGCGAAGCGGCGTGCCGCTCTACCTGTTCTATGGCCCCGGCAGCGACCGGCCGGAGATCCTGCCGCAGTTTCTGACCGAGTCGATCGTCACCGGCGCGGTCGAAGGCCTTCCCGTCGTCGCCGGAAATGCAAACCGACCGAAAGGAAGCGGATGATGTCGCTCCGTACGCTGATGCCGACGCAGCTTCACGCCGCCTGCCGCAGACTGGCCCTTGCGGCGCTGCTGGCTGCCGCGGCGTTCACGGCGTCCCTGGTTTCGCCGCCCGCCGCCGCCGCGCCGGCGATCGGCGAACCGGCGCCGGCGTTCAGCGTCAAGACCGCCGCCGGCGAGACCAGGTCGCTCACCGACTACGCCGGCAAGATCATGGTGCTCGAGTGGACCAACCACGAGTGTCCGTACGTCCGCAAGCACTACGGATCGGGCAACATGCAGGCGCTGCAGAGGGAGGCGACCGGAGACGGCGTCGTCTGGCTCACCGTCATCTCCTCCGCCCCCGGCGAACAGGGATACGTGCAGGGACCGGAGGCCAAGCGCATTGCCGAGGAGGCCGGCGCCGGGCCGAGCGAGATCCTGCTCGATCCCGAGGGCGTGATGGGCCGTGCCTACGGCGCCAAAACGACGCCGCACATGTACGTGATCGATGAGGACGGACGGCTGGTCTACATGGGCGGGATCGACGACCGGCCGACCGCCGATCCCGGCGACATCAAGGGCGCGCGCAACTACATCGCCGCGGCCCTGGCCGACCTAGCCGCCGACCGGCCGGTGGCCACGGCATCCAGCCGGCCCTACGGCTGCTCGGTCAAATACAGGTCATAGCGGCCTGCATGCATGGTTTCGCCGCTACCATTACGAGAAATATGCCGTAGGCGGGGGCGGCGTGGAGGCTGCATATGTTCCTATATAAATCGCTTGTTGCGTGTGCCCCGTTCGGGTATAAAGACGACGTCCCGCGAGCGTCCACGGCGAACCGGACGTAGGGGCCACCCGATCTCCGGTTCGCCTTTGACCTCCTCCCTATCCAGACTTGCGCCGCCCCTTCGGGGGCGGCCTTTTTTTTTGGATTCTGTGACGGCCGTCACAGCGCGCAGGGAGGAGATGGCTCATCCTCTGTTGCGGGGCAGGGTTCTCATGAAGTTGCACCCCGGCAGGCGAGCTTTCGCACGGTCCGATGCCTTCACGGGACCGAACGGGTTCGCGGCCGCCGGCCACCGAGGATCCTGCCCCGCCAGCGACGGTGAGCAGACGGTGCTTTCTTCGAATGGATGCGACTGATTTCAGCGACCGCGAGCTGGACGGGCGCCGGTGCCCGTACTGCGGCCGGGAATGCGACAGGCACCTCCTCGCCTTCTTCGACCGCTACGGCGACGGCCTCGGTCTCATCGGCGGAGCGCTCTACGGCCTGGAGGAGACTGCGGACGAGGTGTTGCAGCGGGTCCGGCTGGCTTGGCTGAGTGCGAGCGGAAAGCCGCCGGCTTGGGTCACCGCCGTGGCGGCGCTGCGCTTCTACTTCGACTGGCTCGGCTGCTTGGAGTACGAGGATCGTTCGGCCGACGAGAGCGAAGAGGACACCGCCAGGCAGATGGCGTGGACCGCCGGCCACGGGAGCTTGGCGCTCGACGTGCTCAGGTGGTTGCTGCAAGAGGAGTGTGGTTGGAGGGGCGAGACCACCGAGTGGGAGAAGGACGACACGCCGGGGCTCTCCACCGTCTACGAGCTGTGGTGGGAGCCCGATGATCCAAACTCGCTTGCGGATCGGCTGCGGGAGAGACTACGGCGCGTTGTCCTGGCAGCTGACCAGACGGCGCCTGCAATCACGGCTTCCGCGGTCTCTGACGTCCAGCGCTGACGCATCGGCAGTCGGTAGCCGCTGAGCCATCGTGCCGCCTGCGCCAGAGGCGCCGGCAATCTGGAAGCGATTGCTGTGGATTGCCGCGCCTCCTCCTGGCGACGAGGCCGGATCCTCCCGGCGCGGAGGCAGGCCCGTCGAGGTGCGGAGGCAGGCTCGTCGAGATCGGGACGAGACAAAGCCGGTCCCGCCTAATCGACTGGACCGGCTGTCTCGGTAGACGCTGGAGCAACCGCCCGGCGTGCTATCGCATGGATCCGTCAGCGCAAGCCGAGGAAAGAGAGGATGGCGAGGATCACCACGATCACGCCGATCAGCCAGAATATGTTGTACACGTTACCCTCCTGAGTTGAAAAGCGTGTCACGCCTCGGTGCCGGCGGCATGGTCCGCGACGTAGGCGCCGCGGTCGCCGATCGGCCGCTCCCGGCCCGTGGTCGAGTCCCGGGCGGTCTGGTGCTCAAGCTCGGCATTGAGCTCGGCGCCGAGGCAGATGATGAACGCCGTCAGGTAGAACCACATCAGCAGCACCACCACCGCGCCCAGCGAGCCGAAGGTCTTGTTGTAGCTGGCGAAATTCTGGACGTAGTAGGAGAAGGCGACCGAGCCCACGATCCACAGGACCGTGGCGGCGACGGCGCCCGGGGTGAGCCAGCGAAACCGGGCGGTGGCGCGGCTCGGGCCGTAGCGGAACAGCAGCGCCAGCGCCGCCATCACAAAGATCGCGAGCCCGACCCAGCGCAGCAACAGCAGCCCCGTCCGCGCCCACCCTTCGACGCCCAGCAGGTCGGCTACGGCCGGAACCGCGGCGATGACGGTCAAGGCGATGATCACGAAGCTGAGGCCGAGGATGGTAAACAGCAGGGCGACGGCGTTCAGCTTGAAGAAGTTGCGGCTCTCGCGCTCCTCGTAGGCGATGTTCATCGCTGAAAACAGCGCCTTCACGCCCGAGGTCGCGCTCCACAAGCTCAGCCCGAGGGTCAACAGCAGCCCCAAGCCCAGCGGCTGCGACCCCTTGCTGGCGACCGCCGACAGCTGGCCGCTGAGGATGTCGAACGCGTCCGACGGGATCACGTCCTTGATCGGCTCCAGCTGCCGCTGCACGTCCGCCGGATCGGCAAACAGCCCGTAGACCATGACCAGGGCCGCCAGCGCCGGGAACACCGCGAGCAGGCCATAGAAGGCGACCCCGGCGGCAACGATCGAGATGTTGTCGCCGCTGATCTCGTCCTTCACCCGCCAAAGGACGTCGCGCCATCCCGGCGGGGGAATATCCGACGGACTGTCGGCATATTCCCCCCGGGCTCCCGGGTTGTAGGTCGAGGACCGGGACATGGCTCGACGCTACTTCTTCTCGTCGGCCTTCGGCGCCGGCGGGCTCACCGGGCGGCTGTCCATCGTCGAGCCGAACGACCCGCCCTGGGTCGGCGGCGTCGGGATGCCGCTGACACCGGCAACCCCACCGGTCGGCGATGAAGCCGGCGGCACCAGCGGCTGCGGCGAGCCGGCGGCCGGCGTCACCGGCTCGGTGACGACACCGGCGCCGGGAGCATTCGGCTTGCTGGTCTTGCCCTTATCGGCCGAAAGCGCGCCCTGGCCGGCCGCGGGCTTGCCCGCGTCCTCCTTCGCCTTGCCGGTACCGGCCTCGGCCGCCGACTTGGCCACATTCACCGCCGCCGCAGCGGTTTCGTTCAGCTTTTCCTTGATGCCGTCCGGGGTCAGACCGGCCTCTTGGGCTTTCTGCTTGCCGGTTTCGATCGCTGCCGCAGCGGCGTCGCGCGCCCGCTCCGCCTGAGCCTCGGCCTGCTCCCGGGCGGCGGCCTTCACCTCGTCGGCCGTCTCGCCCATGAGCTCGTCTTCGCGCCGGGTCCGGGGCAGGAACGCCGCAATGGCCGCGCCCAATGCGGCGATGCCGAAGCCGATCGCAATCGGGTGCTCGCGAGCGAAGGAGCCTGCGGATCCCGCCACCTCCCGCGCCCGGCCGCTCGCATCGCGAGCCACGTATCCGCCCCGGCGGTAGGCCTCGGACGCCCGATCGGCGACCGATGAGCCGTACAGCTTCGCCCGCGCCGCCGTGGCGCTGGCCCGATCCGACAGGCCGGACGCCATCTCCCGAGCCCGCTCGGAGGTCTTCCGGCCGGTGCCGCTCAACCGCCCGCGCATATCGCGCGCCGACGCCTTCGCCCGGTCGGCGGCATCGCGCGCCGCGTGGGTGCCGCGCTGGGCGGAGGCCGAAAGCTTGGCGCTGGCGCCGGTTGCACCCTGGCGGACCTGCTCATAGGCTTCCTTGCCCGTGGCCTTGGCGGCCTGGACCCGGTCTCCGCCGGAGGGCTGGCCCTCGGCATCCACGTCGCCCTGAGCCTCGTAGGCGGCGCTCCAATCGTCCGGAACGTCGGTGTCGGCGGTCTCCAAGCCCGACGTCGGTGCAAGCCCGGAGGAGCTCACCTGGTAGCTGCGGCGGACGTCGTAGTCCTCCTCGAACTCGTCGTAGTGCTCGACGTAGCCGCCGTTGCCGCCTCGCCGTCCGGCCAGCATCAGCCAGCCAACCCCAATGCCCAAGAGAGCCGTGGGGACGGGGTTCTCCCGGATGGTGCGGCCAAGGTTGAGGGTGAACTCGCCGCCGGTGTCACGAGCCGTCTGCAGCGCCTGGTCCACCAGATTGCCCGGCGACAGCCGCGCGGTGATGACGTCCAGGGTCCGGTCGATATGAGCGCGGGTGTTGGCGATATCCTGCTCGATTTCGTCCGGAGACATGTCGCGATAGTTCTTCATTTCACCTTTTCCATTGCCAGATCCGCGTCGGCGCGCACCTGCCTGACGGTGCGCTCGGGGACCAGGTTGGTCGCCTTCAGGCTCGACTGGCCGTACTTGATCAGCCCGAAGCCGATCGCGGCGACTACGACGCCGACGATCAGCGACGCCCAGCCCGTGGCCATATGCTCGGCGAGGGCCGCGACCAGCGCCTGCAGCAGCACGAGCAGCGCCGCAAACGAAACCAGCATCCCGGCGACCATGCCGATCGCGCCGGTTGCAACCTGGTTGACCTTCTCCGACCCTTCAGCCTGAGCCAGCCGCAGTTCCTGACGCACGAGCGTCTGGACGCTGCTCACGAGGTCCGAAAGCAGCGTCTTCGTGCTGGTGTCCTGTTCAGCCATGGCTGGCCATCTCCTCTCGGAAGCTCGGCGGCGAAGCCGGTGCGCTCGGGGCCGGGATCCAGCGCCGCGGCTCGGAGCCGAAGTCGTTGCCCCGCGGCTTGGAGCTGGCAAGGAAGCGGGCGAGGCCGAAGCCGACGGCAAAGGCGCCGCCGAAGAACAGGGCAGGCCTGCGCTTGGCGAAGTCGGTGACCTCGCGAGCGAGGTCGTTGAAGTCGCGCTCGCTGATCGCGTGCCCCATGCGCCGCAGCTCGTCCGCCGCGGAGCGGGTGTAATGCGCGATCGTCCCGTGCCCCTGCTTGTCCAGCGTCGAGGTCAGGTCTTCGATCGCCGCGGAGATGTCGGTCAGATAGCTCGAGGCGGCGTCCTTCTGCTCGGCGGCAAGATCCCCCGCCTTCGCCTTCACGCCCTCGGCAAGCCGCTGACCTTCTTGCTTCAATGTTTCTTTCGCGTCCCGTGCCGTTTCCACGGCGTCCCGGCTCGCGAGTGTCTGGCTGTCATGTGCGTTCGCCATGTCAACGCCCCTCATCCGTAACTGCGATGTGCACTCAGGAACGCACCGCTCGACAGGAAGTTCCCGCGCGGTCGCGGTTCGTTCCGACGGCGGCGCTGTCCGGCAGGCGGAGCCGTCGCCGTCAGCGGCGGGCGATCACCCACACGGCGTGAATGATCCCGGGGATGTATCCCAGCAGTGTCAGCAGAATGTTGATCCAGAACTGCAGGCCGAAGCCCACCTGCAGGAAGACGCCGACCGGCGGGAGGAGGATGGCGAGAAGAATTCGGACAAGGTCCATGGGAAGCATCCTTGAAGCTGTTCGGGCGCGCCCGCGCCTTGCGGCACAGATCCTGCGCGCGCATGACCAACGATGTTCAGGATGCGAGGTTCCGGCGGCAGAGCCGCCGGTGTGTCCCAGCGGGGCGGAGGCGGCGGGTCCGTTCCGCTGCCCCCTTAGGCTGTCGGGCTCAGGCTGCCGAGCTCAGTCCGCCAGGGCAACCTGTGACCAGGTTGACGCGGCAGGGTCCGCAAGAAGCGTCATTCAATAGTTGTATAATGCCATTCCATCGTCGCCCCCGGACGTGTTCCGGCTTGTTCCGGGGGTGCATTGCAGACCTGGAGGCCGTAGTTGTTAATAACGATTACGCTATGACGTAGGGAAACGACGTCCTCGCAACGAGGCGCTGCAGGTTCTGATTCGACTTATCATAGACGCCGCTAGCCCGAACGCAGGTACTTCACCGCCAGGTCCCGCTCGAAGAGGTACAGCAGGGTGCGCAGCGCCCTGCCTCGCTCGCTCTCCAGCGCCGGGTCGGAGGCGAGGATCAGCCGCACGTCGTCGCGGGCGACGTCGAGCAGGTCGCGGTGCAGCGCCAGGTCGGCGAGGCGGAAGGTGGGCATGCCGCTCTGCCGGGTGCCCAGCACCTCGCCGGCGCCGCGCAGGCGCAGGTCCTCCTCGGCGATGCGAAAGCCGTCTTCGGTCTCGCGCATGATGGCGAGCCTCGCCCTGGCGTTGGCCGAGAGCGGCGGCGCATAGAGCAGGATGCAGGCGGACGGCTTCTCCCCCCGACCCACCCGGCCGCGCAACTGGTGGAGCTGGGCGAGGCCGAAGCGCTCGGCGTGCTCGATGACCATGACGGTGGCGTCGGGGACGTCGACGCCGACCTCGATGACCGTGGTCGCGACCAGAAGCCGCACTGGCCCCGAGGCGAAGGCCTGCATCACCCGGTCCTTGTCCTCGCCCTTCATCCGCCCGTGCATGAGGCCTACGGCCGGGCCGAAGATGGCGCGCAGCTCGGCGAAGCGGGTCTCGGCGGCCGCCAGGTCGCTTTGCGCGGAGTCTTCCACCAGCGGGCAAACCCAGAACGCCTTGGCGCCTTCGGCGAGCCGTCGGCGGAGCGCGGCGATGACCTCGTCGAAGCGGTCCGAAGACACCGCCCTGGTGTCCACCGGCCGCCGGCCCGGCGGCTTTTCGGTGAGGCTCGAGGCGTCCATGTCGCCGTAAGCTGTCAGCATCAGCGTCCGCGGGATCGGCGTCGCGGTCATCACCAGGACGTCGGCGGCCTGTCCCTTGGCGGTGAGTTCGAGCCGCTGGTGCACCCCGAACCGGTGCTGCTCGTCGATGACGGCGAAGGCCAGGTCCTTGAAGGCGACGCCTTCCTGGAACAGCGCGTGGGTGCCGACGGCCAGAGGCAGCGCGCCGGATGCGAGGCCCGCCAGGATCTCAGCGCGTGCCTGGCCCTTGTCGCGGCCTGTCAGCAGCGCGACCTGAACGCCCGCCGCCTCGGCAATGGGCGCGATGGTCGCGTAGTGCTGGCGGGCGAGCACCTCGGTCGGCGCCATCATCGCCGCCTGGAAGCCGCACTCGACGGCGTTCAGCATTGCCAGCAGGGCGACCACGGTCTTGCCGCTGCCGACGTCGCCCTGGAGCAGGCGCAGCATCCGCCTCGGCGCGGCCATGTCCGCGGCGATCTCGGCAATGGCCCGCTCCTGCGAGCCAGTCAGGCGGAAGCCCAGCGCCGCCAGCGCCTTGGCCGCGAGCTTCCCCTCGGTGGCGATGGCCCGGCCATGGCCGCGCCGGCCGTGGGCGCGGATCAAGGCCAGCGCCAGCTGGTTGGCGAGCATCTCGTCATAGGCCAGCCGCATCCTCGCCGGCGCCTCCGCCAGCACCGCCGCCGCGTCCTCGGGATGGTGCGCCTGTTCCACCGCCTGGCGCCAGGAAGGCCAGCCCCGCTGCCTTTGCAGCGCCGGATCGTGCCACTCGGCAAGCTCCGGCGCCCGCGCCACCGCCGCGGTGACCAGCTTCACCAGGGTTCGCGGGTTCAGCCCCGCCGTCAGCGGGTAGACGGGCTCGAAGGCGGGGAGCAGGTCCCGCTCGCCCACGCCGAGGATGTAGTCCGGGTGGGTCATCTGCAGGCTGTCGGCGAACAGGTCGACGGTGCCGCTGACGATCCGCTCGCTGCCCATCGGCAGCACCCGCGACAGGTAGTCGCCGCGGGCGTGGAAAAACACGAGCACCAGGCTGCCGCTGTCGTCGCCGCAGAACACCCGGTAGGGCTGGCGCGGGGTGAGCGGCGGCTGGTGGCGGCCGACCCGGACCAGCAGCGTCGCCACCCGCCCGGCGCGGGCGGCGGCGATGTTGCGCGTCACCCGCCGGTCGATCAGCCCCGACGGCAGGTGCCAAAGGAGGTCGATCACCTTGGCGCCGGTGAGCCGGCTCAAGGCTTCCGCCACCTTGGGGCCGACGCCCGGCAAGGCGGTGACCGGCGCGAACAGCGGAAACAGGATCTCGGGGCGCATGCGCGGAGGCGGTCTCGGCTGCGGCGGCTGACAGGATCGACGCTGTGGCCTATATCCTAGGCCGCGGAGGAGGTGACACCAATGCCACATACCACGGACGCGTCGGCCGAGACCCGCCGCAAGCGTCTCAAGTTTCGCAGCCACCACACGGGGATGAAGGAGAACGACGCCTTGATCGGCGGCTTCGCCGACCGTCATCTGGACGAGCTCAGCGACGACGAGGTGGCGTGGCTCGAGGCGCTGCTCATGGAGAACAACGACATCGACCTCTACAACTGGATGCTCGGCAAGGAGCCGGTTCCGGCGCACCTGGACCATCCGGTGATGCATAAGCTCATCGACTTCAAGAACGCCCTCTGAGAGATGTGCCGTCGAAGGATCCCTGACCTCCGGCCTTAGGTAAGGCGCGGACGGCAGGGACGGGCCTGGACGAGCCCGGCCGGGGCGGGTTTTCGGGGACTCTCTTCATCGTCATGGGCGCACTCCTTGCGGCCATAAACTCCTCAACCATGCGGTGACACGGGCTTAGCGCGTTGCAATCCATTCTCGAGAGGGTCAGGCGGCCGGGCCGGTTCGTCATCGCCGGCGCGCCGCCGGGCCACGATGCCCACGCCATCGCCTGGATCGCCGAGAAGATCGGCGGCGCCGTCCTCGTCGTCGCCCGCGACGACGTGAGGATGACGCAGATCGAGGAGGGCCTCGCCTTCTTCGCGCCGAAGCTGCCCCGGCTCTGCTTTCCGGCCTGGGACAACCTGCCCTACGACCGGGTGTCGCCCAACCCGGAGCTGGTCAGCCGCCGGCTCAACACCCTGGTGAGCCTCGCCGGCGAAGCGCCGGCCGAGGCGCCGATGGCAGTCGTCACCACCGTCTCGGCTTTGGTGCAAAGGGTGCCGCCCCGCGACATCCTGGCCGGCGCCGCCTTGAGCCTCAAGCTCGGCGACCGGCTGAAGCCTGAGGACCTGGTCGCCCACCTGGTCCGGGTCGGCTATGTCCGCGACGAGACGGTCACCATCCGCGGCGAGTTCGCCGCCCGCGGAGGCATCGTCGACGTCTTTCCCCCCGGCTACGCGGAGCCGCTTCGGTTCGACTATTTCGGCGACGAGCTGGAGGCGATCCGCACCTTCGACTCCGGCAGCCAGAGGACCACCGGCCGGGTGGAGACGGCGCGGATCGAGCCCGTTACCGAAGTGATCCTCGACGACGGCGTGATCGAGCGGTTCCGGCTCTCGTTCCGGGCCCTGGCCGGCGCGGTCGAGGCCGACCACCCGCTCTATGCCGCGGTCAGCGCCGGGCGCCGCTATGCCGGGATGGAGCACTGGCTGCCGCTGTTCTACGAGCGGCTGGAGACGCTGTTCGACTATCTCCCCGATGCCCCGGTGGTCCTCGACCATCAGGCCGAGGAGGCCCGCGACGCCCGCCTGGCGCTGATCGCCGACTACCACCAGGCGCGCAAACAGGCGGACGAGGGCCGCTTCGGCGCCACCGGCGCCGCCTACCATCCGGTGCCGGCGGAGGCTGCGTTCATGTCGGCTTCGGACTGGGACGCGCGAGCCGAGATGTCGGCCGTGGCCCGGCTTTCGCCCTTCGCCCCGCCACCCGACATGCCCGGCCAGCTCGACGCCGGCGGCCGGCCCGGCCTCGACTTCGCCGAGGCGCGAAAGCGCGAGGACGCGAACGTCTTCGACCTGGTCGCGGCGCGCATCCGCGAGCATCAGCAGGAAGGCCGCCGGGTCATGGTCGCCGCCGTCACCGCCGGCTCGCGCGACCGGCTGCTCTCGGTGTTCGCCGACCACAACCTGGCCCGGCCCAAGCCCGCGGGGTCCTGGCCGGAGGCAAAGGCGATGCCGGCAAGAGCCGCCGGCGCCATCGTCCTGCCGCTCGACCGGGGCTACCTCACGCCGAAGCTGGTGGTGATCGCCGAAACCGACATTTTCGGCGAGCGCATCGCCAGGCGTGCGGCGCGAAGGATCCGCCCGGAGAACTTCCTCACCGAGGCCTCGGCGTTGACCGCGGGCGACCTCGTCGTCCACATCAACCACGGCATCGGCCGCTACGAGGGCCTGGAGACGATCCAGGTCGGCGGCGCGCCCCACGACTGCCTGCGCCTGGTCTACACCGGCGACGACAAGCTGTTCCTGCCGGTCGAGAACATCGACCTGATCAGCCGCTACGGGTCGGATGCCGAGGCCGTCACCCTCGACAAGCTCGGCGGCGCCGCCTGGCAGGGGCGCAAGGCAAGGCTGAAGGCGCGCATCCGCGAGATGGCGGACGAGCTGATCAAGATCGCCGCCGCCCGGGCCCTGAATGCCGCCCCCGAGGCCACGCCCACGCCCGGCCTGTTCGACGAGTTCTGCGCTCGCTTCCCCTACGACGAAACCGACGATCAGGCCCGGGCAATCGACGACGTGCTTGCCGACCTCGCCGCCGGCAGGCCTGCCGACCGCCTCATCTGCGGCGACGTCGGCTTCGGCAAGACCGAGGTGGCGCTGCGCGCCGCCTTCATCGTCGCCCTGGAGGGCCGCCAGGTCGCCGTGGTCGTCCCGACCACGCTGCTCTGCCGCCAGCACTACCAGACCTTCTGTCAGCGCTTCCGCGGCTACCCGGTGCGTATATCCGAAGTCTCCAGGCTGGTCTCGGCCAAGGACATCAAGGCGGCGAAGGCCGGGCTCGTCGACGGCACCATCGACATCGTCGTCGGCACCCACGCGCTGCTCGCCAAGGACGTCCGCTTCCGCGACCTGGGGCTCCTGGTCGTCGACGAGGAGCAGCACTTCGGCGTCGCCCACAAGGAGCGGCTGAAGGCGCTGAAGGCCGACGTCCACGTCCTCACCCTGACGGCCACCCCGATCCCGCGCACCCTGCAGATGGCGTTGAGCGGGGTGCGCGAGCTCAGCCTGATCGCGACCCCGCCGGTGGACCGCCTGGCGGTCCGCACCTTCGTCATGGAGCACGACCCGGTGGTGATCCGCGAGGCGATCCTGCGCGAGCACTACCGCGGCGGCCAGACCTTCTACGTCTGCCCGCGGATCGAGGACCTAGACGGCATCCGCGAGCAGCTCGCCAAGCTGGTCCCCGAGGTCAGCGTCATCATGGTCCACGGCCGGATGGCCGCGCGCGAGCTGGAGCAGGCGATCGGCGCCTTCTACGAGCGCCGCTTCAACGTGCTGCTGTCGACCAACATCATCGAGTCCGGGCTCGACCTGCCGGCGGTCAACACCATCATCATCCACCGCGCCGACATGTTCGGCCTGGCCCAGCTCTACCAGCTCCGCGGCCGGGTCGGCCGGGGCAAGGCCCGCGCCTACGCCTACCTGACCCTGCCGGTGCGCCGCAAGCTGACCCCGTCGGCGGAGAAGCGGCTGCAGGTGATGCAATCGCTCGACTCGCTCGGCGCCGGCTTCGCCCTGGCCAGCCACGACCTGGACATCCGCGGCGCCGGCAACCTGCTCGGCGACGAGCAGTCCGGCCACATCCGCGAGGTGGGTATCGAGCTCTACCAGCAGATGCTGGAGGACGCCGTCGCCGAGGCGCGGGGCGCGCCCACGGCTGCCGACGCCGGCGACTGGAGCCCGCAGATCTCGCTGGGCCTCGGCGTGCTGATCCCGGAGACCTACGTCCCCGACCTGGGGCTCAGGCTCGGCCTCTATCGCCGGCTCGCCGACCTCAAGGACGACAGGGACCTGGACGCCTTCGCCGCCGAGCTGGTCGATCGCTTCGGGCCGCTGCCGGACGAGGTGGACAACCTGCTGCGGATCGTGGCGCTGAAGCAGGCCTGCCGCCGCGCGGGAGTGGAGAAAGTCGACGCCGGGCCGAAGGGGGCGACCGTCACCTTCCACAACAACGACTTCGCCAACCCCGGCGGGCTCGTGGCGCTGATCGGCAAGCAGGCCGGGACCATGACCCTGCGCCCCGACCATCGCCTGGTGCTCAGGCGCTCCTGGGAGACGCCGGGCGACCGGCTGGCGGGCGTCCGCCGGCTGGTCACGGAGCTGGCGAAGATCGCCGCGGGCTGAAGCAGGGGCAGCCTTGGCTCGATCAAGACGTCATGGCCGCACTCGTTGCGGCCATCCAGTCCCTGCCTGGATCCCGGAACAAGTGGGGCGGTGACGGATAGAAGTCCGCGGGCCCGAGGAGGCGGTAGCCGACGACGCCGTAGGGCGGGATAGCCGCAGGCGTATCCCGCCGGCGTCCGCTCCCGGCGGGTCCGGCTTCGCCTCGACCCGCCCTACATCGCCACGCCGCTTCGCGGCTCGCGATTGTCTGTTCCGCATTGGCTAGGATGAGCCTGTCCCGCAAGGGATGCGGTGGTCGGTGTAGGCCTACACCGACCACCGCGCGGATTGGTCGGCCGTCTCG
>JAXMOZ010000051.1:0-25426 GCA_034382075.1 Rhodospirillales bacterium
GCGCTTCGACAAACCGCAATCCTCCCCGACAAGGAGCCCTCCCTCCTAACCGCTCATCCCACTCCCGCGACAGCGGGTTCGTTCAATCCCCCAAACCCAGAGTCAGTAACCGCGCAGGCTGGTATAACATAGTGTGCTGACGGAGACATCTCTGCGTCATGACCGGACTTGTTCCGGTCATCCACGTCTTGCGGATTCTCTGGATCGTTACGCCGGGCGGTCAGCTTCGGCCGAAGCTCAGGTCACGCGCGGCCAGCACCGCCTGGGTGCGGCTGTGGACCTTGAGCTTGCGCAAGATCGCGGTGATGTGCGCCTTCACCGTCGACTCCTTGATGCCGAGCTCGTAGGCGATGATCTTGTTGGACTTGCCCTTGGCGAGCAGGTCGAGAACCCGAAGCTCGCCATGGGTCAGCGCGGCGAGCCGCTCCTCGCTGTCGGCGCGAAGCGCGTTGGCCCGGGTGGGCGGGAAGAGCGTGTCCGGGAACGGGACGAACACGTCGCCGGAGAGGACCCGGGTCATCCCGACGCCGATCTCCTCCTTGGAGAACGACTTCGGGATGAACCCCGACGCGCCATAGGTGATCGCCGAGCGGACGATGTCGTCGGTGCTGCTCGCGGAAACGACGATGATCGGCACCCAAGGCGCCGCGTTGCGCAGGCTGACCAGCCCGGAGAAGCCGCTGGAGCCCGGCATCTGCAGGTCCAGCAGCACCAGGTCCATCTCGTAGCTGTCCGCCTCGTCGATGAACCGGCTGGCCTCGTCCAGGGTTCCGGCCTCGAGGATCTCGTAGTCGGCGAACAGGCTCTCGATGACCTGGCGCAGCGCCGTTCGAAACAGCGGGTGGTCGTCGGCGATCAGGACCCTGAACATGCGCGCTCGACCTTCCTCTCTGTGCCCACCCTGGCCGCTTGCGTTCCGCGGCCGCGGCCCCTGTAGACAAGCGGCGCATCCGCCGCCTCCGCCTCTGCTTCGCGTGCGGCCAGCGCCGCCATCTCGGCGTGCTTTGGCGAGAGGTGACAGGCCGGATCGGTGGCCGCCGCGTCGCCGGTCAGCGCCAGCGCCTGGCAGCGGCAGCCGCCCCAGTCGAGCTCGCGCCGGTCGCAGCTCCGGCAGGGCTCGGCCATCCAGTCCGTGCCACGGAAGGCGTTGAAGGCCGGCGAGCTCAGCCAGATGTCGGCCAAGGCCTCGTCGCGGACGCTGGCGAAGGCGAGCCCGGGGATGGTGGTCGCGGCGTGGCAGGGCAGGGCACGCCCCGCCGGGTCGATCACCATGAACCGCCGGCCCCAGCCGCCCATGCAGGCCTTGGGCAGCCGGGCGTAGTAGTCGGGGACGACGTAGTCGATGGCAAGCACGCCCTTGTGGCGCGCCCGTGCCGCCTCCACGCTTCGGGTGACGGCGCGAACCTGCTCCAGGGTCGGCATCAGCCGCGCCCGGTTGAGCAGTCCCCAGCCGTAATACTGGACATGGGCCACCTCCAGCCGGCGCGCGCCCATAGCCAGCGCAAGCTCGATGAAGGCGTCGATGCGCCCGGCGTTGCCGCGGTGGAGGACGGCGTTGAGGGTCAGCGCCAGGCCGGCGGCGGCGATCGCCTCGGCGGCGCGGTGCTTGTGCTCGAGCGCGCCTTCCAGCCCGCCGACGAACTCGACGCCGACGGGCTCCGTATCCTGGACGCTGAGCTGCACATGCTCGAGCCCGGCGTCGGCGAGATGCTGGGCGACCGTTTTGTCCAGGCGGATGCCCGACGTGATCAGGTTGGTGTAGAGGCCGTGCCTCGCTGCCTGCGCGATCAGGCGGAAGATGTCGCGGCGCGCCAGCGGCTCGCCGCCGGAAAAATGCACCTGCAGGACGCCCAGATCCGCCGCCTCTTCCAGCACCCGCAGCCAGACGGCTTCTTCGATCTCGCCACTCGCCGCCACCAGCTCCAGAGGGTTGGAGCAATAGAGGCAGCGCATCGGGCAGCGATGAGTGATCTCGGCGAGCAGGGCAAGCGGCGGCGCGGGGGCTTGGGCGGGCGCTGTCACGGCATGAGCACTCCCTGCTCGCAGAGGCCGCCAACCAGGGCGATCACGTCCGCGGCGATCTCCTCGCGCGGAGCGTCGAACTCCTGGGCCAAGGCGTCGACGATGGCGGCGACGCTGGCTGTGCCGTCGCACCGCTTGAGGATCTCGGCCGCGATCTCGTCCGGCACGAACAGCCGCTCCGGCGCCATCACCACCCAGCGGTCCCGGCTTTTGTCGAACGACAGCCGAACGTGCGGGGCGAAGCGGGGCACCGTGGCTTCCGCTATGGCCGGCCGGCAGGACATCTCCGTGCTCATCCGCAAGCCTCCGGGGCGAACGCTCCCGGCGGCGGCAGCGCCGGGTCGACATAGGCGAAGTGCAGCGCATCGAGCTGCGCCCAGAGCACGTCGCACTTGAACCGCACCGCCGCCAATACCGCCTCCTGCCGCTCGGGCGTTCGCGTCTCGCGCTTCACATAGTCGAGGGCGAAGCCCACGTCGCGGGGCGCCTCGGTGAGCCGGCGGCGGAAGTACTGCATCACGCTGTCGTCGATGAAGTCGTAGCCATCGAGCATGCCGGCGATGCGCGCCTTGTGGATCGCCGGCGCGAACAGCTCGGTCAAGGACGAGGCGATCCCCTCCAGCGTGCTGCGCTCGCCGACGAAGCGGACGTAGGCTTCCACCGCGAACCGGGTGGCGGGCAGGGCGAGGCGAAGGGACATGACCGCGGCGCGGTCGAGCCCGAGGCCGTCGGTCAGGATCAGCCAGCGCTCGATGCCGCCGGAGTTGGTTTCGTCGCCGTCGTGCTCGGCGACCCGATGCAGCCACTCGCGGCGCATCGCCCGGTCCTCCATCCGGCTCATCAGCGTCAGGTCCTTGCGCGGGATCGCCGCCTGATAGCAATAGCGGTTGAGCGCCCAGGCCTGGACCTGACCCTTGCTCAGCTTGCCACCGTGGAGCAAAGCATGGAAAGGATGCAGGCTGTGGTAGCGCTCCGAGCCGATCCGTCTGAGCTCGGCCTCGAGTTCGTCCGGCGACAGCACCGGCCTCACAGGACGATCTCCATGCCGTCCTCGGCCACCTGCCAGCCGGCGGCCTCGACTGCGGCGCGTTCGGCGGAACCCGAAAGCAGCGCCGGGTTGGTGTTGTTGAGGTGCACGTAGAGCTTGCGCCGGACGCCGAGCCCGGCGAAGGCGGCAAGCGAGCCGCCGTCACCGTCCATGCACATGTGCCCCATCCGGCGCGCGGTTTTCTCGCCGGTCCCGCTCGCCGCCATCTCGTCGTCGCGCCAGGTGGTGCCGTCGAACAGCACGAGCTCGGCGCCGGCAAGCTTCCGGCCGAGCTCGGCGGTGAGGGCAGCGCAGCCCGGGAGGTAATAGGCCGATCGGCCGCTGGCAGGCTCGCTCAGCCGCAGGCCGATGGTGTCCTCCGCAACGGTGCCAAAGCCTTCGGCTTTCGGATCTTCGAGATACAGCGCCACCTTGCCCGGAACCGCGAACGCCTCGACCTCGATGCCGGCGGCCTCGCTGCCGGGGCCGGAGAGAGCCATGTGTTCACCCAGCCCAAGAGCTCGACGCTCCACGAGATCCTCGCGCAGCACGCCGAAGATTGGGTTCGCGGCAAGCGCCGCAAGCACGCGGCTTGTCGCGTAGAGGACGAAGGGCTGGCGTTCGCGCAGGCTGAGCAGTCCGGCGACGTGATCGACGTCGCCGTTGGTGAGCACGACGCCGGCGATCGGGCTGTGGCGGACGCCGCGCTGCGGCTGCAGCGCCGGCGTCCGTTCGATCTGCATCCGCACGTCGGGCGAGCAGTTGAGCAGGAACCAGCGTTCGCCGTCGGCGCTGACCGCGGCCGAGGACTGGCTGCGCGGCTTGGCCGCGGGATCGCCGGCGCGGGCGCGGGCGCAGTTGCCGCAGGCGCAGTTCCACTGCGGGAAGCCGCCGCCTGCCGCCGATCCGAGGATGATGATCTGCATGTCGGTGCAGGCGCCGGCCGGCGGGGGACCGACCGGCGCCATCACCCGGCCTCAGATCTCGGCGCAAGCGTAACAGTTGATCTCCATCCCAACGGCGATCTCGACCACCGTCGGGCGGCTCCATTTGCGCATTGCGTCTCTCCTCCGTGGCTTGAGGGGCGCCGACGGCGCGTCGCCGCCCGCCTCCATCTTCATAAATGGGCTGTGTGCGCGGCAATTAGAAAAAGGTAGGAGCGGAGCGGGCAGGCATGGCGTGGATCCCTGCTGCAGGAACGACGAACGATCCGTTCGCCGTCCCACCTCCGTCATCGCCGCACGCGTTGCGGCGATCCACGTCTTGGTGAGCGGCGGTCTTCAAGCGGTTTGCGTGGATCCTCGCGACAAGCGCGAGGATGACGAGAAGGGAGGAACGGGCGTCCCCCTCCTCAGACCGTCATGGCCGTATACCTCCCGGCCGGACGAGCCGTTCGCCGTCCCACCTCCGTCATCGCCGCACGCGTTGCAGCGATCCACGTCTTCGTGAGCGGCCGTCTTCAAGCGGCTTCCGTGGATCCCTGCTGCAAGCGCGAGGATGACGGGAAGGGAGGAACGGGCGTCCCTCCCCAGGCCGTCATGGCCGTATACCTCCCGGCCCCCAGGCCGTCATGGCCGTAACCTCCCGGCCGGACGAGCCTTTCGCCGTCCCACGTCCGTCATGGCCGTACTTGTTCACACGCGTTGCGGCGATCCACGTCTTGGTGAGCGGCGGTCTTCAGGCGGTTTCCGTGGATCCCTGCTAATCGCGAGGATGACGAGATCGCGCTGCGCTATTCCGGGTCGGGCGGCAGGTAGCTCAGCGATCGCGCGGCGAACGCCTGGGCGACGGCGCCGGCCTCGACCAGTTCGGCGAGCACGTCCGCCGCAGCGTAGCCGAGGTCGCGCGAATGCTCGTCGACGGCGGCGCCGATCAGCCAGCTCGACCCCGGGATCTCCACCGGCGCCAGCGCAAATGCCGAGCGCCGCTCTCCGATCCCCGCCTCGATCTCCGCCCGGGTGCCGACGGCGATCTCCACCTCGCCGCGAGCCAGGGCCTCCGCCGCGGCAACCGTCGAGGGATAGTGGACGACGTTGTCGCGAAGGGCGCCGGCATGAGCCGTGAGCAGATAGGCGTCGGCCAGTGTCGCCAGTTCGACGCCGATGCGCCCCTCGCCGATGGCGTCCGGGTCCAGGCCGGAGCTTGCGGTCTCGGCGTCGCCGGCGGCGACCGTGTCCATTCGCGCGTAGGCGCCGAAGATCGCGACCAGCTTGTTGCGCATGGCGAAGCGGCGGTCGACGGGAACGTGGAGCATCACGTCGGCGACGCCGCCGCCGAGGTAGTGGCCCTTCCACACCGCGTTGCGCAGGTCGTCGTCGACGCTCTCGCCGGCGGTGACCGGCATGAACTCGACGGCGACGCCGAGCCGCCCGGCCAGCGCCCGGCCGATGTCGACGTCGACGCCCTCGAACCGGCCGTCGTGCACCTCGGAAAAGGGGGCGAAGTCGCGGTAGACGGCGATGCGGATGGTGCCGCTGTCGCGCACCTCGTCCAGCGGCCGCGCCGCCGCCGGCGGTGCCAGCCAGCCGGAGCAGAGCAGCGCCGCCGCGGCGGCCTGCATCGCGCTCCACCGCATCGTCATGCCGGCACTTTCGCAAGACCGGGTCTACGACTTCAACCCGACGAAAGTCCGATTTACCCGTGGCCGCGTCCACACCACATTGTCAGGCAGACGCAATCAAGAACATGCCCGGGTCGGCGCTGGTGCGCGCCCGTTAATCGGAGGGAGGTGAGCCATGATCCACCAAGCACTCGAGAAGCTCGCCGAGAGCATCGTCATTCGCCCGCGCTACGACAACTTCATCGGCGGCGCCTGGACGCCGCCGGCGCGCGGCCAGTACTTCAGCAATCCAACGCCGGTGACGGGTCTGCCGCTGTGCGAGGTGGCGCGCTCGACCGCCGAGGACATCGAGGCGGCGCTCGACGCCGCGCACGCGGCCAAGGCCGCCTGGGGCGCCACCTCCCCGGCCCAACGGGCGCTGGTCCTCAACCGGATCGCCGACCGGATGGAGGAGCGGCTCGAGGTGCTGGCGCTGGTCGAGACCCTGGACAACGGCAAGGCGATCCGCGAGACCCGCGCCGCGGACATCCCGCTCGCCATCGACCATTTCCGCTATTTCGCCGGCTGCATCCGCGCCCAGGAAGGCAGCATCTGCGAGATCGACGCCACCACCTACGCCTACCACTACCACGAGCCCCTGGGCGTGGTCGGGCAGATCATCCCGTGGAACTTCCCGATCCTGATGGCGACGTGGAAACTGGCGCCGGCCTTGGCCGCCGGCAACTGCGTCGTGCTGAAGCCGGCTGAGCAGACGCCTATGTCGATCATGGTGCTGATGGACATGATCGGCGACCTGTTGCCGCCGGGCGTTCTCAACGTCGTCAACGGCTTCGGTGTCGAGGCCGGCAAGCCGCTGGCGTCGAACAAGCGCATCGCCAAGGTCGCCTTCACCGGCGAGACGACCACCGGCCGGCTGATCATGCAGTACGCCTCCGAGAACATCATCCCGGTGACGCTGGAGCTGGGCGGCAAGTCGCCGAACATCTTCTTCGCCGACGTGGCCGCCGAGGACGACGACTTCTTCGACAAGGCGCTGGAAGGCTTCGCCATGTTCGCCCTGAACCAGGGCGAGGTCTGCACCTGCCCCAGCCGGGCGCTGGTCCAGGAAAGCATCTACGACCGGTTCATGGAGAAGGCGGTCGACCGGGTGCGGCGGATCAAGCAGGGCCACCCGCTCGAGCCCGACACCATGATCGGCGCCCAGGCCTCCAACGACCAACTGGAGAAGATCCTCTCCTACATCGACATCGGCAAGGCGGAGGGAGCGAAGGTGCTCACCGGCGGCGGCCGCGCCGACCTCGGCGGCGAGCTCGCCAAGGGCTACTACGTCGAGCCGACGATCTTCGCCGGCCACAACAAGATGCGGATCTTCCAGGAGGAGATCTTCGGGCCGGTGGTCTCGGTGACGACGTTCAAGACCGAGGAGGAGGCGGTCGAGATCGCCAACGATACCCTCTACGGCCTTGGCGCCGGGCTGTGGACCCGCGACGGGAGCCGCGCCTTCCGTGTCGGCCGGGCGGTGCAGGCGGGCCGGGTGTGGACCAACTGCTACCACCTCTACCCGGCGCACGCGGCCTTCGGCGGCTACAAGCAATCGGGCATCGGCCGCGAGAACCACAGGATGATGCTCGACCACTACCAGCAGACCAAGAACCTGCTGGTGAGTTACGACCCGAAGCCGATGGGGTTCTTCTAGACGCATCGGCTGCGGCTTTAGCCGGCTCTGTTGAGCGTGCTTTCGGCTCTTCTCCAGCTCGTCACCCCTGGACTTGTTCCGGGGGTCCGCGAAGACGTGGATCGCCGCAACAGGTGCGGCGATGACGGGAAGGGGAACCGGGCGTTCCCAACGCCGGCTCGAACACGTTCCCATTCGCCGCTGACGTAGATCGCCAGCTGGCGCAGCGAGCAGGGTGGAAGAGGAGTGATGGTCGATCGTGTGGTGGCGACACCGGCCGCGGTGGAGGTGATCGAACGGCTGAAGGCGGCGCACGGGCCGCTCGCCTTCCACCAGTCGGGCGGCTGCTGCGACGGCAGCGCGCCGATGTGCTACCCCGACGGCGAGTTCCGCGTCGGCGGCCAGGACGTGAGGCTCGGCTCCGTTGCCGGGTGCGACGTCTTCATGGGCCGGGCCCAGTTCGCGCACTGGGCCCACACCCAACTCATCATCGACGTCGTCCCCGGCCGCGGCGCCGGCTTCTCGCTGGAGGCGCCGGAGGGGGTTCGCTTCCTCACCCGCGGCCGGGTCTTCAGCGACGAAGAGGCCGCAGAGCTGGAGAGCGCGGACTCTCTGTCCGGGTCTTGAGCTCACCCCTCCGCGGGTCAATCGGCGCCGCGCCCGCGCGGCCGCCACCGCAACTCGCCAATATTGTCGTGGATGGCCGCAACACGTGCGGCCATGACGGACTGAAGGCAATTCGTGGAATTTAGACTCGTCATGCCCGCACTCGTTGCGGGCATCCACGTCTCGGGATGGCGTGCGCAGCTGCCCTGTGGCGCTGTCTTGACGTTCGATAGTGGCCTCAGCGCGAGCGGCAGATGATCTCGCGGCTGCCGGTGACGGTGATGGTTCGCCCCCACGGCGTGTAGATCTGGCAGAGTTGGCGCGGGTCCGACGTCCACCACAGCCGGGCGGTGACGCCGGTGGCGCCGTCGGCGTCGGCCTCGATCCGCGCCGGCTCGGCGCCGGGCGCGACGATGGCCGCCGGCGCGCCGGGCAGCGCCAGCTTGACCGGATGGTCCGAGCGGTTCTCGATACTGAGCCAGCCGTCGCCGGCGGTCGCGCTACCCGCGCCGGACACCAGCATCCACAGCGCGCCGGCGAGCGCCGCCGCCCCCGGCCCGAGGCGCCGGCGTCGATCGCTTCCGTCCGGACGCGCGTTGGTCATCGGCACTGCTCCGCCGCCGATTATGCCGCGTCCCCGGGCGTCTGCGCATTTCGACTTAGGTCCGATTGACCCCGCGTCGCCGCCCGCTGCTACAGTTTTCGCGGCTTGGTCCCCTGGATGGGGCGGTGGAAGGCATGATCGGCGGTTCGGTGCTGTGCGCGTTGCTGGTGCGGCTGGGGGCGCTTGTCGTGCTCGTCGCGACCGTTGCGGCGTCGGCGGCTTCGGCCGAGCCCTTGCGCGAGGTTCGCATCGGCTACCTGGCCCAGGAAAAGGCGCTGCCGCCGGGCCTGTCGGTGCTGGAACCGCCGCCCGAGGATGCCGGACTGCAAGGCGCCCGTCTCGCCATCGCCGACAACAACACCACCGGCCGGTTCACCGGCCACACCTTCACCCTCGCCGAGACCGTGCTGCCGGAGGAGGGGGACGTCGCCGCCGCCTTCGCCTCCTTGAGCGTCTCCTTTGTCGTCTCGGCGCTGGACGGCGAGGGCCTCGACCGGCTCCTCGCCGCCGCTCAGGGGGGCGAGGTGCTGATCGTCAACGCCGGCGCCGCCGACGACCGCTTCCGCGGCCGCGACTGCCGGCGAACCCTGCTCCACACCCTGCCGAGCCGGGCGATGCTGGCGGACGCCCTCGGCCAGTACCTGGTGCGCAAGACCTGGACCCGCTGGTTCCTGGTCACCGGCCCCGGCGCGGGTGACGCGCCTTACGCCGAGGCGCTTCGCCGGGCCGCCCGCCGCTTCGGCGCCCGAATCGTGGCCGAGAAAACCTGGTCCGAGCAGCTCGACATCCGCCGCACCGCCGAGGCCGAGGTTCCCGTGTTCACCCAGGTGGCCGATCATGACGTCCTGATCGTCGCCGACGAGATCGGGCTGTTTGGCGAGTATCTGCCGTACCGCACCTGGCTGCCGCGGCCCGTGGCGGGAAGTCAGGGGCTGGTGCCGGTCGCCTGGGACAAGAGCCTCGAGCAGTGGGGCGCGCGGCAACTGCAGGCGCGCTTCCAGCGCCAGGCCGGGCGGGCGATGACCGCCGCCGACTACGCCGCCTGGGCCGCCGTCCGCTCCATCGGCGAGGCTTCGATCCGCTCGCCGTCGCCGGCCTTCGCCGCCGTCGTCGGCTACATTCTCGGCGACGCCTTCGAGTTCGCCGGGTTCAAGGGGCTGTCGCTGTCGTTCAGGCCGTGGGACGGGCAGCTCCGCCAGCCGATCCCGCTGGTCACCGCCCGCGCCGTCGTCTCGATGTCGCCGCAGGAGGGGTTCCTTCACCCGCGGACGGCGTTGGACACCCTCGGCCACGATCGTCCGGAAAGCGAGTGCCGCCATGACTAGACTGACCAAAGCCCTGGCCGTCCTCCTTCTGGCCGGTGCACCGGTGGCGCACGCCGAGACGATCATCGTCTCCAACGAACGCGACAACACGCTCTCGGTCATCGACGGCGGCAGCCTGGCGGTGACCCAGACCGTTCCGGTCGGCCGCCGGCCGCGTGGGATCACCCTGAACGCGGACGGATCCAGGCTCTACGTCTGCGCCAGCGACGACGACCGGATCGAGATCTACGACACGGCCTCGATGGCGAAGGTGGGCGAGATTCCCTCGGGCCTCGACCCGGAGCAGTTCGTCCTCCACCCCGACGACCGCCAGCTCTACATCGCCAACGAGAACGACGACGTGGTCACCGTCGTCGACACCTCCTTCCGCCATGTCATCGGCCAGATCGACGTGGGCGTGGAGCCGGAGGGGATGGCGGTGAGCCCGGACGGCCGGATCGTGATCAACACCTCCGAAACGACCAACATGGTCCACTGGATCGACACCGCGAGCCTCACCCTGATCGACAACACCCTGGTCGATCAGCGGCCGCGAGACGGCGTCTTCACCCATGACGGCAAGAGCCTGTGGGTTTCCTCCGAGATCGGCGGCACCGTCGCCGTCATCGACGTGAACAGCCGCGAGGTCGCGCGGACCATCTCCTTTCGCATCGGCGGCATCTCCGCCGACCGCATCCAGCCGGTGGGCATCGAGCTCACCCAGGACGGCCGCTACGCCTTCGTCGCCTTAGGTCCCGCCAACCACGTCGCGGTCGTCGACGCCCGCAGCTACGGGGTGGTCGGCTATCTGCTGGTCGGCCGGCGGGTCTGGCACCTGGCGCTGAACTCCGACGAGACCCGGCTCTATACGACCAACGGGGTCAGCGGCGACGTCACCGTGATCGACGTGGCCAGGCTCGAGCCGATCAAGTCGGTTCGCGTCGGGCGCTATCCATGGGGCGTCGTGGTAAAACCCTAAAGGAATGCCCGATGCCCAGGACCCGCCGCCGGCGCTTGCCCTCGAGGCCGTCTCGTTCTCCTACGGCGGACGCTTCGCCCTCGAGCGCCTGACCCTTACCGTCGAGCGGGGCGCCTTCACCGCCCTGCTCGGCCCCAACGGCGCCGGCAAGACCACCCTGTTTTCGCTCATTGCCCGCCTGGTCGAGCCCGGCGAAGGGAGCATCCGCGTCTGCGGCTTCGACCTCGGCCGCCGGCCGAGCCAGGCGCTGGCCCGGCTCGGCATCGTCTTCCAGCAGCCGACCCTCGACCTCGATCTCACCATCGCCCAGAACCTGCGCTACGCGGCGGGGCTCCACGGCTTGGCCGGCGGCCGCGCGCGGACGCGGATCGAAACGCTGCTGGAGTCGATGGAGTTGGCCCAACGCAGCGGCGAGCGGGTCCGCGACTTGAGCGGCGGCCTGCGCCGCCGTGTCGAGCTTGCCCGGGCGCTGTTGCACGAACCGCCGGTGCTGCTCCTGGACGAGCCCACGGTCGGGCTGGACGTGCCCAGCCGGGGCCGGATCGTCGCCGACGTGCATGCATTGGCCGAGGCCGGCATCGCCGTGCTGTGGGCGACGCACCTGGTCGACGAGGTGCAGGCCGGCGACCGGGTCATCGTCATGCATCGCGGAGCCATCCGCGCCGACGGCGAACGCGACGCCCTGCTCCGCGCCCGTGGCGCCCGCTCCTTAGGCGAGGCCTTCGCCGCCTTAACGAAGAGCGACGCTGAACCCGAGGCGGCGGCGTGAGGGCGAGCGGCTGGCTCGTCTGCCTCTGGGGCATCCTGATCCGCGAGGTGCTGCGCTTCGTCCATCAGCGCGAGCGCTTCTTCGCCGCCCTGGTCCGGCCGCTGGTCTGGCTGCTGGTGTTCGCCGCCGGCTTTCGCGCCGCCTTGGGCATTGCCATCACCCCGCCCTACCAGACCTACATCACCTACGAGGTTTACATCGTTCCCGGCCTGATCGGGATGATCCAGCTGTTCAACGGCATGCAGAGCTCGCTGTCGATGGTCTACGACCGCGAGATGGGCAGTATGAAGATCCTGCTGATGACGCCGCTGCCGCGCTGGTACCTGCTCACCTGCAAGCTGCTTGCGGGCACCGGCGTCTCGCTGATCCAGGTCTATGCCTTCCTTGCGATCGCCTGGGCCTTCGACATCCGCTTCTCCGCCGTGGGCTACGTCGCCGTACTGCCGGCGCTGATCGTCTGCGGCTTGATGCTGGGAGCCATCGGCCTGCTGCTCTCCTCGCTGATCCGCCAGCTGGAGAACTTCGCCGGGGTGATGAACTTCGTCATCTTCCCGATGTTCTTCCTCTCCAGTGCGCTCTATCCGCTGTGGAAGCTGGAGGAGGCGAGCCGGGTCTTGCCGCAGGTCGCCCGGCTCAACCCGTTCACCCACGCCGTCGAGCTGATCCGCTTCGCCCTCTATGGCCAGCTCAACGGCCCGGCGCTGGCGATTACCCTGGCGGCTCTGGCGGCGTTTCTTTCGCTCGCAATCCTCGGCTACAGCCCGGCCAAGGGGCTGATGCGCCGGCGCGCCGGCGGCGAGGGAAGTTGAGCGATCGAGCAGGTGCTGCGCTTCATCTAAAGGCGGCCGTCATTCCGAGGAGGCGTAGCCGACGCGGCAATCCAGTTCCTAAGAGTATCCAGTCCCTTCAATACTGGATCGCCACGCCGCTTCGCGGCTCGCGATGACGATATGTTTGTCGAAGCACAAGTTCATTCACACCCTTCATAGGCCGTCATTTGCGCGCCCTCACCCCGACCCTCTCCCGCTTGCGCCTTCGGCACGCGGGAGAGGGAGCCGCGCGTCGAGACCACGACCTACTTCCCCTCGTCCACGAAGTGGGAGAGGGGCGCTTCGCGAAGTGAGGCGCACCCGCGAGCCTCGCGTAGCGGGACGGTGAGGGCAAAACTGGGCCGCGTGCTGTTGCGCCCGCGGTTACGTCTGTGTCGGTTCGGGGTCCGCCGGCCTCGCCGGCTCTGGCGCGGGTTTCTTCTCGTGGAGGTGCGCCCAGACCTCGCGCTTGAGCGCGATCAGCATCATCGTCAGCAGGAACAGGAACACGACCACCCGCGAGCCGATGCTGTGGCGGATCTCGCGGTGCGGGTCGGCCGCCCAGGCGAGGAACTCGGTGACGTCGCGGGCCATCTGGTCGGTGGTTGCCGGCGTGCCGTCGTCGAACTCGACCAGGTCGTCTTCCAGCACCGCCTCCATCCCGGTCTGCTGCCCCGGCGCGAAGCGGTTGAAGTGCATGCCCGGGTTGAGCTCGAAGCCGGCCGGAGCCTCGCCATAGCCGATGAGGAAGGCGTAGAGGTAGTCGATGCCGTCGCGCCTCGCCTTGGTGATCAAGGACAGGTCTGGCGGATACATGCCGTTGTTGGCGTGTTGCGCCGCCTCCTTGTTGGGGAAGCGGGAGACGATCCGGTCCGACGGCCGCGCCGGCCGGCGGAACATCTTGCCCTCCTCGTTGGGGCCGTCCTCGACCTTGAACTGCGTCGCCAGCGCCTTGATGTCCTCCGGCGTGAAGCCGACGCCGAGCGCGGTGAGGTCACGGTAGGCGACGTGGCGGAGCGAGTGGCAACCGGCGCAGGTGTCCATGTAGACGAGGAAGCCGCGGCGCAGGCTGGGCTCGTCGTATTGGCCGAGGATGCCGGCGAACGACCAGAGCGGGCTCGGCAGCTCCGGGCGGGCGCCGCCGTCGGCGCGACTCGGCGACGCGCCCAGCAGGGGCAGGCCCGCAAGGGTGAGGACGGTCAGGACGCGGCCGATGGGGATCATGCCGATGGTCATCATGACGTGGCCTCGCCGCGAAGCGCCGGCGCCAGGCCCAGGCGGCCCTTGGCCGCAGGCTCGATCACCGGCCGGCTGATGGAGTAGGGGAGCGGCCGCGGCCGCTCGATGAAGCCCACGAGCGGCAACAGCACGAGGAAATGCAGGAAGTAGTAGGCGGTCGCCGCCCGGCTGATGGTGAGGTAGATCCCCTCCGGGAGCTGCTTGCCGCACCAGCCCAGCACCAGGCAGGTGACGACCAGCACCCAGAACAGGACGCGGTAGACCGGGCGGAAGCGGGCGCTCCTCACCTTGGAGGTGTCGAGCCAGGGGACCAGGAACCAGACCAGCGTCGCCCCGAACATCGCGATCACGCCGGCGAGCTTGGCCGGGATCGGGCCGATGTCCGGCACCGCGCGGAGGATGGCGTAGTAGGGGAGGAAGTACCACTCCGGGACGATGTGCTCGGGGGTGACCAGCGGGTCGGCGGGGATGAAGTTGTCGGGCTCGCTCAGTACGTCGGGGTAGAAGAACACCAGCACGGCGAAGACGAAGGCGAAGGCGGAGAGCCCGACCAGATCCTTCACCGTGTAATAGGGATGGAACGGGATCGCGTCCTGCGGCCCCTTCATGTCGATCCCCAGGGGATTGCTGGACTTGGTCGTGTGCAGCGCGATCAGGTGGGCCCCGACGATGGCGACGATCACGAACGGCAGCAGGTAATGCAGGGCGAAGAAGCGGTTGAGCGTCGGGTTGTCGACGGCATAGCCGCCCCATAGCCAGGTGGTGATGCTCTCGCCGATGCCGGGGACCGCGGTGAACAGGTTGGTGATCACGGTGGCGGCCCAAAAGCTCATCTGCCCCCAGACCAGCACATAGCCCATGAAGGCGGTCGCCATCATCACGAAGAAGATCAGGCAGCCGGTGAGCCAGGTGAGTTCGCGCGGACTCTTGTAGGAGCCGTAGTAGAAGCCGCGGAAGATGTGGATGTAGACGCAGGCGAAGAACAGCGACGAGCCGGTTTGATGGACGTAGCGCATCAGCCAGCCGTAGTTCACGTCGCGCATGATCCGCTCGACGCTGTCGAAGGCGTCGGCGACGTTCGGCTGATACTGCATGGCGAGGAAGATGCCGCTGAAGGTCATCACCAGCAGGATCACCCCGGCGATGGAGCCGAAGTTCCACCAGTAGTTCAGGTTCGCCGGCATCGGATAGTCGTAGAGCTGGTGCTGCGCGGCAGTGAAGATCGGGAAACGGGCGTCGATCCAGCGGATCAGGCCGTGGTCCCAGCGGCGCGTGGCCATGCTCGCCTCCTCAGCCTATGCGGATGCGGTGGTCGTCGAGGAAGGCGTAGTCGGGGATCTCCAGGTTGTTCGGCGCCGGGCCTTTGCGGATCCGCCCCGAGGTGTCGAAGTGGGAGCCGTGGCAGGGGCAGAACCAGCCCTGGTACTCGCCGCGGGGGTCGGTCGGCCGCTGGCCGCGCGGCACGCAGCCGAGGTGATTGCAGACGCCGACGACCACCAGCCACTGGGGCTTGGGCGCTCGCTCGGCGTCGCTGGCCGGATCGGGGAGATTGGCGCCGTCGCCGGCCTTGGCGGCGGCGATCTCCGCCTCCGTGCGGTGGCGGATGAAGATCGGCTTGCCGCGCCAGACGACGGTGACGCTCTGTCCCTCCTCGATGGGGGCAAGGTCGACGTCGGTCGCGGCCAGCGCCTGCACGTCGGCCGCCGGGTTGAGGCTGTCGATGAACGGCCAGACGAAGAAGTTCAGCCCGGCGAACCCGGTGGCGACGCTGGAGAGGAACAGGAACTGCCTCCGGCCCCAGCTGGGATCCACCGGCCCGAGATCCGCCATGTAGCGGGTCTCCAGCAATTCCTGGCCACGGGCGATCTCGGCGTCCTTGCCGTGCCGCTGGGGGGCGTGCCGGCGCTCGGGCGCAGGGTCCGGCGGCCGTTTGTCTGCCGTATCCATGACGAGCCTCCCTGGATGAGGTTTTCACGGCTGGCCGGGGCATGAACCGCCGTTGCCTGCCGCCTGCCGCCTTTTTCCGTGGTCGGCTTGGGTGAACGCTAACAGTGGCGCTTTCTCCGCCGCAATTCGCTCAAGGTCGCACGAACAAAGAACGAACGTCACCCGCAGGGACGCCGGGCAGGGATGTTCCTGTTCCGTTCGTTCGACCTAGTGGCAATTGCCGCTGGTCGTTCAGCGGCGTTAGCCTTTTCGGCGAACTGGGAAGCAAGACCCCGCAATAAACACGGCCGCCGTCGCCAGGCCGGCCGGAACGGGAGGCGGAACGAATGCGCAAGCCGATCTCATGCCTGCTCGCGGCCGTGGCTGCCGCCGGCTTCATCGTCGGCGCCGGCAGCTTTTCCACGGCGGTCTTCGGCCACGGCGACGTCCAGCCGCAGCCGGTCGAGACCGCGGGGCTGCCGCCGCTCGGCGACGAGTGGCTGTTGGAGAACCCCTACCGCGGCAACGAGCTCGCCATTCGCATCGGCGAGCACGGCTACACCCAGAACTGCGCCCGCTGCCACGGGATCGACGGCGTCTCCGGCGGCCTTGCCCCCGACCTGCGGCTGATGGATCCCGGCACCGAAGGCGACGAGTGGTACATCTCGCGGACCCGCGACGGCTACGCCCAGAACGGCGTGACCAAGATGCCGGCCTACCACGGCATCCTCAACCAGGAGGCCATGTGGGCCATCCGCTCCTGGATCGACACCAAGCAGCAATAACAACGCGCCGGCCGGCGGCAACGCCCGCCGATGCCGGCTCTAGGGAGGAAAGGCTAAGGGCGATGAGCACGAGAACGTGGGCGTCTGCGGCACTGGCGTTGGCGCTGGCTACGGCCGGGGCGGCATCCGTGCCGGCGGCGAGAGCCGGGGTCAGCGAGCAGGATCTCCTCGGCGCCGGGCAGCGGACCGACGCGGTCCTGACCTACGGCGTCGATCTCCGCAACCAGCGGTTCAGCCCGCTGGCCAAGATCACGCCCGAGAACATCAAGGACCTGGTGCCGGCGTGGTCGTTCTCCTTCGGCGGCGAGAAGCAGCGCGGCCAGGAGTCCCAGGCCATCGTCTACGACGGCATCATCTACGTCACCGGCTCCTACTCCCGGCTCTACGCCATCGACGCCGCCACCGGCGACGAACTCTGGCAGTACGAGGCGCGGTTGCCGGAGGGCATTCTGCCCTGTTGCGACGTGATCAACCGGGGCGCCGCCATCTACGGCGACAAGGTCTACTTCGGCACCCTGGACGCCAAGGTGGTGGCGCTGGACCGCAAGACCGGCAAGGTGGTCTGGAGCAAGAAGGTCGACGACTACAAGGAGGGCTACACCATCACCGCGGCGCCCCTGATCGTCGACGGCAAGGTGGTGATCGGCAACGCCGGCGGCGAGTTCGGCGTGGTCGGCAAGGTCCGGGCGCTGGATGCGGAAACCGGCGAGGTCGTCTGGGAGCGGCCAACGGTCGAAGGCAACATGGGCATGCTCAACGGCAAGCCCTCGACCATGACCGGGGTGATGAACGCGAGCTGGCAGGGGGATCAGTGGAAGACCGGCGGCGGTGCACCGTGGAACGGCGTCACCTATGACCCCGAGGCAAAGCTGATCTACGCCGGTTCGGGCAACGCTTCGCCGTGGAACTCGTGGATGCGCCCGGGCGACAACCTCTACACCGCCTCGCGGCTGGCGCTGGATCCGAAGAGCGGCGAGATCGTCTGGCACTACCAGACGACCCCCAACGACGGCTGGGACTACGACAGCATCAGCGAGTTCATCCCCTTCGACATGGAGGTGGACGGGAAGATGCTGAAGGTGGGCGCCGCCGCCGAGAAGAACGGCTTCTTCTATGTTCTCGACCGAACCAACGGCAAGCTGATCAAGGCCTTTCCCTTCGTCCACAACATCACCTGGGCCAAGGGTATCGACGAAAAGACCGGCAAGCCGAACATGGTGGCGGAGAACCGCCCGCCTGCGCCCACCGAACTCAGCGGCAACATCAAGGGGACGCCGGTGTTCACCGTGCCGTCCTTCCTCGGTGGCAAGAACTGGAACCCGATGGCCTACAGCCCCGACACCGGGCTGTTCTATGTCCCGGCGAACGAGTGGGGCATGGACATCTGGAACGAGCCGGTGACCTACAAGAAAGGCGCCGCCTTCCTCGGCGCCGGCTTCACCATCAAGCCGATCTTCGAAGACCACATCGGCGCGCTGAAGGCCATCGACCCCAAGACCGGAGAGGTCAGGTGGGAGGTGAAGAACCGGGCGCCTCTCTGGGGCGGGGTGCTCGCGACCAAGAGCGGCTTGGTCTTCACCGGGACGCCGGAGGGCTTCCTGGTCGCCTACGACGCCGAGACCGGCAAGGAGCTGTGGAAGTTCCAGACCGGCTCCGGGGTCGTCTCCTCGCCGGTGACCTGGGAACAGGACGGCGAGCAGTACATCGGCGTCACTTCGGGCTGGGGCGGCGCCGTGCCGCTTTGGGGCGGGGAGGTCGCCAGGTACGTCAAGGAGCTCAACCAGGGCGGAAGCTTCTGGGTCTTCAAGCTGCACAAAAGCTCCTGATCCGGCCGGGTCGACCACGGGGCGGGCGCCCTCCCTCGTCCGCCCCGCACCGGCCATCACCCGCCGCGGTCACTCGCGGCCGTTCCTCCACCATCTGCCCTGCGAGGCTCGAGATGACGCAGCTGAAGTCGTCCCGCCGCACGCGCGCGCGTTCCTTCACCTTCACCTCCGCCTGCACCGCGCTCGCCTTCGCCTTCATGGTCGCGGCGATGTTTGCGGCGCCGGCGGCCGCCCAGGAGCCGGACAAGGGCGAGCGGGTGTTCAAGAAGTGCCAGGCCTGCCACGCGCTGGCCGCCGGCGAGCACACCGACAAGGGCCCGTCGCTGCACGGCATCTTCGGCCGCAAGGCCGGCACCGCCGAGGGCTACGCCACCTACTCCGAGGCGATGAAGGCGGCGAGCGTGATCTGGAGCGAGGAGACGCTGGACGCCTTCCTCGCCGACGCGCAAGGGGTCGTCCCCGGCAACACGATGAACTTCTCGGCGCTGCGCAAGCCCGAGGACCGGGCGGCGGTCATCGCCTACCTGCGCCAGGCGACGCAGTGAGGCCGGGAAGGCGTGGAGCATCAAGCGGCCGCAAGAATGCTAATTTAGGGTACTATTGGCTCCTCAAATGCGCGTCCCTACATGTCCTCCGAGCGCCTTCATCAGAAAGGGCCCGGGGAGCGCCGATGCCGACCATCACCAACCTCGACATCGACCTGTTGCGGACATTCGCCACCATCGCCGATGCCGGCACCTTCACCCGCGCCGGCGAACGGCTGCACCGGACCCAGTCGACCATCAGCCTGCAGGTGAAGCGCCTCGAGGACCTGCTCGGCCGGCAGCTGATGGAGCGCAACGCCCGGATGGTCAGGCTGACGCCCGAGGGCGAGGTGCTCCTCTCCTACGCGCGGCAGATCCTCAGGACCAACGACGAGGCGGTTTCGCGTATCCGCGAGCCGGAACTCGCCGGGGTCGTTCGCCTCGGGACGCCGGAGGACTTCGCCACCACCCACCTTCCCGACGTTCTTGCCGCCTTCGCCAAGAGCCACCCTAGGATCGCGCTGGAGGTGACCTGCGACCTCACCTTGAACCTGCTTGCCCGCTTCCAGGAGGGCGAGTTCCATCTCGTGCTGGTGAAGCGCGAACCGCAGGCGGCCGCCGGCGGGGTTCGGGTCTGGCGGGAGCCGCTGGTTTGGGTGGGTAACGACCGCAGCGCGCTCGGCTCCGGCGAGCCGCTGCCGCTGGTGGTCTCGCCGCAGCCCTGTGTGTACCGCAAGCGCGCGGTGGCGGCGCTGGAGGCGGCGCACCGCGCCTGGCGCGTCGCCTACACCAGCACCAGCCTTGCCGGCTCCCAGGCGGCGGTGAAGGCGGGGCTGGGGGTGACGGTGCTGCCCAAGGACATGGTGGCGGCCGGGCTGCAGGTGTTCGGCGACAACGAGGGCCTGCCGGAACTGGAGGACACCGAGATCGCGCTTTATCAGGCGCCGGGCCCCCGGGTCCGGCCGGTGGAGCGTCTGGCCGAGCACATCGTCGTCTCGCTGGAGGTGGCGCGGGCGAAGGTGGCCTGAGCGCCAAAGGCAAGAGCTGCGAACCGCCGGCCGAGGACGCGAAGCAAACCCGCCCGTGCCCAAGCCGACGGCCGCCGCAGGGCGTCAGGCTGCCGCCGGCTGGAAGTACTCCAGGCGCGAGACGGCGACGTCGGAGACGAACATCACGCCCGGGTGCTTCTCGAACATCGGCCGCAACCCCTTGAGGATCCTGCCGATGGTCTCTTCCGGCGCGACCGCGACGTAGACCACCAGGCTGCTCGTGTCGTTGAACAGCAGCTTCCCCTCGTGGAAGCCGTGGTGGCCCATCCCGGCGACGTCGCGGATCATCGTGTAGCCGGTGATCCCGGTGCGCTCCATCAGGTCGCGGACGAACTGCGCCTGGTCGCCTTTGACGATGATCTCGATTTTCTTCATCGGGTGCAGCTCGAGGGTGGTGGTGTTTTCGGCCATGGTCGTTCTCCTCAGGCGGGGATGGTCGGGACGGGGTGAACGGGCTTGGCGGCGGCCGCGCAGCTGGGACCGGCCGGGACGGGCCCGGCCGCTCCGGCCAAGGAACCGACGACGGTCACGTCCTCGGGCACATCCTCCGGCGCATTCTCGGACGCCGCCGGCACCTTCGGCGTCACGTCGCTCCAGGTGCGGCCGCGGCGGTAGCGCAGGAACCGGCCGGTCTCGGGGTTGATGACCAAGAGCGCCACCCATTCGTTGTCGAACAGCCGCTGCAGGATGGTGTTCCTGGCAATCAGCGTCGCCAGCCGCGCCACAGGCGCCATCACCACCGTCATCAGCCGCAGCGGCTCGTGGTACGGCTGGCCCTCCGCCGCCATCACCGACTGCCACGGCAGCCCGGCCATGAGGTCGCTGGCGTTGCCCTGCATCACCCCGATCTTGCCGGTGACGTTGAGGGTGATCTTGTTGCCGCTGCCGTAATGCTCGTTGTCGACGGTGGAGAAGTAGTACTGACAGTTGATCCACTGGGCGACGACCATGGGTGCCGTCAGGATGATCTCCAGCGACTTCGCGTCCTCGTCGATCCGCCAGTCGTAGGAGTGGAGGAAGCAGCGGCCCTCCAGGTCGGTCGACGCGGTCAGCGACCTGGGGCCGACGATGAAGGCGGCGTTGCGGGCAAGCCCCCACTCCGGGCGCACCTGCGCCCAGTCGAGGCTGCGCTCGGCCACGTGGACGTCGTCACCGGCATGGTCGCCGGCGTTGTCGTCGCCCGCTTCGGGAAGCCGCTTCCTCCGGTTCGCGGCGTTGATCCGCCGGGCCTGGGCGAGATCGCGCTGCAGGCGCGCCAGCGGCACCCGGTGGCTCTTGGGGACCCTGTCGAGGTTGAAGATGGTCACCTCGTCGGTGGTGGTGTTGTGCTCGGCGGCGAGGAACAGGGTCGAGGCGGGAATGTCGACCCCCTGCTCGGCCAACAACGCGCGCACCTCCGGGCGGTTGAAGATCGCCGCCATCACCCGGGCGTTGGGGCCGCCGTGGTTGCCGCCGCAGGCGCCGCAGTCCAGCGCCGCCGCGTAAGGGTTGTTGGTCGAGGTGCTGCCGTGGGCGCAGAGCACCACGAGCTCGGCGAAGGGCTCCGACAGGCCCATGATCTTCGCCCCCGCTGCGGCATAGAACGCCTGCTCTTCGACCGTCAGCCCCCACAGGTCCTCGGTCTCGTGGCCATGGCCGTTGCCGCAAGAAGATGTCTTCGGCGTCAGGTCGAGCACCGGCGACAGCGCCACCTGCGGCTGCAGCCGCTGCTTGAAGGCCAGCACCGAGCGGCCATAGCCGAGGGGGGCAACGGTCCGCCCGGCAAAGGCGATCCCGGACAGCGCGCCGACGGACTCGACGAAGGCGAAGGGGGCGGCGATGTTGCTCTTTAACGCGGTGGTCAGGCTCTTGTAGCGACGCTCCGCGGCGACGCCCGCCAGGTGCCTCCTGGCGCAGGCCGCGGCGTCGGGAGTGGGTGTCTCGGTCACGTCGTGGCGAGGCTGGAGCAGCACCGGGCAAAGGTCCGCCGAAGCGTCGCCGGCGAACGGCACGAAGCGGATCGGGATGCCGAAGAACCCGGCGAAGCCGTAGGTCTCGTAGGCGCCGACCTGCTCCAGCGCCCGGCGGAACGGCTCCGAGCGGACGTCGATGCAGAAGACCAGCTGCGCCCGCGCCTCGGGCTTCTCGAGCGCGCCGCCGCCGAGCTTGACCGCCGCCGGCGCCAGGGCGGCGGCAAGGTGGTCGCGGTAGGTCTCTTCCGCCGCCTCGAGCCAAACCTCGGCGTGGCGCTCCTCGGGCCAGGCCTGGATCAGGTCGAGGACCGCCTGCACCTCGTCGGGCGTCGCCTGGTCGATGCTCCGCGGCGACAGCCGCAGCTGCCGGGCGAGATGGTGCAGGCGCGCTGCCGGCGACGCCGCCGCGGCCGGGGCAACCTTGCCCCTGCCGCCAGCAGCCGTCCGCGCCAAGCGGGTCCCGATTGCGCCGACGGTGGGCTGGCAGCCCAGGTGCTTGTTGGCGTAGCCCGCGATCAGCGCCTGCTCGATGCTGAGGCGGATGGCGAGGTACTCGACCAGGTCGGCCGGGTGCTTCTTCTGCCAGGCGTAGTTGGGGCTGTCGGCGCGCCACTTGATGAAGCCGGCCCAGCCGGGAAGGGCGGCGAGATGCGCCCGCAGGCAGGCTTCGCTCTCCGCCTCGGCGATGCCCATCGCGTCGAGGATCGAGACGATGCAGGCGTCGGCGGAGGCCGGCAGCGCCGCGATCATCTCGGCCAAGCCCGCGGTGCTGGCGTCATGGGCGGCGAGCCTCCGCCAGGCGGCGAAGAAGCCGGCCTCCCGTCCGGGCATGGGCACGGCGGCCTGCCCCTCGTCGAGGAAGGCGGCGCACCACTTGATCGCCTGACGGTTGATCTCGGCGGCAAGGCGCGTTCCCGAAACGCGGTCGATCCAGCCGGCGACGGTTTCCCGCTCCGGCCGCCACTGCCGCCAGTCCTCGGCGTCGCTGCCGCGTGCCGCGCCATGCCGATGCTGGAGCGCGGCCACCGCCGCCCGCGCCGCCTCGCCGAGCGCGTTGGCTGGTGGCGAATGGGCCGGCGCCGGGCCGTGGGCGATGTGGGCGAAGAGGATGTCGTCCGTCGCCAGGGTCTTGTCGCCGAAGCCGAAGGTCGCCGGCGTTCCGGCGAGCCGGCGCTGGATCGCAGCCTCGACGGCGGCGGCGGCGATCTCGCCTTTGGCGTAGCGCCTGCGGTACTCGTGCGCCGGCCGGTAGCCGCGGCCGCCGAACAGCACCTCCCCCTCCTTCACCGCCTCCTCGAAGGGCAGCCCCTCGAACCCCTGCAGCGGGTTGCAGGCGATGAAGGTCTTGAGCGGCCAGACCGGGGCGATGGCGTCGGCGGCGTTGCGGACCCGGGAGCGGATCTGCAGGCTGGCGGCGGCGGCGCTGGCGTCGGTGCTGAGGGTGACGGCGGCGGCTTCTGACATGTCTCGAACCTCTTCTGCTGCGGTGGGCTCTTGCCCCAGGGGCGGGGCGGCTGGGGGTGCGGCGGTCACCCCGGGTTGCGGACCAGGGTCAGGTCGTCGCCGGCCTGGGTGGTGCTGGCGTTGAGCAGGCGGACGTAGGCGGCGTCGGACAGCCGGGAGACGGACCGCGAGCCGGCGCCGGCTCCACTCGCCTGCCGGAGGTGGCCTGCGAGGCCGACCAGGAAGGCCGCGGCGAAGGCTGCGGCGACCAGGCCGTGGATCCAGCCGAAGGCAATGGCCGGGGCGGCGATGGTATCGGCGAGGATGGCCTCGACCGCGGTCAGGCCGGCGGCGTAGATCACCGCAGCTATGACGATCGCGGACATCGCCCGGGCCAGCGCGCCGAGGCGGAGGCCGCCCGATGCCAGCGCCGCCGCCCCCGCCTGCATCGCCGCGAGGAAGGCGAAGATCAGCAGGATGGCGGTCGCGGCGGTGCCAAGCTCGGTCTTGCCGGAGATGAGGGCGAAGGCGCCGGCGCCGACGATGCCGGCCGCGGCCAGCAGCGGCAGGGCGATCAGCCCGGGAGCGGCGCGATCGTCATGCTGGCCGGCCTTTGGGCCTTCCAGGGCCGAGCCGGCGCCCAGGAACAGGGTCGCCTTGAACAGGCCGTGGGCGACGAGGTGGTAGATGGCGGCGGCGAAGGCGCCGAGCCCGCACTGCATCAGCATGAAGCCCATCTGCCCCATGGTCGAGCACCCGAGCATCCTCTTGACGTCGCTCTGCACCAGCATCAGCGCGGTGCCGAGGAAGGCGGTGACGGCGCCAAGGACGAAGATGCCGGTGAGCAGCGCCGGAACCTCGGCATAGAGGTGGGCGAAGCGGGCGAGCAGGATGCCGCCGGCATTGACCAGGCCGGCGTGCATCAGCGCGGACACCGGCGTCGGCGCGTTCATCGAGCCCAGCAGCCACTGGTGCAGCGGGAAGATCGCCGAGCGGGCCATGGCGGCGACCACGATCAGGCACAGCGCGATGGCGAACAGCGGCAGCTCGACCCCGGCGATGCTCCAGGACTGGGCGGCGAGCGCACCGGCGGCGGCGGAGATGGCGGGGAGGCTGGTGGTTCCGGCGGCGACAGCCAGCAGGACCAGGCCGGCGAGCAGCGCCGCGTCGCCGATCGCAAACGTGGCGAACGCCCGCCTGGACGAGGCCCGCGCCGCCGGCCAATCGCGGCGGTGGCCGATCAGCCGGACCAGGGCGTAGCCGGTCAGGAGCCAGGCGAGCGCAAGAACGACCAGGTTCTGCGCCAGCACCACGGCGATGACCGCGGCGGTGATCACCCCGAGCCAGCCGCAGAAGGCGCCCAGCGCCGGGTCGGTCTGCATGTACCGGCGCGAAAAGCTGTGCACCAGGGCGCTGACCAGGCCCACGGCAAGAGCCATCAGCGCGCCGAGCGCGTCGATGCCGATCGGGCCGGGGGTCGCTGGCAGGGTGCCCGTGATGCTCAGGACCAGGGCCACGCCGGCAAGGGCCACCGCCGCCCAGAGCAGGCGGATGTTGACCTTGAGGCTCGATCCGGCGAGCCGGTCCCCGGCGGCGAAGGCCAGCCCGCCGCTGATCAGCGGCAGGGCGATGATGCCGATGGCGAGCGCGATGCCGATTGTTGTCATTGTCCAGTCCCCTGGTCGCCCGTGTTTGTGACGATCCGGAGAATGGATGCGGTGCAACAATCAGGGAAATGAATTGTTCAGATACAAACCATGCGTCATCCAAATGATCCAGCGCGCGCCGCTCGACCGGTGGATCCGGTGCACGCTGCCGACGTCACGAAGAGGACAGCGCCGAGGAGCCACTGCGCCGCCATGGCCGTGCTCGTCAATGCGTGTCGCGGCGATCCGCGCCCTGCTGAGCCGGTTCCTAACGGCTCTCGTGGATCCTCGCGACAAGCGCGAGGATGACGTCCTGGGTGGCGAGGGAAGAGAGAACGCACGCCACCCCCTTAAGCCCCGTCATCGCCGCACTCGTTGCGGCGATCCACGCCTTTCTGAGCTGTCCCAAGCGCCAGCGTGGATCCTCGCGACAAGCGCGAGGATGACGTCCTGGGTGGTGAGGGAAGAGACGACGCCCGCATCCTCGTTCCTACCCGTCATCGCCGCGCTCGTTGCGGCGACCGACGGCTTGCGGAGCCGGTCCCCAGCGGACCTCGTGGATCCTCGCGACAAGCGCACGGCTGTCCGGTTCGGTTTTCGTAGACAGGTTGCATGGCGTTGATTCTACTCGGTTCGGGACGTTGGCAAACGATCCGGGACACGAGGAGGGTTCGACGCCAT
>JAXMOZ010000052.1:0-24915 GCA_034382075.1 Rhodospirillales bacterium
ACCTCAACGCCATCGTCCGCGGCCTGACCGGCCTGCTCGCCCGCACCCTCGGCCCCAGCGTCGAGGTGGTCGAGGCCCTCGACCCGGCCATCCCGGCGGTGTTCGCCGACGCCGGCGAGCTGGAGCGCGCGATCGTCAATCTCGCCATCAACGCCCGCGACGCCATGCCCGAGGGCGGGCGGCTGCTGCTGCAGACGGCCGGCGCCGTTCTCGACGACGACTACGTCGAGCACCACCCGGACGTCGTCCCCGGCCCCTACGTCATGCTGGCGGTGAGCGACAGCGGCTGCGGCATCCCGTCCGAGATGCTGTCTCGGATCTTCGAGCCGTTCTTCACCACCAAGCCGGTGGGCCGGGGCAGCGGGCTGGGCTTGAGCATGGTCTATGGCTTCCTCAAGCAGTCGGGCGGCCATGCCAGCGTCTACAGCGAGGTCGGCAAGGGGACGACCTTCAAGCTGTTCTTCCCCGAGGCGCGGCAGACCAAGGACGCATCCAGCGAGCCGGCGGCGGCAGCGGGGGAGCTTGAGTTCGAGGCCGCCGGCCGCACCGCCCTCGTCGTCGAAGACGAGGAGCGGCTCCGCCTGGTCGCGGCGAGCCTGCTGAAGGAGCTGGGGTTCGCGGTGCTCGAGGCCGGCGACGGCGGCGAAGCGCTGCGCCAAGCCGAGGCGGCGGCCGGCCTCGACCTGCTCTTCACCGACGTCGAGCTGCCCTGCGGGATGAACGGGATCGCCGTCGCCCACGGCGTTCGCGAACGCCATCCGGGCGCGAGGGTGCTCTATACCACCGGCTACTCCGCCGCGCTCACTCCCGGCAGTGGCCACGTGCCCACCGATGCCGCGGTCCTGGTCAAGCCCTACGCCCGGCAGCAACTCATCCGCCACCTGCGGGGGCTGTTCCCGGTTGCCGTGGGCGACCCCTCGGCCGAAGCAGCGGACGGCGGCAACGAGCCCGGAGCGGGAAAAAGAGGGGCAAGCCCCGCCCGTACCTGAACCGCGCTCGACCGAACCGAGGCGACCGCGAGGCGGCCGCTCCGGCCGCGCGAGCAGCCTAGCCGGGCTGGATGCGGGCGAGCGGGGCGCCGAAGCCGACCGGGTTGCCTGCCTCGACCAGGTGGCGGAGCCGGCCCGCCCGCGGCGCCTCGACCCGGGTCTCCATCTTCATCGCCTCCATCACCGCGATCACCTCACCGGGGACCACCTCGGTTCCGTCGGCCACCAGCCAGACCTGCAGCATGCCTGCCACCGGCGCCGTCACCGCATCCTCGGCCTCGGCCGCCGCCTCTGCGCCAGCGGAGCCGCCGGCGCCGCCGGTAGCCGCCAGCAGCCCCGCCGGCAAACCGATGCCCACCCGCTTGCCATCGATCTCGATTGCGAAGTGCAGCAACGGCTCGCCACCGGCGGGCGAAACCCGCGGGTGGCCTTCCAGCGCCTCGAGACGGGAGGCGAAGTCGGTCTCGATCCATCGGGTGTGGACCCCGAAATTGCCGTCCGCGGCCCGGAACTCCGGGGCTTCCAGCACCGCGCGATGAAACGGCAGAACCGTGGCGACGCCTTCGACACGGAACTCGGCCAGCGCCCTCGCCGCGCGGGCCAGCGCCTCCTCGCGCGACGCGCCAGTCACGATCAGCTTCGCCATCAGCGAGTCGAAGGTCCCCGGCACCACCGATCCGGCGGCAACCCCACTGTCCAGGCGGATGCCGGGCCCGGCGGGCGGCTCCCACTCTGCGACCGGCCCCGGCGTCGGCAGGAAGCCGCGGCCCGGATCCTCGGCGTTGATCCGGAACTCGATCGCGTGTCCCCGCGGCGGCGGCGGGTCCTCGCCGGCGAGCTTGGCCCCCTCTGCCACCGCGATCATCGCCCGCACCAGATCGATGCCGGTCGTTTCCTCGGTGACCGGGTGCTCGACCTGGAGCCTCGTGTTCACCTCCAGGAAGGACAGGGTGCCGTTCGCGGACAGCAGAAACTCGACCGTGCCGGCGCCGCTGTAACCGGCCCGGGCGCAGATCGCCCTGGCCGCCTGGTGGATGCGCTCACGCAGCTCGTCCGAGATGAAAGGCGCGGGAGCCTCCTCGACGAGCTTCTGGTTGCGCCGCTGCAGAGAGCAGTCGCGGGTCCCCAGCACCATGACCGTCCCGTGCCGGTCTGCCAGCACCTGCGCCTCGATGTGGCGCGGCCGGTCGAGATACTGCTCGATGAAGCATTCGCCGCGGCCAAAGGCGACCAGCGCCTCGCGGGTGGCCGAGGCGAACAGCTCCTCGACCTCGTCCAGCCTCCACGCAACCTTCAGCCCGCGCCCGCCGCCGCCGTGCGCCGCCTTGATGGCGATGGGAAGCCCGCGAGCCTCGGCGAAGGCGCGCGCCTCGCCCGGGCTTGCGACCGGGCCGGGCGTGCCGGCGACCAGCGGAGCGCCGACCGCCTCGGCGATGTGGCGCGCCTCGATCTTGTCGCCGAGCGCCTCGATGACGTCCGGATCCGGCCCCACCCAGATCAGCCCCGCGTCGAGGACGGCGCGGGCGAAACGGGCGCTCTCGGAGAGGAACCCGTATCCGGGATGCACCGCATCGGCGCCGGCGGCGCGGGCGATGGCGAGGAGCTTGGCGGCGTCGAGATAGCTTTCGCCCGGACGCTGGCCCCCCAGAGCATGAGCCTCGTCGGCCAGACGGGCAAAAAGCGCGTCCCGGTCGGGGTCGGCATAGGCGACGATCGAGGCGATATTCTCGTCGCGGCAGGCGCGAATGATCCGGACCGCGATCTCGCCCCGGTTGGCGATGAACAGCCGGCGGATCGCGTGCGTCCGCGTTTCGGGCTGAAACAGGCTCTTGGTCATGGCGTGGGCTCGATCGGGCTGAAGGGGCCGGTTGCGCTGAAGCGAATGCGCGCGCCCGGCGGGATCTGCCCGGCGAGGGGCAAGGCTTCGGGAAGCACCGTGGCAATGACCGGGTAGCCGCCGGTCAGCGGATGGTCGGCCAGAAACAGCACCGGCTGTCCCGAGTGCGGCACCTGGATCGCACCGCGCTCGGTGCCTTCCGAAGGAAGCTCGCGCGCGTCGGTCCGCATCAGCGGCTGGCCGGCGAGCCGGATGCCGACGCGAGAAGACTGCGGCGTCACCTCCCAGTCCTGATCGAGCAGGAGCGCCACCGCCGCCGTCGGGAACCAGTCCGTGCGCGGGCCGAGCATGACCGGCAGCGTCACCGTCTCCACCGACGCCGGCAGGCCCGTGCGGATGGCAGGGAACGGATCGACGGTCATGACGCGGGCGCCGGCAAACGCCACTCGCCCGCCCGGGCCGAGCGGGTCCGGGCCGATACCGGCCAGCGTGTCGGTCGCGGCCGACCCCAGCAGCAGCGGCGCGTCGAAGCCGCCGCGAACGGCGAGATAGCTGCGCATGCCGCGCGACGGCGGCGGGATCATCAGCACCTCGCCGGGATCCAAGGCGAACGGCCGCCTGACGTCGACCGGAACGCGGCCGCCACCGGCCTCGATTTCCGCCCGCTCGGCCGCGCCGTCGAGGACGAGCGTGGCCGGGACGTCGACGGCGAGCCGCACCGGCCCGAGGGTAATTTCAAGCGCCGGGACGTCCGCGGGATTGCCGGCCCGGCGGTTGGCGCGCCGGAGGCTCGGCAGGTCCATGGCCCCGGAGGCGGAGATACCCTGTCCCGCCTGACCCGGCCGGCCGGCGTCCTGAATGAGGATCGGGAAGGCGGTGGCCAGAACCCGCAAGCCCGGCCGGGGCGGCGAAGCCGGCGCCGGGACGCGAGGGGAGGCAGGCGTCTCCGCCGCTCCCTCCCGCTCGACGAAGCGCACCCGCGCTCCAGGGTGGAGCAGCGCCGGCGGATCGCGGGCGAGGTCCCACATCGGCACCGGCGTCGTCCCGATCAGCTGCCAGCCTCCCGGGCTCGCCTGCGGGTAGATGCCGCAAAACCGCCCGGCCAGCGCCACCGCCCCTGCCGGGATGCGTTCCCGTGGGCTGGCGCGGCGCGGCAGGTCGAAGCGGGCGTCGTCGCAGGTCATGTAGGCGAAGCCGGGTGCGAAGCCGCAGAACGCCACCTGCCAGGTTGCGGCGGCGTGGGCGGCGACGACCTCTTCCACGCCGAGCTGCAGATGCGACGCCACCTCGGCGAGGTCCTCGCCGTCGTAGGCAACCGGGATCTCGATCACCTCGCCGGCGCTTTCGCGTCGTCCGGTCGCCAGATGCGCTCGGGCGGCGATTGCCCCGGCCAGCCGCCGGCCCGCCCTGTGCCCGGGTGCGGCCCTGACCAGCAGCGTGCGCGCCCCGGGAATGACCTCGGCGACCTCCGCCGGCGGGTCGGCCGCGAGCGCGTCCAGGAGCGCCAGCGTCGCCTCCAGGTCCGGCAGTTCCACCAGCAGCGTTCGGGGGCCGACGGGCAGGAAGCGCAGGGTCATGCCCGCCAGATCCGGTCGGGAACGTCGGTGACGAACATGTGCCCGGGCGCGTGGGTGATCGCGAACGGCACGCGCGAGGCCATCACCGCCGCCTGCGGCGTCACCCCGCAGCCCCAGAAGACCGGGATCTCGCCGTCCCGCACCTCCACCGGATCGCCGAAATCGGGGCGGGCGAGGTCGGCGATCCCCAGCGCCTCCGGGGCGCCGACGTGGACCGGGGCGCCGTGCACGGCCGGGTAGCGGCCGGAGATCGTCACCGCGTCCGCTACCCGCTCGGCGGGGACCGGGCGCATCGAGACGACGAGGGGAGCCGACAGCCGCCCGGCAGAACGGCACGGCCGGTTGGTCCGGTACATTGGCACGTTGCACCCCTGGGTGACGTGGCGGATCTCGATCCCCGCCTCGACCAGCGGTGTTTCGAAGGTGAACGAGCAACCAATCAGAAAGGCGACGAGATCGCCGTGCTCGGCCCAGGAGGGGCTGGCGTCGGCCACTTCGCCGGCGAGCGTCCCGTCCCGCCAGATCCGGTAGAGCGGGAAGTCGCTGCGCAGGTCGGCGTCCGGGGCCAGGGCGCTAACGGCACTTCCCGGCTCGGTGACGTCGAGCACCGGGCAGGGTTTCGGGTTGCGCTGGGCGAACAGCAGGAAGTCCCAGGCCCAGTCCTTGGGCAGGGCGATCAGGTTGGCCTGGGTGAAGCCCGCGGCGTGCCCTGCCGTCGGACCCACCCAGCCGGCGCGACAGGCCGCGCGCAGCGCGGACGGGCTCTCGTGCAGCATCACGCCGCCTCGGCGAATGGGGCAATGGCGACGCCGGCATCCGCCAGGCGCTCGCGAATGCTGCGGGCCATGGCGACGGCGGCAGGGCTGTCGCCGTGGACGCAGATGCTCTGCGCCTCGAGCCGCAGCTCCGAGCCGTCCGCTGCCGCGACCACTCCCTCGGTGGAGAGCCGCAGCATGCGCTGGGCAACTTCCTCCGGGTCGTGCAGCACGGCGCCCGGCTCGCGGCGCGAGACCAGCGTGCCGGAGGGCGTGTAGGCGCGGTCGGCAAACGCTTCGGCGACCACCCGCAGCCCCGCCGCCCGGGCACGCTCGAGGATCGGCGCTCCCGCCAACGCCATCAGCACCAGCGACTTGTCGATGGCCAAGATGCCGGCGATCACCGCGTCGGCTTGAACGGCGTCATCGGCAATCGTGTTGTAGAGCGCGCCGTGCGGCTTGACGTAACGCACCCGCGTGCCGGCCGCCGCCGCCAGGCCCTGCAGCGCGCCGATTTGGTAGATCACGTCGGCGGTCAACTCGGCGCGGGCCACGTCCATGCGCCGGCGGCCAAAGCCGACGCGGTCGGGATAGGACACGTGCGCCCCGACCGACACGCCGCGCGCGGCCGCCTCCCGCAGCGTCGCAAGCACCGTCAGCGGGTCGCCGGCGTGGAAGCCGCAGGCCACGTTCGCGGAGCTGACGATGGCGAGCATCGCCTTGTCGTCACCCATCCTCCAGGCGCCATAGCTTTCGCCCAAGTCGCTGTTGAGATCCACGTCGTGGCCTCCTTGCCGTCGCGATCAGCCGAGCATCGCGAAGATCGTGCCGACCGAGCTGATGCCAATGTACCAGGTCAACAGGCAGACGATGGCGCTGAGCGCCAGCAGCGGCCGGCTGTAGTGATGTCCACCCATGAGGTCCGACCGGGCGAAGCCGATCCAGGTGAAGATCGTCAGGCCGATGGGCAGGATCAGGCCGTTGAAGCCGCCCGCGAACACCAGCAGCAGCGCCGGCGGGCTTCCCAGAACAAGGAAAATCGCGAGCGATATGCCGATGAACACGACGGTGGCAACGTTTCGGCCGCGGTCGTCCATGGCCCTGAAGACGGTGAGGAAGCTCACGGAGGTGTAGGCGGCGCCGATGACCGAGGTGATCGCCGCGGCCCAGAAGATGACGCCGAAGATCCTGAGGCCCCAATCGCCGGCCGCCGCCTGGAACGCCTGCGCCGCCGGGTTGGCCGTCCGCGAGGCGACGTCGATGCTGACGCCCGAGGCCGTCACGCCCAGGATGGCGAGAAAAAGAATGAAACGCATCAGCCCGGTCACCGCGATCCCGGACAACGCGCCGCGGGTAATGCTGGCCAGGTTGGCTTCGCCGGTCAGCCCCTTGTCGAGAAGCCGATGAGCGCCAGCGTAGGTGATGTATCCGCCCACCGTCCCGCCGACGATGGTGACGATCGCGGGAAAGTCCACGACCGCGGGCAGGACGGTCTGCCGAAGCGCCTCACCCACCGGCGGGTTCGAAAGGACCGCAACGAGGAGCGTCAGCCCGATCATCACGAGGCCGAGCCAGACGATGGTCCGGTCGAGCAACAGGCCGGCGCGGCGCGACAGGAAGATGGCGATGGCGATGAGCGCGGAGATGGCGCCCCCGATCTTCGGGTCCAGGCCGAACACGGCGTTGAGCCCGAGCCCCGCCCCGGCTATGTTGCCGATGTTGAAGACGAGGCCGCCGAAGAGCACCAGCACGGACAGCAGGTAGCCGGCCCCCGGCAGCGCGGCGTTCGCGGTCTCCGAGGCGCGGCGCCCCGTCAGCGCGGTGATCCGCCAGATGTTCATCTGCACGACGAAGTCGATCAGCACGGACGCGAGGATCGCGAAGGCGAACGCCGCCCCAAGCTGCGCGGTGAAGGTCGCGGTCTGGGTAATGAAGCCCGGGCCGATGGCCGAGGTCGCCATCAGGAAGATCGCGGCGATTAGGCCGCCGCGCATCGACGGTCCCGTTACTGCAGCAGTGGCGGAGGACCCGCTCATAATCCAGGTCCCTGCCGCGGGTCTGCAGGCGTTCGGTCTTGGCGCATGCCGCAAAGGCCAGCCACAAGTCTATGGAGACCGGCATTACCTCCAGTCTCGCCTCGGCGTTTGGCACCGAGCATAACCTACCTCCCAGGTCGCAACGTCTTGCGCGTCGCGGCACTTCGTTATTTTTGCGTGTGCGCTTCGCGCGCCTTGATTCACGGACCGTATTCTCTGGGAGGTCCCTCGGCCATATGAAATGAGTGTTTGTGCACCGCCCGCACGAACCTGAGCGACTATTGTGAGGCTGCCGGCGGCGCCGCTTGGACGCCGCGACCGGCAGAGGAGGCAGCTCCGCCTTAGGGCAACAGGATCGTCGAGCCGGTGGTCTTGCGCGCCTCCAGGTCCAGGTGCGCCTGCGCGGCCTCGGCCAGCGGGTACTCGTGGTTGACGTGGATCTTCACCGCGCCGCTCTGAACCACCTCGAACAGCTCCCGGGCGGTGCGCCGCAGGTCCGCCGGGTCGGCGGTGTAGGTCATCAGCGTCGGCCGGGTGAAGAACAGTGAGCCCTTCGCGGCGAGGATCCCCGGCTCGAACGCTGGCACCGGCCCGGAGGCGTTGCCGAACGAAACCATCATCCCCATTGGCCGCAGGCAGTCGAGCGACCCGGCGAACGTCGAAGCGCCGACGGAGTCGTAGACCACGGCAACCCCGCACCCGCCGGTCAGCCGCTTCACCTCGGCGACGAAGTCTTCGCGGCTGTAGACGATTGGGTGGTCGCAGCCGTTGGCACGGGCAAGTTCGGCCTTCTCGTCGCTGCCGACGGTGCCGATCACGGTCGCGCCGATGTGCTTCGCCCACTGGCAGGCGATCAGGCCGACACCGCCTGCGGCCGCATGGATCAGCACCGTATCGCCGGCCTTCACCGGATAGGTGCGCCTGAGCAGGTATTGCGCGGTCATGCCCTGCAGCATCATCGCCGCCGCCTGCTTGTCGGAGATCGCGTCGGGAAGGACGACGACCCGGTCGGCCGGCATCAGCCGCGCTTCCGCGTAGGCGCCGACGGGCCCGCCGGCGTAGGCGACGCGCTGGCCGACCTTCGGCGCCTCGACACCCGGACCAACGGCGTCGACGACCGCCGCCGCCTCCAGCCCGATGCCGCTCGGCAGGGACGGAACCGGGTAGAGGCCGTTGCGGTGGTAGACGTCGATATAGTTCAGCCCAATGGCCATCTGCCGCAGGCGGACCTGCCCAGGCCCCGGCTCGCCGACCGAGACGTCCTCGTAGCGCAGGACTTCGGCCCCGCCGGTCTCGTGGAAGCGGATGGCCATCGCCATGGTGTTCCTCCCTCGCGAATGTGCTTGTTCAGGTGTTCAGGCGGCGACCGCCGGCCGCGGCGCCAGCGGCAGGCCGACGCCCTCGAGCGCCAGCAGCGCCCGCTTGGTCACGGTCCCCCCGCCGCCGGAATAGCCGCCCAGGCCTCCGCCCGCCGCGACCACCCGGTGACAGGGGATGATGATCGGGATCGGGTTCGCCGCGCAAGCGCGGGCGATGGCGCGGGGCCCGGTGCCAAGTTCGGCCGCAAGCGCGCCGTAGGTCGCGGTGGCTCCCCACGGGATTGCCGCGAGCCTCTGCCAGACCCGCTGGCGGAACGCCCCGCCTTCGGGCCGGAGCGGAACGACGAAGCTTACGGACGCGCCGTCGAAGTAGAGCTGAAGGCCCGCCAGGGCCGCATCCAGGCCCTCGCCGGCGACGGTGTCTTCCGTGCGGCCCCAGTCCAGCGCCACCACCGCCCCGTCCTCGACGAACACGCTGACCCAGCCCACGGGGCCGTTGAGCGAGGCGTAGGCCACCGCCACCGGCGTCAGCCCGCGAGCCGGTCGCGCAACTCGGCTGCGCTCGTCGCCGGAAGGGTGCAGGTTTGGCCAACGCAAACGTAGGCTGTGGCCTGGCCTCCCACCTGGCTCTTGCCGAACGCGGGATGGGCTTCGGGAAGGCTGTCGCCGGGACCGACCGGGAGGACGAACCTCGGACCCGCCGGCGCCTGCAGCGCCGCCCGCCGCAGCGCCTCGCCCGCGGGATCCGCAGGATCGGCGATGATCACCACTTGCGCGCCAGAGGCGAGCAACTCCCACGCGGCGAGCATGCCGGGGATGCTGAGCAGGTACTGCGGGTTGGTTCCGGAGAAGAGCCGGACCGAGCCTTCCGCCAGCTCCCGGTACCGAGCCTCGCCGGTGGCAAAGAAGAGCATGACCAAGACCTCGACCATGCTGCCGTTACCGGATGGCACCGCGTTGTCCGCCACCGACTTCGGCCGGGCGATCACGTCGGTGGTGTCGTCTGCCGAGACGAAGTAGCCGCCGGCGCCGGCGTCGTGGAAGTGCCGGTTGGCGACCTCGCACCAGGCGACGGCCTGGTCGAGATAAGCCCGGTCCGCGGTGACCTGGTAGAGGACGAGGGCGGCGCGGGCCATGTTGGCGTAGTCCTCCAGCACCGCCGGGTGACGAGCCTGCCCCTCCCTCCAGACGTGCTTCAGCCGGCCCTCCTCGCTCATGTGCGTGGTGACGAAACGAAAAACCGTGGCAGCGGCGTCCACCCAGCCGGGCTGGTCGAACACCGCCCCGGCCTCGGCCAGAGCCGCGATCATCAGCCCGTTCCAATCCGCCAGAACCTTGTCGTCGCGCCCGGGCGGGACGCGCCGGCGGCGGACCTCGAGCAGCCGCTCCCGGCAAGGGGCAAGCCGCCGGTCCTCCTCGTCCTCGGCCAGAGGCATGCCGATCCGGTTGAGGATCGTGTGCCCTTCCCAGTTGCCGCCGGGGGTGACGCCGTAGGCGGCCTTGAGGCCGGGAGCCTCGTCGCCGAGCACGGCGTCGATCTCGGCCTCGTCCCAGACGTAGTACTTGCCCTCGACGCCTTCGCTGTCGGCATCCAGTGCGCTGGCAAAGGCGAACAGCCCGCCCTCGGCGGCGTCGACACGCATCTCCGCCATCGCCCAGGCAATGGTCTCGGCGATACGCTTCGCGTAAAGGGGGCTGTGCGTCTCTCGCCAAACCTCGCTCATCAGCTCGATGAGCAGCGCGTTATCGTAGAGCATTTTCTCGAAGTGCGGCGCCAGCCAGACGTCGTCCGTCGAGTACCGGGCAAACCCGCCGGCCAGGTGGTCGTAGATGCCGCCCTGGCAGATTGCGTCCAGCGTCACCGTCACCGCGTCGCGAAAGACCGGCTCGCCCCGCCGCTTATAGGCGCGCCAGAGGAAGCGGAAGAAGGTCGGCTGCGGAAACTTCGGCGCCCCGGCGGTGCCGCCGTGGCGGCTGTCGATCAGCCGTAGGGCGAAGCGGGCGGTTTCGTCCACGGCCTGCTCGCTGAGGCCATGGCCGGGTTCCGGCGCCTGCATTTTTGCCAGGGCCGCCCGCAGCGCGGTGACGTTGGTTTCGACCTTGGCCTTGTCCGAGCGGTAGGCCTCGGCGATGGCCATGAGCAGCTGCGGGAAGCCGGGACGGCCGTAACGCGGCGCCGGCGGGAAGTAGGTGCCGCCCCAAAACGGCTCGCCGTCCGGGGTGAGGAACATGGTCAGCGGCCAGCCGCCGCGCTCGCCCATCAGCGCCAGCGCCGACTGGTAGATCCCGTCGATGTCCGGACGCTCCTCGCGGTCGACCTTGATGTTGACGAACAGCGTATTCATCAGCCCCGCGATCTCATCGTTCTCGAAGCTCTCGTGGGCCATGACATGGCACCAGTGGCAGGCGGCGTAGCCGACCGAGAGCAGGATCGGCTTGTCCTCGCTCTTGGCCTCCGCCAGCGCGTCCGCGCCCCATGCCCGCCAGTGGACCGGGTTGTCCTTGTGCTGGAGCAGGTACGGGCTGATTTCCTGCGAAAGCCTGTTCATCGCGCTACTCTTCCAGGGGATGGGATCGCGGTGGCCTTCCGGCGGCGCGCCCGTTGCGCCGGGCGGCACGCTGACTTAGGTTGGCGTGAGCGGCAGCGCGCACAAGCCCGCCGGTGCCGCGCCCGCCGCGGGAGCGGCGCGGGCCGCGGAACGGAAGGCAGGGGTTGGACGAAAGCGATGAAGATCCATATCGACGTTGAGTGCACGCCGGAGGAGGCTCGGACCATGTTCGGCCTCCCGGACGTGAAGCCGATGCAGAACGCGCTCATGGCCCAGATCGAGGAGCGCATGAAAAAGACGCTCTCAGCCATGGAGCCGGAAGCGCTGTTCAGCACGTGGTTGCCGGCGGGGGTGCAGAGCTTCGAGCAGTGGCAGAAGTTCCTCTGGGGCCGGTTGACCGGCCAGACCAGTGACGGCGAGGAGGCAAAGAAGCCTTGACCGACGGCGACCGCCCGCTGCCGCGTGGGGCGTCGGGCGAGACGGGGAAAGATGGCGCGGGCGCGCCCGCCGAGGCGGCCCACCCCTATTATCGCTGTCACGTGTTTTGCTGCGTCAACGAACGGCCCGAGGGCCACCCGAGTGGGTCATGTTGCCGGCGGGGCTCTCTGCGGCTTCGCAACTACATGAAGGCGCGGGCCAAGGAACTCGGGCTCGAGGGGGTGCGGATCAACGCGTCCGGCTGCCTCGATCGCTGCGAGCACGGCCCGACCATGGTCATCTATCCGGACGGCGTCTGGTACCACTACGAGAGCCTCGCCGACGTCGATGAGATCCTCGAGCGCCACGTCGCCGGCGGCAAGCTCGTCGACCGGCTCCTGCTTCACCCCGACGACTGACCGCGGCGCCGCTGCCGCGTCCTCGTGAATGGACGCGCAGACGATCTTCGCCCTGGCTTCCGGGCGCGGCCGCGCCGGCATTGCCGTGGTCCGCGTCTCCGGCCCTTACGCCGGGCCGGCGCTGGAGCGGCTGGCCGGAAGAACGCCGCCGCCCCGACGGGCGGTGCGGGCGCTCATTCGCGACGGTTCCGGCGAGATCCTGGACGATGGCCTGATCCTCTGGTTTCCGGCTCCGGCGAGCTTCACCGGCGAGGACGTTGCCGAATTTCACGTCCACGGCGGCCGGGCGGTGATCGACGGCCTGCTCCAGGCCCTCGGCCGCTGCTTCGGCCTTCGCCCGGCGGATCCCGGAGAGTTCAGCCGGCGGGCCTTCGCCAACCGGAAGCTGGACCTCACCGCCGCCGAAGGCTTGGCCGATCTCGTCGAAGCCGAGACCGCCGCGCAGCGCCGCCAGGCTCTGCGGCAGCTGCAAGGCGAGCTTGCCGGGCTCTACGACGGCTGGCGGGCGCGCCTGCTGCAGGCGTTGGCGCACGTTGAGGCGGCCATTGATTTCGCCGACGAAGACCTTCCTCTGGATCTCGAGGTTGGCGTCGGCGGGAGCGTTCGGGCGCTGGCTGCCGAACTCGCTGCGCACCTTGACGACGGGCGACGGGGCGAGCGGCTCCGGTCCGGGATCGAGGTGGCCATCGTCGGCCCGCCGAACGCGGGGAAGTCGAGCCTGCTCAACGCCCTCGCCGGCCGAGCCGCCGCCATTGTCTCTCCCCACCCGGGCACGACCCGCGACGTGGTCGAGGTGGCCCTCGACCTGGGCGGCTACCCGGTGCTGCTCGCTGATACCGCAGGCGTACGCGACGGCATCGACGAAGTGGAGCGGGAAGGCGTGGCGCGGGCGCGGGCGCGGGCGCAGACGGCCGACATCTGCCTCGTCGTCCTGGATGGGGCGCGATGGCCGCATGCGGACCAAGCAACCCACGGCCTGATCGACGAGACCAGTATCGTGGTGCTCAACAAGGCCGATTTGCTCGGACCCGGCCCGTATGGCCTCGCCGGCCGGACGGCCCTGCCGGTCTCGGCGCTCACCGGCCTGGGCATGCCTGAGCTGGTGGCGGCGCTGGAGGCGGCGGTGGCCGCGCGCTTCGACACTGCGTCCGCGCCAGTGCCGACGCGGCTTCGCCACCGCGCGGCTTTGGAGACCTGCCTGGATGCGCTTTGCCGCGCCCCGGCCGCGGGCTCCCTCGAGCTGCTGGCCGAGGACCTGCGGACCGCCGCGGCGGCGCTCGGTCGGATCACCGGTCGGGTGGACGTGGAACAGGTGCTGGACGTCATTTTCCGCGACTTCTGCATCGGCAAGTGAGCAACGGGGGTGATGTTTCACGTGAAACATCATCCGGAGCGCGAGGCTGCGTCGCCGCCGTTTTGACAGGCGCGGGCTGTCCCGGTACCTTCGCCCCATGATCCGCTTCGACGTCATCGTCATTGGCGGCGGCCATGCCGGTTGCGAGGCCGCCGCAGCCTCGGCGCGCCTCGGCGCCCGCACTGTGCTCGTCACCCACTCGCTCGCCACCATCGGCGAGATGTCGTGCAACCCGGCGATCGGCGGCTTGGCCAAGGGCCAGCTCGTTCGCGAGATCGACGCCCTCGACGGGCTGATGGGCGGGGCCATCGACCGTGCCGGGATCCAGTTCCGGATTCTCAACGCCAGCAAGGGCCCCGCGGTCCGGGGGCCGCGGGCGCAGGCGGACCGGAGGCTGTACCGTCTGGCGATCCAGGAGCTGCTCGTCGGACACGATAACTTGGTGCTGCTGGCCGCCGCCATCGAGGACCTCACCTTTGACCGAAGCGGCCGGGTGAGTGGTGTCGTCACCGCCGACGGGCGGCTGTTGACCGCCGGAGCGGTGGTGATCACGACCGGCACGTTTCTTCGCGGCGTCATTCACATCGGTCAGCGGACGTTGTCCGCAGGGCGCATCGGCGAGGACCCCGCTCTCGGGCTCAGCGAAACCTTCGCCCGCCTCGGCCTGCGTTTGGGACGGCTGAAGACCGGCACCCCGCCCCGCCTCGACGGTCGGACGATCCGCTGGGCGGACTTGGCGCCACAACCCGGTGACGATCCGCCGCAGCCGTTCTCCTATCTCACCGAGCGGATCATGACGCCGCAGGTCGCCTGCCACGTCACCGCGACCACCCCCGCCTCGCATGCGCTGATCCGCGCCAACCTCGATCGCGCGCCCCTCTACTCCGGGCAGATCGAGAGCATCGGCCCCCGCTACTGCCCGTCCATCGAGGACAAAGTGGTCCGCTTCGCCGACCGTGCCCGCCACCAGATCTTCCTCGAGCCCGAGGGTCTCGACGACGACACGGTCTATCCCAATGGCATTTCGACCTCGCTTCCCGAGGACGTTCAGCGCGCCCTGGTCGCGTCCATTCCCGGACTCGAGGATGCGGTCATCCTCCGTCCCGGCTACGCCATCGAATACGATTTCGTCGATCCCCGCGAGCTGAAGCCGACGCTGGAGGTTCTCGCCGTGCCCGGGCTGTTCCTCGCCGGCCAGATCAACGGCACCACCGGCTACGAGGAGGCGGCAGGTCAGGGGCTCGTCGCCGGTGCCAATGCTGCGCTGTGCGCCGGCAACGGCGAACCCTTCCTTGTCGATCGCAGCGAGGCGTACATCGGCGTCATGATCGACGATCTGGTGACCCTGGGCACAGCCGAGCCGTATCGGATGTTCACCTCCCGTGCGGAGTATCGCCTGAGCCTGCGCGCCGACAACGCCGATCGGCGGCTGACGGGCAAAGGCTCCACCTTCGGCCTGGTCAGCGGTGTCAGGCAGCGGGCGTTCGAGGCCAAGGTCCAGGCTCTCGAGTCCGCCGCGGCGCGTCTGGACGCGCTGGCCGTCGATGCCGCTGGTGCACGCGCGGCGGGGCTGCCGGTGGGTGACGACGGCGCCAGACGAACGGCGGCGGCGCTGCTTGGCATCCCTGAAGTGACAGTCGCGATGCTGGCCAAGCTTTGGCCGGAGCTTGCGGATCTCCCTCCGGCCGTCGCCGAGCAGCTGGAGATCGACGCCAAGTACCGGGGCTACCTCAGCCGCCAGGAGGCCGACGTGCGTGCCTTCAAGCGCGACCAGGCACTGGCGCTCCCCCACGGGTTGGATTTTACCATCGTGCCAGGATTGTCCAACGAGGTGGTCGCCAAGCTGACGGCGGCGCGGCCGGCGAGCCTAGCGGCCGCGGCGCGGATCAGCGGCGTGACCCCGGCGGCGCTAACGGCGCTGCTCAGCTACGTCCGGCGTCAGGAAGAGCAATCCTTGCGCGTCGCTGGCTAACGATGTTTCACGTGAAACACGGGCTGGCCAGGGCCACGAGAACATGTTTCACGTGAAGCGCGCGGCTATTCCCGCGGGTTCATGCCGCAGCGCGTTCGATGTTTCACGTGAAACACCGCTGACCGCAGAGGAATTTGCTGCCCTTACGGGTAGCGACGAGGCGCGCCTCGCGCGGCTTTGCCTGTACCTAACGCTGCTGGAAAAGTGGCAGCGACACATCAACCTCGTGGCCGCCTCAACCCTCACCGACCCCTGGCGCCGGCACATGCTCGACTCGGCCCAGCTCCTACCGATGCTTCCCGGAAGCGGCACGACCAGCCTCAGGATCGCCGATCTGGGCAGCGGCGCCGGCTTCCCCGGGCTGGTTCTGGCGCTCCTGGGTGGCGGCGAGGTGACGCTGATCGAGAGCGATTCGCGGAAGTGGGCCTTCCTCCGCGAGGTGATCCGGGCCACCGGGGCCCCGGCGCGGGTGGAGCCGGCTCGAATCGAGACGCTGGCGCCGCTCGCCGCTGACGTGGTCACGGCGCGAGCCTGCGCGCCGCTGCCCGATCTCCTCGGCTATGTTGCCCGCCACCTGTCCCCGGCGGGGCTCGCGCTGCTGTTGAAGGGGCGGAACGCTGCGGCGGAATTGACGCAAGCGGGGAAAATATGGATGATGTCGCCCGACCTCATGCCCAGCCAGTCCCACCCCTCCGGCCACGTGATCAGGCTCACCGCGATCCGGCCGCGATGACGACCGTCCGCCCATGAGCGAGCCAAGGGGAGGCGCTACGCGATCCGGCCGGGTCGTTGCCGTCGCCAACCAGAAGGGCGGCGTCGGCAAGACGACGACCGCCATCAACCTCGGCACGGCGCTGGCGGCGGTGCACAAGCAGGTCTTGATCATCGACCTGGACCCCCAGGGCAACGCCAGCACCGGCCTCGGCATCCCGCAGGCGGATCGGTTCCCGAACACGTACGACGTCCTCAGCGGCGAGGTGCCGGTCGGCGCCGCCTGCATCGAGAGCATGGTGCCGGGCCTGCACATCGTCCCCGCCGGGGTCGACCTCTCCGGCGCCGAAGTGGAGCTGGTGGAGGCCGAGCGCCGCGAATTCTTCCTCAAGACGGCGCTGGCGCGCGTCAGGCCCAGCTTCGACTACGTGCTCATCGACTGCCCGCCCGCCCTCGGCCTTCTCACCATCAACGCGCTGGTCGCGGCCGACGCGGTGCTGGTCCCGCTGCAGTGCGAGTTCTTCGCCCTGGAAGGCATCAGCCACCTGCTGCGAACCATCGAGCGGGTCAAGAAGACCCTGAACCCGACCCTGGACATCCAAGGCATAGTTCTGACCATGTATGACAAGCGCAACCGGCTTTCAGAGCTCGTCGCCGGCGACGTCCGCTCCCACTTCGGCGGCGTCGTCTACGAAACCGTCATCCCGCGCAACGTCCGCATCTCCGAGGCGCCGTCCCACGGCCGGCCGGTGCTGATCTACGATACCGGCTGCGCCGGGTCGCGGGCCTACCTGGCGCTGGCCGCCGAGATCCTCCGCCAGGAGAAACGCGACGCGGCGGTGGTGGCATGATCCCGCCGGAGGGCGGCAAGCGCCGCAACCTCGGCCGTGGCCTCTCGGCGCTGCTCGGCGACGAGCAGGGTGATTACGCCCGGCTCGAGCAGCTCCGCGCCTCGCGCACCGTCGCCATCGACCAGCTTCGCCCCGGCCGGTTCCAGCCGAGGCGTCTGATGAGCGAAAGCGGCATCGAGGAGCTGGCCCGCTCCATCGCCGACCGCGGCATCCTGCAGCCGCTGCTGGTCCGCCGCCATCCCGAGGAGGATGGTGCGTTCGAGATCATCGCCGGCGAGCGGCGGTGGCGGGCGGCGCAGCGGGCGCAAGTTCACGAAGTGCCGGTCGTCGTCAAGGAGCTCACCGACGGCGAGGCGCTCGAAATCGCTTTGGTCGAGAACCTGCAGCGGCAGGATTTGTCGCCGCTGGAGGAGGCGGAGGGCTACCGCCGGCTGATGGAGGAGTTCGCCCACACCCAGGAGGATCTGGCCCGCTCCGTCAGCAAGAGCCGCAGCCACGTGACCAACATGATGCGGCTGTTGAGCCTGCCGGAGCCGGTGAAGGCGCTGGTGGACGAGGGCAAGCTCTCCGCCGGCCATGCCCGGGCGCTGATTTCGGCCGCGGACCCGGTCGCCGCCGCGGAGCAGGTGGTCAAGCGCGGGCTCAACGTCCGCCAGACCGAGAGCCTGGTCAAGGCGGAAGGCGTCTCCCACATCCGCCAGCGGGTAAGCGCCATCGCCAAGGACGCCACCACCCAGGCGCTGGAGCAGGAACTCAGCAACCTTCTCGGGCTCAACGCCGAGATCCGCTTCCGCGGTCGTGGAGGCTCGTTGACCCTGCACTACCGGTCGCTGGACCAGCTCGACGACATCCTCCGTCGGCTGACCCACGGCGCCCACGGCGCCCACGGCGGCACCAGCTCCATCCGCACCGTCCCGGTGGCGGTCATTGCGCCGCCGGCCCCGGTCCTTGCCCATGAGGCCGACGACGAGGGCGCGGAGGAGCACGCCGACGGCAGCGGCGAAGCCGTGCTGGAGGCGGCCGAGGTCGATCCGCAGGCAGAGGCCGAGGCGGGCGCGGCGGAGGACGCCGCCGAAGACGTCGTTGGGGACGCCGTCGAGAACACGGGCGAGCAGCCGCCGACGCAGTAGTAGCGGGTTGCATCGGAGCGAGCGGGCACCGGCAAGCGGCGCAGCGTGCCGAGGCCTCAACCGGACCGGCGCGCCGCCACCGCGATCTGCCAGAGCACCCGGGCGCACAGCGCTTCGGCCGGGGCGCCGGTCGCCTTGCAATCCAATTCCGCCTGGGTGATCAGGCTCAGCGCCTGGGCCAGCCGCGGCGGCGGCCAAAGCCGGAGCTGCGCCCGGAACCCATCCTGCAGCTTGTAGAACACCGGCGGGCGGAGCCCGGCCATGGCCTCGGGCGCAGACTTCCCGGCGGCGACGAGCGAGGCGGCGAGATGCAGCCGCTGAACATGGCGCGCCACCGCACGGAGCACGCCGACCGGGTGGATCCCCGAAGCGTAGGCAAGATCCAGGGCGCGATCGAGGGCGGCCACGTCGCCGCCAAGTGCGGCCATCACCACCGCGTCGAGGGAGGCCTCGCGGCTGTCGCCGATGCAGGCCAGGACATCCTCGAGGCCGACGGTGCGCGCCGCACCCGCTTGCATGTAGAGGATCAGCTTCTCGATTTCGCCGCGGCTCATCGCCCGGTCGCCGCCCAGGCTGGAGGCGAGGCAGGCGGACGCATCCGCGCTCAGCGAGAACCCGGCTTCGGCCAGCATCGTCGCGGCGAGCGCCGCAAGGCTCGCCTCATCGTCGGTGTAACAGGGGATGGCCACGGCGTTGCCGGCCGCCTCGAACAGGCTGCGTAAGGGCGAGCGCTTGCCGAGGTCGCCGGCCTCGGCGACGAGCAGCGCTTCGGCGCCTGCCGCCGTCTCCAGCGCCGGAGCAATGGCTGCGGCGGCGGCGTCGCCGGCATCGCGCAGGCGAACGACGCGCAGCCCGCCGGTGAACGACAGGGACGCCATCTCGTCGGCGAGGCGGACGGGATCGTCCTTGAGCATGGCCGGCGACAGCTCGCACAGCCGAAACGGATCCGGGGGCTCGCCAAGGAGAAGGCGAGCCAAGCCGTCGGCGCGCTCGCGGACGAAGCCGCGGTCCGGGCCGTAGATGAGGACGCCGCGGACGGCGGGGTCGGGCCGGCGGAGGAACGCCTCGATCCTGCCGGTGGCGAGCTTCATCGCCAGGCAGGCGGCATCGGCGCATCCGGAAGCGGGGGAGCGGCGGCCGGCGGGTCGGCAGAACCGGCGGCAGAACCGGCTTCCTCGACTCCGGCGAAGTAGGCGCCGAGGCGGGCGCGAATGTCCTCGGCGACGCGCGCCGCTGCCCGCTCGCGCGCGGCGTTCTGCGCGGTCAGGGTGGAGAAGCTTGCATCGACGATATTGTAGCTGCTGATCGCCCGGCTGCGGCCGTTCACAAGCCTGCGGCCGGTGCCGAGGTCGATCAGGGTGTAGACCGCGGAAAGGCGCAGGTTCGAACGGGTGGCAAAGCCGGTGCTCTCGACCGCGAGCTCGCTGATGCTTTCGGTCAGGCGGACGTCGAGGCGGTAGCCGGCGCCGCCGCCGTCTTCCCTTCCCCGGGTATGGTAGAGCAGGTCGTTGCGCACGAGCTGGCCGACGCGGTCGGGGATTGGAGCGATTTCCACCGCGGCGAGCTCCGTACCGACGCTGACCGCGCCGGCCGCCGGCTCCGGGTCCTGATACAGCGGCCTGAAGCCGCAGGCGGCCAGGAGCAGCGCGCAGAGGGCGGCGGCTCCGCATCCTTGGACGAGGCGCCGGCTCACCCCGCTCGGCGAAGCCGGTGCGGCCACGAGCAGCCGCAGCGTTCTACACCACCACATTGACGATGCGGTCGGGCACGACGATGACCTTGCGCGGCTCGCGGCCGGCCAGCGCCGCGACCACCCCGGGCAGAGCCAGGGCGGCGGCGCGGCTCTCCGCCTCCGCCGACCCGGCGGCGAGCGCGATGGTGCCGCGCAGCTTGCCGTTCACCTGCACCCCGAGGGTGACGGTGTCCTGGGCGAGATAGGCGGGATCGGCCTCGGGCCAAGCCTCATCGGCGAGCAGGCCGTCGTGACCCAGCCGCTGCCACAGCGCCTCGGCGATATGCGGCATGAACGGGCCGACCAGCTTCACCAGGGTCTCGAACCCCTCTCGGCGCACCTCGGCCGAGACGGCGTCGGTGGCGGTGAAATCGGCCAGCGTGTTGGTGAGCTCGCGCATCCTGGCAACGGCGCGGTTGAAGCCGAACTTCTCCAGGTCGTCACTGACCCGGTCGATGGCCCGGTGGATCTCCCTCAGCACGTCCAGTGCGGCTCCATCCGCCTGGCCCGACCCATTGGCGCCACCGGGCGCGGTCAGCGGCAGCTCGTTCTCGCCGATCAGCCGCCACAGCCGGTTGAGATAGCGCCATGCCCCCTCGACGCCGGCCTCGGTCCATTCCAGGTCCCGCTCGGGCGGGCTGTCCGACATCATGAACAGCCGCGCGGTGTCGGCGCCGTAGGTCTCGATGATGGTTTCGGGGTCGACCACGTTGCGCTTCGATTTGCTCATCGACTCCGAGCGGCCGATGGTGACCGGCCGGCCGGTTTCGAGATGCCGTGCCTCCGCCCCGGACATGTCGACCTCGCTCGGAAACAGCCATTTCCCGCGCTCGTCGCGGTAGGTCTCGTGGCAGACCATCCCTTGGGTGAACAGCCCGCTGAACGGCTCCTCGATGCCGAGGTAACCGGCGCGAACCATCGCCCGGGCGAAGAAGCGGGAATAGAGGAGGTGCAGGATCGCGTGCTCGATGCCGCCGATGTACTGGTCGACCGGCAGCCAATAGTCGGCCTCGGCGCGCACCACCGGTGCGTCCGCCCGAGGCGAGCAGTAGCGGGCATAGTACCAGGACGAGTCGACGAAGGTGTCCATGGTGTCGGTTTCGCGCCGGCCGTCGCCGCCGCAGCGCGGACAGGAGACGTGCTTCCAGGTGGGGTGGCGATCGAGCGGATTGCCCGGCTCCTCGAAGCTCACGTCGTCGGGCAGCGTCACCGGCAGATCGGCCTCGGGAACGGGCACGATGCCGCAGCTCGGGCAATGGATCACCGGGATCGGGCAGCCCCAGTAGCGCTGACGGGAGATGCCCCAGTCGCGCAACCGATAGGTGACGGCGGCCTCGCCGGCGCCAAGAGCGGCCAGCCGCTTCGCCATCTCCGCCTTGGCCGCGCCGACGCTCATGCCGTCGAGGAAGGCGGAGTTGATCAGCGTTCCCGGGCCGACGTAGGCCTCGCTGCCCACGCCCGGGCCTTGCAGAAAGGCCTCCGCGGAGGTTCCCTCGGGCAGGATCACCGGCGTGACCGGCAGGCCGTACTTTCGGGCGAAGTCCAGGTCGCGCTGGTCGTGCGCGGGGCAGCCGAAGATCGCGCCGGTGCCGTAGTCCATGAGCACGAAGTTGGCGACATAGATCGGCAGGAGCCGGCCCTCGACGAACGGGTGGCGGGCGCCCAGGCCGGTGTCGAAGCCGCGCTTCTCCGCCGTCTCGATCGCCTCCTCGCTGGTGCCGAGCCGGGAGCACTCGGCGATGAAGCCGGCCAGCGCCGGATCCCCCTCGGCCAAGGCCCCGGCCAGCGGATGGTTCGGCGAGATCGCGCAGAAGGAGGCGCCGAACAGCGTGTCGTGGCGGGTGGTGAACACCTCCAGCGCATCGTCGCGCCCGTCGACGGCAAAGCGGATGCGCGCGCCCTCGGACCGGCCGATCCAGTTCTGCTGCATCAGCCGCACCCGCTCCGGCCAGCGGTCGAGGCCGGCCAGCGCGTCCAGCAATGACTCGGCGTCGGCGGTAATGCGCAGGAACCACTGGCTGAGCTTGCGCCGCTCGATCAGCGCCCCGGAGCGCCAGCCGCGGCCGTCGATCACCTGCTCGTTGGCGAGCACGGTGTTGTCCACCGGATCCCAGTTGACCCAGGACTCGCGTCGATAGGCGAGGCCGTCCTTGAGAAAGTGCAGGAACATCGCCTGCTGGTGGCGATAGTAGCCGGGGTGGCAGGTCGCGATCTCCCGCGACCAGTCGATGGAGAGGCCCATGGACTGGAGCTGCCGGCGCATGGTCGCGATGTTGCCGTAGGTCCAGTCGGCGGGGTTGGTGCCGCGCTCGATGGCGGCGTTTTCCGCCGGCAGACCGAACGCGTCCCAACCCATCGGGTGGAGAACGTTGTAGCCGCGCGCGCGCTTGTACCGGGCGATGACGTCGCCGAGAGTGTAGTTGCGCACGTGCCCCATGTGGATCCGCCCCGAAGGGTACGGAAACATCTCCAGCACGTAGTACTTGGGCCGCGCCGGGTCCACATCGGCGGCGAAGCAGTTGCGTTCCTGCCACGCTGCCTGCCAGGCGCGCTCGGAGTCCTTGAAGTTGTAGCGCGACATCGCCCTTCGAACTTGCTGCACAACTCGCTGCATTGAGCCGCGGCGGCAGCACAGCCGCCGGCCGGGCGGGACGCGCCGAGGCTACTGCTGCATGGTGTCGAAGCGCAACTGGCGGGCGCGGGTCAGGATCGAATCCTCGATGCTGGACGCCGTCTGCACCGGCACGCTGGTGTCCTGCCACTCGCCGGCCGGCCCCTGCACCTGGCGGAAGATGGCGACCTTGACGCCGTCGGCGCGGAGCGACCGGCCAAGGATGTAGACGTTGATCTTGAAGCGCTCGCCCGGCGCCTCCGGCATGGCGTACCAGTCGGTGATGATCACGCCGCCGAAGGGGTCGGCGGAAGCCACCGGCATGAAGGCGACGGTGTCGAGGGAGGCGCGCCAGAGGAAGCTGTTGACGCCGATGCCGCCGCCGCCCTCCTCGTCCTCCCGCCGGCGGGTGCCGGTGCCGAAGCTGAGCCCGCCCTCGCCGAAGATCGAATCGGCCTTGCCGTAGGGGCTGGGTTTGCCGCCCTTGGGGTCGGGGTCGGGGTATTCGTTTTCGGTCTTCACGTTGCCGCAACCGGCAAGCAGAAGCGAAGTGAACAGCAGGGCGGCAAGCAGTCTACCGCCGCCGGCAAGGGCGCGCCTCGCCACAGTTCCCTGGGAGTGCATGGCGTGCTGGTACCGCGGGGCGGGCGCGGTGTCAATAACCGGCCTGTGGCACGAATGTGGCGCTGGCAACACACTGCTGAAATTGAAGCACACCTATTCTGGCGATCAGCCTTGCTGCGGCTGCGGCTTCTATGCCTTGATGACCTCGTTTCGCTAAAGGCGGACGCAAACGCCCGGGGGCGGCCGTCGAAGTACTCCCGCTACGAACGGGGGAGCTCCTAATGCAAACAGCGAGGGTCACGATGAAAAAGTTGCTTTACGGCACAACAGCGCTGGCAACAGCGGGCATCGTTGCCGGTTTCGCGGCGGATGCGTCCGCTGCCGAAAGACTTAAGCTCGGTTTGGGCGGCTACCACCAGCAATGGGTGGTCTTCAGCAATCAGGATATCGACGGTCTCGAACCCAACAACTACAACGCCGTCGATCAGAAGCATAACAGCGAAGTCTGCTTCATCGGCGAGACGACGCTGGACAACAACCTGACCTTCGGCGTCAACGTCCAGCTCGAAGCAAACACCGATACCGGCGACCAGATCGACGAGTCGTTCATGTACGTGTCGAGCCCGACGCTCGGCCGGCTGATCCTGGGCGACGAGAACAACGCCGGCTACCTCACCCACGTTACGGCGCCCGACGGCGGCGTCAGCCTCGACTCCGGTGACCTTCTCAACATCGAGGCGTTCGTCATCCCGGTGGTCTCGGTGTTCGATACCGCGGTGGGCACCACCTACCTCCGCTTCTTCGACAACGACTCCGGCAAGATGACCTACCTGACGCCGCGGTTCGGCGGCTTCCAGCTCGGCGCCTCCTACATCCCCAATTACGAGGGGGGCGGCGACGACAACAGCGCGCTGCGCAGTTGCGCCCGATGCAACGGTTTCTCCAACGGCTGGGCCGGCGGCGCCAACTACACCGCCGACCTCGGCGGCGTCGGCCTGCAGCTCTCCGCCGGCGCCATGTGGGGTGACGCCAACGCGGCCGGTGCCGACGGCGGCGACACCGACAACCTGTTTGCTTGGTCGCTGGGCGGTCAGGCCGGCGTCGCCGGATTCTCGGCCGGCTTCGGCTTCGCCAAGGGCGAGCAGGGCCGCGGCGGCTCGGGAGCGGGGACGGCCGGGACCAACCAGATCAACAGCACCGGCTGGACCGTCGGCGCCGCCTACGAGGTCGGCCCGTACAAGGTCGGCGTCGATTACATGCGCGGCGTCGGCAACCCGAACACCGTTGGCGCCGACACCAGCGGCCAGCAGCGCCTCGACCAGGCGGTGCTGAGCGGTACCTACACCCTCGGGCCGGGGATCCGCCTGGTCGGCGGCGTGTTCTGGTTCGACGGCGAGAGCGAGGGCAACACCGTCACCAACGACGGCTACGGCGTCGCCACCGGCTTCAAGCTCGGCTTCTAACGTTCGACATCCACCGTATCTTCTTTGCCTCGGGGGCGGCTTGTCCGCCCCCGTTTCTTTTGCGCAAGCGACGGCGCCTCGGCCGCGCGGGCGTCCCCTGTCTTCCCGTCGTCCTTGCGCTCATCGCGCGGCCCTCCCCGTCACCGACCCGCCGCGCCCGCGACCCCCAACCGTCATCCTCGCGCTTTCGCGAGGATCCCACGAAGACCGTTCGGGCAGATGCGATCGCCAAGGCATGGATGACCGCGACGAGCGCGGTCATGACGTCCGAGGGGTTGCCTTGGGGCGCAGGCCATTGATGGCCGGCACGGCAATATGCATCCGGCCGCGCTTCCTCCCCGTCATCCATGCGCGCAGCGCCCGCCGCACTCCGTCGTCGTCATCCATGCGCGCAGCGCCCGCCGCGCTTCCTCCCCGTCATACCCGGCAGCACTCGCCGCGCTTCCTCCCCGTCATCCATGCGCGCTGCGCCCGCAACTCCAACCGTCATCCTCGCGCTTGTCGCACGACTGTCCGGTTGGTTTTCATGACAACTTGAGAGCCAGTTGGTTTGGGTTGGGGGTTGGCGGTGGTTCGGGTTGCAGCAGGCGGTCGATCCGGCGGCGCTGCATCAGGTTGGCGCGGATCAA
>JAXMOZ010000053.1:0-24349 GCA_034382075.1 Rhodospirillales bacterium
GCCGTCGCTGCGAAAGGCGCTCAAGCGCTCGGCCGCGTCCAGCTCGCTCACCCGCCCCTTCGGCGCCTCCGCCGCAAGCCAGGCGAAGAAGCGGCAGAGGGCGACGCCGTCGCGGCGGTGGGCGGCGTGAATGCCGGCGAGCTCCACCGCGTTCTTGCGCGCCTTCGGCAACAGGCACGGATCGGTATCCAGGCGGGGGCGCGCGCCCGCCTTGCGCAGCCTGGCGATCGCCGCCTCCGGGGCCCGCTCGGGGTCGATGCGCACCTGCCTGCGTTCGGCGCCCAGGCGATCGAGAGCCGCGGCGAACGCATCGGCCGGAGAGAACTTCACGGAGGTGGCGAGACGCCGGCGCACCTCCGGCAGCAGCTTGCGGCCATCGACGAAAACCTCGGCGGTCGCATCGGCGCGGACGACGGCAAAGGCCATGAACAACGGCGCGTACGGCACGTCGCCGCCGCGGAGATTGAGCAACCAGGCAATGCTGTCGGTGGACGTCAGCACCGCCGCGTCGTCGCCCGCGTGGCGAAGCGTATCGGCGATGTGGCCGAGCTTCTCCTCGGCGCGGACCCCGGCGAAGGCCTCGCCGTGGGGCACGATCGGGGCGATTGGCGGCAGCGGCCGGCCCTGCCAGATGGCGTCGATGGGGTTGTCCTCGACCGCCGCCAGCTTCGCGCCGCAGCGGCCGCAGGCGGCGCGCAACAGATCGGCCTGACGCTGCGACTGCAGCCACGGGTCGAAGCCGAGCCTCGCGCCTTTGCCCAGGTGCGCGGCGATCCAGTTGCCCATGGTTTCGCCGGTGACGTGGCAGACCTCGTAGAGGTCGGCCTCCACCTGGGCCGCCGCCTGAAGGGTATACCGCCCGTCCACGAACAGCGCCGCCCGGTCGCGCAGCACGATGGCGGTGCCCGCCGATCCGGTGAAGCCGGTGAGCCAGGCGAGGCGTTCGGAACAGGCCGGAAGGTACTCGCTCTGGTGCTCGTCGGTCTTGGGCACGATGAAGCCGGCGAGCCGGCGCCGGCGCAAGTCGCGGTGCAGCGCGCCCAGCCTCGCCGCCGCATCCATGGCGGGCGCAGGCGGCGCACCGTCGCGCACCGATGCCAGCCGTTCATTGAGGCGTTGCTTCAGCTCTGCCGGCAGGTCGTCCGCCGCAACCTCGCTGATCAGCGCCAGCCAGGCATCGCCATCCAGGCCACGCGGAGCCGCGGCGACGCCCTCGATCAGCTCATCGAGAGCCCCCTGATCGAGCGGTGATCCCACCTCCTCGAGCAGGTCGGCCAAGCTCCTGTCGGCGTCGCTCATCGCGCCTCCTCGAAACCAACCGGCGCGCTTACCACCATGCGGTTCACGCGGCGAAGCTATGCCTTGGGAAATACCGGCACAAGGGCAACGCCCCGGGGACCCCGAGGGGAGCCGTACCCGGACGCGAATGCCCCTCAGTGGTCCTTGCTGCGCGCCACCGACCGGTAGCCGCGGTCGGTCATGCAGCGTTCGAACAGCTCCTCGATCCGCCGGCGCGCCTCGAACTGGTTCAGCGAGGAAACGACCGGCTCGTTGCGGCTATAGCCGCCGGTCGGCGGCTGCTCGAACTGGCGCAGCGCGAACTCCCGCTCGGCCCGTTCCCTGGCGGCGTCCCGGCACTCCGCCTCGTCCGTCCGCCAGCGCTCGCGGGGCAGGTCGGCGTTCTCCCAGGTGCCGCGGGTGTCTTGCGCGCAGCCGGCGATCAGCGCGAACCCGCCGGCAAGGAGCAGGCCCTTGGCCGAGATCGTCCCTCGTTTCTGCATGCGCCTCCCCCCTGTTCAAGCAAGAAGAGTATCGGCCAAGGTCGCGGGCGGCAACGCCCGTCGGCTGTTACTCCGCCTGCGGATCGTGCCCCTGCGCCGGCGCCGGGCCCTCGAAGCGGAATTCGGCGACCATCGGCGCGTGGAACGACTCCGGGGTCCCCCGCACCGCATGCGAGGTGACGAGTTCGTCGCCCAAGGCCTCGTTGTGGATCTCGACGCCGCGATACCAGGCCAGCAGCGGCCGCGAGACCAGGATGTGGTCGAGCATCTGCGGCCGGCCGTGGTGTACGACCGAGAACTGACGGGAGTCGGCCAGCGTCCGCTCCACCGGCACCAGCGTCCGCAGCGCCAGGTGCGGGTTGCCGGCATCCTCCTCGTCGCCGCGGATGGTCCTGAGCGGGATCTCGTAGGCGCCGGCGTTGAAGTCGCCGCAGACGGCGATCAGCGCCTCGGGATCCTCATCGAACAGCTTGTCGATGAAAAGCCGCACCTCCAGCGCCTGGCCGGCCCGCTTGACCGCGGCAACGAAGAACCCCTCCGCCCAGCCCGCCATGGTCCGCCAGGTGCCGCCGGACCCCTTTCCCCCGGGCATGAACGCCGCCCGGGGCGCGCGGAGGTGGACGTTGATCAGGTGCAGCCTGCGCCCCTCGGGAAGACCGACCAGGGCATAGAGGAACGGCCGGTCCCACTCGATCGCCATGTCCTGCTCGCCGGCGCCTTCCCCGGCCGGCGGGGCAAGATCATGGCCGCGGCGGAACTGCGGCGGATCGACGTAGGCATGGAGGATCTGCCGATGCTCGGCGATCTCGAGGCAGCTCAGGATGACCAGGTTGTGCTTGTCCCGCGGGCCGCCCTTGGACCGGCTGGTGGTCGTGATCGGCGCGCAGGCGGCGTAGGGCGTGTCCTCCAGCAGCGCCTCCAGCGCCGCCAGCCGGCGGTGCCGGCCGCGTCCCTCGTGCTGGGCATCGACCTCCTGCAGGCAGAGGATGTCGGCGCGAAGCCGCAGGAGCTGCGGCCTCAGCACCGCCAGCCGCTCCTCGAGGCTGGCGCCGCCGGTCCTTGGCTCGCCCAGGCTCTCGACATTGAAGGTGGCAATGCGCAGGCGCACGGGTGCCTCCGGGGCGGGCAGGCCGCAGCCGTTCAGGCCGGTTCGGCGAGGCAGGCGCGGAGGAAGGCGATGGCCTCCGGCGCGTCCCATTCCGCCGGGCCGATGACCCGGCCCACCTCCCTCACCTCGCGGTCGTAGAGGACCGTCGTCGGCAAGCCCGGCACCGTCAGCGCCCGAGCCACCTTGCCCATCCGGTCGAGCATCACCGGCAGGTGGCCGATGCCGTTGGCGGCGTAGAACTTCTCGATGATCGGCGCGCCCTCGCGGTCCGCGGAGAGCGGCAGGACGGCGATGCCGTCGGCTTCCACCGCCTCGCTCAGCCGGTTCAGCGCCGGCATCTCCTTGACGCACGGAGCGCACCAGGTGGCCCACAGGTTCACCACCAGCGCCTTGCCCCGGTAGTCGGCCAAGGTCCGCTCGCTCTCGCCCACGAGGAACGGTGTCGACGGCGCCTCCGCCCCCGATCCGGCCTCGAAGCGGCCGAGCTCGGCGGGCGGGTCGGCACAGTTCGTCTCTGCCGCGGTTGCGCCGATGAGCGCGATCATCAATAAGGGCGCCGCGGCAAGCGAACGAAGGACGCGAGCAAGCATGACCGTCTCCAGCAGGATCCCGACCCCGCCAATCGTCCCGAACGACACGAGGTGCCGGCCATGACCGGCTCCGGCAAGGACGGGAAGGGCAACGTCAGCCCCATGTGGGGCGGCCGGTTCGAGGCAGGGCCATCGGCGCTGATGGAAGCCATCAACGCCTCCATCGACATCGACCGCCGCCTCGTCTTCCACGATATCACGGCCTCGCTGGCCCACTGCAAGATGTTGATCCGCCAGGGCATCATCGGCGAGGAGGACGGGCGCGCCATCGTCGAGGGGCTGGAGGCGGTGCGGGCCGAGGCCGAGGCCGGGCGGCTTGCCTTCGACCGGGCGCTGGAAGACGTGCACATGAACGTCGAGGCGAGGCTGGCGTCGCTAGTCGGCGACGCCGCCGGCCGCCTGCACACGGCGCGCTCGCGCAACGACCAGGTCGCGACCGACTTCCGGCTGTGGCTGCGCGACGCCATCGACGACCTCGACGCCGGGATCGCCAGTTTGCAGGCGGTGCTGATCGACCGGGCGGAAGACCACGCGGCGACGATCATGCCGGGGTTCACCCACCTGCAGACGGCGCAGCCGGTGACCCTCGGCCACCATCTCCTCGCTTATGTCGAGATGCTCGGCCGCGACCGAGGCCGCTTCGCCGACGCCCGCCGCCGGCTGAACGAATGCCCGCTGGGCGCCGCCGCTTTGGCCGGCACCTCCTTTCCCATCGACCGGCGGATGACCGCGCAGGCGCTGGGCTTCGCCGGCCCTTGCGCCAACTCGCTCGATGCCGTTTCCGACCGCGACTTCGCCGTCGAGTTCCTGGCCGCCGCCTCGCTGGCCGCGGTTCACCTCTCGCGCCTCGCCGAAGAGTTGGTGATCTGGAGCGCCGAGCCGTTCGGCTTCGTCCGCCTGTCGGACCAGTTCTCCACCGGCAGCTCGATCATGCCGCAGAAGCGCAATCCCGACGCCGCCGAGCTGGTGCGCGCCAAGTCCGGGCGGATCGTCGGCGCCTTGACCGGCCTGCTCATCGTGCTCAAGGGGCTGCCGCTGGCCTACGCCAAGGACCTGCAGGAGGACAAGGAGCCGGTGTTCGACGCGGTGGACAATCTCTCGCTCTGCGTCGCCGCCATGGCCGGGATGGTCGAGACGGCGCAGTTCGACGGAGCCCGGCTGCGCGCCGCCGCCGGCAAGGGCTTCGCCGGCGCAACCGACCTCGCCGACTGGCTGGTGCGGGTGGCAAACATCCCGTTCCGCCAGGCGCATCACATCACCGGCGCGCTGGTGAAGATGGCCGAGAGCCGCGGCTGCCAGCTCGAGGACCTGCCGCTCGCGGAGATGCAGGAAATAGAGCCGCTGATCACCGGCGACGTGTACTCCGTGCTCGGCATCGAGCAGTCGGTGGCCAGCCGCATCAGCGAGGGCGGCACCGCCCCGGCGCTGGTTCGCGCCGCTGCCGCCGAGGCGAGACGGCGGTTCCTGTAAGGCAGCTTCCAGCACCCGACCGGCTAGAGCGCTCTGGAAACAAGTTGACGCACCGGAACCCAAGGCGAACTCCGCGGCGGACCTGCCTATTACTCGTGGTCACCCCGGACTTGTTCCGGGGGTCCACGGAAGGACTGGATGGCCGTAACGAGTAATAACGAGTACGGCCATGACACTTTAACGCAACCGGATGTCCGTGCTCCAGCGAGCACTGCAAGGGTGGGATGAGCCCGACGAACGGACGGCCGACTCTCTTGTTGAGGTCGTCCGGCGTTTCAATTATTGTCGAAGCATGGAAATCAAAGGGGTCGTCGCGGCCCTTGCAGCCCTGGCGCAGGAGCATCGGCTGGCGGTGTTCCGCCTGCTGGTCCGCGAGGGCCCGTCGGGGCTGTCGGCCGGCGACATCTCCGCCCGGGTCGCGGTCGCGCCGTCGACGCTGTCGCATCACCTGGGCCAGCTCGAGCGGGCTGGCCTGCTCCGCTCGTGGCGCGTGGAGCGGCGGATCTTCTACGCCGTCGACGTCGAGGGCACCCGCCGCCTGCTCGCCTTCCTCACCGAGGACTGCTGCCAGGGGCGGCCGGAGATCTGCGGATATGAACGTCAGGGAGGCTCAGGTGACGATCACGATCTACCACAACCCGAAGTGCGAAACGTCGCGCAATGTCCTGGCGATGATCCGGAACTCGGGTGAAGAGCCGCGGATCATCGAATACCTGCAGACGCCGCCCGGCCGCGACGAACTCGTGGAGCTGATCCGGCGGATGGGGATCACCCCGCGCGAGCTGCTCCGGCGCAAGGGCACGCCTTACGACGAACTCGGTCTGGACGATGCGAAGTTCAGCGACGACGAGCTCATCGCCCACATGTGTGCCGAGCCGATCCTCATCAACCGGCCGATCGTGGTCACCCCGCTCGGCATCAAGCTGTGCCGGCCGTCCGAGACGGTCCTCGACATCCTGCCCAACCCGCAGCGCGGCCCGTTCCGCAAGGAGGACGGCGAGGTGGTTATCGACCGCCGGAACGAGCCGAAATGAGCGGCGAAGAGATCGCCGTCGCCGCCCAGGACCATCTCGCCCGAGCGGCGAAGGCGAAGCCCGGCATGAGCGTGTTCGAGCGCTACCTGACGGTCTGGGTGGCGCTCTGTATCGTCGCCGGCATCGCCTTGGGGCACTGGTTTCCGGGGCCGTTCCAGGCCATCGGCCGCGCCGAGGTGGCCAAGGTGAACCTGCCGGTGGCGGTGCTGATCTGGCTGATGATCGTGCCGATGCTGCTCAAGATCGACCTCGGCGCCCTGCACCAGGTCAAGGAGCACTGGCGCGGCGTCGGCGTGACCCTGTTCATCAACTGGGCGGTCAAGCCGTTCTCCATGGCGCTGCTGGGCTGGCTGTTCATCGGCGTCGTCTTCCGCCCGTACCTGCCGGCTGAGCAGATCGACTCCTACATCGCCGGGCTGATCATTCTCGCCGCCGCCCCCTGCACGGCGATGGTGTTCGTCTGGTCCAACCTCTGCGACGGCGAGCCGCATTTCACCCTGAGCCAGGTCGCCATCAACGACACCATCATGGTGTTCGCCTTTGCCCCCATCGTGGGCCTGCTGCTCGGGCTGTCGGCCATCGTCGTCCCCTGGGAGACGCTGATCATCTCGGTTTTGATGTTCATCGTCGTCCCGGTGATCGCGGCGCAGCTCTGGCGCCGCGCCCTGATCCGCCGCGGCGGCGGCGCACTGGAGCGAACGCTGCACCGGCTGCAGCCGGTGTCGCTGGTGGCGCTGCTGGCGACGCTCGTCCTGCTGTTCGGCTTCCAGGGCGAGCAGATCCTGGCGCAGCCCCTGATCATCGCCATGCTGGCGGTGCCAATCCTGATCCAGGTCTACTTCAACTCCGGCCTTGCCTACCTGCTCAACCGAAGGCTGGGCGTCGCCCACTGCGTCGCCGCGCCCTCCGCCCTGATCGGGGCGTCGAACTTCTTCGAGCTCGCCGTCGCCACCGCCATCGTCCTGTTCGGCTTTAACTCCGGCGCAGCTTTGGCCACCGTCGTCGGCGTCCTCGTCGAGGTGCCGGTGATGCTGTCGGTGGTGCGCATCACCAACGCGACGAAGGCCTGGTACGAGCGCCCCGCCAAGCCCGTTCCGGCGGCCGCCCGCGGATCCTGAGCACGCGGCGCCAGCCGCACGTCGCATGGTAGCCATGCCAATGATGCGGGGCAGCGTATATGCGGCCAGGCGTATAGTTCGTCCCATGAAACCCGATCCTGACCAACTTGTTCAGGCGCTGGCGGATCCGACCCGGCTGCGGGCTGTGGTGCTTTTGTCCCATGAGCCGTCACTCTGCGTCTGCGAGTTGACTGTCGCCCTCGCAGTGTCGCAACCGAAGATGTCCAGGCACCTCGCGGCGCTCCGCGCGCAAGGCATCGTCGAGGACGGGCGGGTTGCCACCTTCGTCTTCTACCGGCTGCATCCTCGCCTGCCGGCGTGGGCCCGCGGCGTCGTCGACCAACTCGCCCGAGGCTTGACCCATTCCCATGAGCTCGCGGCGGCGCGGCGGCGGCTCGCCGCCTTCCCCAATCGGCCCCGCGAGCGGGATGCGTTCGCGCCCTGCGGCGCCGACGCCGCATCGGAGGGTGCCGCCCATGCCGTTTGAGTGGAAGACCGAGGGGCGGATTCTGCTGTTGCTCACGGCGGCCTTCCTCGCCGCGCTGTGGGTTCCGTTCGATGCGCCGCGGTTCGAGGGCTCGCTGCACGAGGCCTTCGCGCTCTTGCAGTGGTACGCCCGCGAGCACGTCGTCTCCTGCCTGCTGCCGGCGCTGATGATCGCAGGCGCCATCGCCGTCTTCATCAGCCAGGGCGCGGTGATCCGCCTGCTCGGCGCCGAGGCCAACAAGGTCGTGGCCTACGGCACCGCTTCCGTCTCCGGCACGATCCTCGCCGTCTGCTCGTGCACCGTTCTGCCGCTGTTCGGCGGGCTCTACCGCCGCGGCGCCGGCCTCGGCCCGGCCATCGCCTTTCTCTACTCGGGACCGGCGATCAACATCCTCGCCATCGTGCTGACCGCCAAGGTGCTGGGCTACGAGCTGGGCCTCGCCCGCGCCATCGGCGCCGTCGCCTTCTCCGTCCTCATCGGCCTGGCCATGGCGCTGCTCTACCGGCGCGAGGAGCGGGACCGCCGCGCGGCCGAAGCGGGCGGCGAGCTGGTGCTGCCGGATGCCGGCCAGGCCTTCCGCCCGGGCGCGGTGGTCACGCTGTTCGCGCTGATGATCGCCTTCCTGGTCTTCGCCAACTGGGCGCCGGCGGAGGCGGAGGACAGCGCCCTCTGGCACGCGATCTTTGCCTGGAAGTGGCCGCTCGCGGCCGCGAGCGCCGCCGGTGTCATGCTGGTCCTGGTGCTGGGCTTCGGCTTCCCCCGGTGGAGGGTCGGGCTGGTTGCCGCCGCCGCCGCGGCTTTTGCCATCCTCCTGCCACAGCAGCCGCAGCTTGCGATTGCCGCGGGCGTCGTCGGGCTTTGCGTGGTGGCCGCGCTGCAGCCCGGCGCCGGGCGCGAGTGGTTCGAGCAGACCTGGGGCTTCGCCAAGCTGATCCTGCCGCTGTTGCTGCTGGGCGTGCTTGCCGCCGGCTTCCTTCTCGGCCGGCCGGGGCACGAGGGGCTGATCCCGTCCGCGTGGGTCGCCGCCGCCGTCGGCGGCAACTCGCTCGCCGCGAACGCGTTCGCCGCCATCGCCGGCGCCTTCATGTATTTCGCGACGCTCACGGAGATCCCGATCACCCAGGCGCTGATCGGGTCGGGCATGGGCAAGGGTCCGGCGCTGGCCCTGCTGCTCGCCGGGCCGGCGCTGTCGCTGCCGAACATGCTGGTGATCCGCGGCTTTCTCGGCACGGAGAAGACGCTGGTCTACGTCACGCTGGTCGTGGTCATGGCCACCGTGAGCGGCATGATCTACGGCAGTTTTTGGGGTTGAGGAGCACGATCATGGTGGAGTTAAAGATCCTGGGCTCGGGCTGCACCAAGTGCGTGAAGCTCGCCGAAAACGCCGAGGCCGCGGCCAAGGACCTCGGCCTCGACTACACCCTCGGCAAGGTCACCGACCGGGGCGAGATCACCGGCGCCGGGGTGATGGTGACGCCGGCGCTGATGGTCGACGGCAAGGTGCGCTCGTCGGGAAAGGTGCTGACGGCGGAGCAGATCAAGGCGCTGCTCGCCTGAGCCGGGCTGCCGGCGGCGGAGCCTCGGCGGAGCCGCATCGGCGTTGAAGCGACTGGCGCGCGGGGACTAATATGACAATCCGATGAACTGCCGGGCGCGGCTCATGCTGCGGGACCCAGGGGTAGGCGTTCTCTCATGATCGAGCGCGAAGAGCTGGTCCTCGAGCCGCTGCCGGGCGACGGCATGGACGACCTCGCCGCCACCCTGCGCGAGGCGGAGCTGCCGCACGAGGACCTGGGCGGAAAGAGCAAGCGGTTCTTCTGCGCCTCGCTGGCGGGCGAGATCGTGGGCTACGTCGGCCTCGAGATCAGCGGCCCTGACGCGCTGCTGCGCTCGGCGGTGATCTTCATTCGGGCAAGGCGCCAGGGCCTCGGCCGGGCGATGATCGAGCGGCTGCTGGCCCTGGCCAGCGAGTACGGGATCGAGCGGGTCTGGCTGCTCACGACCTCGGCGCCCGGCTTCTTTGCCAAGCTCGGCTTCGACCATGTCGAGCGGACGACGGTGCCGCCGGCCATCGCCGCGTCGGAGGAGTTCTCCGACCTCTGCCCTTCGACCGCCGTCTGTATGGTCCGCGCCCTGCCCGCGGCGGCGTTCGCGCACAGGCAGGCGGTGTAGGCGGAGGCGCGCACCCGTCCTTCACCCGTCCTCCGGCAGCGGTTGAACCCAGCGCCCTTAGCTGGAACAGTGCGCCCGACCTTGCAGCGGGGAGCGCGCACATGACGGAGCCCGGAACGCCGCCGGTGATCGGCATCATCGGCGGCAGCGGCATCTACGACATCGAAGGCCTGGAGGAGGCGCAGTGGGTTGCGGTGGCCTCCCCCTTCGGCAGGCCCTCCGACGAGCTCCTCGTCGGCCACCTCGGCGGCTGCAAGGTCGCCTTCCTCCCCCGCCACGGCCGCGGCCACAGGCTGCCGCCGTCGGCGATCAACGGCCGGGCCAACATCGACGCCTTAAAGCGGGTCGGCGCGACCGAGGTCGTCTCGCTGTCGGCCTGCGGCTCGCTGAAGGAGGAGCTCCCGCCCGGCACCTTCGTCCTGGTCGACCAGTTCATCGACCGCACCTTCGCCCGCGAAAAGAGCTTCTTCGGCGAGGGGCTGGTCGCCCACGTCGGCCTCGGCCATCCCGTCTGCGCCAGGCTCGCCGGCGCACTGGAAACGGCGGCGCGCGGCCGGGCCATCCCGACGGTGGCGGGCGGCACCTACCTGGTGATGGAGGGGCCGCAGTTCTCGACCAAGGCCGAGTCCCAGCTCTACCGCTCGTGGGGCTGCGATGTCATCGGCATGACCAACATGCCGGAGGCCAAGCTCGCCCGCGAGGCCGAGCTCTGCTACGCGACCGTCGCCATGGTCACCGACTACGACTGCTGGCACCCCGACCACGACCACGTCAGCGTCGAGGCGATCATCCGGGTGCTGACCGAGAACGCGGCTCAGGCCCGCGGCCTGGTCGGGGACGTCGTGCCGGCGCTGGCGGCGCGACGCGGCTGCTGCCCCGAGGGCTGCCACACGGCGCTGGCCAACGCCATCATCACCCCGCCCGAGGCCCGCGACCCCGAGATGGTGGCCAGGCTCGACGCCGTCGCCGGCCGAGTGCTGGGGTAGGCTATCCAAGCAGTCGGGGCGAACTACAGGAGCAAAGAAAGGGAACAGGCGTCATCGCGAGCCGCGAAGCGGCGTGGCGAGTAGGGCGGGTCAAGGCGAAGCCGGACCCGCCGGAAGAAACTGCAAGAAACGGCGGGTTACGCCTGCGGCTAACCCGCCCTACGGCTTCGTCGGCCTCGCCTCCTCGCAATGACACGTCATGAATTCAGATTGGTGTGCATCCTCAGCAACTCGCTGAAGACTTCCTCGCCGTCGTACACCCTACCGGCTTCGACATCCGCGAGGCCGGCATCGATATCGCCGAGCAGCGCTTGGCGCTTCTCCTGATGACGAGGCAGGCGGCTCGCGCAGCCTTCTACTCAAGCCGCCTGCCAGTCAGAAGCGCATTTACACCTTTTCTTTTTCCATTTCAACCTGAACGACGTCTTCGTGAGTCCACGCGTTCCCCGTAGCCAAGTCTATAAGCCACGGAAACGGAAATATGAGATTTCCGACTGCAGCACCGTTGAACTTGCTCTCTAGCATGCTGTAGGTTTTCTCGTAGCCATCTTTAGTGCACACCACTTGGACGGCAGACGGCGAATGACGCACAGGCACTGTTCCAGGCGTGACGACCTTTCGCCCGGCGACCATGCATTCCGCCCCTTGAGGGTTGGATACAACTTGGCTCTCGCCTGTGGTTCCCGTGAATACGGTCGCGCATGCGCACGTGGCCATGACGCTTGCCATCATCGCGCTCATGCTCAGGAACCTGGTTGTTGCTGTCATCGACGCTTCCTCTTTTAGGTAACCGGCAGGCGCCGGCGGACGAAGCATAACGCGGTCGGGTGAAGCTCCGGTTTACGCTACGCCGGGCCGCAAAGGGCAGGGTCGCTGACCTAAATATTAGAAGAGCCTTGAATATTAGAAGAGCTTGAGCAGGTCGCGGCTGCCGTGGATCACGCGGACGAGCGCGATCCCGCCAGGCTGTTCCCGGTAGAACAGGACGTATGCGCCGACCGGGAAGGAGTAGAGGCCGGGGCGCAAATCTTCAGATCGGTTGCGGCCCATCCGCGGGTGTTGCGCGAGTTGCCTCGCCGCCACGCGCAACCTCTGGAGGACGCGTCAAGCGCCTTCCGGGTGATCCTGTGCGACGTAATTGAAGATCTCCTGGAGGTCCACCTGGGCCTGCGCCGCGATCGTCAGCCGCGGCATGTCTATACGGCGGGCTTATCGTCGCCCAGAAGTTCGGCAAAGACCGCCTCGCCGTCGTAGACCCTTCCCGCCTCGACGTCCTCCAAACCGGCGTCGATATCGCGCAGCAGCGCTTTCCGCCTCTCCGAGTGGCTGCGGTCCGCGCGGACCAACGCCCGAAGGTAGTCGCCAGCGTTCGTGAATTCCCCGTCGGCTACGCGCTTCTCGATGTGCAGCTTCAGCGCCTTCGGCAAGGTCACGTTGATCGACGTTTTGCTCATGCTCGCCAGTCCGCCACGATCCCAGTTCCAGATATACGCCCAGCAGCGCGACTTGTGAATTCGATGGCGTCAGATGCCGTCAAAGCCGCGCCGCGCCGCTTGCCCCGGCCTCCCTCCCCTGCTATGGGATGAGAATGATAATCAATTACAGCAGGGCTGCCGGGGCGCTGAGGGGTGTCGGCGGCCGCAACCGGGACATCGCATGATGACAGAACGCACCTTCGCGGGCTTCGCCGCGTCCTTCCGCCTTGCAGGCGCCAACGCGGCGCCGCGCGCTAAGGCGAAGCGCGAGCGCGTGAAGCGCCAGCGCGTTCGGGCCGCGCGCAGCGCGCCCGGTCGGTCTGCATCGGCGCCGGGCAGTTCAGCCGCGCCCATGCCCGGCAGGGCCCTCGCCGGCGCGCTGGCCGCTTGTCCCGCCGTTGCCCGCGGCGCGGCGGCGCTGGCGCTGGCGGCCGCCTGCCTCCTCGCCGCGCCCCAGGCACACGCCACGGAAGGCGGGGCCGGAGAGGTGAACGTCTACTCGTCCAGGCACTACCAGAGCGACGAGAAGCTCTACGCCGCCTTCACCGCGGAGACCGGGATCAAGGTCAACCGCATCGAGGGCACCGACGACGCCCTGATCGAGCGCATCCGCAACGAGGGCGCCAACAGCCCGGCGGACGTGCTGGTCACGGTGGACGCCGGCCGGCTGTGGCGGGCGGAGCAGGCCGGCATCCTCCAGCCGGTCGCCTCCGAGGTGCTGGACGAGCGGATCCCGGCCAACCTGCGCGACCCGAACGGCCAGTGGTTCGGCTTTTCCCAGCGCGCCCGGGTCATCGTCATAAACAAGGCCAAGGTCGAGGCGAAGGCCGCGCCCGCCACCTACCAGGAGCTCGCCGATCCCCGCTGGAAGGGCCGGGTCTGCATCCGCTCCGGCTCGAACATCTACAACCTCTCGTTGATGAGCGCGCTGATCGAGGAGGTGGGCGAGGAGCAGGCGCAGCGTTGGGCCGAGGGCGTTGTCGCCAACTTCGCCAGGCCACCGCAGGGCGGCGACACCGACCAGATCAAGGCGGTCGCCGCCGGCGAGTGCGACGTGGCGCTGGCCAACACCTACTACTTCGTCCGGCTGATGCGCTCCAACGACGCCGCCGACAACGCTGTCGCCGAGAAGCTGGCGGTGGTGTTCCCCAACCAGGACGGACCCGGCACCCACGTGAACATTTCCGGCGCCGGCGTCGCCAAGAACGCGCCGAACCGGAGCCAGGCGGTCCGCTTCCTCGAGTACCTCGCCTCCGACGAGGCTCAACGCCACTTCGCCGAAGGCAACAACGAATATCCGGTCGCGCCCGGCATCGAAGCCAACGAGGCGCTGCGCTCGCTCGGCAGTTTCAAGATTGATCCGATCAACGTCGCGGTGTACGGCAAGAACCAGGCGCAAGCGCAAAAGATATTCGATCGCGCCGGCTGGAAGTGACGCCCGCGGCCAAGCCGTTTCGCGGCGGCCACGTCACGAAGATGGGGTGAGATGCTCGATCACGGCGCGCAGGTGAGCCTGGGCCGGGTGGACGCCGTCGCTGCGGCCGCTCCGCCGCGGCCATGGCGGCCCACTGCCGCCGGTGTCGTCACCGCCCTGCCGGTCGCCATCGCGCTGCTCTTTACCCTGCCGATCGCGGCGATCCTGCTGCACCTGCTGCTGCCGGCGGAGGGTGCCGCGGCGCATCTGGCGACCACGGTGCTGCCGGGCTACGCGCTGACGACGCTCCAGCTCGGCCTCGGCGTCGGGATCGGCGTCACCATCCTCGGCACCGCGACGGCCTGGCTGGTGACGCTCTGCCGCTTTCCCGGCCGAAGCGTCTTCGCCTGGGCGCTGGTGCTGCCGCTGGCGGTGCCGGGCTACGTCATGGCCTACGCCTACACCGACATGCTGCAGTTCGCAGGCCCGGTGCAGACGGCGTTGCGGGCGCTGTTCGGCTGGGAGGCCGGCGACTACTGGTTTCCGCAGATCCGCTCGGTAGGCGGGGCCACCGTCATGCTGGTGCTGGTCCTCTACCCCTACGTCTACCTGCTGGCCCGCACCGCCTTCCTCGAGCAGTCGGTGTGCACCCTGGAGGTGGCCCGCACGCTGGGCTGCGACCCTTATGCGAGCTTCCGCCGGGTGGCGCTGCCGGCGGCGCGCCCGGCCATCGTCGCCGGGACGGCGCTGGCGCTGATGGAGACCATGGCCGACTACGGCACGGTCGCCTTCTTCGGCGTACAGACCTTCACCACCGGCATCGTCCGCGCGTGGCTCTCCTACGGCGACCGGGTGGCGGCGGCGCAGCTCTCGGCGGTGCTGCTGGGCATCGTCCTCGCGGTGGTCCTCTTGGAGCGGCACAGCCGGGCGCAGGCGCGCTTCCACCACACCTCGGCGCGCTACCGCTTCCTCCCCGCCTACCGGCTCCGGGGCCTACGCGCCGCGGCCGCGGTTGCGGCCTGCGCGGTCCCGGTCGCCTTCGGCTTCCTGGTGCCGGTGCTGGTGCTGGCCGGGATGGCGCTGGGCGTCGACGAGCCCGGCCGGCTCGGCCGCTACGCCGAGCTCCTGCGCAACAGCTTCGTTCTCGGCGGGATCACCGCGGCCCTGGCCGTCGCGACCGCCATCGCCATGGCCTACGGCGCGAGGCTGAAGCCGTCGCCGCTGACGCTCGTGGCCAACCGCATGGCCAGCCTCGGCTACGCCGTGCCGGGGGCGGTGATGGCGGTGGGCGTCCTGATCCCCAGCGCCCTCGCCGACAACGCCCTGGACGGCTGGATGCGGGCAACCTTCGGCGTGTCCACCGGGCTGCTGCTCACCGGCTCCATCGCCGCGCTCGTCTACGCCTATCTGGTCCGCTTCCTCGCCGTCTCCTTTACCGCCATCGAGGCGAGCCTCGGCAAGATCAACCCCAACATGGACGCCGCCGCCCGGGTGCTGGGCTGCGGGCCGCTGGCCGCCGTCCGCCGGGTGCACCTGCCGTTGATGCGCCCGAGCCTGCTCGCCGCGGCGCTGCTCGTCTTCGTCGACGTGGTCAAGGAACTGCCGGCGACGCTGATGATGCGGCCGTTCGACTTCGACACCCTGGCGGTGCAGGCCTACAACTTCGCCTCCGACGAGCGCCTCGCCGAGGCGGCGATCCCGTCGCTCATCATCGTCGGCATCGGCCTGGTCCCGGTGATCCTCCTCAGCCGCACCATCGCCCGCTCCCGGCCCGGCTCCGCGGCGCAAGGGACGCCTTGAACCTCAACCTGGAGAGCATCCACCACGCCTACGAGGGCAAGGCGGTGCTGAACGACGTCAGCGTCGCCGTCCGCCCGGGCGAGGTCGCCTGCCTGCTGGGCCCGTCCGGCTGCGGCAAGACGACGCTGCTCAGGATCGCCGCGGGTCTCGAGGTGGCGTCGCGCGGCCGCGTCCTCATCGGCGGCAGGCTGGTGGCCGACGCCGCCAGCGGCCTGCACACGCCGCCCGAGGCCCGCCGGGTGGGGCTGATGTTCCAGGACTACGCGCTGTTCCCGCACCTCACCGTGTTCGACAACGTCGCCTTCGGCGTCACCGACCGCTCCCCGGCGACACGGGCACGGCTACACGAGGGGCTCGCCGCCATGGGCCTCGACGGCTACGCCCGCAGCTATCCGCACGTGCTCTCCGGCGGCCAGCAGCAGCGCTGCGCCCTGCTGCGGGCGCTGGCGCCGGAGCCGGACATCCTGCTGCTGGACGAGCCGTTCTCCAATCTCGACGTGACCTTGAGGGCCGACGTCCGCGACCAGGCGCTGGCGCTGCTGAAGGAGCGGCGGGTGACGACACTGGTCGTGACCCACGACCCGCAGGAGGCCATGGCCATTGCCGAGCGGCTGTGGATCCTGTACCAGGGCCGGGTGGTCCAGTCGGGGACGCCCGAGGAGGTCTACGCCCGCCCCCGCCACGCCTCGATCGCGCGGCTGTTCGGGCCGGTGAATTCGGTTCCTGGCGTTGTCCGCGGCGGCTCGGTGGCGACGCCGCTGGGCGCGTTCGAGGCACCCGATCTGGGCGAGGGAGCACAGGCCGAGATCCTCATCCGCCCGGAGGCGCTCAAGATCGGGACGGGCGAGCACGCCGGCGCGGCGGCGGAGGTGGTTGCGGCGCAACTCATCGGCGGGCTGACCCGGCTCAGGCTCATGGTCGCCGGCATCGCCGAGCCGCTGGATGCGCTCGTTCCGGGCGTCGCCCATCCCCGGCCGGGCGAGCGCGTCCGGGTCGGCGTCGATGCGGACCTGGCTTTCGTCTTCGCCGGCGGCCCGGCGGCATCCTGAGGCGAAAGACGGAAAGGCAGAAGGAGCCCTAGATGCGCTTGACGCGGTTACCGTTGCTGCTGGGCGTTGCCGCCCTCCTCGCCGGCTGCGAGATCTCGGGCTCGCCCAGCACCGGCGAAGGCAACGTCCGCCTCGGCATCCCGGGAACGGCGGCGAACGAGGCGATCTTCCAGGAGCGGTGGAACAGCTGCGTCCAGTTTTCCTCGCCCAGCGTCTGCGCCAAACGGTTCGGCGGCCGGACGCCCAGGGGCTCGCCGGTCGATCTCCCCGACGAGAACCCGTAGGCGCCCGACCCGCCGAACGGTGCGCGCAGCCCCTACTTCATCAGCTTCGCCTCGCGGTTCCACAGCCTGAGCTCGCGACAGGCCTTGATGAAGCCGGCCGGATCGGTCGCGGCGCTGAGCAGGAAGAAGCCCTCGTCCATGTCCGAGGCGACGCCGGCCTTCTCGAACAAGGGCAAAGCCTCGGCCGTATAGGCGACGAACTTGCAGTGAGCGTAGGCGTCGGCGACGAAGTCGCGGGCGACCGGGTGCTTGCTCAGCATCGCCGCACCCTCGGCCGACAGCAGCACCGCCACGGCGTCGTAGAGGACGGACGGGCCGCCGTCGAGCTTCTGGTCGCCCTCGATCAGGGTCCCGCCGTCGGTCATGACACCGCCGACCATGGGCGTGACGACTTCGACCAGCGCCCCTTCGGCCTTGGCCGCGGCCTGTACCGCGGCGACGATGTCGCCGCTGACGCCGTCGCTGAGCAGAAGGCCGAGCTTGCGCCCCTTGAAGCTCTTCGGGCCGTTGGCGAGGATCGAGAGCGCCGGCGAGGGCTTCAGGTCCATCCGCGTCGGCTGGGCCGCGTCGGCGGGCTTCGGCATCGCCTTCAGCCTGAGCCCGGCCGCCACCTCCTTGGCCAGGAACTCGTCGACGTTGATCAGGTGCGAGACCACCCGCGCCCGGATCTCCTCGCGGTCGCACTTGGACAGCTCGAAGATGAAGGCCGAGGCGATGTGGCCCTGCTCGGTCTTGGTCTGCGACAGGTAGAACTGCCGCGCCTGGCTGTAGTGGTCGGCGAAGCTCTCGGCCCTGAGCCTCCGCTTCTCGCCCTCGATCCGCTCGGGATACGAGCGCAGGCCCTTCTCCGGGTCCTCGCGCGGACCGCCCTTGGCGCCGCCCCAGGAGTTGGGCTCGTAGTTCACCCGGCCCTTGGGGTTGTGGAAGGCCATGTGCCCGTCCTGCTGGAAATGCGCCCACGGGCACTTCGGCGCGTTGATCGGAAGCTGGGTGAAGTTGGGGCTGCCCAAGCGCTTGAGCTGGGTGTCGAGGTAGGAGAAGTTCCGTCCCTGCAGCAGCGGATCGTTGGTGAAGTCGATGCCGGGGACGATGTTGCCGGTGCAGAAGGCGACCTGCTCGGTCTCGGCGAAGAAGTTGTCGACGTTGCGGTTGAGCACCAGCCGCCCCACCCGGCGGACGGGCAACTCCTCCTCCGGGATGATCTTGGTCGAGTCGAGGACGTCGAAGTCGAAGCGGTCGGCGAAGGCGTCGTCGAAGAGTTGCAGTCCCAGCTCCCACTCCGGGTAGTCCCCCATCTCGATCGACTGCCACAGGTCGCGGCGGTGGAAGTCGGGGTCGGCGCCGTTGATCTTCACCGCCTCGTTCCACACCACCGACTGCATGCCGAGCTTGGGCTTCCAGTGGAACTTGACGAAGGTCGACTTGCCCTCGGCGTTGACCAGCCGGAAGGTGTGGACGCCGAAGCCCTCCATGAACCGGAACGAGCGCGGGATCGTCCGGTCGGACATGATCCACAGCGCCATGTGGATCGACTCCGGCATCAGCGAGATGAAGTCCCAGAAGTTGTCGTGGGCGGTCTGCGCCTGCGGGAAGCCGCGGTCCGGCTCCTGCTTGGCGGCATGCACCATGTCCGGGAACTTGATCGCGTCCTGGACGAAGAACACTGGGATGTTGTTGCCGACGAGGTCCCAGTTGCCCTGCTTGGTGTAGAGCTTCACGGCGAAGCCGCGGACGTCGCGGGCGAGGTCGAAAGAGCCCTTGTTGCCGGCGACGGTGGAGAAGCGCACGAACGCCTCGGTCCGTTCGCCTGCGCGGGCGAACAGGTCGGCGCAGGTGATGTCGGCGAGCGACTCGTAGGTCTCGAAGTAGCCGTGGACGCCGAAGCCGCGGGCGTGCACCACCCGCTCCGGGATGCGCTCGTGGTCGAAGTGGAAGATCTTTTCCCGGAGGTGATGGTCCTCGAGCAGGGTCGGGCCGCGCGGGCCGGCCTTGAGTGAGTTCTGGTCGTCGGCGACCGGCGCGCCCTGCTGCGTCGTCAGCACCGGCACGTCGCCGCCTGCCACCTGATGCGTTTCACCGCCCTGTCCGCGGCGGACCTTCTGCTCACCCAGCTCGACGTTGGCCTGTTCGTCGCCCTTTTTCGATCCCAGCAGAGACATCCCCGTCCGTTCCTTCGTGTGCGCCGCGAGCAGCCGTCCGCCCGCCGGTACGCGAGAAACGTCAAGCGCCCCAGCTGGGTTCCGAACTGGCTGTTGAAGATCCCTGGTGGAAGGGTGGGGCCGTGGCGGCCCTTCAGTGGGCGGCGTCCCAGGTCCGGCCGGTGCCGGTGTCGACCACCAGCGGCACGGTGAGCTCGGCGACCGAGGTCATCTCGTCTGCAACCAGCGTCCGAACGGCCTCCACCTCGGCCTCCGGCACCTCGAAGACGAGTTCGTCGTGGACCTGCAGCAGCATCTGCGCCGTTGCGCCGGCGCGGACCAGCGCCTTGGGGATGCGGATCATCGCCCGCTTGATGATGTCGGCGGCCCCGCCCTGGATCGGGGCGTTGATCGCCGCGCGCTCGGCAAAGCTCCTGACCGAGACGTTGCGGTCGGTGATGCCGCGGACGTGGCAGCGGCGGCCGAACAGGGTGGTGACGTAGCCGCGCTCGCGGGCGAGCTTCTTGGTCGCCGCCATGTAGTCGCGGATGCCGGGATAGCGGGCGAAGTAGGCCTCGATGTAGGCCGCCGCCTCGCCGCGGGGGATGGCGAGCTGGCGGGCCAGGCCGAAGGGGGAGATGCCGTAGATGATGCCGAAGTTGATGGCCTTGGCTTTGCGCCGGACCAGCGGGTCCATGCCGGCGATCGGCACCCCGAACACCTGCGACGCGGTCATGGCGTGGATGTCGATGCCCTCGCGGAACGCCACCTTCAGCGCCTCGATGCCGGCCACGTGGGCGAGCAGGCGCAGCTCGATCTGCGAGTAGTCGGCGCTGAGCAGCACGGAGCCCGGCTCGGCGATGAAGGCGTGGCGGATCTTCCGCCCCTCCTCGGTGCGCACCGGGATGTTCTGCAGGTTGGGATCGGACGACGACAGCCGGCCGGTGGACGCCACCGCCTGCTGGTAGCAGGTGTGGACCCGCCCGCTCTCCGCCCCGATCTGCTGGATCAGCGCGTCGGCGTAGGTGGTCTTGAGCTTGGACAGCTGCCGCCAGTCGAGCACCCGGCTGGCCAAGGCCCGGGCGTGCGGGTCCTCGGTCTCGGCGGCGATCGTCTCCAGGATGTCCGCACCGGTTGCGAAGGCGCCGGACTTGCCGCGCCGGCCGGTCTGCACCTTCATCCGTTCGAACAAGACGTCGCCCAGCTGCTTCGGCGAGCCGATGTTGAAGGGACCGCCGGCGAGGCCATGGATCTCCGCCTCCAGCGCCTCGAGCCTGCGGCCGAACTCGGCGCTCAACCGGCGAAGCTCGTCGGCGTCGACCAGGATGCCGCGCGCCTCCATGGCCGCCAGCACGCCGATCAGCGGCCGCTCCATTGTTTCGTAGACGCTCACCAGATGCTCGCGGACCAGCCTCGGCTTGAGCTCCCGGTGCAGGCGGAGCGCGATCTCGGCGTTCTCGGCGGCGTAGTCGCAGGCCCGGGTAAGGGACACTTTGTCGAAGGTGACCTGCGACCGGCCGGTACCGGCGACGGCGGCGAACTTCACCGGCGTCGTGCCCAGGTGCAGCTCCGCCAGCTCCTCCATCGCGTGGCCGTGCAGGCCGCCCTCCAGGACGTAGGAGAGCAGCATCGTGTCGTCGATGGGCGAAAGCTGGATGCCGCAGCGGCCGAGCACCTGCATGTCGTACTTGATGTTCTGCCCGACCTTGAGCACCGCCGGGTCTTCCAGCAGCGGCTTGAGCAAGGCCAGCGCCGTGTCGCGGTCGAGCTGGCGCGGCGGCTCCTCACCCGGCGCACCGACATGGGCAAGCGGCACATAGCAGGCGCGCCCCGGCTCCAGCGACAGGGAGATGCCGATCAGCGAGCAGCGGCCGGCGTAGAGCGAGGTGGTCACTGTGTCGACGGCGACGATGCCGGCGGCCTCGGCCTGGCGGATCCAGCGCGCCAGCGTCGTCTCGTCCTGCACCAGGCTGTACTCGCGCCGCTCCAGCGGCAGCTCCGCGGCCGGCGCCGCCGGTTCGGGCTGCGCCGCGCCGCGGCCGAGCGCCAGCCCCTGGCTCTCGACCCTGGCCAGGATCGTGCGGAACGATTGCGCCTCGAGGAAATCGCGCACCGCCTTCGGATCCGGCCGCTTCACCGCGAACGCCGAGAGCGGCTCGGGCGGCGGCACCTCGCAGCAGAGCTTGACCAGTTCCTTCGACAGCCGGGCGTTGTCGGCGTGCTCGATCAGCGACTGCCGGCGCTTCGGCTGGCGGATCTCGACCGCCCGCTCGAGCAGCGTCTCCAGGTCGCCGTATTCGCCGATCAGCTGGGCGGCGGTCTTGACCCCGATGCCGGGGACGCCGGGGACGCAGTCGATGGAGTCGCCGGCCAACGCCTGGACGTCGATGACCTTGTCGGGGCCGACGCCGAACCGCTCGCGCACCTCGGCTTCGCCGATGCTGCGGTTCTTCATCGCATCGAACATGGAAACGCCGTCGCCAACGAGCTGCATCAGGTCCTTGTCGGAGGAGACGATGGTGACCCGAGCGCCGGCCTCGCGGGCGAGCCGGGTGTAGGTGGCGATGACGTCGTCGGCCTCGTAGCCGATAGCCTCGACGCAGGCGACGTTGAACGCCCTGGTCGCTTCGCGGACCAGCGCGAACTGCGGGATCAGCTCGTCCGGCGGCTCCGGGCGGCTCGCCTTGTAGCCGGGGAACATGTCGTTGCGGAAGGTGCGGCGGGAGGCGTCGAAGATCACCGCGATGTGGTCGGCGTCTGTCTCCGCCAGCAGCTTCATCAGCATCTGGGCGAAGCCGTAGACGGCGCCAACGGGCGTACCGTCGCCCCGGGTCATCGGCGGCAGGGCGTGGAAGGCGCGGAACAGAAACCCGGAGCCGTCGATCAGGTAGACGTGGCGGGGCTGGCTCGCCGGCGTTGCCTCGGTGGCGCTCAGTGTCCCGCCACCGCCGTGCCGTCACCCTCGAAGACGAAGTGCCTGGAGCAGTAAGGACAGAAGATCTCGTCCTTGTCGCCCATGTTCAGGTAGACCAGGGGGTGGCCGAGCGCACCGCCGCCGCCGTCGCAGCCGACGACGCGACTGTCCACCGTGATCGTTTCCTCAGGCCTCATTGCGCCCCCGATCTGGCACCCCTGCCGCCCGTCCGGCATGGTACATTGACCTTGCGAATGCGCGGATGATAGCGAAAGCCAACCTACAATCAATGCTACCGTATCGATCGCGACCAGCCCCAGCCGCGCCGGCGGGCCCGGTCGGTTTTGGCCGCGCCGCCGGCGGAGAGACGCATCCCTTGAACACCCCCGTCGAGCGACTTCCCCGCCTGCCCGCGGACACCCCGGCCAACGCCGTCGAGATCACGGAGCTGACCAAGACCTACGGCGGCCGCCGCGGCCAGCCGGTGGTCCGGGCGCTGAAGGGCGTTTCGCTCGCCGTTCCCTCGGGCTCCTTCTTCGGCCTGCTCGGCCCCAACGGCGCCGGCAAGTCGACCCTGATCAACATCCTCGCCGCCTTGGTGGTGCGCAGCTCGGGCGACGTCCGGATCTGGGGGCACGACATCGACGCCGACATGCGCGCCGCGAGGCGCGCCATCGGCGTGGTCCCGCAGGAGCTCAACCTGGATCCGTTCTTCACCCCGCGCGAGCTCCTGGAGGTGCAGGCCGGGCTCTACGGCGTCCCCAGGCCTGAGCGGCGGACGACGGAGCTTCTGGCGGCGGTGGGGCTCACCGCCCAGGCCGATGCCTACGCCCGGCGGCTGTCCGGCGGCATGCGCCGGCGGCTGCTGGTCGCCAAGGCCATGGTGCACGCGCCGCCGGTGCTGGTGCTGGACGAACCGACCGCCGGGGTCGACGTCGAACTGCGTCACCAGCTGTGGACCTATCTCCGCCGGCTGCGCGCCGAGGGGACGACGATCCTGCTCACCACCCACTACCTGGAGGAAGCGCAGGCGCTGTGCGACCGGATCGCCATCATCAACCACGGCCGCCTGGTCGCCTGCGAGCCCACCGAGGACCTGCTGCGGCGGGTGGACGCGAAGCAGCTGACGGTGACGCTGGGCGAGGACATCGAGACGGCGCCGGCATCGCTCGACCCGTTCAAGCCGGTGCTCGACGGACCGCGGCGGCTCACCTTCCATTATCCGCCCAGCCGGATCGGCGCGGGCGAGATCCTTGGCGCGGTGCGCGCCGCCGGCTTGAGCGTGCGCGAGGTGACCACCCGCGAGACCGAGCTCGAGGACATCTTCCTCAGGCTCACCAACGAGCCGGACGCGGGCGAAGACCGGGCCATGGAACCGACCCTGGTCGCCGACCCGGCTGACGGGCGCATCGAGCCTTGAGCCTTTACGCCCTGGCCCGGCTCGGGCTTTCGCTGCTGCTGCTGGCGGTGGCCGGCTGCGCCCCGGTGGTGGCCCTGCCCGGGCCTGCCATCGCCGCGCCGAGTATCGCCGACGCCGCTTTGATCGCGCCGGACGGGGCGAAGCTGCCGCTCAGGACCTGGCGGCCGGAGGGCGAGAAGCCGCCGAGGGCGGTGGTCATCGCGCTCCATGGCTTCAACGACTATCGCAACTTCTTCGCCGCCCCCGGAGCTTGGTTCGCCGCCCGCGGCGTCCAGGCTTACGCCTACGATCAGCGCGGCTTCGGCGAGGCGCCGAACCGAGGGCTGTGGCCGGGCGAGCGAGCTTTGGCCGACGACCTGAAGGCGGCGGTGCACGCGGTGCGCAAGCGCCACCCCGGCACGCCGCTGTTCCTCTTGGGCGAGAGCATGGGCGGGGCGGTGATCATGACCGCCATGGCCGGGCCGCGGCCGCCTCCGGTCGACGGCGTCATCCTCGCCGCCCCGGCGGTCTGGGGCCGGGCGTCCATGCCCTGGTACCAGACGACGGCGCTGTGGCTGGCGGTGCACACCCTGCCCTCCGGCCAGGTCACCGGGCGGAACCTCGGCATCAAGCCGTCCGACAACATCGAAATGCTGAAAGCGCTGGGGCGCGATCCGCTGGTGATCAAGCAGAGCCGGATCGACACGGTCTATGGCCTGGTGAACCTCATGGACCGGGCGATGATTTCGGCCTCGTCGCTGCAGGTCCCGGCGCTCGTCCTATACGGCGCCAAGGACCAGCTCATCCCGCCGGCTGCGGTGCGGGAGATGACCGAGCGGCTGCCGGCGTCGGCCGATGGCCGCCGGCGCGTCGCCTACTATTCCAACGGCTACCACATGCTGCTGCGCGACCTGCAGGGCGAAACCGTCTGGCGCGACATCCTCGCCTGGATGTCGGACCCGGCCGGACCGCTCCCCTCCGGCGCCGAGGAGCAGGCGGCCCGGTAAGAGTCCGACTCGAAACTCATTGTATGCCCAGCCGTCGGGTGAGGAGCATGACGGAGGCGGCGTAGAGGAAGGTGACGGCGGAGTCGATGGTAGCCTCGAAGTCCTTGGCGAGGCGGCGGTTGC
>JAXMOZ010000054.1:0-24328 GCA_034382075.1 Rhodospirillales bacterium
CGGGAAAGGTGGCCCTCGTCGCGGTAATGCGGAAAATGCTCGTCATCCTCAATGCCATCGCCAGGGACAACAAGCCGTGGAAACTCGCTCCAGCCCCTTGACACCGTCCACGGTAGATGGCCGCAACAAGTGCGGCCATGACGGTGCAGGTCTGGAGGAGGGCCAGTCGTCGATGACCGACGTGGCGGTACGCGTCGCTCGTCATACTGTTCCTCGTCATCCTCGCGCTTATCGCGAGGATCGTGCGTCCGTGCGGACGCTTTGTCCTATCACGAGAACGCCGCGACAAGCACGGCCATGACGGTGGGGGGATTGCTCCGTACCCGGATGAGCACGCGCGGCTACCCGCTCCACTCCACCCGGAACACCTCGCCGCTGCCGGGGTCGCGGTAGAGGTCGACGCGGGAGCCGTCCCAGTGGTAGTCGAGGTGGCGGCCCTGCCGCGGGTTGCGGGCGAGGTCCGGATAGAACAGGCCCACGCATTCGCCGCTTGGGTCGCGGGCGCTGGGATAGACGACGCCGTCGGAGCCGGCGGCGCGCAGAGCCATGCCGAGGGCCTGCGAGGCCTCGTGGCTGTCGGGATCCAGCGCGGGGACGACGGCGGGGGCGACGGCGGGGGCGACGGCGGGGGCGACGGCGGGGGCGACGGCGGGGGCGACGGCGGGATCGCCCGCGCGGAGGTCGTGCAGGCGGGCCTCGATGTCCAGCGACAGTTCGCGGAACTGCGACGTCCATCCCGGCGCTTCCCGGGTTCGCGCCATGAACCGGGCGTGGTGGTGCATGGTCTCCAAAAGCGCGGTCTCGAACCGCCTGGCGGCGTAGAGCACGCCGTAGCTGCCGTCCGAGAACCGGGTGGGGCGGTCGCGGCTGGCGTGGGTGAAGGGGGCCATCAGGAAGCTCGCGCCGGGGCCGGCAACGCGCCGCGCGGGCGGGACCAGGTCCAGCGCGCCCAGCGTTTCCATCAGCCGCGGGTTGGTCTTCTGCTCGGCGGCGATGAGCAGCGGCCAGTCCTCAGGCTCGGCGATGTCCTCGAACAGCGCGATCGGTGGGAACAGGCTGCGGATGATCCGCCGGGCGCCGGTCCAGCCCACCCGGCTCGTCGCAACCGCGCTGGGATCGATCACCAGCCGCCGCGCTCGGCGTCGAGGTAGCGGCGCACCCGCATCAGGTCGGTGAGTTCGCCGCCCAGCATGACCTCCAGCGCCGTCCGTCCGGCGAACGCCTCGTTCGGCGCCTTGATCCAGGCGTAGCCGCGCGCTCGCTCGGTGAAGACGATCCTGAGCGCCTTGTGGATGCCCATCAGGTTCGACAGCCTCGCCTTGCCGTCGCGCCCGATCCGGCCGACCTGCCCCGCCTTCCAGCGGGCGAAGGTGCGCCGCGGCAGATCCAGCAGGATGCAGGCTTGCTCGTCGCCAACTCCCCACAGACGGAACAGGTTGAGCGCGGCCCTGAACATGGCCGCCGCCTCCTGGTCGGTGATGGGTTCCGCGGCGAACGGCCGCGGCTCCGTTTCGATCTTCTGCAACTGTGTCATCGGACGACCATTCGTGCCATTTGGCATAGAATAAACCGGCAGATGCAGCTTGGCAAGGAAGCTGCTGCCGGCGGCGAGCATCAGGAGCCGCCCATCCCATGCGCGCGGTGGCGACGCCGGGCGCCAGGGCAGCCGGCGAGCGGGTTCTCGCATTGCCCAAGGGCCCGGCTCTGCCATACTGAGGCGAACAAAGGGCGGGCTTCGGTGGTTTGCCTCGCCGGGCCCGGCAGGGGGGACAGAGTGCGGCTCCGCATCGCGCTCCTGGTGATGGTGTTCGCAAGCCTCGGCGGGTGTCTCGGCCCGCCGGCGCTGCGCGAGTCCGTGCTCGGCTACGACGAGACCGTGAACGCGCTCAATCAGGACATCCTGCTGCTCAACCTGGCCCGGCTGAGCGTCGATCGGCCGCCGCATTTCACCGTCACCTCCAGCATCGCCGCCACCTTCAACTTCGAGACGTCGGGCGGCATCGGCGGAAGCCTCAACGAAGGGGCGGGTACGGACGTGCTGTCGCTCAGCCTCGATGCGCGGGCCGCCGAGAACCCAACCTTCAGCATCGTCCCCGTGACCGGCCAGGAGTTCACCCAGCGCATCCTGACGCCGGTGGGGGAGGACGTGCTGGCGTTCTTCCTGTTCCAGGGCGTGCGCATCGAGTTGTTGTCGCGGCTCATGGCGGACGGCATCGAGATCCTTCGCGCGGACGGTCGGGCAGCCCGGTTTCTGTCCAACAAGGTCACCGCGCCCGAGGACTACCGCGCCTTCCGCCGCATCGTTCTCCATCTCGGGGCCTTGCAGCAATCGGGCCGGCTGTTCATCCAGGAACTGACATACGACCAGCCGGTCCTGGAGCGGCTCACCGCACCGCCCAGCACCGGGGATGTCGTTACGGCTCTGGATAACGGCCTGAGCTGGCGACAGGAGAAGGATACCTTCACCTTGACCCGGTCCGTGCGCGGGCGCGTGCTGATCAGCAACTACGACCCGTTGTCGCTCAGCGACGCCGAGCGGAGGCGGCTCAACGAGGTCGCCGCAGGCCGGCCCGATAATCTGGTGCTGATCGACGTCAGGCCGGGTCACCCCGGCGGCGAGCTCCCGATTTTCGCGGCGCTGAAGCTGAGAAGCCTGTTCGCCATGCTCGACTTCGTCGCCAAGGGCATCGACCTGTTCCCGGAGTTCCCGGTCGAGGCCGATCCGCGCACCGGCCCGGCGGTAGCCCTCGTGCGCAATCCCATCCGTACGCTCGACGTTTCCCTGAGGAAGAAGCCGCCGGAAGCCCCCGACGGCTGGATCCGCTACCAGGGGCGCTATTACGTGCTCGGCAACACCCGCTGGGACCGCGCCGCCTTCCTCGTGCTCTACGAGCTGTTCCAGGTGACGGTGACCGACGTGAGCCGCGTCGGTATCCCAATCACCATCGCCAAGTAGCGCCGGGCCGCCGCCCGTTCGGTGCGTTCGGCCCGCCATCGCGAGGCCTCAGCGGATGATGTCGAGCTCGCGTTTGCGGGTGTAGAGCAGCCGGACGTAGTCGTACTCGAAGGGCGAGCCGGTCTCGTGGTAGCGGAACGGGGTGTTGGCCCGCGTATCCACCGCGTTGACGCCGGTCCGCGTCCACGCATAGGGGGAAACATCCGAGTTCAGGTTCGAGAGAACGCCGAGCGGGTCGATGGCGAAGCTGTCGACGACGGTCCCGGTGGCGTCGCGGGCATTGGAGGGGCCGAGGATGGGCACGACCAGATAGGGACCGTCGGTGGTTCCCCAGTAGCCGAGGGTTTGGCCGAAGTCCTCGCTGTAGCGGACCATGCCGACCGCCGAGGCAATGTCGACCGTGCCGAAGAAGCCGAGGCCGAGGTTGACGCCGACGCGAAACAGCGTCTGCGCCGCCCGGCCCGGGCGCGCCTGCAACAGCAGGTTGGCGGCGGTGACCACGTCGTCGAAATTGGCGAGGAAGTCGTTGATCCGGTCGCGGAGCACCTGCGGCAGGATGAACTTGTAGGTGCGCACCACGGGGAGAAAAACGATCCGGTCGAACTCGTAGTTGAACGCATACACCTGCCGGTTGATCCCCTCGATCGGGTCGTAGATGTCGACCATCTCCGCCACCGTCCGCTCCGGCGGCCGGTCGGGAAGCGGCGGGTCGCCCTCACGGAAGGGAACCGGCGTTGAACACGCCGCGACCAGCGCCAGCGCGGCGAGGCAGCCGGCGAGGCGCCCGAACAGGCCTCGCGCCCGGCTCCCGCCGCTCATGGCGTGTCCTCGGCCAGCGCCTGCAGCATGGCGGCGACCACGTGGGGATACTGGAAATTGCCGCAGTGCCCGCCGCGCGGGAAGATCTTCCCCCGCTCGCCGAAGGTCTCACGAAGGAAGTCCAACTCTTCCTTGGAGTTGATGATCTCGTCGGCGTTGGTGATGAGCCGGTACCTGGGGTTGGCCGCGAGGTAGGGACCGAGCCGGCGGAGGTCCGCCTCCTCGATGAGCTTGTCGATGGTGAGCGTCGGCTCGGTGCGGGCGTAGAAGGGGTAGAGGAGGTTTTGCAGGTACTCGGTGAAGCCGTGGTGCAGCCCCTCGACCAGGTACGGCGTCAGCGAGTCCGAAACCGCGAGCTGCCGGCCGGGCCTGACCAGGGTGCCGACATTGCCCATGACGTCGGCGGTGAAGCTGAGGTCGGTCGAGGCCAGCCGGAAGGCGACCCCGATCAGCGCCGCCAGCACCTCGCGCGGCGGCTTCAGCGCGACGTAGGACTGGTAGAGGAAGTCGCCGGTGAGCTCGGAGGGTCCCGCCGAGGAGGTGTAGAGGCTGGAGAGCGACTTGAACAACTCGTTGAAGAAGCCCGGCAGCCCCTCGATGCCGCCCGGGATCTTTTCGATGTAGTCGTCGAGGATTCGCGAGGAGGTGTAGAGGTTCACCGGCGGGTTGATCATCAGCACCCGGCGGAACCCCAGCGGCCTTTCCGCCTCGTTCTCGTCCAGCCAGCCGACGAAGGCCCCGTGCCAGCCGCCGAGGCTGTAGCCGACCAGCGAGACGTCATCGTTCTTGATCCGGATCCGCTCCTGTACCTGGTCGTAGGCGAGGCGCAGCGCCTGGTGCAGATCGCGGGCGTCGCGCCTGACCCGGCCGGGGACGCCGGTCGAGGACGCGGTGACGGCGAAGTTGGAGAAGGTCGGCGACGGCACCGCCAGCACGTGGTAGCCGCCGGCGTAGAAGATGCGGGCGAGCACGTCGACCAGCCGGGCGGTCGGCCCGGCGCCGGTGCCGGGGATGATCATCACCAGCGGGGCCTCGCCGGGCTGGGCGTTCAGGGTGTAGCGCAGGCCGCGCTGGAACCAGAACACCTCCGGGATCTGCCGGTCGGGCAGCACCTCGAGCCGGTTCAGGCTCTGCGGGATCGTCTCTGGAAGCGGCGCGCGCAGGTCGGGCGGCGTGCCGACCACGGTGGCGACGATCGGGTCCTCCCAGGGATAGGCGAAGGGAGCCTCGGGGGTCAGCGCCAGGGTCGGGTCCGGAGCCGGCGGCGGCGGATGGCAGGCGGCGAGGCTGAGCGCCAGCAGTACCCAGGCGATCAGGAGCGCGAACCGGCCGGCGTGGGGGCGAGCGATCGGCATTCAGCGCGAGGCCGGCGTGGCAGGGTCACCGCTACGGCTGCCATGGGTTCGGATCAGGCGTCCTGGCGCCTCGGCCGGCGGCGTTGCCACGACCTCGGGCGCGCCGGCGGGCGTGCCGGCCGCAGCAGCGGGCCCGGCCCGATCGGCGCCGCTGCCTTCGGGGAGCAGCCGCTGGCCGTTGGCGGCGGTCGAGGTTGCGTCCGAGCGGCCGGCGAGAACCATGACGTACTGGTCCCACAGAACATCGCCGATAATGCGGCCTTGGCAGGCGAGGCCGACCCCGTCGCAGCGGCGGTAGGGCGCTTCCATCGCCTGGCTCACGATCTCCAGTCGATCGAGGTCGATCCGGTACGGCTGGGCGGGCTCGCCTTCCGCGTAGGCGATCAGCGGCGGGCAGCCGGCCTGCCATGGGTCGCAGCCGTCGGCCCCCGCCTGCTGGACTTCGTGCAGCGCAAGCTCGCAGCCGGCGAGCCATGCCACGGCGAGAAGGCTGCCGGCCGCTCGGGCGAAGCGATACCTCGGGATCATCGCACCTCCTTCGCGCGGGCTTGCGCCGGGCCGCCGCGCCTTGTTCATGTCCCCGCGTTCATGGTCCCGCCGGCGATCGTGCGTCCGACCCGGCTCGTGCCACCAGCAGAAAGACGATCGAGCCGATCACCGCCGAGAGCAACGAGCCGGTGATCACCCCGAGCCGCACCGGCGCGTCGAAGGCGGCATGCTCCCAGGCGAGCCCGCCGATGAACAGGCTCATGGTGAAGCCGATGCCGCACAGCACCGCCATGGCGTAGACCTGCTGCCAGTTGGCGCCCTCGGGCATGCGCGCGAGCCTGGTGCGGACGGTGAGCCAGATCGTGCCGAGGATGCCGACCTGCTTGCCGACGAACAGACCGGCGGTGATGCCGAGCGTCACCGGCTCGAGGAAGCTGTTCCAGCCGATGCCGGCGAAGGAGACGCCGGCGTTGGCGAAAGCGAACAGCGGCAGGACGGCGAAGGCGACCCATGGGTGGACGGCGTGCTCGAGGCTCTTCAGCGGCGAGGGATCGTCCGCATGCCGGCCGCTCATCGGGATCGCCATGGCCACGGCGACGCCGGCGAGGGTGGCGTGCACCCCGGACTTCAGCACGCAGACCCAGAGGATGGTGCCGACGATCAGATACGGCCCCTGCTTCTTGACGCCGGCGAAATTGAGCACGACCAGCACGGCAAGCGCCGCCGATGCCAGGCCCAGCGCCAGCACCGACAACTGGTCGGTGTAGAACACGGCGATGATCACGATGGCGCCGAGGTCGTCGAACACCGCAATGGCGGTCAGCAGCACTTTCAGCGAGATCGGCACCCGGCTGCCGAGCAGGCTGAGCACGCCCAAGGCGAAGGCGATGTCGGTGGCGGCGGGGATCGCCCAGCCGTTGAGCGACTCTTCGCTGCCCAGGTTGATCGTGGCGTAGATCGCGGCCGGCACCGCCATGCCGCCCACGGCGGCGAGGGCGGGAAGCGCGGCTTGCGACAGCGACGACAGCTCGCCCTCCAGGAGCTCGCGCTTGATCTCCAGGCCGACGAGAAAGAAGAACAGCGCCATCAGCCCGTCGTTGATCCACAGGATCAAAGGCTTGTCGATGGCCAGGGTCCCGACGCGGATGGTGGCGTAGGTCTTGAGGAACGCCTCGTAGTAGGGCGAGAGCGCAGAGTTGGCGACGACGAGCGCGACCACCGAGGCGAGGACAAGGAGAATGCCGCCCGCCGCCTCCATCCGAAAGAACTCGCGGATGAACGACAGCGGCAGGACCAGCCTCGTTCCCGATGGCGCGGACGGCATCGCCTCTCCTTGCGCTAGTCGCCGAGGCAGATTCCCATCTGCCGCGCCGTGGTGATCAGGGTTCCGTCGAGCTTCAGCGCGCGGGTCTTGCCGGCGACGCTGTCGAGCGGGACGTCGATGATCTTGCCGCGCTCGGAAACCACGACGCGGTTGGTCTTGCCTTCAACTACGATATCCACGGCGTGCGCCGCCAGCGACGAGGCGAGGATCCGGTCGAAGGCGTTGGGCGCGCCGCCGCGCTGGACGTGGCCCAGCACGGTCACCCGGGTCTCGGCGCCGGTGGTCTTCGCGATCATGTCGCCGATGGCCGCGCCCACCCCGCCGTAACGCACCTCGCCGTCGGCGAAGGCGTGGGACACGGCTTGGCCGGAGCTCAGGCGGACGCCCTCGGCGCAGACGACGAGGGAGTGGTTGCGGCCGATGGCGAACAACTCGCGCAGCACTTCGGCCACCCTCTCGATGGCGAACGGGATCTCCGGGATGAGGATGACGTCGGCGCCACCGGCGATGCCCGCCGCCATGGCGAGCCAGCCCACGTCGCGGCCCATGACCTCCAGCACCATCACCCGGCGGTGGCTGGCGGCGGTGGGCTGCAGCCTGTCCAGGGCCTCGACGGCCGCATCCACCGCACTGAGGTAGCCGATGGAGTAGTCGGAGTGGGCGACGTCGTTGTCGATGGTCTTGGGAATGCCGATGAAGGGGATCTCTCCCTGCTGCGCCAGCCGGCTCAGGATCCGCATGCTGCCGTCGCCGCCGATCCCGATCAGGGCGTCAAGGTTCAGCGCGTGGAAGCCCTCGATCACCTCGTGGGAGCGGTCCTTGACGGTGCCGTCCGGCATCGGGAACTCGAACGGGTTGCCCTTGTTCACCGTGCCCAGGATCGTCCCGCCGAGCCTGAGGATGTTGCCGGTGAAGATCTTGAGCGTGAGTTCCTCGTACTTCACCGGGCGGGCCAGCAGCCCCGCCGTCCCCTCGTAGACGCCGACGACGGTCAGGCCATGCTCCTGCACCGCGCGGTAGGTCACTGCCCGGATCGCGGCGTTCAGCCCGGCGCAGTCGCCGCCGCTGGTCAACACGCCGATGCGGTTATGCTTCATCCTGTTTCGGCTCATCGCTCTGCAGGTCCTTTTGAAGAGTGCTGGAGATGAACGCCCGGAAGGTGCGCGGCTGCTCCGGCGTTCGACCGCCTGCGCCAGCTTGTTGAGGTGATTGCTCCCCGCTCCCGGCCCGGCCCTGATAGCACGCCGTGCCGGGCGGCTAAAGCACGCAAGCCGCGACAGAGCCGCGCGCGCGCCCGGCCGATGTTAAGGTTCGAAGTACCCGCCGTTGCGAGCCCCGAGCGGCACGGCGATGTAGGGCGGGAAAGCCGCAGGCGTATCCCGCCGCCTCCCGGCGGGTCCGGCTTCGCCTCGACCCGCCCTACGGGCTTCGTCGGCGTTTGCCTGATGCGCATGGGCGAGCATGTCGTCCAGCTACAGGAGCGGGTCACGGGTCACAGTATCACCGCTTCCGCAAGGATCCGCTTTTCGATCCGAGGCTTCAGCGCGTCCTTAACCGCAAGATCGACCGTAAGGCCTAAGGCCTCGCCTATCGCCAGCTGCAGGCCGACAAGGTCGATCAGAGTCATCCCCTGCCCCAAATCAACCAGCACATCGAGGTCGGAGTCGTCGCGCTGCTCCCCGCGAACGTAAGAGCCGAAGACCCCGATCGCCTTGATGGGATAACGCTTCTTCAGCTCCGGCTGAAGCTCGCGGAGCTCGGCAAGGACGCAGGTCAAGTCCTTCACGGTCGCGCTCTCCCGGGCCCGATCGTGTCGCTGCAGAAGACCTCGATCAATTTGACTTCCCACCGGCACTCTCGGGCCATTGAACACCTGCGCGGGCGCTCAGTCGACGATTACGGAGAGCAGCACGGCCGCGATCATGCTGCCGGCGAAGTCGCTGAACGAGCCTCGTCCGGCTTCCGCCACGGCGGCGAAGTAGCGGCGCGAGCGCAGCCCGTCGCGCATTGCCGAGGGCGTGGTGGCGAACAGCGCCGAAACCGACCGGCGCTCGTTGGCGAACACGAAGGCGCGGGTCTGATGCAGCGTGTCCTCGATGTACTCGGGATGGGCCTGGGCGTCGCCGATGAGGACGATGCTCTGCAAGGCATTCGCCCGGAACGGCATGTCCATGGCCGCGCCGAGACCCAGGTGCACGTCCTCCTCGATGGTCTGGCTGCCGATCGGCGACTCGTGCAGCGCGGCGAGGAAGGCCAGCACCCTGGGGAGGTCGCGTTCAGCCGAGGTCAGCGGCAGGACCTGCAGCGGCGGCAGTCCGGTGTCGCGGTCGGAGTAGGCGGCAACCCCGATCCGCACCGAGGGGACGAGCCGCTGCAGGATGCGGACGATGCTGGCCATGGACGAGGCCAGCTCGCGGATCGCCGGCCCCATGCTGGCGGTTGTGTCGATGGCGAAGACCAGGTCGATGGCGTCCACCACCTGCCGGTCGGCCTGCGTTTCGGCGGCGGGCTGCGGAACTCGGGGCTTGGCCAGCACCGCCGGTCGGGCGGCCGCCTCCCGCTCCAGCGCCGCGGCGGCCCTGTTCAGCCGCTCCGCCTCGGCCAAAGCCGCCTCCGCCTCGCCCCGGTAGCGGACGGCGGTCTCCTCGGTCGTGGTGACCTTGGCGCGGATCTCGGACGTCGAGACCCGTCGCGCGGCGATCTCGGCGTTGGCGTCGAACGATTTGCGGTAGTAGGGCATGACCAGCACGAGCAGCAGCACGAAAACGCCGGTCGCGGTGGCCAGGACGTCCAGCGCCGACATCGAGAAGATCGAAAGCTCGCGCGGGGGACGCCGCATCGCGCCGGCCTCAGCGGTCGGCGAGGCGGGCGACGGTGAGGCTCACCCGTCCCGCCTGGATCTCCTGGCCCGGGAGCAGCGGCGCGGGCTGGAACGGCGCCAATTCGCGGTCGTCGAGGAAAGTGCCGTTGAGCGAGTTCAGGTCCTCGACGAACAGCTTCCCGCCGGTCACGCCGATGCGGAAGTGCCGGCGCGAGACGCTGTCGTCGGCGAGGACCCGCTCGCACAGCGCCGGGTGGCGGCCGACCGTCAACCCGAGGTAGGCCCGCGACAGCTCCGTTTCGCCGAAGACGAACCGCACGCTTTGGCCGTGGGGCTCGCTGCCGCTGAGCAGCCAGCCGCCTTCGAGGACCTCCCGGTTGTCGCGATTGCTCATCGGCCACTCCCGCCGCCGCCCGGCTCGGCCAGCACCGCCAGCAGCACGCTTTCGATCATTTGCCCGCGGTGCACCGAAAAGTCGCCGCCGCCGGCCCTGGCTAGGCGCTCGAAGAACGCGCCCACCGGCGGCTGGTCGCCGGTGTAGATGGCCGCGAGCGCGCGGGGGACGTTCGGGCCCGGGGACGACAGGCGGAACTGGGCGGCCAGCGACATGGTCCGCTCGACGTCGGCCGGGTGCGCCGGCGCGTCGCCGATGACGATGATGCGCCCCTGCGCGTTGGTGCGCCAGGGCATGCTCACCGCCGCTGCCACGGCCTCGTCGACCCGCTCGGGCGTGTCGCCGCCGCCGCCGGCGCTGAGTTGGCGGACGAAGCCAAGGATCTCGGCGTCCTCTCCGGGCTGGAGCGCGGCAAGCGGGGTGCCGCGGACGACATAGGCATCGCTCCGGTCGCGGTAGGCGACGAAGCCGATCCTGAGCGTCGGCGCCAGCCGCTGCAGGACCTGGATGATTGCGACCAGGTTCGCCTGCAGATCCTCGAGTTCGTCGCGCATGCTTCCAGTGGTGTCCATGACGAAGACGAGGTCGAGGTCGGTGATCGATAGCAGGCCGCGGCCAGGGCTCGGCGCCGGCCGCTGCACCGCCGCCGCCGCCGGCGCCTCGACCTCCGCCGGCTCCGCTTGCGGCAGCGCCGCGACCGTCGCCTGCGCCCGGGAGAGGCGCGCCTGCGCCTCGGCCAAGGCCTGAGCCGCGTCGCTCTTCTTCGCCTCGGCGTCGGCCGTGGCCGTCTCCGCCTGCGTCAGCGCCTGTGCCGCCGCCGCAAGCTCGGCGCGCGCGCCCTCCTGGTCGCGTTCCAGCGCCGGCGCCCGGAGGTAGTAGGGGAAGAACGACACCGCCAGCAGCATGAAGGCGCCCAGAGCCGAGGCGAACAGATCGAGCGCGGAGATGCTGAGCGCGTCGAGAGGCTGGCGGGGGCGGGCCAACATGGCAGGCGTCAGTCCGCGTAGAGGCGGTTGATCAGGTTGTCGAGGCAGTACTGCCCGGCCCGGTTCAGCGCCCGTTCCTCCCGCGCCTGGACGATGTGCTGGATCAGCACCAGCACCGCCGACATGCAGAGCGCGAGCAGCGTGGTGTTGAAGGCGACCGCCAGGCGCTCGGTCAGCCCGGCCAGCAGCGCCGGGTCCTGCAGGTCGGCGGAGCCGGCGTAGGCCAGCGCCAGCGCAATGCCCAGAACGGTGCCGAGGAAGCCCAGCGCCGGGATCGCCCAGATGACGTAGCGGATCATCATGTAGCGAAGGTCGATCTCGTGCAGGCCCAGCTCCAGGCTGGAGTTGAGCAGGGCGTTGGCCTGGTCGACCGACTTGTTGGTCTGGAACTGGGTCACCACCCGCTGGATCAGCCGCGGCAGGAACCGGCCGTAGGAGGGTGAGTCGGCGCGCATGGCGGCGCGGGCGGCGGCGTAGATCCGGCGGAGCTCGAGCGACTGCAGCACCGTGGTCTCGTCCTCGGGGAGGTAGTGACGAGCGAGCTCCGCGCGCTCGGCCGCGGTTTCCAGGGCCCGGACGATGAGCTCGCCGATCCCCAGCGCGAAGACGATCCACATCACCGTCTGCACCGTCAGCGGGTAGGTCGCCTGCTTGTAGTCGAGCAGGACCACCGCCAACGCCGGCGGCAGCAGCCACTCCATCAGCTTGATCAGCACGATCGCCACGACCACCGAGCCGGCGAGGATGGCGACGGTGCCGATCCGGCGGCGCGGCTTCGCCGCGTCCGGAGCCGGCTCCGCTGCTGCCGTCGGCTGCGCCGGCGCGCCGCCTGTCCGCGACGAGCGCATCCGCTTCACGGCCTCCTGCGAACGATCTCGCCGGTGAGCGCATCGCGCTCGACCCGGCCGCGCAGCGGCTGGCGGCCGCCGTCGCCCGGCTGGGCTTCCGCCGCCGCCATGGCCGCCGTTCCGCCCGGCCTCGCTGGCGCGTCGCGGGCGACGCGGAGCAGCCCGGCGGCCGTGCACCGGTAGTCGCCGAGGCGCAGCGGCTCGTCGGCGGCGACGAAGTCCTGGCGCAGCGGCAGCCAGTGGTCCTGCCCATCGCTTCGCGCCGCGCCCTGGCGCCAGGTCCCGGCCTTGCTGGCGCAGTCGATGAGGTAGAGCCGGCCGTCGTCGGTCATCGTCAGCTCGGCGTGGTGCGGCGCCACCGACGCCTCGGCAACGACGACGTCCGCAAACGGGCTGCGACCCAAGACCAGCGTCCTCACGGTTTCGGAGCCCCGCCACGGGCGTCGACGAGTTGCGGGGCAGTGTTGCCCTGGAGCTGGTTGGTGCCGAGTTCGACCGCGCTTTCGGGGGAGAGCACCAGGCCGTTGCCCTTGTTGTCGGTGATGGTGTTGCGGTCGATGGCGCCGCCGCCGGCCTCCAGGATGATGATCCCGTGCTCGCCGCTGGCCGAAATCGCATTGCCGATCAGGCTGGGAGCGCCGCCGTCGGCGACCACGATCCCGGACAGGGTGCTGCCGAGGATCCGGTTGTCCTCGATGTTGCCGCGGCCGCTGTCGTAGACGTAGATGCCGGCCTCGGCCGAGGCCTCGATGGTGTTGCCAACGACCCGAGGGTCGGCGCCGGTGCGGATCTGCAGCCCCGAGGCCCGGCTGCCGCTGACGGTGTTGTTCTGGAAGGTCCCTTTCGCGCCTTCGCTGAAAACGACGCTGCCGCTGTCGCGGATCGTGTTGTCCAGGATCGTCGGCTCGGCGCCGCTGCGCACCACCACGCTGGCCGACGGCGTCTCGCTCACCGTGTTGCGCTGAAGCAGCGGCCGCGCCCCGTCGCGAACCAGGATGGCCGGACCGTTCGGCGAGGAGATGCGGCTGTCCTGCAGCTTCGGCGTTCCCGAGGCGATGAGGACGCAGGGCAGCCCCGGGCTCGTTGGCTCCGCCGAGGTGGCGCCGCGGAAGGTGATGCCGCTGATGATCGCGCCCTCGCCGCGGGCGACGAGGCACGGTCCCTCGGGCGGCGCGATCACCGGCTCTGCGCCCTCGGCGGCGGCGATCTCGATGGGCCGGTTGACGACCACGGTTTCGGCGAAGGTGCCGTTACCGATGCGGATCGACGCTCCGTCTCCCGCCCGGCGCAGCGCCTCGGCAATGGTGGCGGCATCGCCGCTGCCGTCGCTTGCCACCAGCCACTCGCGCTTCAGGTAGGTTTCGTAGAACGGCCGGCCGGCCCAGTAGCCGGCGGCGAGCAGGGTCAAGGCAAGCAGCGCCAGCGCCAGGGCCAACAGCCGGCGCCGCCGCCGGCGCGGCGGAGCTGCGGCCGGGCTCTCCCGGTCGGAGGCGGCGGCCGCGACCGGAGCCGGCCGCTGCCCGCTGCTGCGGCGGATGCGGACCGTCGGCGGCACCTCGTCGGCGATGCCGTTGCCGGCGGGCGGAGGCGACCCCGCTTCCATCGCCGGCGGCGGCACGGCGGGCGAAGCGGCGGCGGCGTAGGCCGGGCCGGCGCCGCGCACACCCAGCATCTCGGCCCAGGCGTCCGCCGTCTTCGGGCGTCGCTCGCGGTCGAGGATCAGGGCCCGGTCGATGGCCAGGGCCAACTCCATGCCGGCGTCGCCGACCGCGGTCACCGCCGGCGTCATCCAGGCCCCGGCCAGCCTCGCCGGCGCCGGCAGCGGCGGCGTGCCGATCAGCGCGCGGTAGGCGGTAGCGGCAAGGCCGTAGAGGTCGGTCCAGGGGCCTTCGCGTCCCCCGGCTTCGTACTGTTCGGGCGCGGCGTAGCCGTCGGTCAGCCAGCTCTCCGGCCCGCGCTCCGCCCTCTCCATGGCTATGGCGGCGCCGAAATCGGCAATGACCGGAGAGCCGAAGCTGGGCACCAGGATGTTCGCCGGCTTCAGGTCGCGGTGCAGGCAGCCGGCGGCATGGATGGCGGCGACGCCGGGGCACAGCGCCGCCAGCAGCGCCCGGATGTCGTCGACGGAGAGCTTGCCGCGGCGGCGCAGCACCGTCTCCAGGTCGGGGGCGTCGACGAGGTCGAGGATCAGAAAGGCGGCGCCGCCGCCGCGCCCCCAGCGCTTCAGCCGGACGATGGCGGGATGATCCAGCCGGGTGAGGACCTCGGCCTCCCTGGGAATGGAGGCTCCGTCCTCGGCAACCTTGATGAACACGGCGCTGCCGGTTTCGCTGTCGAAGGCCTTGATCCGGGCCTGGCCGCCGAGGGTGCTCAAAACCTCGGGGGTGCCCTCGGCGAGGCGGTAGCGCAAGGGCACCACGTCGCTGAGGCGCACGCTCGGCTCGCCGATCGCCTCCTCGGCCAACGGCGGAGCGCCCGACCGGCCGCTGCCGTGTCCGCTGCTGGGCGAAGGAACGCTCACAGATCCGCCCGCGACGGCAGCGTGTAGCTTGGAACCGGCGGCGCCGGCGGTGGCGCATCCGCGGCCGGCGGTGGCGCGGCCGGCGCCCGCGAACCGCCTCCCGCTGCGGCGTGGCCCGTGGCCCCGGGCTTGGCCGTGGGCGCGGGAGCGGACGGCGGCGAGAGCGTCGCCGGCGCCCCGTTGCGCTTGCCGCCCGGCGCGCTTCCACGCTGCGACGGCGTCACCATCACCTCGTCCAGCGACCACATCGCCTTGCCGATCCTGCAGCCGGTGCCGCGCACCTCCGACAGCGGCGCACCGGCACGCTCGATCACCCGGCGGTAGTCGCGGCACGGCGTCGACGGCTCCCGGTAGTAGGTGCGCTCGATCACCAGCGTGCCTTGCGAGCCGGTGTCGGGGTTGCGGAGCGCAATCTCGACGTCGATCTTGCGCGTCTCCAGGGCCTCGTTGATGGCGATGGTGAGATAGGTCTGATCGCCCGGATCTTCGCTCAGCACCGCGCCGCCGGCGCCCCGCGCCGGCAGCAGCAGGGCCAGGAACGCCAGCGCCAGCAGCGGCGGGCTGCGGCGGGGATGCGCCGCCGACGGGGGCGGAAACAGGGTCATGGCAAGGTCCATAGTGATCGACGCGGCCGCGTTGGTTGGAACCGCGGGAACGCCGCGCAGGTCTTGCGGCAGGTCTTGCGAAGGGCGCGACCGGCCCGCCGGACGGGGCCTTGAGCGGTGCCGCGGTTCGGATACATAATAGAGTTGGGATACACTTTTACAATCACGGTGGGATGCGGTGAAACGGGCCATCAGCGCCTTCGCGGTCGTTGCCCTGCTTGCGGGCTGCTCCGCTCCGACGTCGCAACGCTATGATTCCGGCGATGTCGGCCGGCCGATCGAGACGACCCAGGGTTCGGTCGTCTCCTCCAGGGTGGTCGAGATCTCCGGCGACACCAAGAATGTCGGGCCCATCGCCGGTGGCGCCGCCGGCGCCGCGGCAACCGGCCTCGCCTATGGCGGCCGCGGCTCGGGTTGGGCGGCGATCCTCGGTGGCCTGGTTGGCGCCGGCGCCGGCTACCTGATCGAGTCCTCGGCGCGCAACCGCGAGGGCATCGAGTACATCGTCAGGATGAACGACGGCCGCACCGTCACCTTGGTGCAGAACCGGCAGAAGGCGGAGCAGCCGCTGACCGACGGCACGCCGGTGCTGGTGCAGATCAGCGGCCGCTACACCCGGGTCATCCCCGACCCCACCACCGATCGCGCGGCCGCCGGGACTGCTGGTGGCGGCGGTGGCGCGGGTGGGACCGGGCCGGTGGCGGCGTCCGGGTCCGGCGGCGGCTGGGTCGATCCCGATACGGTTCCGCCCGCGGGCGGCGGCTTGGGTGCGCCGCCTCCCGGCGCCGTGCCACGCGCTCCCGGGCAGTAGCCAGGATCGTCCATTCCGCCGCTTTTCGTTCCTAGGTTAAGGCCGCCCCGGCGGGTCGGCCCTAGCGTCTCCCTCGAGGTCCGCGGCAGGCGCGAGACCCGGATCGGAGGACGCAGCGCATGGACGACCACAACCCCTCCCCGCCGGCGCAGAAGCAGTCGGGCCAACCCGGCCGCGAGGGCGAGATGTCGCCAGAGCCCGACTACACGCCCCGCTTTCCCGGCTCGAACCGGCTCGCCGGCAAGGTCGCGCTGATCACCGGCGGCGACAGCGGGATCGGCCGCGCCGTGTCCGTGCTGTTCGCCCGCGAGGGCGCGAAGGTCGCAATCGTCTACCTCGAGGAGACCGACGACGCCAAGACGACGCAGGATCTGGTCGAGGCCGAGGGCTCGGAGGCGCTCTGCATCGAGGGCGATATCGGCAGCGAGGGCTTCTGCCAGAGGGCGGTGAAGATGACCGTCGAGCGGTTCGGCCGGCTCGACATCGTCGTCAACAACGCCGCCGAGCAGCACCCGCAGCCGGGGCTGGAAGAGATCTCCGCCGAGCAGCTCGAGCGCACCTTCCGCACCAACGTGTTCGGCTATTACTTCATGACCAAGGCCGCCCTGTCCCACCTCGAAGAGGGCTCGGCCATCGTCAACACCTCCTCGGTCACCGCCTACCGCGGCAGCACCACGCTGCTCGACTACAGCGGCACCCGCGGCGCCATCGTCGCCTTCACCCGGGCGCTGTCGCAGGCTTTGGTGGAGCGCAAGATCCGGGTCAACGCGGTGGCTCCGGGGCCGATCTGGACGCCGCTGATCCCCGCCTCCTTCGAGGCGGACAAGGTCGCCGAGTTCGGCAAAAAGGTGCCGATGGCCCGCCCAGGCCAGCCCAACGAGGTCGCCACCTGCCACCTGTTCCTGGCCTGCGCCGACTCGTCCTACATGACCGGGCAGGTGCTCCACCCCAACGGCGGCGAGCAGATCGCGAGCTAGGGCAACTTGTGACTAGGTTGACGCAGCAGGCGTGAGCAGCGTCGTCGATTTGGGCAGATGACCTCGCCTTATGGAAACGGCGTCATTCCGAAGAGGCGGCAGGCGACGAAGCCGTAGGGCGGGTCGAGGCGAAGCCGGACCCGCATCATCGGCGGGATACGCCTCCGGCTATCTCGCCCTACATCGCCGCGCCGCTTGCGGCTCGTGATGACAACGGCGCCCCGTCGCTGGTGGAAGCCTTAGCCGCCGGACTCGAAGCCCGGATAGAGGGTCATCCCGCCGTCGACATAGAGGTTGATGCCGGTGATGTAGTCGGCCTCGTCGGAGGCGAGCCAAACGGCGGCGCGGGCGATGTCGTCGGCTTCGCCGATCCGCTTGTAGGGGATCAGCTTCATCAGCTCGTCGTAGGCCTCGCGGGTGCTCCAGGCGTCCTCGTTGATCGGGGTGCGGATGGCGCCGGGAGAGATGGCGTTGACCCGGATCCGGTAGGGGGCGACCTCCTGGGCGATGCTCTTCATCATCAACGACACCCCGCCCTTGCTCGCCGCGTAGTTGACGTGGCCGGCCCAGGGGATGATGTCGTGCACCGAGCTCATGCAGATGATCTTGCCGGCGGAACAGGAAACGTCCGGGACGACCCCGCGCGTCCTGAAGGCGCGGACGGCCGCGCGGGCGCAGAGGAACTGGCCGGTGAGGTTCACCCCGATCACCTTGTTCCACTGCGCCAGCGTCATCTCGTGGAACGGCGCGTCCTGCTGCAGGCCGGCGTTGGCGACGAGGATGTCGATGGCGCCGAACTCCTCCATCATCCGCGCGTACATCGCCTCCACCTGCGCCTCGTCGGAGACGTCGGCCTCGTGGGTGTAGGCCTTGGCCCCCGAGGCGCGGATCTCCTCCGCCACCTTTTCCGCCTCCTCGGCGCCGGAATGGAAGTTGACGACCACGTCGGCGCCGGCCTGGCCGAGGCCGATGGCGACCGCCTTGCCGATCCCGGAGCTGCCGCCGGTCACCAGGGCCTTCTGTCCCGTGAGCTGCTTTTCGATGGCGCACTTGGGCATGACCACCTGGGGCAGGGTGGGGTCTTGGAAGCCGGAGAAGTCGAAGGTGGGAGGCATCGGTCGGGGTCCTTCCGGTTCTCGGTTGGTTGCGAGCGCCTTGGTCGGCGCGGGCGGGGCGGCTTGAAAACCGGCGGCAAGCCCGCACCTCACTCTCAACGCGAAAGAGGCCGGGCCGTCACCCGAAGGCCCCGGCAATGGAAGAGGTGGCGACGATGGCTGCGAAGATCACCAAGACCGATGCCGAGTGGCGCGAACTGCTGACGCCGGAGCAATACGCGGTCTGCCGCGAGAAGGGGACCGAGCGGGCGTTCACCGGCGCCTACTGGAACACCAAGGAGCCGGGGGTCTACCTCTGCGCCTGCTGCGGCGAGGCGCTGTTCGCAGCCGAGACCAAGTTCGACTCCGGCTCGGGCTGGCCCAGCTTCTACCAGCCGGTGGACCCGGAGAAGGTCGAGGCCGAGGTCGACCGTTCCTACGGCATGATCCGCACCGAGGTGACGTGCTCGCGCTGCGGCGCACATCTCGGCCACGTCTTCCCCGACGGCCCGAACCCCACCGGCCAGCGCTATTGCATCAACTCGGCGTCGCTGAAGCTGCAGCCGAAGGCGGAGTGAGCGAACCGGACAGACGTTCGCCCATAACGGCTCGGGCCGTCCTCCCTCCGCATCGCGGCAGCATTGCGGCCGAGAGGCGGGATAACGGCACGTCGCGTCGAACCCTTAAGCGTCTCTTTGGTGCCGGATTGCCGGGCCCGAGAAGATGCTTCACCGCTTCCTGTCCCACGTCGCCGTACTCCACCCGTTCGGGCAGGCCCAGGTGCGACACCGCCGCAGGCTGTCGGCGTTTTGCCCGTGCCGGTGCCGAAGCGGCGGATGCCCTTGCGTCCTCCGGTCCTGGCGGCGACGATGGCGCATGCGCGAAGAGAGATACGACGACCCCGCGGCTTTTGCCGAGAAGCGCCGGAGCCTGCTTGCGGCGATCGCCGTCGAAACCCGCCAGACCGCCTGCTGCACCGGGCGGGCGAAGCTGTCCGAGCGGGTGATGGCGGCCATGGCCAAGGTGCCCCGCCACCTGTTCGTGCCGAGGGGAGAGATCGACGTCGCCTACGAGAACCGGCCGCTGTCGATCGGCTACGGGCAGACCATCTCCCAGCCCTACATCGTCGCGGTGATGAGCGAGCTCCTCGACCTTCGGCCCGCCGACAGGGTGCTGGAGATCGGCACCGGCTGCGGCTACCAGACGGCGGTGCTGGCCGAGCTCGCCGGCCAGGTCTTCAGCATCGAGGTGGTCGAGGCTTTGGCCATGGACGCGGCGGAACGGCTGCGCCGGCTGGGCTACCGGACCGTGGAGCTGCGCTGCGGCGACGGCTACCGCGGCTGGCCGGAGAAGGCGCCGTTCGACGCGATCATCGCCACCGCCGCGCCCGAGCGGGTCCCCGATGCCCTGGCCCGGCAACTCAAGCCGGGCGGCCGCCTGGTCGTTCCGGTCGGCCCCGCGGGCGAAACGCAGGCGCTGCTGCGCTGCGTCAAGCAGGAAGACGGGCGGCTGAGCGTGGAGAACAAGCTGTCGGTGGCCTTCGTCCCGATGGTCCCGGGCGCCGGCTACCCCGCCTGAGGTAACCCGGACGCAGCTTGCTTTTGCCGGGCGAGGTGGCGATGTTGCAGGCATGGACCAGCGCTCCAGGGGCCAAGCCGACGGCTCGCGGATCATCGCCGTCCTTGGACCGACCAACACCGGGAAGACCTACCTCGCCATGGAGCGGATGCTGGGCCACGAGTCCGGCATCATCGGCTTTCCGCTTCGCCTCCTCGCCCGCGAAAACTACGAGCGCGCGCTGGCCATCAAGGGCCGGCGCTACGTCGCGCTGATCACCGGCGAGGAGAAGATCGTCCCGGCGGAGGCCCGCTACTTCCTCTGCACCGTCGAGGCGATGCCGGTCTCGCGCCAGGTCGCCTTCCTCGGCATCGACGAGATCCAGATGTGCGCCGATCCGGACCGAGGCCACATCTTCACCGACCGGCTGCTCCACGCCCGCGGCAGCCGCGAGACCATGGTGATGGGCGCCGAGACGATCCGGCCGTTGCTGCGCCGGTTGATCCCCGAGGCCGAGTTCATCAGCCGCCCGCGCTTCTCGGCGCTGAGCTACGCCGGCCACGGCAAGATCACCCGGCTGCCGGCGAAAAGCGCGGTGGTCACCTTCAGCGTCGCCGACGTCTACGCCATCGCCGAGCTCATCCGCCGCCAGCGGGGCGGCGCCGCGGTGGTCCTCGGCGCGCTCAGCCCGCGCACCCGCAACGCCCAGGTGGAGATGTATCAGGCCGGCGAGGTCGCCTATCTGGTCGCGACCGACGCCATCGGCATGGGCCTGAACATGAACATCGAGCACGTGGCCCTGGCGGCGCTGAGAAAATTCGACGGGCGGGTGCCGCGCGCCCTTGGCCCGGCGGAGTTGGCCCAGATCGCCGGTCGCGCCGGCCGGCACATGAAGGACGGCACCTTCGGCACCACCGCCGAGGTCGACGGCCTCGACCCGGAGACGGCGGAGGCGATCGAGAACAGCGTCTTTGCGCCGCTGCGGGCGGCCTTCTGGCGAAACAGCGCGCTTTCGTTCACCTCCGTCGGCGCGCTCAAGGGCAGCCTGACCCGGCCGAGCGGGCGGCCCGACCTGATCCGCGCCCGCGAGGCGGACGACGAGCAGGCGTTGGCTGCGCTTTTGCGCGACCCCGACATCAGCGCCCGCGCCCGTGGCCGCGAAGCGGTGGAGCGGCTCTGGGACGTTTGCCGGGTTCCCGACTTCGGCAAGGTGATGAGCGACGGCCACGCCCGCCTGCTCGGCCGGATCTACCGCTTCCTCTGCGGCCCCGACGGCCACGATTGCCGGCTGCCGACGGACTGGGTGGCGCGGCAGGTGGAACGGGTCGACCGGACCGAGGGCGACATCGACACGCTGATGCAGCGGATCGCCAACATCCGCACCTGGACCTACATCGCCTACCAGGGCTGGCTCGCCGACTCCGCGCATTGGCAGGAGCGCACCCGGGCGATCGAGGACAACCTTTCCGACGTCCTGCACCAGCGGCTGATCCAGCGCTTCGTCGATCGGACCACCTCGGTCCTGGTCAGCCGCATGCGCGAGCGGCGAACGCTGACGGCTTGCGTGAACGGCAGCGACGAGGTGCATGTCGAGGGGCACTACGTCGGCACCATGGACGGCTTCCGCTTCGTCGCCGACAACGGCGTCGGCGCCTCCGCCGGCGATGCCGCGCGGGTGGTCACCGCCGCCGCGGTGCAGGCCTTGCGCGCGGAGATGGCGCTGAGAGTGAAGGCCTTGGAAGGCGAGGACGACGCCGCCTTCACCTTGGCCGGCGACGGCTCCATCCGCTGGCGCGGCGGGGTGGTGGCGAGGTTGGTTGCCGGCGCCGAGGCGCTGCGGCCGCGGATCGAGCCGCAGGCCATGGACCTGGTCGAGGCGGCGCTGCGCGAGCGGGTGAGCCGCAGGCTCGGGACTTGGCTCGACGGCTACCTGCGGCGGAAGCTCAAGCCCCTGTTTCCCATGCCAGAGCCGCTGGCGTCGCCGGCGGCGCGGGGGCTGTTGTTCCAATTGGCCGAGGCGCTGGGCTGTTTGTCCCGGCCGGCGGCGGCGGCGCAGGTTGCGGCCCTCAACGAGCGCGACCGCGTGGTCATGCGCTCCATCGGCCTCACCTTGGGCCGCGAGAGTATCTTTTTTCGGGCCTTGCTCAAGCCCGGGCCGGCGGCGCTTCGGGCGCTGCTGTGGGCGATCTACAACGGCATGGCGCCCCCGCGGTCGCAGAATTTCGCCCGCACCTCGCTGTTGCTCGAACCGGAGGTGGCGGAAGGCTGCTACGCCGCCGCCGGTTTCATCCGCCGGGGCCCCAGGGCGGTGCGTGCCGACATTCTCGAGCGGGTCGCCGCCCATGCCCGGCAGGTGACGCGGAACGGGCCGGCGCCGCTCCCGGTGCAGCTGCAGACCCTGCTCGGCTGCGACACAGGCGAGCTCGTCGGGGTGCTGCGCGCGCTGGGCTTCCGCGTCGAGGACGGCTCCGATGGGCCGCTGCTGTCCAGGGGCAAGCGACCGCGGCCGAAGCGCGTCCGGCAGGAGGCGAAGACGCCGCCGCCGGGCGAGCGCTCCTCGCCCTTCGCCGCGCTGCGCCAGCACGTCTCCCAGCGGCCATGAGCACGCCGGGGCTGCGTCTCGACAAGTGGCTGTGGCAGGCGCGTTTCTACAAGAGCCGCTCGCTGGCGGCGAAGCTGTGCGAAACCTCGGCCATGCGGATCAACGGCAGCCCGGTCGCAAAGGCGCACCATCTCGTCCGCGAGGGTGATGTCCTGACCTTCGTCTGGAACAACCGCATCCGGGTCGTCCGGGTCCTGGCTCTGGGCAGCCGCCGCGGGCCGGCCAGCGAGGCGAGGATGCTCTACGCCGACCTCGGCGGCGAAGGCGATGCCAGCGGTGTTCCACCGCCGTCGGCCGAGCGTTCGCCGCCCGCGGAAATTCCATCGGGGAGTTAAGGTTGAGCGGGCGTGACGCCTGTGCTAACCGGTCCTTATGCTGCAGCGGCTAAGAGATCTGCTGACGGGTGATCGGCCCGATCCGGCGGCGCGTTCGCCGGACCAGAAGCTGCGTGTTGCCGCGGCTGCGCTGATGGCGGAGGCGGCCAGCCAGGACGGGCGGGTCGAGGACGTGGAGCTCGCCTCGATCCGGTCGATCCTGCGGGAGCATTTCGCCCTGTCGGACGCTGATGCCGAGGAGCTGGTGGAAGCCGGCCGGAGCGCCGCCAGCGAGGCCACCCAGCTCTATGGCTTCGTCCGCGCCGTCAACGAGGCGATGGCGCCGGAGGAGCGGGTGCAGATCATCGAGATGCTTTGGCAGGTTGCCTACGCCGACGGCGAGCTTCACGACTACGAGGCGAGCCTGGTGCGGCGCATCGCCGGGCTTCTGTATGTGCCGGATCAGGACAGCGGCGCGGCCCGCAAGCGCGTGCTAGAGAGAATGCAACTCGATGCCGGCGGCGAGGGCTGAGGCGCCGCAGGGTTTAGGGAAGCCGCGGAGAAACCGATGACCTACATCGTTACCGAGAACTGCATCAAATGTAAGTACATGGACTGCGTCGAGGTCTGTCCGGTCGATTGCTTCTACGAGGGCGAGAACATGCTCGTCATTCACCCGGACGAGTGCATCGACTGCGGTGTCTGCGAACCGGAGTGCCCCGCTGAGGCCATTGTTCCGGATACGGAGCCCGGCAACGACAAATGGCTGGAGATCAACACCGAGTACTCCAAGTCCTGGCCCAACATTACGCGCAAGGGCGAGGCGCCGCCGGATGCGGACGAGTGGAACGGGAAAGCGGGCAAGGAGGGGCAGTTCAGCCCGAAGCCCGGATCTGGCACATAGGCGCCATGCACCCCGCGCCGGGCATCGAGGTTTGTCAAACGAAACCGTAGCGTGTTATATTCCCTGACACACGAAACCGGTTGTCTGACAAGAGCGCTCCGCCGCCTGCGGGGGTGATAACCGACCAATCAATAATGGCCTGTCGCTGCTCGCCGCACGGCGAGGCAGGATCGTTTGGGTGATGACGATCCGACCAGACGGCAGGTTTGGATGGCCTTGAGTGGAGAGAGCTTGGACACGATGCGGGATGAATTTGCTTACCGTGCGGGGGATTACGTCGTCTACCCGACACACGGCGTCGGCAAGGTGCTGGGCGTCGAGACGCGCGAAATTGCTGGCCAGGAGTTGCAACTCTTCGTCATCTCCTTCGATCGCGATCGGATGACCCTGCGGGTCCCGGTCAGCAAGGCCTCCAATGCGGGGCTCCGGCGGCTGAGCACCCGCAAGGTGATGGAGAATGCCCTCACCAAGCTGCAGGGCCGGGCGCGGGTGAAGCGCACCATGTGGAGCCGCCGGGCCCAGGAATACGAGGCGAAGATCAATTCCGGCGACCCGGTGTCCATCGCCGAGGTGATCCGCGACCTGCACCCCAACGTCGGCCAGCCGGATCAATCCTTCAGCGAGCGGCAGATCTACGAGGCGGCCTTCGATCGCCTGGTATGCGAGCTCGCCGCGCTCGAGAGCATCGACAAGCAGAAGGCCACCGAGAAGCTCGAGGAGCTGCTCGGCACGTCCTGACGCTGCCCGCGGCGTGGGCGGGAGCTTCGGCCTTCTCCTCTCCTAAAGCAATCTGTGATTGGGTTGATGCACCTGCCTCTACAACGCCGTCATCAACTCAGTTCTGGTTGGGGTTGGGGGGTCTTTTCGGCGTCGCGGATCCGGGCGTTGATGATGGTGATGAGCTTGCGCATGAGGGCGGTGATGGCGACGAGGGGCTTTTTGCCGTTCTTG
>JAXMOZ010000055.1:0-24180 GCA_034382075.1 Rhodospirillales bacterium
GGGCGCAGCTCCAGCAGGTGGCCAACGATCCCGAGGTCCGGACCGCGGTGAGCGATCTGGTGACCAAGGACAACCTGACGGCGCAGGACCGCGAGCGGGCGCTGAACCTGGTTGCGGCCAAGACCGGCATGAGCCGGCAGGAGGTCGACCAGCAGATCCAGCAGCTGCAGCAGACCTACCAGGAGTCGGTGCAGCAGGCGCGTGAGGCGGCCGAGACCGCCGCCAACGTCGTTGCCCAGGCGGCCATCTGGTCGTTTATCGCGCTGGTCATCGGCGCCATCGTCGGCGCCGCCGCCGGCGCGGCCGGCTCGCCACGGGACCTTCGCGCCCCTGGCTACCGGCACACGTAAGCGGAAGCGACCGAGCTAGCCTCCCGCTTTAGCGAAGAGGCGAAGGACGCCGGGCCATGTGCCCGGCGTCTGCTTTTCTGTCTGCGGTTGCACCCTAATTTGGGGGCGGGGGCTGCATGCTTGCCGCGCCAACATGGCCGCGCAGCCTTCAAACAGGAGGTCGCCGGCTGCGCCTCAAGTCTTAATTGCCCGGCCTGTCGCGGACCGTACGACCTCTTCGAGCTTAACAAGTTCTTCTGCGGCCTTCTCATCGCTACCAGCGTCAGAATAAGATGAGTCTCCCGGAAACAACAGAAGGATTCCCGATAGACGGTGTAGCTCCATTAGGGTGTCGGCGACTTTATCGCGAACTTTTTTCACAGTCTCTTCTACGGCGCGATTGTTCTCTGGAGCTCCCACGCCGCTGGCGATTTCAATAAGCTTTCTCTCTATCTCCTCGTACCGCCACAGCGCCCTATGGCGGTAAGAGTTAACGATGAAGTTATGCCAGTGCGATCGGAAATGCCTTGAAGACCAGTTCCAAGCGATGAAGAATAACGCGTACGCGAAAACATTCGGGATAATGATCTTGGCCGCGACGAACCATGACGTGGCCACAGGACCGACCCCGCACAGGTGCGTGGCAACGTTGAACACCGCGTACATAAGCCCACCGATAAATATGGCAATTGTGATTGTAAACCAGAGTTGCGCCCAATGCCTGTGAGTATGTGCTAATTGATGGAAAGAATAGGGGTAGTGCTCTTCGGCATATTTATTTATGTTATCTTTTTCTTCATCATGCTTACTTGGTCTTGTAAGTCCGTTTTCTCCCTTGCTGTTGTTTCTAGGAATCCAATTGTAGTTTATTGACGCGAGCAGAGGCTCTCCTGGCTTGTGCTTATTTCGTTCTATGTATCTTTGTTCATCATCATCGTGCTGTCGCAGCGTTGCGTATAGATACAGTGCCCATACAAGGGCGACCGAGAACGAAATAAGAAAAGCTAGCTCCACGTACGGGATTAGGATCCCGCAGGCGAGACCGCTGTGATCTCCGTTCGCAGCAGTGCTGGGAAGTGGCGATAGGAAGCTTACATAAGCCTTGGTGAGCGCTGCAGCGAATGCAGATACAGCGACTACCGACCCGACAACGAGAATCAGTCGCATCCACTCTACCCGGCGGTGCCTGTCCGGGTCATCTCCGTTGTATTCCATCGCCGCCGTCCCGCCCCTGCTCTTGAGGATGTTGCCATCACTCTAGAAGCAGTTTTTCTTGCGCTCAAGGGTACTTGAGCGCTGACTGATCTGAGACGCTGCGTTCTCGGAAGCTAAAGACGAAAATGCCGGGGCGGGAAGGGCTAGGCAGCAGTTGCTCACGCGAAGGAGGCTGCATGACGTGGCTTCCGCTTAATACGGTACCTCGTAGCTGAGCAGCCAGCGGTAGAGCTCGGGCTCGGCGTAGGCGGCATCGGCGGTGCGCACGTGGGGGCCGAGGCCGCCCTTGTGGCCGAGGCGGTAGGGCTTCTCCACCAGCCGGCCGTGGCCGCCCAAGGCCGCCACGATCTGCCGCGAGCCTTCGGTGAGCTCGCCGATCTCGTCGTCCTCGCCGTAGGCGATCCACAGCGGCAGATGCAACAGCCGAGGCAGGGCCTCGGGTGTCGTGCAGGCGCCGCAGACCGAGGCCAGCGCCGCGAACCGGTGCGGCTGGCGAAGGGCGAGGCAGAAGGCGCCGACGCCGCCCATGCTGAAGCCGCTCAGATACAGTCTGGAGGCGTCGCCGCGCTCGGCAACCGGGCCGGCGAGGAGGTGGTCGAGGGCGCGCAGCGCCGGCTCGTCGCACCAGGTGTTGGCCTTCGGGCACTGGCGGACGACGACCAGGAACGGGAAGGGCTCGGCCATCAGCCGCCGGCCTTCGGCGCGGGACTTGGGCAGCCCCCAGCGCGCCGCCGCGGCAAGCTCCGGCCCGCCGTCGCCGCGCTCGCCCATGCCGTGGAGGAACAGGATCACCGGAGGCGGCGCAGCGTCCGCGCCGGCCTCGGGGTCCGGCGGATAAAGCAGCAGGTTTTCGCCCTCGACGAACCTCATCGCGGCTTCTCCGTATTGGACGGACGACTATACGCGCTCAGGCGGAAAAGCGCCTTCACCCCGGCCCGCTCCCACGTGCGCCTCCCACGTGCGCCTGCGGCGCGGGAGAGGGAGGCGCTCCTGATCATCGCCGCGCATTTCCCTCGCCCGCGGCGAAGTCGGTGGAGAGGGTGCACCGCGGCGCGGTGCACCCCGCGAAGCGGACGGGTGAGGGCAAACCCGCGAAGCGGGAGGGTGAGGGCGAAGCGTCCGCCTCAGGCCCGGGACGGGTCGAGGCGGATCTGCGGCAGCGAGCGGGGGCTGACGAAGGCCTGGCGGATGACGTCGGTTTCGGCCGCCAGCCAGTTCTTCGCCGGGTCATGCTCCGCGCGCTGCTGATGCAGGTAGTAGGCGCGCACATGGATGAACGGTCGCAGCGTCTCGACGAGGTCGGCGCGGGCCCCCGCGAATGCCTCCCACGACGGCTCGGCCTCGGGCCGCGCCTCGCGGATGAAGCCGAGCGCCTCGCCTGGATCCATCGTCTCGACGAATGCCAGGTAGCCGAGGACCACGAGCGGGCTGCGGTTGATCCCGGCGGTGCAGTGGACATAGACCCGGCGGCCGCCGGCAAGGAGCGCGGTCAGCGCCCGAACGGCCGTAGGCAGGCTGCGCCGCTGGTCCGGCGGGTCGAAGTCCAGCATCGGCGCGTTGACCATGGCCGCCCCGGCCGCCTCGCCGTAGGCGCGGTGGGTTTCGTAGTCGATGGCGAAGGCGCCGCGGCAGGCATCGCTCTGCAACGACAGGATCGCGCTCGCCTTGGTCTCGCCGAGGATCCGCTCGATGTCGGCGAGGCCCATGGGGCAGGAGCCGATGAGCAGATCGCTGCGGATTTCGCTCCAGTTGAGGCTCCACCGCCACGCATCGTCCGCCGCCGGTCCGGCGGCCAGGGTCGGGCCGGCGAGGCCCGTGGCCGGGCCGAGGTCGCGGTCGTCTTCTCTCAGCATCGGTGCCATCCCCTGCTGTACGCGCCCCCGCTGTGCGCGCTTCATCTTACCCAGGAATATGCGCGCGAGCGGCCAGCGGCGAAAGAACGCACCTGCGGTCACGGCGCCGCCGCGGCTTGCTCGAGCTCTTCGTCGGCGATCTCGGCCAGCCGGCGGAGCGCCGGCGCGATCTCGACGCCGTAGGGCGTGACGCCGGCTTCGACGTCGTCCAGGCCGCGCAGGTCCTCGGGGAGGCCGGCCAGCTCCGCCGCCGCGTGGGCGCGGATCTCGGAAAGCGACGGCGCCGCCGCCAGCCGCCGGCCGCCCCGCATCACCGGGATCAGCAATGGCCTGCCCGGCTGCCGGTCGGTGGCGACGCTGATCACGTCCGCGGCCATTCGTCCGCAGGCTTCGTAGTGGCGGAACACCTGTTTCGCCCCCGGCCAGGTCGCCTTGCTCTCAGAGCGTTTGCGCCGGGGGCGGCCGGCGTAGGCCTGCAGCTTGTAGGCGCAATCGAGCGCCGGCGCGTCCTGCGAGGTGACCAGGCTGGTGCCGACGCCGAAGCCGTCGATGGGCGCGCCGTCGGCGACGAACCGGGCGATCTTGCGCTCGTCGACGCCGCCGCTGGCGAAGATCCGGACCGCCTCGAGGCCGCCCGCGTCGAGGATGGCGCGGACCTGGCGCGCGTGCCAGCCGAGGTCGCCGGAGTCGAGCCGGACCCCGCGGACGGCGATGCCCTCCGAAGCGAGCCTCGGCGCCAGCGCCACGACGCGTCTGGCGCCGGCCTCGGTGTCGTAGCTGTCGATCAGGAGCACCAGGTCCCTTGGCCGCGACCTGGCGAAGCTCAGGAATGCCTCGCTCTCGCTGGCGTGTGCCTGGACATAGGAGTGCGCCATGGTCCCGTAGAGCGGCACCCCGAACGCGGGCGCGGCGAGGACGCTGGCGCTGCCGGCGAAGCCGGCGATATAGGCGGCGCGGGCGGCGTGCAGCCCGGCTTCGGCGCCGTGCGCCCGGCGCAGGCCGAAGTCGATCAGCACCCGGCCCTCGGCGGCCAGCACCATGCGCGCCGCCTTCGCCGCGATCAGGCTCTGCAGGTGGAGCAGGTTGATCAGCCGGGTCTCGACCAGCTGGGCCTCGGCGATGGGCGCCGTCACCCTCAGGATCGGCTCGTCGGCGAAAAAGATCGTGCCTTCCGCCATGGCGTCGACGTCGCCGGAAAAGCGGAACGCTGCCACGTAGTCGAGGAAGCGCCGGTCGAACCGGCCCGACGCCGCCAGCCACCCGATCTCGTCGGCGCCGAAGCGGACCGTCTCGAGGAAGCCCAGCGCCTGCTCCAGCCCGGCGGCCATGAGGAAGCGGCGCTGCTTGGGCAGCCGGCGGGAGAAGAACTCGAAGACCGCGATTTCGCCCATGCCGTTGTCGAGGTAGGCCTGGACCATGTTGAGCTGGTAGAGGTCGGTGAGCAGCGGCGAGGTGAGGGGGTCCATTCGGCGGCAATCCCAGAGCGACGCGATGCACGCCCCGGCGAGCATATCGAGGGCCTTCCTCCCCTGGCAAGGCGGCCCGGTCGCGGCGATTGGCGGCGGCCCGTCCGCTGGCCGCTGTCCGCCGACGGACGCGGCGCTATAGTCCCAGGCGGTCTGCGGCCTGCAGGCGGAACGGCGCGAGGGGCGCGGCGATGGGCGGGACACGGTCGATGCACACGGGCGGCGAGCTCGTCGTCGAGGCGCTGCAGAGCCACGGGATCGATACCGTCTTCTGTGTCCCCGGCGAGAGCTTCCTGCCGATCCTCGATGCGCTTTACGGCGCGGGCGGCATCCGCGTCGTCACCTGCCGGCACGAGCATGGGGCGGCGATGATGGCCGAGGCCCATGGCAAGCTCACCGGCCGGCCGGCCCTGTGCCTGGTCACCCGCGGCCCCGGTGCCTGCAACGCCGCCATCGGCGTGCACACCGCCTTTCAGGACTCGACCCCGATGCTGCTGTTCATCGGCCAGGTCGAGCGCGGCTTCATCGGCCGCGAGGCCTTCCAGGAGGTGGACCTGGCGCGGATGTTCCAGGGCCTGGCGAAACGGGCCGAGCAGGTGGAGGCGGCGGCGTCGCTGCCGGCGGCCGTGGCGTCGGCAATCCGCGACGCCAAGTCGGGGCGCCCGGGGCCGGTGGTTCTCGCCCTGCCCGAGGACGTTCTGGCCGAGCGCGTGCGCGCCGACGCCGTTCCTCCGCTCGGCGTCGACGAGCCGGCGCCCGACGAGGGGTTGATGCAGCGGCTGCATCATCGCCTGGGCGATGCCCAAAGGCCGCTGCTGCTGGTCGGCGGCGGCGGCTGGACGGGGGAGGCGCGCGCCGATCTGCACGCCTTTGCCGTCGGCAACGGCCTGCCCGTCTGCTGCGCCTTCCGCCGCCACGACATCTTCGCCAATGCTGACCCGCTGTTCGCGGGCGAGCTCGGCATCGGCGCCAACCCGGCCCTGGTCGACCGGGTCAAGGCCGCCGACCTGGTCATCGCCGTTGGCACCCGCTTGGGCGAGATCACTACCCAGGGCTACAGCCTGCTGCCGCGCCGGGGCGAGGAGGGGGCAGCCGGGCCGGACCTGGTTCACGTCTACCCCGACGCCGCCGAGCCCGGCCGGGTCTTCGCGGTGGCGCTGGCGATCCCTGCCAGCCCGGCGCCCTTTGCCGCCGCGGCCAGACGGCTTGCGCCGGCCAATGCCGAGCGCTGGCGCGGCTGGGATGCGGCGGCGCGCGCCGATTACGTTGCCGATCGCGCCAAGGCGGCGCGGGGTGGAGCGCTCGACCTGTACCGGGCGATGGCCGAATTGGACGAGATGCTCCCGGCCGACGCCGTCGTCAGCGTCGACGCCGGCAACTTCAGTGGCTGGCCGCAGCGCTTCCTCACCTTCGGCGGCGGCCGGCGGCTGCTCGGGCCCTGCAACGGCGCCATGGGCTACGGCGTGCCGGCGGCGGTCGCGGCAAAGCTGGCGGCGCCGGAGCGCTGCGTCGTCGCCTGCGTCGGCGACGGCGGCTTCGGCATGACCGGGCAGGAGCTGGCGACGGCGGTGGCCATGTCGCTGCCGATCGTGGTGCTGATCTTCGACAACGGCATGTTCGCCACCATCCGCATGCATCAGGAGCGCGCCTACCCCGGCCGGCCCATGGCCACCGGCCTCACCAACCCCGACTTCGCCGCCATCGCCCGAGCCTACGGCGCCCACGGCGAGACGGTGGGGCACACGGCGGAGTTCCGTCCGGCGATGACCCGGGCGCTGGAGTGCGGCGGCCCGGCGGTGGTCGCGCTGAAGGTCGATCCGGAGCTGATCACTACCCGCGCCACCCTCTCCGAGCTGAGCGCGGCCTCCGCCCGCTGACGTCCCGTGCGTCCGCCCGGGTGCTCTGGAACTTGGCCGACCCGCCCGCGTTTTTGCGCCACCAGCGCAGCAGCGCTGAACGCGAAACCAACGGGAGGATTGATGATGAAGCGACCCCTCGCCGCGCTCGTCGCGGTGGCCCTGGGTGCGGCCCTGGCCATGCCGTCGGCCTTCGCCGCCGACGATTCCAAGGAGTTCATCGAGAAGGCCGTCCGCGGCAACATTGCCGAGGTCAAGCTGGGTGAGCTGGCCGAGAAGCAAGCGACCTCGGAGCAGGTCAAGACGCTGGGCCAGACCTTGCAGGCGGACCATGGCAAGGCCCTGAAGGCCTCCGAGGCGGTGGCCAAGGAGGTGGGCGTCAGCGTGCCGAAGGAGCCCACCGAGGATGGCCGGGAGATCCACGAGCGGCTGGCGAAGATGTCCGGCGCGGCCTTCGACAAGGCGTTCGTCGCGGCGGCCGTCAAGGACCACGAGAAGGATATCGAGCTCTACACCGAGCAGGCCGAGGAGGGCGACAACCCCAAGGTGGTCGAGTACGCCAAGGAGACCCTTCCGGTGCTGAAGAAGCACCTCGACGCGGCGCGGAAGCTGGAAAACAACTAGGGCACTGCGTGATCAGGTTGACGCACCCCGGCCCGAACTTCTCGTTCGTCACCCGCGGACGTGTTCCGCGGGTCCACGGAAGGCGTGGATGGCCGCAACGAGTGCGGCCATGACGACTGGTGGTAACGCTACCAGGTGCGTGCACCCGGCCGGCAAAACGGCTTGGCGCACCTCTTGCGGCGCCCGGCGCCGGCGGCGGCCTTTCTGCTGCCGCCGGCTTCGCCGCGGCCACCTCCCTCGCCGGTGGGTAGAAACGGTGCGATTTGCTCGCCGCCGGTTCCAGCGCTAGGCTGAGCGGACTCTACCGCGGGGGAGACCGTGAGCGAGACCCCGACAGCGACGATGCGGGCAATGGTGCTGGAGGCGCCGGGGACGCCGCTGCGCCGGACCATGCTGCCCCGGCCGAGGCCCGGGCGGGGCCAGGTGCTGGTCGAGGTCGCCGCCTGCGCCGTCTGCCGGACCGACCTTCACGTCGTCGACGGCGAGCTGACCCAGCCGAAGCTCCCCATTATCCCGGGCCACGAGATCGTCGGCCGCGTCGTCCAGGCGGGCGAGGGCGTGGGCGAATTCACCATCGGCCAGCGGGTCGGAATCCCCTGGCTCGGCTGGACCTGCGGCGCGTGCTCGTTCTGCCGCGGAGGCCAAGAGAACCTTTGCCCCGACGCCCGCTTCACCGGCTATCAGATCGACGGCGGCTACGCCGAGTACGCGGTGGCCGACGCCCGCTACTGCTTCCCGATCGTAGGCGGCTATGGCGACGCGGAAGCGGCGCCGCTGCTCTGCGCCGGGCTGATCGGCTACCGGGCGCTCGGCATGGCCGGGGACGGGGAGCGGCTCGGCATCTATGGCTTCGGCGCCGCGGCCCACATTGTCGCCCAGGTGGCGCGCCATCAGGGCCGGCGGCTGTTCGCGGTGACCCGCGAGGGCGACGCCCGGGCGCAGGCGTTCGCGCTGAGGCTCGGCTGCGTCTGGGCCGGCGGCTCGGACGAGGAGCCGCCCGAGCCCCTGGACGCCGCCATCATCTTCGCCCCCGTGGGCGCCCTGGTCCCGGCCGCCTTGCGCGCGATCCGCCCGGGCGGGATCGTCGTCTGCGCCGGCATCCACATGAGCGACATCCCGTCCTTTCCCTACGATCTCCTCTGGCGGGAGAAGCGGCTGGTTTCGGTCGCGAACCTCACCCGCAGCGACGGCCACGCCTTCCTGGCGCTGGCGCCGCAGGTGCCGGTCACGACCGAGGTGGAGATCCTGCCGCTCGAGGCGGCGAACGAGGCGCTGGCGCGGCTTCGCGAGGGCAGGCTCACCGGCGCGGCGGTGCTCGTCCCCAACCTCGCCCCCCGTCTCGGCCCAACCGCTATTGGAGGCGCGTAGCATGTCGAACCGTAGCATCGGCCTCTCCGACGCGCTCTACGACTACCTCCTGTCGGTCTCGCTGCGAGAGCCGGAGATCCTGGCGGAGCTACGCCGCGAGACGATGGCGATGTCCGAGCGCTCGATGCAGATCGCCCCCGAGCAGGGCCAGTTCATGGCGCTCTTGGTGCGGCTGGCCGGCGCCAGGCGGATCCTCGAGATCGGCACCTTCACCGGCTACAGCGCGCTGGCCATGGCGCTGGCGCTGCCGGCGGAGGGACGGATCATCGCCTGCGACGTGAGCGAGGCGTGGACGGAGATCGCGAGGCGCTATTGGCGGCGGGCCGGCGTGGCCGAACGCATCGAGCTCAGGCTGGCGCCGGCGCTGCAAACCCTGGACGCACTAATTGCCGAAGGCGGCGGCGGATCCTTCGACTTCGCCTTCATCGACGCCGACAAGAGCCGCTACCTCGACTACTACGAGCGGTCGCTGAGCCTGGTGCGCCCCGGCGGGCTGATCGCGGTGGACAACACGCTCTGGGGCGGCAGTGTTGCCGACCCGGCCAAGACCGACGCCGACACCGCTGCCATCCGCGCCTTCAACGCCGCCCTGCACGCCGACCCGCGCGTGGAGCTCTCGCTCGTGCCGATCGGCGACGGCCTGACGCTGGCGCGGAAGGTTTAGCCTGAATGCATCGTGTTAGGGCGCACGGCGTACTTTCAGTGCGGCATTATTTCCACGCGTTGTCTACAGCGTTGGCTATCTCTTCAAATATAGATCCTGACAACGGGAAACATCCCTCGGAATGGCCCGAGTTCGAGTAGTACATAACTGTCTCGTTGTTCTGCACGTCAATGAGTTCGGCGTTTATATAATCGAAGAGGTAGCCTCCAGCAACGCACCTTGACATTCTCGAATTCGGCGCGTATGCCTGCAGAAAAAGAACATAACGTGCGCTGGACTCGTTGTATATTTCCGTCTTTGTATCGGAGACCTTTTCTTCTGTTACCTTTTGTGAAGACATCCTCTTTATCTTAAACCCCCGTTCTCTAAGGCGTTTCTCGATCTGAAAGGTCCAGGAGTCTCTTGATCCGTCTAAAGTAATAACTTTAGGGACTGTGATTTTATACGGTACAGTTTCGTCATAAGTGGCAAGACAACCAGGACCGGCTGCTAAGGCTAAGCAACAAAGTAATAAAAACGCGTTCTTTCTCTCCAGATAACTCCTGTATACTTCTTTCATCTCACCCTCGAAGCGCGTTCGTGTACCGCGAGCTACGGCGGGCCTATCATGGGATCGAGATGCTGAAGATTTCCTGAACAGGAAGTGCGTTATCACCCGATGGCGGATTGCGGCCTACCTAGGAGGGGCGGGCGCTGCAAAAAGTCGCCTTGGCCACACAGCGTCCGGCGCAGATCTGCGACGCCGACACCGCTGCCATCCGCGCCTTCAACGCCGATCCGCGCGTCGAGCTCTCGCTCGTGCCGATCGGCGACGGCCTGACGCTGGCGCGAAAGACCCGTTGACGCGCCAGCTGATCGCTCATCCACCAGTGGCCACTGGCCAGTGACCCACAGGTCTCCGTCCTCTCGAACCCCTCATCCGTCACCACCGGACTTGTTCCGGCGGTCCACTGAAGGCTGGATGGCCGTGACAAGCAATGACAAGCACGACATGACGGAGGGAAACGACGTCCTCGCACCGCGCTTTAAACCACTCTGATCAGGTCAATCACCAGCGACTTTGTGCCGCCAACCGAGTTCCCCGTCCTCTCGAACCCCTCATCCGTCACCACCGGACTTGTTCCGGTGGTCCAGTGAAGGCCGGATGACCGTGACAAGCGCGGCCACGACGGAGGGGACGACGCCCTCGCAACGAGGCGGTGCAGGGGAGGCGGTGCAGGGTCTAAGTCCACCTGATCGCGCCAGCCCCAGCGGCTCGATCGTGGTCGGACGTCGTCGGACGATCCGTCGCGCCGTCCCACCCGGCGGTCAAACTCATGCCGGTTCGCCGCCGCGGACCGCAGCGGCGCTGGGAGCGCCGCTGCCCCTTGTCGTTTCGAGCAAGCCTCGGCCGCTACCGCATCTTGCTCGATTGCATGCTGGTCGCGACCTGGTTCTGGTCGTACTGCACCGTCACCGCGATCTTCTCGCCTTGGTTCAGGGCCTCGACCGGCGTGCCGATGACTTCCCAGATCCCGAGGGTCAGCACATCCATCGCCGCGTGGCCGACCGCCCGCCCGGTGCTGGGCTCGTTGCCGACGGTGTATTCGTAGGTCGCCACCGTGCTGCCGTCCGGCAGGGTGGCCAGCGACTTGGGCTGTCCGAGCGCCATCTCGATCTCTCCCCGCGTGGAGCCGCGGTGGACATTGCTCAGGTTCGGTTCGTCGTCGCCCGCCGCGGCCATGTAGACCGAGCAGCCGCCCGACAGCAGCGCCGCGCAGCAGGCGATTGCCATCAAAGTCTTGTTCATTGTTTGACCCCCCTAACAGAGGCAAGAAGTCTAACGCGTACCAAGGCTCACGTGCAGCGCAGAAGGCAAATACCTGCCGTGCGAAGATGAAGGCTGAAAAATGCAGAAAGCGTGTCTTCGTGGCACGGAATTTCTCAGACGACGAAGAACCCACTGCTCCGTATTCATCGAGCGGCCGCGCGCACCCCTCCGAGGGTCCGGAGGTGCGGTCCCCAGACCGCCGCGCCCGCGCCCTCTCCGCGCCCACTCCGAGCCCTCCGCGGGCTTGACACGTGGCAGGTCAAGAGGCGAGCAAAGGCCATGACGTCCGCTGTCTCTTGCCCGTCGCCGGACGCGCGCCGGACCGGTGTGCGCCGGCTTCTCCCGGTGCTCGTTCTTGCGCTCCTGCTGGCGTTGGCGATCATGGTCGAACCGGTGGCGGCGAAGGCGGGCGACTGCGACCTGCCGGCGCCGCCGCCGGCGACCGCGGCCGGCTACACCAAGCTCCTGTTCTGCGACGATTTCGCCGATCCGGCGACGATCGACCTGGAGGCCGCCGGCTGTCCGCCCGCCGGGCCATGCCCCGACCGGGACGCTCTGGGCTTCAAGTGGTTTCGCGCCGGCAAGCCGTTCGCTTACGAGCAGACGCCCAAAGCCGGCGTCGCCGTCGCCGACGGCGTGCTGACCCTCGCCGACAGCAGCAAGGCCAACCTCGCCATCCTCACCACCTACGCCCGGCAGGGCGGCGGCTTCGGCGGATTTACCGTCAAGAGCCGCGGCGCCTACTTCGAGGCGGCGCTGGCGTTCGAGGTCCCGCCGCAAAGCTGGATCGAGCAGAACAACCCGTGGTACGCGCCCTGGCGCCGTGGCCAAGCGCTGTGGCGGGCGGGCTGGCCGTCGTTCTGGAGCATGGATGCGTGCTATCTCTACGGCCGCTGCTCGCCGTTCATGGAGCTCGATTTCTTCGAATATCTCAGCTACCCGTTCGCCGGCTTGGACAGCTACACCGGCGCGCTCCACCGATGGGTGGATTTGGATCTGCTCGGGCAGGCTTGCGCCCGAACCGCCGCCGGCCCGCCGGAGCTGCCCAGGTGTCACCAGAAGCAGCAGAGCAACAACTTCACCGGCTGGGACAAGGGCTACCTCGGCGAGCACGGGATCCGCAGGAACGCGCTCATCGAAGTTCCCGCCGGTACCAATTGGACCGGCCGGTTCAACGCCGTCGGCATGCTGTTGAAGCGGGGCGAAAGCCTCGACTTCTATTTTGACGACCGGCTGTACACGCGGAACAGCTACGCCGAGTATCCCTGGCTCGCGTTGGCCGATCAGGGCGAGTTTCCGGTGATCCTGGGCTCGAAGGACTGGCCGATGCGGGTCGACTGGGTGCGGGTCTGGGGCGAGCCGGACTGACTGACACCTTAGCTTTACGCGAAAGGACAGGCCGGATGGGCGAGGAGGAGGGGGAAGGCGGATTGTTCGGGGCGGGCGAGCCGGCCGCGGCTGCGCCACGGCCCACCGGGATCCTTCCCGCCCAGGAGATCCGGGCGATGATCCGCGCCCGGGAGATCCTGGCCGCCGCCGAGATCGGCGAAGACCAGATCCAGCCGGCGAGCCTCGACCTGCGCCTCGGCCGGGTCGCCTTCCGGGTCCGGGCGAGCTTTCTGCCGGGGCCCGGGGCGACGGTGCGCGACCGGCTCGATGCCTTCGGGATGCACGAGATCGACCTCGCCGCCGGCGCGGTCCTGGAGAAGGGCTGCGTCTACATCGTCCCCTTGATGGAAAGCCTGGCGCTCAAGGCCCGCGTGTCGGCGCTGGCGAACCCCAAGAGCTCCATCGGCCGGCTCGACGTATTCACCCGGCTGATCGCCGACCACTCCGCCGTCTTCGACCAGGTCTTCGCCGGCTACAAGGGGCCGCTGTTCGCCGAGATCTCGCCCAGGACCTTCAGTATCGTCGTCCGCCAGGGCAGCCGGCTGAACCAGCTTCGACTGCAGCGGGGAAATCCGCCCGCGACCGACACCCAGCTCCGCCGGCTGCACAAGGCGACGCCGCTGGTCGCCGGCGGAGACGGGGGCGAGGCGGACATCGACCAGGGCATTGCCGTCACCGTCGATCTTGCCGCCAACGGCGGTCAGGGGTCGCCGGTCGGCTGGCGGGCGCGCCGGCACACCGACCTCATCGACCTCGCCCTGATCGACCACTACCGGCCCGAGGACTTCTGGGAGCCGGTCGGCGCCGACGCCGCAGCCAGCCTGGTCCTCAACCCCGGCGACTTCTACATCCTCGCCTCCAAGGAGGCGGTGGCGGTGCCGCCCGACCATGCAGCCGAGATGCGGCCGTACGACACCCGCGTCGGCGAGTTCCGGGTCCACTACGCCGGCTTTTTCGACCCGGGCTTCGGCCATGCCGACAGTGGCGGCGCCGGCTCGCGGGCCGTCCTCGAGATCCGCTCGTTCGAGGTCCCGTTCGCCCTTCGCGACGGTCAGCTCGTCGGCCGCCTGGTCTACGAACGCCTTGCCGGGATCCCTGACAAGCTCTACGGCGCCGCCATCGGCTCGTCCTACCAGCGCCAGGGGCTGATGCTGGCCAAGCAGTTCAAGCGCCGGCGCCGAGAGGGACCATAAGCAGCGCGGCGGGCGGGAGGCGGCTGGCTCCCGCCCCCGCGTGAGACCGTCAGAGCCTGCCCTTGCCGCAAATTCCTGCTCTGTTGGCCATCGGGACGAAAATCCACCGCGGTTGCAACGCGGGCCTGGTGTGAATCCCGCCGCGGGGGCGGGTCGACATCGCAGCATCTTTTACATTTTCTTAAGCGTATTCGCCTAGTCTGGTTGTGTGCAACCACAACGCAAATTTATCGGCAGGGGAACACGCGGAGCGGCGGCCATGGGGGGCGCAACAGCCTTTACACGTCGCAGATCTATATTCGACACGTTTGCCATGTTGGGTTACATCCTGCGGCAGGCGGTAGGTATGTTCGGCGAAACGAACAGCTACTGCAAAGGAGGTAGCGCATGGCGCCGTTTCGTTGGGCAATCCTTGGCACGGGTGCGGTTTCCCAGACCTTTTTGCTTGGTCTTGAGGCCTGCTCCAAACCCGCTACCGCCGCCGTGGTCGCCTCACGCACGCGGTCGAACGCCGAGCGGTTTGCTGCGGATTTCGGGATTCCCGTGGTCGCCTCCAGCTACGAGGAGGCCGCGGCGTCTGCCGACGTCGATGCCCTCTACATTGCGACGCCGCCCTCGGCCCACGAGGCGCATGCCCTTGCCGGCATCGCCGCCGGCAAGCCCGTGCTGATTGAAAAGCCATTCGCCATGGACGCAGCCGCCGCCGCCAGGATCGTCCGGGCGGCGCGCGAGCGGCGGGTGTTCTGCATGGAGGGGATGTGGACCCGCTTCCAGCCGTTGATCGGCGCCGTGCGTGAAAGGCTCGCAGCCGGCGAGATCGGCGAGATCCGCGGCTTACGCGGCGAATTCTGTGGCCCCAACCGGCCGGACGCCTCGGTCAGCAACTTCGATCCGGCGCGCGGCGGCGGCGCCTTGATGCACAAGGGGGTCTACGCCGTCTCGCTCGCCCGCCTGTTCCTGGGGCCGGTCGCCGAGGTGAGCGCGACGGCGAGGATCGGCAGCACCGGCGTCGACGAGGACTGCGCCCTGATGCTCACCCACGAGGCCGGCTCGATCTCCACCATCCGCGCCAGCAACCGCACCATGGGCTCCAACGACGTTCTCATCTACGGCACCAAGGGCCTGCTCCACCTCATGAGCCCCATCGCCCGGCCGACGGCGGCCCGCATCACAGTCCACCCGGAGAGCAGCGGCGGGGGCGGCCACAGGAGCATGGGCAAGCTGCAACGGAAGCTGGCAGCAGGCCTGGGCCAGGGCCTGAAGCAGCGCGCCGATTTCGTCATCCGGGCGCTGCGCAGCGCCGCCGGCAGGCCGGTTGCCGGCTACTACCGCGGCAACGGCTTCAACTACGAGGCCGACGCGCTGATGGCGGCGGTTGCCGCCGGCGCGACCGAGAGCGAGCTGATGCCGCTCGAGGAAAGCGTTGAAATCATGACGATCGTCGACAAGGCCCGGGCGGCCTGGCAGGGGAGTGTGCCCAAGTGAGAGTCGGTATCATCGGCTGCGGCTATGTGTTCGACAAGTACATGCCGACGTGGGGGAACCATCCGGATCTGATCATCGCCGGGGTGTCCGACATCGATCCGGCGCGGGTCGATGCGGTCACCCGGTACTACGGGCTGAAGGGCTACCCGGACAACGCCAGCCTCCTGGCCGACCCGGAGATCGACATCGTCGCCAACTTCACCCCGATCAAGGTCCATTACGAGGTGTCGAAGGCGGCGCTGGAGGCCGGCAAGCACGTTTACTCGGAAAAGCCGCTGGTGACGCGGATGGATCAGGCGCGCGAGCTGGTGGCGCTGGCCGAAAGCCGCGGGCTGAGGCTGTCATGTGCTCCCTCCAACGTCCTGGGGGCGACCTCGCAGACGATGTGGAAGGCCATGCTCGACGGCGCCATCGGCAAGGTCCGGCTGGTCTACGCCGAGTTCGACGCCGATCCCTGTTACCTGCTGGGGGCGGATCCGGCGCGGCAGCCGGCGGAGGGGGGCTCCTTTCCCTACCTGCACGAGAACTCGACCCGCTCGGTGACCGGGGCGGCGTTCCCGTTCATCAAGGAATTCGAGATGGGCTGCACCTACGAGCACGTCGGCTACCATCTCAGCTGGATGTGCGCGATGTTCGGGCCGGTCAAGTCCGTCACCTCGTTCTCCAAGCTGGTCATGCCGGACAAGACCGACGCGCCGCTCGATCCTCCGGACACGCCGGACTTCTCGGTGGCCGTCCTCGACTTCCACTCCGGGGCCGCCGGCCGGGTCACCTGCTCCATCGCCGGGCCGGGCGACACGAGGATGCGCATCATCGGCGATCGGGGCATGCTCTCGGCCGACACCTACGGGGACTACAAATGCCCCGTCTACCTGGACCTCTTCACCAAGCTTTCGGTGAAGACCAAGCACCTCAAGGCGATGCGAGACAGCGCCCTGCTGCAGCAGGTGTTCGGCGTCTGTGCGCGGAAGTTGCCGCTGGTGGAAGCGGATGCCGCCGGCTCGCGGCGGGCGGGTCGGGTGGCGTGGTGGAACGTCCGCGGGAGGCTTGCGCAGTTGAAGCAGGCGGAGCTCAACCGCCAGGACAAATGCATCGGCATCGCCGATCTTGCCGCCGGGATCGAGTCGGGCCGCACGCAGTTCCCCTCCCACGCCTTCACGCTGCACCTCACCGAGCTCACCCTGGCGATCCAGGCGGCGGGGACGCGAAGCCAGACCCACGTGCTGGAGACCACGTTCGAGCCGATGGACCTCCCGGAGCGCACCCGTCAGGTGGGGATGGACTACCGCAAGTTCCTGAAGCCCCGGTGGCGCACCCGGGCGACGGAGCGCCTCCTCGACGCCATGAAGGGCTGATCCGCGGCCGGCCCGCAGCGGAGTCCGTGCCTCTCACAGCGGCAGGGCGCGCGCCGGCGCGCCCGGAGGCCTCGATTTTTCCCGTGGCTGCCAGGGTGGCTGCCGCTGGCACGCTATTGTCATGGTGGCCGTCCGGTCAGGATGCTTGACAGGCGTAAAGGCCTCGGTATCGTCCACAAATAAAGAAGATGCCTCTTCGCAGGTGCAAAAATAAAGCTGCTGGCTCAATTAAGAAAAAGCCTCAGAGCGCACTAACGCCATACGGGTTAGACCGCGGGAGAGGTTCGGGAGGAGCGGTCAGAACAAAATGGACGCAACATCCACGTCTGCGTACCCCTTCGTCTCGACCGGGGAGCTGCCGACGCCGGAAGACGTCGCCGCCCTGGTGAAAGAGGCCCGCGCACGTTTCGCCGATGTTGGGGAAGGCCAGGTTTCGCAGGTCTATCCGGCGCTGGCGCGGATGCCGGCCGACCTCTTCGGCATCTGCATCGTCAGCGCCGCCGGCCGGGTCTACGCGGCGGGCGATGCCGAACACCCCTTCACGATCATGAGCGTGTCGAAGCCGTTCGTCTTCGCCCTGGTCTGCCAGGAGCTCGGCTGGGACGAGGTCCGCGCCAGGATCGGCGCCAACAGCACCGGGCTGCCGTTCAATTCGCTGGCGGCGGTCGAGCTCAGCGGCGACGGGCGGACCAACCCGATGGTGAACGCCGGCGCCATCGCCACCACCAGCCTCGCTCCGGGTGGGAGCGAAGAGGAGCGCTGGCGCTTCATTTACGACGGCCTGTGCCGGTTTGCCGGCCACGCCTTGCCCATGAACGACGAGGTCTGCGAGTCGGCCAGGCAGACCAACTTCCGTAACCGCGGCATGGTCAACCTGCTCCACTCGCTGGGGAGGGTGTACTGCGAGCCGGCCGAGGCGGTCGATCTCTACACCCGGCAGTGCTCGCTGAACGTCAGCGCCAAGGACCTCGCGGTCATGGGCGCGACGCTGGCGGACGGCGGGGTCAATCCGGTGACCGGCGAGCGGGTCGTGGATCCGGCGGTGTGCCACTACACCCTGGCGGTGATGGCCACCGCCGGCCTTTACGAAACCTCGGGCGATTGGCTCTACGACATCGGCCTGCCCGGGAAAAGCGGGATCGGCGGCGGCATCGTCACCGTCTCGCCGGGCAAGGGCGCACTCGGCACGTTCGCGCCGCCGCTGGACGCCGCCGGCAACAGCGTCAAGGGCCAGCGCGTCGCCAAGTTCCTGTCGCAGAGCCTGGGCATGGATCTGTTCGTCTCGGCGCCCAGGCGATAGCAAAAACTGCCTGCCGATCGGGCGGCAGACCTCCAAGAGCAACTTGTGATCGTGTCAAATCAAGAACCCGTCCGTCATTGCGAGGAGGCGGTAGCCGACGGTGCCGTAGGGCGGGTTAGCCGCAGACGTAACCCGCCGACCTGCGGCGGGTCCGGCTTCGCCTTGACCCGCCCTACATCGCCACGCCGCTCCGCGGCTCGCGATGACGAAGTCTTGCTCCTGGCGGATCAACACTACGACAAGACAATCTACAACAAAATGATGCGGGGAGTAGCGTGATGAGCGTTGCGGTAACGGCCGACGAGGCCGCAGTGCGCGAGTCGTGGGTGCCGATGATCGCCATCGCCCTCGGCCAGATGATCATGTCTTTCAACGTCGCGGCGCTGCCGGTGTCCATGGGCGGCATGGTCCGGAGCTTCAACGTCCCGCCGACCACGGTCGGCACCGGCATCGTCCTCTACTCACTGGCGGTCGCCGGCTTCGTCATGCTCGGCGCCAAGCTGTGCCAGCGTTTCGGCCCGGTGATCGTCTTTCGCGCCGTCATCGCCCTGTTCGCCGTCGCCCAGGTGATGATGACCTTCAGCCCGGCGGCCATCGTCATGCTGACGGCGCAGCTCCTCGCCGGGCTCGCCGCCGCGGTCATCGTCCCCTCGCTGGTGGCGCTGATCGCCCACCACTACCACGGCCAGCAGCAGGCGACCGCCATCGGCGCGCTGGGCTCGGCCCGCGCCGCGGCCGGCGTCACCGCCTTCCTCATCGGCGGGCTGCTCGGCACGTTCATCGGCTGGCGGCCGCTGTTCGCCATCCTGATCGTGGTCTCGGGGATCGTCTTCCTGCTCAGCTTCAAGCTGAAGCCGGCCATGGCCCGCCCGGAGGTCAAGATCGACATCGCCGGGGTGGTGCTCGCCGCCGCCGCCATCATCCTGATCAGCTTCGGCTTCAACAACCTCAACCGCTGGGGCCTCGGGGTCGCCGGTCCGGGCGCGCCGTTCAACCTGTTCGGCCTGTCGCCTGCGCCGGTGATGATCGTCTGCGGCATCGTCCTGCTGCAGACCTTCATCCTGTGGTGCCGCCGCCAGCAGAAGGCCGGCAACACCCCGCTCCTCGACCTTCGCGTCATCACCTCCAACCAGGAGCGGGCTGCGGTGATCTGCATGTTCTCCGTGGTCCTGCTGGAGGCGATGCTGAACTTCTCGGTGCCGCTCTACATCCAGATCATCCAGGGGCGGACGCCGATCGAGACGGCGATCGCGATGATGCCGTTCAACCTCACGGTGTTCTTCACCGCAATGCTGGTGATCAGGCTCTACCCGCACATGACCTCGCGGCGGATCGGCCAGATCGGCTTCGCCATCTGCACCGTGGCGCTGCTCTGGCTCGCCTTCGTCGTTCGCAACGACTGGAGTGCGGTGCCGGTGATGGGCGGGCTGATCCTGTTCGGGATCGGCCAGGGCGCGCTGGTGACGCTGGTCTTCAACGTGCTGGTCACCGCTGCGCCCAAGGAGCTCGCCAGCGACGTCGGCTCGCTCCGGGGCACCACCCAGAACCTCGCGACCGCCGTCGGCACCGCGGTCGCAGGCGCAGTGCTGGTGGGCCTGCTGAGCAGCATGATCTTCGCCAGGCTCGCCGACAACGAGGCCTTCCCGCCCGAGGTGCAGAGCCAGCTCAACCTCGACGCCATCACCTTCGTCACCAACGACCGGCTGCTCGCCATCCTGGACGGGACGACGGCGACGGCGGCGCAGGTGGAGGAGGCGGTGCGCATCAACACCGAGGCGCGGCTGAATGCGCTGAAGATGGCGTTGCTGGTCATGGCCGGCGCCGCGCTGCTCGCCATCGGCCCGGCGAGCCGGCTGCCCGACTACCGGCCGGGCGAGATCCCCGACAACCCGCCGCCGGCAGAGCCGGACGCGCTGCGGCGGGCGGCGCGGGATGCGGAGACCGACTGAGGCGTGCTCGCCGGCGCGGCGCTCATGAAACCGCCCTCACCCTCCCGCTCGCAGGAGCTCGCGGGTCCCTCCCTCTCCCACGGCTTCGCCGCAGGAGAGGGAAAGTTCGCCGGGATCTTGCCGCAGCGGCTCCCTCTCCCGCGCGTCTTCGCGTGGGAGAGGGCCGGGGTGAGGGCCCGCACCGAGCTCAGGCGAGGAAGATCCGCTCCAGGGCGCCGCGGGCGACGTTGCCGCGGCCGTCCTCGGCCTCGATGTAGTAGCGCACGTCGCCGGCGCCGACGGGAAGCTCGGCGGTGCAGTAGTCGCCGACCGCTGCGGCCCCGGTCTGCGAGGGGTAGGGGCCGTGGTTGCGCATCGCGAGGCGCTGCTCGCCGCCCGCCGTTCGCAACACCACCTCGACCCGCCTGAGCCCGGCGATGTCGAAAACGAAGGTGTGGACCACGCCCTGGCGCGGCGCCTCGCGCAGGCAGCCCTGGCCCCAGGTCTGCCCGCCGGGGTTCTCCGGGACCACCCAGGGGGCGAAGATCGTGGGCGGGGTCCGGTCGCGCCCGGCAATGGCGGCAACCGCGCCGCGGATCAGCCCGTGGCCGACGTTGGCGGCGTTGGTCACCTGCTGGTCCCAGACGTGCTGGCCGGTCCAGTACCAGTAGCAGCTGGTCTCCGCCGTCAGCATCAGCCGGATCACATCGGTGAGCGCCGGGTGCCCCGGCTCCGCGTCCTCCAGGCTGTGGACCATGTTCTGGAAGGCCGTCAGCACCGCCCAGGAGTTCAGGTCCGGCGAGTACGGCTCGTTGTAGCGGCTGAACCACTTCATGAACTGCGGGTCGCCGTTGTCGGCGCCGCTCCACGAGCCCGGCTCGATGTGGACCACCTCGGCCGGATCGGGTGGGAAGCGCTCGAGGTAGTCGAGCACGCCGGTGAGCTCGAAGCGCGGGTCCTCCTGGAGCCAGCGGACCAGGCCGGCGGTGTTGTGGTGGTAGTAGCTGTCGGCGCCGCCGCCGTGGTTGTCGCCGTCGGAGTGGAGCAGGAAGAACGGCGGATGCTTCGGATCGAAGCTGCCGTCCGAGACGATCCTGTCGTAGACCTGACCCAGGACGCTCGGGTACTGCAGCGCGCCGAAGCCGCCGCGGGCGTCCTCGTTGCCGATGTAGCGCTCGGCCGGGACGCAGATCATCTTGTGCACCGCCCCGTCGACGTCCTCGTAGCCGACGTACTCCGGCTTGAGCAGGCCGGGCGAGATCTTCGATCCGGCCCAGATGTTGTGGAGCTGCAGCCAGTCGTCCATGGGCGGGTTGACCTGCTCCGCCGGGTTCGGCGGCAGCATGCCCTCGCTCATCCCGGCGTAGGGGTAGTCCCTGCAGGCGCGGAAGCGGTGGATCGAGTCGTAGATGATCGCCTCGACGCCGGCCTCTTTGAGCGCCGGGATCATGCGGACGTGGAAAGCGGTCTCCGGCGGAAACATTACCGACGATGCCTCGACGCCAAAGGCGTCGCGGACGATGCGGCGGTGCCATTCCACCTGCTTGACGATGTTGCGCGCGGGGATCAGCGCCATCAGCGGGTGATAAAAGCCGAAGGCGCTGAAGTCGCAGCGCGGATGGCCGAGCGCGGTTCTCTCGCCAGCGAGGGCGCGGAGCGCGCCGTTCCACCCCGAGAAGGCGCCGCCGCACAGGCCGTCGCGGGCGCAGCGGTCGAGCTGTTCGATCAGCGACCCGGACCAGCTGGTCGAAAGCCCGGCATGAGGGAGGCCGGCGTCTGCGTATTGGCGCACGGCGGCGGGCACGAACCCCGTGTAGTTGCCGGTGCGCGAGCCGAAGATCCCGTCCTTCTCCCCGTCCCAGTAGTTGGCGTCCGTCGTATTGTAGTACGGCTGGTGCATGTGCTTGTGGATGCCGAAGTAGAGGGTCACGGCGCCGGCGGCGGTGGCCGCGGCCCTCCGCGGCGCCGGCTTCGCCTTGACCTGCATGCTGCCGAACGCCTTGACCCAGTCGCCGCCGCCGGCGCTCCGCCAGTCCGCCTTCCGGCAGCCCTCGATCTGCACCCTGACCTCGCCGGCGGAGACGAGCCCGGCGGGGACGTGGACGAGGTAGCTGGCCTCGCCGGCTTCGCCTGGGGCGCGCTCGATGGCGTCCGGGCCGATGATGCGCTGGCCGTCCTGGGCGTGAAGGATCACCTGCGGGAAGGGGATCTCGCCGTTGGCCACGATCTCGATCTCGAACGCGGGGTTCTTGCGGGTTTCGCCGTCTGCCTCCACCGCTTCCGGCAGATCGATGCGGGTGATGGCGTCGAAGACCTTCATGGCGTGCTCCCCTGCTCGGTGTCCGTAGCCGTCATAGCGCAACCGGCCCGGCGGAGGCACGCGCAAAGGAAAAAGCAACGGCCGCGGATCGGAGAGCCGCGGCCGTGCCGATGACGTCGAGGAGGATGCCGGGAGACCCGGCGGCTTGGTGGCCCTAGCGCAGCGTCAGGGTCAGGTCGACGATCTCCGCGTTCACGGCGCTTGGCAGCGCCTCCAGCTGAACGGCGCGGAACTGCTGTGCCACCGCCATCCCCTGGGTGCCGGTGACGAACAGGCGCCAGGTCGCCGCCAGCGCGCTGCCGGCGCAGTCGAGCTGCAGCTGCGCCTCGCCGCCGCCGCCTGCGGCGAGCGTGTAGCTGCCGCCGGTGACGGTGCAATCGGTGACGGTGGCGCCGCCGCCGGTTCCGGGATCGGTGGGGCCGCCGGGATCGGTTGGAGGCAGGCCGCCGTCGCCGCCATCGACCACGTCGCCGCCGGTCGTCGTGGTCACGCTCGGCGTCGCGACCGCCGGGACCAGCGTGGCGCCTCCCGCCGTCGCCGGCGGTGTCGGTGTGGGGGTCGGGGTCGGCGTCGGCGCAAAGCCGGAAGCGCCGATGAAGCTGAGCGAGCCTCCGACCACCGTGCCGGCCGGATCGAAGGTGACGGCGCCGAGCACGGCCGTGCTCGGCGTCCCCCCGGCGGCCACCGCGTAGTCGCCGTCCAGCACGATTGGGCCGCCGCCGCCGGGCGGGGTGGTTTCAGGGTCGCCGGTGATGGTGATCTCGGTGGGCGGCGGCGTCACGGCCCCCGACTGGGATGTGGACTCCGTGCTGCCCGCCGTCCCGTTGGTCGCCTGCGCCGTGCCGGCGGAGGCAAGCAGGGCCAAAACGGCAAGGGAACTCGCTGCCCTCGGCAATTTCATTATGGTCATCCTTTGCATCCCCCTCTCCGCTGCGGCCGAGGCCTTCGCCAGATGTGACACACGATCGCCGGCCCGCAAGTTTGTTGTTGCCCAGGTACGCATCTAAGCTGAAGCCGGATCTGGGCCAAGATGTGGCAGAAGCTCCTGGCAGACGAACCTGAACCGGCTGGCCACCGCCTCGCGATCCGTCGGATGGCCGAGTTCGCGTTGGCAGCCCTCGTTCAGGTCGGCCGCGTGCGCTTTGACGACGCGGGCTTGGTCCGCGTCGCCCAGATGGTGCGTTAGCCGCCCCAGGTTGTCCATCATGTGCATGGCCGCGTTCGGGTCGGTCTCCACGTACGGACGGACCTTGGCCAACGCCGCGTCGGCAAGCTCGGCGAAGGTGACAGGTTGGGCGACGACCCGCAGCACGCCGTCTTCGTCGTGCCGGCAGGCGCTGGGCACACTGCGCCCGGCGAACTGGATCAGGCCGCTGGTCAGCCAGTCCAGGCAGGTCATGGCGGTGACCGGGTCGTTGATGCCGGGCGACAGCGCCTTTCCCGCCACTTCCACCAACTGGCTGACCAGGAACAGCAGGTCCTGGGTCTCCGTGCGTTTCCTGCCGACGATGTAGCCGGCCCGGATCCGCTTGCGCGTCCAGCCGTCGACCCGATCGCCGGGCTTGACGAAGGCCAGCGGCACCGCCGGGTCGACGAAGGCGCCGGGACGCGCGCTCACCCAGACGACCAGGTTCTTGCGCCGCGCCGTGTCCATGAGTGAGCGCGGGTCGATGTGGCCGACATACCCGCACACCTTGGCGTAGACCGGGACCGCGTCCTCGATGGCGCCGGCGCCGAGCGCATAGTCCGCCTCCAGCGGGTCTTCCTCCCCCGCCTCGCCGAAGCCCGTCGGGTAAAGCTCGTCGATCAGCGCATGCATCCGCAAGCCGACCTTGGACACCATCATCGAGATGTGGACGCTGTCTGGGACATGCTGGAAGAAGTAGATGAGCACGGCGAGGCTGGCGATGGCGAGCAGCATGGCCAGCGCGATGGAAATGTTCGGCACGAAGATGGTGCTGCTCTCGTCGGCGCCGCTGACCGTGCGCAGGACGATGAGGCAGAACACGAAGGTGGCGACGAAGG
>JAXMOZ010000056.1:0-24071 GCA_034382075.1 Rhodospirillales bacterium
TCAGCGCGGCGCGGGCGTTGTCGCCCATGCGCCGGCCGCGGACGATGCCGCAGGCGATCGCCAGCACGTTCTTCACCGCGCCGCCGATCTCGGCGCCGATGACGTCGTCGCTCGAGTAGATGCGGAAGAACGGCGTGCTGAGCGCCGGAGGCAGGACCTCGCGCAGGTGCGGCTGGGCGGCGGCCAGCACCACCGCCGCCGGCAGCCCGCGGGCGACCTCGGCGGCGAAGCTGGGGCCGCTGAGGACGACCGGCGGCGCCTGGGGCAGCGCCTCCTCGACGATCTCGCTCATGAGCGCGCAGGTGCCGCGCTCGATGCCCTTGGCGCAGATCACGGCGGGAACGCCGGCCGGCCAATGCCCCGCCACCGTGGACAGCAATGCCCGCAGGTGCTGTGCCGGCACGGCCAGGATCACCGCGTCGGCGCAGATCGCCGCGCGGGGGTCGGACACCGCGCGGATCTCGGGATCCAGGGCCACGCCCGGGAGATAGGTCTGGTTGCGGTGGTCGCGGTTGATGCCCTCGACGACCTCGGGCTCCCGCGCCCACAGCGTCACCGCGCGGCCGGCGCGCCGCGCGAGCAGGGCGAGGCTCGTCCCCCATGCGCCGCCGCCGATGACGCCGATCCGCTGCATGCGCCCGTTATGCAACGGCAGCGGCCCGCCGGCAACCGCGACTCAACCGCGACGCCGGCCGAGCCACGTCTTCCCCGACGGCCCGAACCCACCGGCCAGCGCTACTGCATCAACTCGGCGTCGCTGAATCTGCAGCCGAAGGAAGGGTAGAGGGAATAGGAGCGACCATCCGTTCGATCACCCGCTCCACAGTTATCGCCGGTCTTCCCGCTTCACCGCTCTTGTCCGCGAGCTTCTACCGGCACGAAGCGAGACGCCAGATTGGTCAGTATAGTCTGGCGCATCTCCGGCCCCTTGGCGATGGTCTCGGTGCCACCGTGCTGCTGGTATGCAGCGGTTACCACTGAGGCGCTATCATCCAGCATCCTCTTGTCCAGCCCCTTGACGGCCGCCGGAAGCGCGGCGGCAAGCTCCTTGTCAGTTGGTTCGCTCGCCTTGTTGAGCATTAGGCAGGTTGCTGTCATCGATACGTAATACCTGATGATAGACCGCTCTGCCCTAAGCTCGTCGCGCGAAGCAAGGTACCGGTCTACACAACGCTGGACCAGCATACACACGACGAACATATCTCGGCTATAATCCACACAGAATATCTTGTCGTAGTCCGCCTTCAGGACGCGCGCCGGTGTCGCGTAAGCGTTGTTGGGCTGGCGCAACAGCATGGCGATGACGGCGCGCGCCAACGCCTGAATGCTGATAATCTGGTCGGCTGGCTTCTTGAGTTCCCTATACTCTCCTTTCCGGCGCTCATAGTACAACTGGTAAAGTCGAAACTTCTCTTCGATGTCGAAGTGAATTGGGTCAGTTGCGCGGAGAGACACTTCAGGAATTGGAGTTTGCGAGTTCGTGGCGCGGATGATGGCACTCCTGATTTGCTCATCCGGCGGCACAATGACGCGAACTAGCACATTTCTCGCGTCATCCATCGTCGGCTTATCCTTAAAAAACTGAAATATCTCATAAGTCGTCTGCAGCCCGTTTACGACTTCTGGCTTTTCGATGACAATTTTGTTCCCAACAACTGAACATTTCGAAGCAATAATCGTTACACCGTTGTTTAACCACCAAAACTCCGACGTTGGGGTGGAGGAGGCGAGGGTCTGCCGGATCGCCTTGTTGACCGGGTTCCTTACCCCTTGATAGTCGCGCACGTTCGGCTCGAGCATGCTGCGGCGGATCTCTCCGTGCTCGTCCCGAAGCAGTGTCGCGAGGCTCCCCAGCTTGACTAGGCACACCGCGGACCCGTCGTCGGCAGTGAACTGCTTTGAAATCTGTAAAGTTTGCTGTGTTTTGGGAGCACGACGTGCAGCCGTCAGCAGTTGTTGAGCCCCCCAGAACTCGAAGGAGAATTTAGCGTCGGACAGTTGCTGTTGAACGTAACAACGCAAAGCATTGACGCGGATGTTCACCTTCTGATTCGGCGGCTGGTCGCTTTTCGTTGCGTATGCATATGTGACCTTCATGCTGTGCTGGCTGCCCAAGATTGCTGTATAGCAACGCCGAAATCTACGAATTCCCTCTCGCGCGTCAGAATTCAGATGAACCATGCCATCGACGTCGCGGCTATGGTCCAGCAGATCCCTTGTGAAAGCCTCCAGTTTGATAACAGCGTCCTCAGAGAAGCCCGCCTCGAGTTTGGCTTGGAAAATGACAAGCTCGGCGGAGAGCGCTTCTTCGGGTAGGTCTGTCTCATCCTGGACGAGAGCGCGGTTGACGAAGAAATAGATACCGTCTATGCCGCCGTCGTCACCACCCGCGACAATGCCAGATTCTATCTCATCGTCGGAGAGGTCAGTGTCTTTCAGGATCTGGCGGATGGTGAAGCGCTCGAATGCTTGCGACGCGGGATGGCTGGGGTACCGATCCCTCCGGAACCCCTCGAAGTTCGTCTCTAGCCACTTTATGTCCCACTGACTCATGAAATGCTCCATGCCGCAGAGGACAATACCTGCGCGCTTCTCAAGCAACAGAATATTCTCATGGGACTAACAGTATAGGCTGAAACTTCCGCCGTCGGGAAGCAGCTCGCCGCCCGCAGACGCTACTGCCCGTCGTTCTCGCTCTGCATCACCTTGACCAGAACCGACATCTCCTCGATGCCGCCGCCCTTGCGGACGCCGCGGATCGGCGACGCGCCGGCGTAGTCGAAGGCGACGGCGAGGCGGACGTAGGCGTCGGTGGCGCACTGGCTGTTGGCGCCGTCGAACGAGACCCAGCCGAGGTCGTCGACGTAGGCCTCCGCCCAGGCGTGGCTGGCGAGCGAGCCCTCGTCGGTATAGAGGTAACCGCTGACGTAGCGCGCCGGGATCCCGAGCACCCGGGCGCCGGCGATGAACAGGTGGGCGTAGTCCTGGCAGACGCCGCGGCCGTGGGCCAGCGCCTCGGAGGCGGTGCTGGAGATGTCGGTGATGCCCGGGCTGTAGGCGACCGAATTGTGCAGCGCCCACATCAGCGAATGCAGCCCGGCGATCGGGCCTTCGTCGCGAACCCGCTCCAGCAGCGGCTGGACCAGCTCGCGGATCGGCTCGTCCACCTGGGTGAAGGGCGTCGGGCGGAGGAACATCCGCGGCGGCAGTCCGTCGTCCGACGGCAGCACGCCATGGGTGTCGAATGTCACGATCTCGCCGCGGACCAGCACCGGCACCTCGTCGTGGACGCCGTTGTGCACCGACACGTGCGCGGTGTTGCCGAAGCCGTCGATCCAGCGGCGCATCTGCCCGGGCGTGCTCACCTGCCAGGCGATGACGGCCTGGCTCAGGTCGGGCCGGGGCGTGAGCCGCAGGTACTGGATCGAGTGCTGCGCCGGGCGGTCGAAGCGGTAGCGCGTCTCGTGCTGGATGGTCAGTCTCATAGGACCAACATGAACTCCTGCTCGATCTGCGAATGGAGCTGGTTGTTGCGGCCGACGAAGCCGTTGAGGAAGCGCGGCAGCCCCGAGCGCAGGATGCCGTCGATCCGCTGACGCTGCAGCCCGTCGTGTATCTGGGTGGCGAGACGGGTGCAAGCGGCGTCGGGGCGAACGTCGCCAAGGATCTCATAGACCTCGTCGGTGCAGGCGGCAAGCGAGCGCGGCATGTCCTGGCGCAGCACCAGCAGCTCGGCGACCCGGCGCGGCTCGATGATCCCGGAATAGACCTCGCGGTAGGCCTTGAAGGCGCTGAAGGCGCGAAGCAGCGCCCCCCAGCGGTAATAGTCCTCGGCGGCCAGCGGTCTGCCGCCCGTCGACGGGGTCAGGATCTCCCACTTGATGGCGAGGAAGCGGGCGGTGTTGTCGGCGCGCTCGATGAAGGTGCCGAGCCGCGAGAAGGTGAAGGCGTCGCCCCGGCGCATGGTGCCGTAGATGGCGCCGCGGAACAGGTGCGAGCGCTCCTTCACCCAGTCGAAGAACTCGCGAAAGCCCTGGTCCACCATCTTGCTGTAGGACAGGCTCTCCAGCTCGATGTAGGTCTGGTTGATGCCTTCCCACACCTCGGTGGTGAGCTCCGGCCGGGTCGCCCGGGCGTTCTCACGGGCCTGGCGCACCGCCGAGCGGATGCTGGCGACGTTGTCCGGATCGAGCACCATGTACTGCAGCACGGTGCCCGGCGTGATCTCGCCGTAGCGCTCGAGGAAGGCCTCGCGGTCGCCGGCGAGCCGGAGCGGCGCCTCCCACTGCTGGCCGTCGTTGCCGCCGGCAACCGGCATCAGCGACATGTGGTAGGTGCTGGCCAGCAGCCGGGCCATGTTCTCGGCCCGCTCGACCAGCCGTGCCATCCAGTAAACGCTGTTGGCGGTGCGCCCGAGCACGGTCTTTAGGCCTCCAACACCCAGGTGTCCTTCGTCCCGCCGCCCTGGGACGAATTGACCACCAGCGACCCCTCCCTCAGCGCCACCCGGGTGAGCCCGCCGGGCACCACCGTGGTCGTCTCGCCGGTGAGCACGTACGGGCGCAGGTCGACGTGGCGCGGGGCGATGCCGGCGTCCACCAGCGTCGGACAGGTCGACAGGCTCAGCGTCGGCTGGGCGATGAAGTTGTCCGGATCGGCCAGGATCTTCTTGCGGAACTCGAAGCGCTGCTCCGAGGTGCTGGTCGGGCCGATCAGCATGCCGTAGCCGCCGGAGCCGCCCACCTCCTTGACCACCAGCTCCTCCAGATGATCCAGCACGTGACCGCGATCGTCCGGGTCGGAGAGCCGGTAGGTGGGGACGTTGTTGATGATCGGCTTCTCGCCCAGGTAGAAGTCGATCATGTCGGGAACGTAGCAGTAGACGGCCTTGTCGTCGGCGACGCCGGTGCCGATGGCGTTGGCCAGCACCACCCGGCCGTTGCGCACCACCGACAGCAGCCCGGGGACGCCCAGCGTCGACTCCGGGTTGAAGGCCAGGGGGTCGATGTAGTCGTCGTCGATCCGCCGGTAGATGACGTCGACGCGCTTCGGCCCGTCTGTCGTGCGCATGTAGACCAGGTCGTCCTCGACGAACAGGTCCGGTCCCTCGACCAGCTCCACGCCCATCTGCATCGCCAGGAACGCGTGCTCGAAGTAGGCGCTGTTGTAGAAGCCGGGAGTGAGCACGACCACCGTGGGCTCGACCACGCCGGGCGGGGCGGCGGCGCGCAGGGTGCGCAGCAGCACTTCCGGGTAGTGGTTGACCGGGGCGACCGGGTGCGAGGCGAACAGGTCCGGGAACAGCCGCATCATCGTCTCCCGGTTCTCCAGCATGTAGGAAACCCCGGACGGGACCCGGGCGTTGTCCTCCAGCACGTAGAACTCGTTGGCGGAGACGCGGACCACGTCGATGCCGGCGATGTGGACGTAGATGTTGCGCGGCAGGTCGAGACCGAGGACCTCGGGGCGGAAGCAGGGGTTGTTCAGGACCAGGTCGCGGGGGATCCGGCCGGCGCGGAGGATGTGCTGCTCGTGGTAGACGTCGTCGAGGAAGGCGTTGATCGCGCGGACCCGCTGGCAAACGCCGCTGCCGACGATCTTCCACTCCTCGGCGTCGAGGATGCGGGGGATGACGTCGAACGGGATCAGCCGCTCGGCGCCCTCGTCGCTGCTGTAAACGGCGAAGGTGATGCCGAGCCGGCGGAAGATCAGGTCGGCCTGCTGGTGCTTCTCGATCAGGCGCTCGACGGGCGTGGTCTCCAGCCAGCGCTGGTAGGCCCGATACGCATTCCGCACGCCGTTTTCGGCACCGCGCATCTCGTCGAACGCCATCGTCTCCCCGTCCCCGCAACCCTTACTGGGCTATGCCTTGTCGTTTCCCGGCCCAATCAGCAATCGCCGTGCCAGTCGCGAACGGCGCGCAGAAGGCCATGCACGCTCGCCGGCCCGCCGGATCGGCCAGCCCGGCGCGCGCAGCCGTCCATTACGGGTTGCCCGCGTCTTGCCCAGATCCGCCGCCGTGCCTAACAACTAGGCAAGTGCGGGGAAAAACCTCCGGCGGGCGCCTAGATCAGGCCGGCGAGCGGCGAGGACGGATCGGCGTAGCGCTTCTTCGCCATCCGCCCGGCGCGGTAGGCCAGCCGTCCCGACTGCACCGCCAGGCGCATGGCCTGGGCCATCAGGATCGGATCCTTGGCCTCGGCAATGGCGGTGTTCATCAGCACCCCGTCGCAGCCGAGCTCCATTGCCACGGCCGCGTCCGAGGCGGTGCCGACCCCGGCGTCCACCAGCACCGGAACCCTCGCCCGCTCGACGATCAGGCGGATGTTGATGGCGTTCTGGATCCCCAGGCCCGAGCCGATGGGAGCGGCGAGCGGCATGATCGCCACGCACCCCATCTCCTCCAGCCGTTTCGCGAAGATCAGGTCGTCGGTGCAGTAGACCATGACCTTGAAGCCCTCCGCGACCAGCGTCTCCGCCGCGGTCAGGGTTTCGGCCATGTGTGGGCAGAGGGTCTGTTGGTCGCCGAGAACCTCGAGCTTGACCAGGTCCCAGCCGCCGGCCTCGCGGGCCAGCCGCAGGGTGCGCACCGCGTCGGTGGCGGTGTAGCAGCCGGCGGTGTTGGGCAGATAGGTGTAGGTCTTGGGATCGACGTAATCGACCAGCATCGGCTTGCCGCGGTCGGTGACGTTCACCCGGCGGACCGCGACGGTGACGATCTCGGCGCCGGAGGCCTCGATGGCCCGCGCCGTCTCCTCGAAGTCGCGGTACTTGCCGGTGCCGACCAGCAGCCGGGAGCGATAGGGCTTGCCCGCGATCACCAACGGATCGTCGGCGGCCGCATCCGCACTCGGCACATCGGGGGCGCCGCCGCCGATGAAATGGACGATCTCGATCCGGTCGCCGTCGGCGACCGTGATCTCGCCGTAGCCAGAGCGGGAGACGATCTCCAGGTTGCGCTCGACCGCGACCTTGCGCGGATCGAGGCCCATGTCGGTGAGGAGCCGGTCGATGGTGAGCGGCGCCGACACCAGCCGCTGCTCGCCGTTGATGGTCACGCGCATGTCGCTCAAGTGTGTGTCCCGCCCCATGATTTTGCTGAACGGCGCCGGCCCTCGAGGGCTTCTCGCGCGAGCCCAAGATAATCCAACGCCGAGGTTACACAAGCAGGAGGCCATGGTATAAGCGCGGCCTCCGCTTGCAGGCGCCTTTCCGCCGATGACCGCGCAAATCCTCGTTCTCAATGGACCGAACCTGAACCTGCTCGGCCGGCGCGAGCCGCAGATCTATGGCCGCGAGACACTGGCCGACATCGAGGCGGTGTGCCGGCGCCGGGCGGAGGCCCTGGGGCTTGGCCTCGACTGGCGGCAGAGCAACGCCGAAGGCCAGCTCGTCGACTGGATCCAGCAGGCGGACGGCCGGTTCGCCGCGATCATCATCAACGCCGGAGCCTACACCCACACCTCGATCGCCATCCTCGATGCGCTCCTTGCCTCGGGCCTCCCCGTTTTCGAGGTCCATCTCTCCAATATTTTCCGCCGCGAGGACTTTCGCCACGTCTCCTACGTTTCCAAGGCGGCTGTTGGCGTGATCTGCGGCCTCGGGCCGCTGGGCTACGAGCTCGCCATCGAGGCCGCGGCGAAGATCGAGGAGCGCCACGCTTGAACGAAAGGCGGACCATGGCCGCAGCGAAGAAGACCGCCGAGTTCGACCCGGACCTGGTCCGGGAACTGGCGAGCCTGTTGAGCGAAACCGGGCTGAGCGAGATCGAGTATGCGCTGGGCGATCTTCGGGTGCGCGTCGCCCGCAACGCCCAGCCCGTGGCCTCCGTGCCGGCGGTAGGCGCGCACATGGCGGCGGCAGCGGCGCCGGCGCGCGAAGCCGACGCCGTGCTCGATCACCCAGGCCTGGTCACCTCGCCGATGGTGGGCGTCGTCTACACCACCGCCGAGCCGTCCCAGCCGCCCTTCGTCAGGGTGGGCGATACGGTGGAGGCGGGGGCGACGGTGCTGCTCATCGAGGCGATGAAGGTGTTCAACCCGATCAAGGCGCCCCACGCCGGCGTCGTCACCCGCATCCTGGTCAGCAACGGCGTGCCCGTCGAATACGGCGAGCCGCTGCTGATCATCGAGTAGGCTAGGTCCGCAGCCCGTGTTCCAGAAGGTCCTCATCGCCAACCGAGGCGAGATCGCGCTGCGCATCCTCCGCGCCTGCCGCGACATGGGCATCCGCTCGGTTGCGGTGCATTCCACCGCCGACGCCAGCGCCATGCACGTGCGCCTGGCCGACGAGTCGATCTGCATCGGCCCACCGGCGGCGTCCGAGAGCTACCTCAACCCGGTCGCGATCCTGTCGGCGGCGACCATCAGCAACGCCGACGCCATTCACCCCGGCTACGGCTTCCTGAGCGAGAACGCCGAGTTCGCGTCCATGGTCGAGGAGCACGGCATCGCCTTCATCGGCCCGTCGCCGGACCATATCCGGCTGATGGGCGACAAGGTGGCGGCCAAGCGCTTCTGCCGCGAGGTCGGGATCCCGGTGATCCCGGGCTCGGAAGGGCCGATCGAGAACGAGGACGACGCCGGCGCCATCGCCGCGGCGGTGGGCTATCCGGTGCTGGTGAAAGCGGCCGCCGGCGGCGGCGGCCGGGGGATGAAGGTCGTCGACGATCCGGCCGACCTGAAGGGGGCCATGGACCTGGCCCGCGCCGAGGCGGCGTCGGCGTTCGGCAACGGCGAGCTGTACCTGGAGAAGTATCTGGCGCGGCCGCGGCATATCGAGGTGCAGATCCTGGCCGACCTGCATGGTGCGGTCGTCCACCTCGGCGAGCGCGACTGCTCGATGCAGCGCCGCCACCAGAAGGTGCTGGAGGAGGCGCCGTCGCCGGCGCTCTCGGACGCCCAGCGCAAGCAGATCGGCGCCGTCGCCGTGCGTGCGGCGACCGCGCTCGGCTACCGCAGCGTCGGCACGGTGGAGTTCCTCTACGCCGACGGCGCCTTCTATTTCATCGAGATGAACACCCGGCTGCAGGTCGAGCATCCGGTGACCGAGATGGTCTGCGAGGTGGACCTGGTTCGGGAGATGATCCGGGTCGCCGCCGGCGCGCCGTTGGGCTACACCCAGGAGGACGTGCGCTTTTCCGGCCACGCCATCGAGTGTCGGATCAACGCCGAGAACCCGGACACCTTCATGCCCGTGCCCGGCCGCGTCGGCGACTATCACCCGCCTGGCGGCCTGGGCGTCCGCGTCGACTCGGCGCTCTATTCGAAATACGTGGTTCCGCCCTACTACGACAGCATGATCTCCAAGCTGATCGTCCATGGCCCGAGCCGCGAGATCTGCCTGATGCGGCTGCACCGGGCGCTCAACGAGTATGTGATCGACGGGATCCCCACCACCATCCCGCTTCACCTCAGCGTGCTCGAGGCGGAGGACTTCCGCGCCGGAACCTATCATGTTCATTGGCTGGAAGAGTTCGTGGGAGCACGGTCATCAAGCACGGCGGCGGAAGCTACCGGCTGACCCCGGAGATGGTCATCCGGGCGTACTCCATCGGGATCTTCCCGATGGCGAGCAACCGGCATGACCCGCACGTGCACTGGGTGGCGCCGAACGCGCGCGGGATCCTGCCGCTCCACGGCTTCCACCTGCCGAGGCGGCTGGCGAAGACGATCCGCAGGCGCCCCTACGCCATCACCTGCAACCACGACTTCGCCGGCGTGATCGCCGGCTGCGCCGCGCCGAGGCCGCTGCATCCGGAAACTTGGATCAACGCCGAGATCACCAGGGTTTTCATCAGGCTCCACGACCTCGGCCGCGCCCACAGCATCGAGGCCTGGCGCGACGGCCGGCTGGTGGGCGGGCTCTACGGCATGGCTTTGGGCGGAGCCTTCTTCGGCGAAAGCATGTTCTCGCGGGCGACCGACGCCAGCAAGATCGTGCTGGTCCATCTCGTCGCCCTGCTGCGCCGCGGCGGCTTCACCCTGCTCGACACCCAGTTCATCACCGACCACCTGCGCCAGTTCGGCGCGGTGGAGATCCCGAACCCGGTCTACCTGCAGATGCTCGACGACGCCCTGCAGCAGCGGGCGACGTTCTACTCCGGCTTGGGCGAGGACGAGCTGTCGGCGGGGGCGCTGGAGCTTGCGACACAGTCGACGACGACGACGTCGTAGATCGGGTGTTCCAGCGCCGACAACGCCGGGCTGGAGGCGAACATCCAGCCGGAGAACAGCAGTTCGGTCGGCTCGCCCTGCTTGATCTCGGAGATCTGCAGGAAGGCGGCGGCCTCGGGCCGTTCCTCCGGCGGCGTCTTGTCGCAGTGGCGGGCGACGATCTCGAGGGTGCCGAAGCGCACGGGCCGGCCCACCGCGGCCTCGATGGTGGAGATGCGCGCGGTCACCTTGTCCAGGCCCTGGAGCAGCGCCGCGTCCATGGCGTCGGCGCTGGCGGCGCCGGGGGCAAGGATTGCTGCCAGCAGCGCCATCCTCGGCAGAAAGACCGCCTTTACGCCACCGCGCACGGCTCTCGGTTTATCGGCCGTCACGGCCGGGGTTGTCCCGGCCGTCCATGAGCGGCATCCCGCCGGAGCTAAATGGATGGCCGCAACGAGTGCGGCCATGCCGGTAGAGGATGTCATCTCCGCCTCGTCATTGCTGACCCTGGAGCAGCTTGTGATCGCGTTGCCTCAGAACAAGAACGCGGTCATTGCGAGGAGGCGAGGCCGACGCGGATATCCCCTGCCTCCGATGAGGCACCGCCACGCCACTTCGCGGATCGCGATGATGCCGTTGTAACGCCCGGTGCATCGCCGCAGCGCGCACGGCTCTCGGTTTGTCAGCCGTCACGGCCGGGCTTGTCCCGGCCGTCCACGACGGGGATCGCGCCGAAGCCCGATGGATGGCCGCAACTAGTGCGGCCATGACGGTACAGGATGTCATCTCCGCCTCGTCATCGCTGACCCTGGAGCAGCTTCCGGCGGGTGCGCGTCGTCCCCCTGGCAAAGCCGCGCGCAGAACCTCAGGCGGACGTAGTCGAGCGTCCAGCCGCCGTCGGAACAAAGGCGCGGGGAGAGTGCCGCCCGGACCTCCTCGACCAATCCGCTCCGCTCGGCCGCGGGGAGCAGCGCCAGGTAGTCGCCGGCGAAGACTTCGAGCCAGTCCGAGAGGTCGCCGGGAAGCCGCGTCGGCCGCTCGAACAACTCGAGCGCCTCGATCCGGAAGCCTTCATTCGCCAGCAGCGCGGCAAGCGCTTGCGGCGAGGGAAAGATCCAGGGTCTCGGCGGCTTCAGCCCGCGGCGGCGAAAGGCCTGTTCCAGCGCGGCCACGACGCTGCCGACATTGCCCTCGCCGCCCATCTCCGCGACGAACCGGCCGTTCGGCTTCAGCGCCCGGGCGACGCCCGCACATACGGCCGCGAGGTCCATCCAGTGCAGCGCCGCGTTGCTGAACACCGCGTCGAAGGCGCGCTCGAACGCGATCGCCTCGCCCGGCATCACCCGGGCGTCGATGCCCCGCGCTCGGGCGGCCGCGACCATCTCGCCGCTGGCGTCGATCCCGATGACCTTGGCGCCGCGCTCCTGGATTGCCACGGACAGCGCGCCGTCACCGCAGCCGAGATCGAGGATTTCTTCCCCCGCCCGCGGGGCGAGCAGGTCGACCAGCGGCGCCGCCAGGTCGGCGACGAAGCGGGCCTCTGCCCCGTAGCGCGCCGCGTTCCACTGCTGCGCCATCATTCAGCCTTGCTGCTACTTACCTCGTAATTAACCATCAACCGCATAGCCCATTCCAACCAAGCCTCATGAATCGCTTGCAGCCATCCCGTTGATCCTCAAAAAGGTGATCGTTGCGCGCTGTGTCAGGCGGACGTGCGGGACTATAAACAGGTTTTCTGCCCGCGGCGAAAAGGCCTACCTTTAGGTTCGAGCGGAGGATGCTCTGCAAACCGTGCTGGAGTAGCCGCATGGCTTCGAAGGCATCGAACTTCCCACTATCTCTATGGCGGGGCGAAATGAACGATAATCTTCATGACCCAGATTCTCAGGACAAGCTGCCTGCGGCCACGGATACAGTTATCGCAGGCGGATCTTCCATCTCCTTGCAGCAGCTTCAACAAATATACAATGAGCCCACTGGAAAAGACGAGTCTCTAAGCAAGTACTTCAGAACGCCCGTACGTGTTGAGTTTGACGACATAGAACAAACACGCCATAGGATAGCGCAAACCTGTGATCAGTACAACATCACGTCTCAGTCTGCCGTATTACGTGCCTGATACCAAAGATATGTTTCTTGACCGCTTCCGTTTGCAGGCATCAGGTGAACCTTCTTAGGTTGGGAGCCTTCTCGTAAAGTACAACTTTCTCTTAATGCTTCTTCGACTACGCAACCCCGGCTTTATGTTATATCCGTCAGAATTGTATCGCGCTAGCTGTTCAGGAGAAAGTGCGACAGGATGGGATGCCTGTCGTGCCATCCTGGCTAATTAGCCTCGTTGGACGCCGGTGGCCGGCACGCCGCAAGGCGCGGTGTCAGCGGCCAATTTCCTGATCAGCGCCCGCGCCACATCGTTAGGCAGCGGCCCAGGGCCACGATGCGGAGCCAGTGAGGCCCCTCCACCCTTCAGATTGATGGGCTACCGACGCCGGGCGTCAAGAGGATGGAGAACACGGAGCAGCGGACGAAGCCTTGGTGTCAGCCGCCGGCCGGGACGGCGAAAGCCGCAACCAGCAGCAGCGCCGCGACCGACAGCGACAGCCGGCGGCGGAGCGTCATCCACCACGGCGGGACCATTCGCAAGGAGGCGAGCCGCCGGTCGATGGCGAGCACGCCGACGAAGGAGAGCGCCAGCACCGCCAGACCGTAGCCTGAGGGCAGCAGCGCCGCTCCCCAGCCGATCAACGCCGGAACGACGCTGGCTGCGAGCAGGCGCGAATGGGTCGGCTCCCAGCCCCCGTCCACGGTGGCGGCGCAGGTTGCGCCCCAGGCCAGGCCGCCGAGGAAGGAGAGGATCACCGCGCCGTAGAGGACCACGGCGAAGGCGGCGAAGCCCGAGACCGCCTCCGAGCCCAGCCAGATGGCCGGGACGGCCAGGGCGAACGGAAGAACGCCGGCGTAGCCCAGCCAGCGCGCCGGCGTCGGAACCGCGTCAAGGCCCCGCGGCGGCGGCGGCGGCGGGCAGTCGCTGAGGCCGGTCAGGGCCCGGCTCCGTCTGCGCCCGCCGCCAGGGCGCAGCCGCGGAGGCTAGAGGGCGATGTAGCGGCGCAGCGCATCGACCTCGAACTGCGCCTCCTCGATGCGGCTCTTGACCACGTCGCCGATACTGATCATCCCGACCAGCTTGCCGTCGTCCAGCACCGGAACGTGGCGGAAGCGCTGCGAGGTCATCATGCCCATGATCGCCGCGACCGGATCCTTCGGCGAGCAGGTGACCACCGTGGTGGTCATCAGGTCGCCCACGTGCTTGTCGAACAGGTCCTTGCCGTACTTGTGCATGGCCCGGACCAGGTCGCGCTCGGACAGGATGCCGGCCATCCCGCCCTGCGCATCGGTCACCATCACGGCGCCGATCTTGTTGGCCGCCAACAGCGACAGCGCCGCGTAGACGGACTCGGTGGCGGCGATCGAGACGACCTCGCCGCCCTTGACCTTCAGAATGTCGGAAACGTACATGGACGCCCTCCCCTGGATCATCGTCAGAAGCCACTCACGGTTTCATCGACCAGCATGTCGACCACGCTGCACAGCGCGTCCGGTCGGGTGCGTCCCGCATCCATGGCGGCGGCAAAGGTGGCGAGCTGGCGATGGGCGCTCGTGCCGGTCGTCAGGATGTGGCGGCTGTGCAGGAGTTCGTCCACGCAATCGAGGGCTTCCGCGTCTTCTTTGGTCAACTCGATTAGCTCCTCGAGGAGATCGGCGCAAGGGACGACTTCGCCTTTGCCGAAGTCGATCAGCCCCTCGTCGATGCCGTAGCGCTTCGCCCGCCAGCGGTTCTCCTCGATGAGCATGTTGTCGTACGCCCGCCAGCGCTGGTTCCCCCTGCGCAGGCGAACGAGCATGCGGATGATGCACTGGTAGAGCGCGGCGATCGCCACGGCGTCGTCGATCCGCGAGCAGACGTCGGTGATCCGCATCTCCAGGGTCTGGAACCGGCAGCTCGGGCGGATGTCCCACCACAGCATGCTGGCGTCGTCGAAAACGCCGGCGCGGACGAGGACATCCACGTGGCGCTTGTACTCGCCGTAGGACTCGAACCTGGACGGCAGCCCGGTGCGCGGCAGCTCGTCGAAGACGCTGAGCCGGTAGCTCTTCAGCCCGCTGTCCTCGCCCAGCCAGAACGGCGAGGAGGTCGACAACGCCAAGAGGTGCGGCAGGAAGTAGCTGACCTGGTTCATCAGGTCGATGCGCAGCTCGTCGTCGTCGATGCCGACGTGGACGTGCATGCCGCAGATCAGCAGCCTTCGCGCCACCGCCTGCATGTCGCGGGCGAGGATGTGGTAGCGGGCCCTGTCGGTGTGGCGCTGCGAGCGCCATTGCGAGAAGGGGTGGGTGGAGGCGGCGATGGGTGCCAGCCCGTACTTGCTGCTGACTTCGGCCACGGTCCGGCGCAGCCAGGCGAGCTCGGCGCGAGCCTCCCTGCAGGTCCGGCAGATCGGCGTCGCCACCTCGATCTGCGAGGTGAGGAACTCCGGCTTCACCAGATCGGGAATGCGGGCCTCGCACTCCGCCAGCATCTCCGGCGGCGGATCGGCGGCGACCTCGCGGGTTTCGAGATCGACCAGCAGGTACTCCTCTTCGAGGCCGAGGGTGAGGCGCGGATCCGCCATCAGAAAAGCTCGATCCTGTGGAGGTTGCCCATCCCGAGCAGACCGCCGAGGGCGTCCCCCAGGATCTCCGCCCAGCGGTCCAGCTGCCGAGGCGTCTCGCAATGGTCCTGACGCACCTCCACGGCCGCATGCGCAAGGCCGGCGGCGCCGGCGTGCAGGTTCAGCGTGTAGGCGAGGTCGGTTCCGGCGTAGGGCTGGTTGTCGCCGATGGCGAGCCCCTCGACCTGGCGCAGCATCGCGATCAACGGAACCGCCATCCGCGGATCGCGGTTCCACAAGACGCCCGCGTCCCAGAACCGGTCCTCGCCGCCGAAGGTCGGGGTGAAGGTGTGCACCGAAAACAGCAGCGGCTCCGGCCCGCGCCGGCGCAGCCGGGCGAACAGGTGCTCGATGGCATGGTGGTAGGGCCAGAAGCAGGCATCTGCCCGCGCCTCCTGGTCCGCCGCGCTCAGGTTCCGGTTGCCCGGGATGACGACGCCGTCGCTGGCTTCGAGGATCGACTGCGGGTCGCCCGGCTGGCGGTTGCAGTCGATCACCAGCCGGGAATAACAGGCGAGCACCGCCGGCGCGTCGAGGCGCGCGGCCAGCCTGCGGGTGAGGTCGGCGGCGCCGATGTCGTAGGCGATGTGCAGCCGCAGCGCCTCCGGCCGCAGGCCGAGCCCGCCCAACGCGGCCGGGATCCGGTTGCTGGCATGGTCGCAGACCAGCAGCAACGGCGCCTTGCCGTCGGCGTTGATCACCTCGAAGGCCGGAGGCTCGTCCGGCCCGATGAGCGGCGTCTCGCCGCGTGCGCGCGGATCGTCCCCGATCCGGGTCGGGCCATGCATGCTCGAGCGGTACCCTCTTGTGCCCCGCCGGCAGCGAGCCTCCTTCGCCGCCGTTGCCCGGCAAACGTCTGGACCGCCGGGCTTCCTGGCTATAGTAGCGGGCGATGCCGCTCCATAGAAGCCTTCCGCGCGCCAGTGTTCCCCCGGGTGAAGCTGCGTGCGAGGCCGGCGAGGCGGAGCCGGCGGGGACCGGCGATCGGTGGGCGCTGGCAGCGCTGCTCGCGGGCGCCGCCGGCATCGCCTTCGCCCCGATCTTCGTCCGCCTGAGCGAGCTGCCGCCCACCGCCACCGCCTTTCACCGGCTGTTCCTGGCGCTGCCGGCCCTGTGGCTGTGGAAGCTTGTCGAAGACCGCAGCGCCGCCGCTCGCAGCCGGGCGGAGCCGGCGCCGCCGCCGGCCGGCAACGCCATGCTCCTCGTCACCGCCGGGCTGTTCTTCGCCGGCGACCTGGCGCTCTGGCACTGGTCGATCCGCTTTACCAGCGTCGCCAACGCCACCCTGCTCGCCAACTTCGCCCCGATCTTCGTGACCCTCGCCTCCTACCTGCTGTTCTCCGAGCGGTTCTCGCGCCAGTTCCTGTTGGGGATGGCGCTGGCGATCGCCGGAGCCGGCATCCTCATGGGCGAGAGCCTTGGCTTCGGCATGGAGCAGGTGCTCGGCGACGCCCTCGGCTTGACCACGGCTGTGTTCTATGCCGGCTACATCCTCTCGGTTGCCAAACTGCGTAGACGAGCATCCACCGCCACGATTATGGCCTGGAGCGGCCTCGTCAGCTGCGCTGCGCTCTTGACCGTCACTCTGCTTTTAGGAGAAACTCTTTTGCCGGTAACGCCGGAAGGTTGGGCTGTTCTCCTCGGGTTGGCTCTCCTTTCCCACGCCGGCGGTCAGAGCCTGATTGCATTCGCCCTTGCCCGCCTCCCAGCCGCGCTTTCGTCCGTGAGCCTCCTGCTGCAGCCGGCCATCGCCGCCGTCCTGGCGTGGGCCATCCTTGCTGAGCCGCTGGGCCCGTGGCAGATGTCGGGAGCCTTGGTCATCCTCGGCGGGATCTACCTCGCCCGCCGGGGCAGCGGATCCGTCAGGTAGTCCATCGGCGCTCGCGCCGGGGCCGGCCGCCGGCCGGGTCCCCCGCAGCGGGCATTCGCAGAGGATGAGAGAATGCAAGAACGGCGGATCTCCGTCACTGGTCTGGGTTACGTCGGCCTTCCGGTAGCCGTCGCCTTCGGCAAGGAAGGATTTTCCGTGGTGGCTTACGACTACAGTGAGCGCCGCGTCGAGGAGTTGCGCCAAGGGATCGACCGGACGAAGGAGATCCCGTCCGAGGAGCTGGCTGCAGCCCGGCTGCACGTCACCAGCAACCCGGCCGACCTCAAGGACGCCGACTTCCACATCATCGCCGTCCCGACGCCGATCACCTCGGCGCGCCGCCCGGACCTCGGACCGCTGTTCGGCGCCACTCAAACGGTCGGCAGCCAGCTCAAGAAGGGCGATATCGTCGTCTACGAGTCGACGGTTTATCCAGGCGTCACCGAGCTCGAGTGCGCGCCCATCCTGGAGAAGCGCTCCGGACTGAAGTGCGGCGCGGACTTCTCCATCGGCTACTCGCCCGAACGGATCAACCCCGGCGACCGGGAACACCGGTTCGACACGGTGATCAAGATCGTCTCCGGCCTCGACCAGAAGACCCTGGACATCGTCGCCTCGGTCTATTCGCGGGTGGTGAAGGCCGGCGTCCACCGCGCCACCAACATCAAGACCGCCGAGGCCGCCAAGGTCATCGAGAACATCCAGCGGGACCTGAACATCTCGCTGATGAACGAGCTGTCCCTGATCTTCGAGCTGCTCGAAATCGACACCCACGACGTGATCGCCGCCGCCGGCACGAAATGGAACTTTCTCTCCTTTCGCCCCGGCCTGGTCGGCGGCCACTGCATCGGCGTCGATCCCTACTACCTGACCCACCGCGCCGAGCAGATCGGCTACCACCCGGAGGTGATCCTCGCCGGCCGGCGCATCAACGACCGCATGGGCCGGGTGATCGCCCGCGAAACCATCAAGCGGCTGCTCCACGGCGGCCATACCGGCGGTTTCCGCATCGCCATCCTCGGCTTTGCCTTCAAGGAAAACGTACCCGACTGCCGCAACACCCGGGTCGTCGACATCTGCCAGGAGCTGCAGGATTTCGGCGCCCACGTGGAAGTCCATGATCCGGTCGCCGATCCCGAGGACGTGATGCACGAGTACGGCATTCGTCTGGTCGACATCGACAGGATGCTGCCCGCCGACGCGGTCATCGTCGCGGTCGCCCACCAGGCCTTCTACGAGGGCGGCTGGGATGTCGTTACCCGCATTCTGAAGAACGGCCACGGCCTGGTCATCGACGTGCTCAGCATGCTCGACCGCAAGACCAAGCCCGCCGGCATCTCCCTCTGGCGGCTGTAGCCGCACGAGCACATCACCCGCCGGGAGGCTTGTTAACGCGAAAGGCTGTTATCGTTCGCAGCCTGTGCGACAATGAACGCAGGTGTTCATTGTCGGCGGAATGAGGTGCAGAGCACGCGGCGGGGTAGCTATGTCGAGACGGCGGTAGGCGGCGAGCGGGTCCGAGCGTTCGTGCCGCCGCCGCTCCCGCCGGACCCTCGGATCGACATACAGGAAGTGCTCCCGCTGCTCGTCGAGGCGGAGCGAGCCGTCGCACGGCTCGACGGCATCTCGTCGGTGCTGCCCGACACGGGCCTGTTTCTGTACATGTACGTGCGCAAGGAGGCGCTGCTGTCCTCCCAAATCGAGGGGACGCAATCGTCGCTGTCGGACCTTCTTCTGTTCGAAATCGATGACGCGCCTGGCGTCCCCCTCGACGACGTTCGGGAGGTTTCCAACTACGTCAAGGCCATGACCCATGGCCTCAAGCGGCTGCGCGACAACGACTTCCCGCTATCGGTGCGGCTGCTCCGTGAAATCCATGGCATTCTGCTCTCGCGCGGTCGAGGCGCGGATCAAGACGCCGGTGAGTTCAGGCGCAGCCAAAACTGGATCGGCGGCACGCGCCCGGGCAACGCCGAGTTTGTTCCCCCGCCGCCGGATCACGTCGGCTCGTGCATGAGCGACCTCGAGCGCTTTCTCCATGAGACTTCGTCCGGCCTGCCCACCCTGATCAAGGCGGGACTGGCCCACGTGCAGTTCGAGACCATACATCCGTTCTTGGATGGCAACGGCAGGTTGGGACGCCTGTTGATCACGCTCTTGCTATGCGCCGAAGGCGTGCTCAGGGCGCCGCTGCTGTACCTCAGCCTCTACTTCAAGACTCACCGCCAGACCTATTACTCGCTGCTTCAGCGCGTCCGCGAGGACGGCGCCTGGGAAGACTGGCTGGAGTTTTATCTGGAGGGCGTCAGAGATACCGCCGCGCAAGCCGCCCGGACCGCCCAGCGCATTCTGGAGCTTTTCGCCGCGGCCGAGCGAAAATCGAGACGCTGGGCCGCGCCGCATCCTCGGCGGTACGGGTCCATGACCGCATCAAGGAAGATCCGTTGCTCTCGATCCCGGCGGCATCCCGCCAGCTTAATCTGGCGCAGCCGACCGTCAGTCGAGCCGTTGAGCAGCTTACGCGGCTCGGGGTTCTGAAGGAGATCACCGGGCGAAGCCGCGGCCGCATCTTCGCCTACGAGGCCTACCTCGCCATCCTCAGTGAGGGGACCGAACCCCTGCCGCGGTAGGATCAGCCAATTGAGGGCGGGCTCAGATCCACCGGCGGACGGCGGCGAACGAGTCGGTGGGGCCGGTGTTGAAGCAGAGCTTGGCACCGGGCGCGCCGCGGTGGACGACGTTGAGCACCTTCTCGAAGAGGAGGAAGTGCTCGTCGTCCTTGCGCACCCCGGCGCCGATCATCACCGCGTCATAGGCGTTCGCGGACAAGGCCTCGCCGACAGCCCGCTCGGCCGTCTCGCCGCGGTCGATGAAGCAGACCGCGACGTCGTAGCCGGCCGCCTCGAGCGCGTCGCGATCGGCTTGCAGCGCACCCCGAAGCTTCTCCTCGGTCAGGCCGGGCCAGCGGTCGTAATCGACCACCTCCGGATCGAGGCCGATGAACAGCACGCGCTTTTGCTCCGACATCTCGCCTCCGTCACATTACCGCCGCTCGCGCGGTCCGATGATGAGTACATAGGTGGCGATTGCGGCGATGGCGTAGACCACGTTGTAGAAGAGCACCGAGGCCCAGCCGGCGTCGGCGCCGAACACGAGCTTCGCCAAGAGCGACGGGATGATTACCAGAACGGAAAAGGCGGCGAGCCAGAAGCCGGCGCGGTCGAGATAGCGGCCGAGGAGAGGAAGGGCGGCACACACCGCGATCGCAACGGCGTACCGCCCGGGAACGAGCGCGAGGCTCAGCTTGTCCATGCCGCCGCCCAGCGCTCGTGCGAGCGCGTTGACGAGCGTGCCGACGATGCCGGCGAAGACGACCGCGAGCGTCGTGCGCAGGGCGAGAGCGCTCATCTACGCAGCTTGCCGGTCTGCGGCCGCCGCGGCAACCCCTGAGGCTGCCGGGACGGCCGTGAGGGGCTAGCCGGCGCGGGGAACGTCCTTCTCGGTCAGGACCTGGTCGAGCTCGCCCGAGGCGTACATCTCCCGGACGATGTCGCAGCCGCCGACGAACTCGCCCTTGATGTAGAGCTGGGGGATCGTCGGCCAGTTGCTGAACTGCTTGACGCCCTCCCGCAGCGACGGGTCGGAGAGCACGTCGATCCCCTTGAACTTCACCCCGGCCTCGGACAGCACCTGGACGACCGCGGCGGAGAAGCCGCACTGGGGAAACATCGGCGTGCCCTTCATGAACAGCACGACCGGGTTTTCCTCGACCTCCTGCTGGATCCGGGTGAAGACCGCATTCTCGTTCATCGACACGCTCCTTTGAAACTTTGCGCGCGCTCAGGCCGGCTCTTCGCCGGGCAGGGCCGTCTGCAGCGCCAGCGCGTGCAGTTCGGAGCCCATGCGGCCCCGGAGCGCGCCATAGACCATCTGGTGCTGCTGGACACGGCTCTTGCCGGCAAACGTCGCCGAGGTGACGAGGGCCGCGTAATGATCGCCGTCGCCACGCAGGTCCTCGATGAGGACCCGGGCATCCGGCAGCGCCTCCTTGATCAGGCGCTCGATCTCCGCCGCCTCCATAGCCATCGCCAGTCCTCCCGCGAGCCTCAGGGCGCTTCCGCCGCGTCCGCCATGTAATTGGGGAGCCAAGCTTGGTTCAGCTCCCGCAAATCCGCCAAGGATATGGATTGGCCTTCGCCGACGGTCAACCGATCGCCGCCGGTGGTGCCGATGACCCGGGCGAGGACGCCGGCGCGCCCGGCCCGCTGCACCAGCGCGGTCAGCCGCGTCGGCGCGACCGCGACCAGGTACCGGCCCTGGCTCTCGCCGAAGAGCCTTGCGTGCAGGTTGGAGGCGCCCGGCCTGCCGATGGTCAGAGAAACCCCGCGGTTGCCGGCCAGCGCCATCTCGGCCACGGCGACGAGCAGGCCGCCGTCGGAGAGGTCGTGGCAGGCGGTCACCTCGCCGCTGGCAATCAGCCCGCGGACCAGGTCGCCTGTCCGCCGCTCGTGGACAAGATCGACGGGCGGCGGCGCACCCTCCTCGCGGCCGCAGATCTCGCGCAGGTAGAGCGACTGGCCGAGCCAGCCGTCGTCATCGTCGTCGCCGCCGATCAGGACCAGCGCCTCGCCGTCGGCGGTCAGGGCAATGGAAGCCCGGCGCTCGGAGTCCTCGATCAGGCCGACGCCGCCGATGGTGGGCGTGGGCGGGATCGAGACGCCGTTGGTCTCGTTGTAGAAGGAGACGTTGCCGGAAACGACCGGGAACTCCAGCGCCCGGCAGGCGTCGGCCATACCCTGCAGGCAGCCGGCGAACTGGCCCATCACCTCCGGCTTCTCTGGGCTGCCGAAGTTGAGGCAGTCGGTAACCGCGAGCGGGGCCGCGCCGACGGCGACGAGATTGCGCCAAGCCTCCACCACCGCCTGCCGGCCGCCTTCGACCGGATCGGCGAAGCAGTAGCGAGGCGTGCAGTCGGTGCTCATCGCGATCGCCTTGCCGCTGCCGTGCACCCTGACCACGGCCGCGTCCCCGCCGGGACGGCCGATGGTGTCGCCCATGACCATGTGGTCGTACTGCTCCCAGATCCAGCGCTTGCTGGCGAGGTCGGGGCAGGCGAGCAGCGTCTTCAGCGCCTCGATGGGCGCAACCGCGCGCACCGTTTCGGCCGCGACCACCGGCTGGCGGCGGGTGGCCAGCCACGGCCGGTCATATTCCGGCGAGGCGGCGGCGAGCGGGTCGATGGGCACGTCCACGACCACCTCGCCGTGATGGCGAACCACCATGTGCTTGCTGTCGGTGATGCGGCCGACGATGGCGAAGTCCAGCTCCCACTTCTCGAACACCGCCCGCGCCACGCCTTCGCGGCCGGGCTTCAGCACCATCAGCATCCGCTCCTGGCTTTCGGAGAGCATGATCTCGTAGGCGCTCATGCCCTCTTCGCGGATCGGCACCCGGTCCAGGTCGAGCTCGACGCCGAGGCCGCCCTTCGACGCCATCTCGAACGACGACGAGGTCAGCCCGGCCGCGCCCATGTCCTGGATGGCGACGATCGCGTCGGTCGCCATCAGCTCCAGGCAGGCCTCGATGAGGAGCTTCTCGGTGAATGGGTCGCCGACCTGCACCGTCGGCCGCTTCGCCTCGGAGTCGTCGCTGAACTCGGCGGACGCCATGGTCGCGCCGTGAATGCCGTCGCGCCCGGTCTTCGAGCCGACGTAGACGATCGGGTTGCCGACGCCGCTGGCGGCCGAGAGGAAGATCCGGTCGCGCTCGGCAATGCCGACGGTCATCGCATTGACCAGGATGTTGCCGTCGTAGCCCCTATGGAAGGTGCACTCGCCGCCGACGGTGGGAACGCCGACGCAGTTGCCGTAGCCGCCGATGCCGGCAACCACGCCGGCCACCAGATGGCGGGTCTTCGAATGCTCCGGCGAGCCGAAGCGGAGCGCATTGAGGTTGGCGATGGGCCGCGCGCCCATGGTGAAAACGTCGCGGAGGATCCCGCCCACGCCGGTCGCCGCCCCCTGGTATGGCTCGATGAACGAGGGGTGGTTGTGGCTCTCCATCTTGAAGATGACCGCCTGGCCGTCGCCGATATCGACTGCGCCGGCGTTCTCGCCGGGGCCGTGGATCACCTTGGCGCCGGTGGTCGGTAGGCAGCGCAGCCACTTCTTCGACGACTTGTACGAGCAGTGCTCGCTCCACATCACCGAGAAGATGCCGAGCTCGGTCAGGTTCGGCTCGCGGCCGAGGATATCGAGGATCTTGGCGTACTCGCTGGCGGTAAGTCCATGGCGGGTCACCACCTCGGGAACGCTGTCGCCGGCGTCCGCCGCCGCCCCCTCGGCCACACCGTCCACCGGTCGCTGCTCCTTGTTCACGGCGGTTTCCATCCCTGCGCCGCTCACGGCAGCGCCGCGACCAGGCTTTCGAACAGGCCGCGGCCGTCAGTGCCGCCCAGCGCCGGCTCGGCCATCCGCTCGGGGTGCGGCATCAGCCCCAGCACGTTGCGCCGCTCGTTCAAAATCCCGGCGATGTTGCGCTGGGAGCCGTTGGGATTGGCGGCGCCGTCCGCCTCGCCCGCGGGCGAGCAGTAGCGGAAGGCGACCCGGTCCTCGGCGAACAGCCGATCCAGGGTATCCTCGTCGGCGAAATAGTTGCCCTCGTTGTGGGCGATGGGGATCCGGATGACCTCGCCTTGGCCGTAGCGGCGGGTGAAGGGGCTGTCGCTGGTCTCCACCCTCAGGGTGACGTCCCTGCAGACGAAGCGAAGCTCGGCGTTGCGCATCAGCGCGCCGGGGAGCAGGCCAGCCTCGGTGAGCACCTGGAAACCGTTGCAGATCCCGAGCACCATCGCCCCGGCCTGGGCGCGCGAGACCACCTCGCGCATCACCGGCGAGTGCGCCGCCATGGCGCCGCAGCGGAGATAGTCGCCATAGGCGAAGCCGCCCGGGACCACGATGAGGTCGAAGCCGGCAAGATCGGTCTCGGCGTGCCAGACCATCTTCGCCGGGAAGCCGGTCACCCGCTCCAGGGCGACGGCCACGTCGCGATCGCAGTTGGAGCCGGGAAAGACGATGACCGCCGCCTTCATCGAGCCCGCCCCGGGCTAATCGCCGACATCGATGGCGTAGTCCTCGATCACGGTGTTGGCGAGGAGCTGGCGGCACATCTCGGCGACCTGGGCTTTCGCCTTTTGCGGATCGCTTTCGCCCAGCTCGATCTCCAGGTACTTGCCCTGGCGGACGCCATCGACCCCGGTAAAGCCGAGCCGGGCCAGCGCCCCCTGCACCGCCTTCCCCTGCGGATCGAGAACGCCGGGCTTGAGCGTCACATGCACGC
>JAXMOZ010000057.1:0-23994 GCA_034382075.1 Rhodospirillales bacterium
TCCTTGTGGAACTGCGGCCCGTACCACGACGCCATCCCCACTTCCTCGTAGCTCCAATCGACCCGCGGCCGGTACCAGACGCCGTTGATCGCGTAGGGCTTGCCGATCTTGAAGCGCGGGTCGGCGGCGGGGCCAGGGACGAACAGCTCGGTCGCCTGGGGCGCGCGCTCGCCGTCGGTTCGGGTGTCGCTGCAGCCGCTCAGGATCGGCAGAACGGCCAAGCCGGCGGCGGTCCAGGCCAACGCCCTGCCCCATGGCCTTCGTCGCCTCGCGATGTCCGGTTGCCGCATCCCGTGCCCCTTGCGCCTATTGTGCCGGAAGCCGGCGGACGGTGTCGAGCAGCGCCCCGGTGGGGTAGCCGTCCGCGGGCAGCCTCGCCTCCTGCTGGAAGCTCATGATGGCGCGGCGGGTCCTCGGCCCGACGACGCCGTCGGGGTCGCCGATGTCGAACCCCAGCCTGCCGAGGCGGTCCTGGATCTCCATGAGTTCGGTGCGCGACAGCGCCACGTCGTTGGCCGGCGGCACCGCCCGGAACGGCCCCGCTCCGGCGATCCGGTCGGCGAGATGGCCGACCGCCACGGCGTAGAGGATCGACCGGTTCCAGGTCATGATCGTGCGGAAGTTGGGATAGACCAGCAGCGCCGGGCCTCCGGCGACGCCGCCCGGAAGCAGGAGCGACGCCGACAGATCGGCCGAGGGCAGCGCTCCTCCGCCGGCATCGCGCACGCCGAGGCGCTTCCACTCGGCGAGGGGCTTCTGCGTCTCCAGCCCGGACAGGGTCAGGTCGAAGTTGGCCGGCAGCCGGACCTCGCGCCCCCAGGTGCGTTCTTCGTCCCACCCGGACGCGGCCAGGTAGTTGGCGGTCGAGGCAAAGACGTCGGCGAGGCTTCCCCACAAGTCGCGCCGGCCATCGCCGTCGCCGTCGACGCCGAAGCGGCGGTAGGTGGTGGGGATGAACTGCGGCTGACCCAGCGCCCCGGCCCAGGACCCGGTGGCGGCCGCCGGGATGTCGCCGTCGTCGATGCTCTGCAGCAGGGCGAGGAGCTGCTCGCGGAAGAAGCCGGAGCGCCGGTCGTCGAAGGCGAGCGTCGCCAGCGCCGAAACCGCTGAATGCGAACCGGTGAAGTCGCCGAAGTTGCTCTCCAGCGCCCAGAAGGCGACGACGAAGCGCGGCTGAACGCCGAAGCGGCGCTGGGTGGCCTCGAGCAGGCCGCGGTGCTCGGTGAGCAGCCGGCGGGCGCGCTCGATCCGCTGCGGGGTGATCCGCCTGTCCAGGTATTGCCAGAAGGTCTGGCTGAACTCGGGCTGCTTGCGGTCGAGGGCGATGACCTCGTCGAGCAGCCGGACCTGGGCCAGCGTCGCGTCCAGGGTCCCGGCGGAGACGCCGCGGCGCTCGGCCTCACCCCTGAGCTCGGTGAGCCAGTCGGGAAAGCTGCGCCGGGGCTCGGGCTGAGGCTCGGGCAAGGGCGCGGTCGCCGGACCCTCCGGCTGGGCGCTCCCCGGCTGGGCGCTCCCCGGCGCCGCCACGAAGGCCGATGCCGACAGCACGACGCTCGCCATGGCCAGGGCCAACACCTTACGCATCCGCACCCGACTCCGGCCCATTACCCTGTCAACGACTACGCTCGGTTGTGCCATAGCCGCAAGGCGCTCGCAACACGCAACTGCCGGGACCCCGTCCACGCTCCGCCTCCGGGTTCGCCTCAATTCGCCGCCTCGAGCAGCGCGAACCGCACCGGCAGGACCTCGCGGGTCGTGATTCGCCCGGCTTCGTTTTTCTCCACCAGCATCAGGGTCTGCGAGTCGGGCATGCCGGTCGGCACCACCATCTTGCCGCCGGCCTTGAGCTGCTTCAGCAGCATCGCCGGGATCAGCTCGGATGCGGCGCAGACCAGGATGCGGTCGAAGGGGGCGTGGTCCGGCCAGCCGTTCTCGCCGTTGCCGATGCGGGTCTCGACGTTCCCGAGGCCCAGGGAGGCGAAGCGTTTGTGCGCCTTCTCCGCCAGCTCCTCGATCAGCTCGACGGTGTACACCTCGCCCGCCAGCTCGGAGAGGATGGCGGTGTGATAGCCGAGGCCGGTGCCGATCTCGAGCACGCGGTGGTGGGGCTCGACGGCGAGGAGGTCGGTCATCAAGGCGACGATGAAGGGCTGCGAGATCGTCTTGTCGAAACCGATCGGCAGCGGCTGATCGGCGTAGGCGTAGGGCGCAAGCTCCACCGGCACGAAGCCGTGGCGGGGGATCCGGCCCATGACCGCCATGACCCGGTCGTCCAGCCTGTCCTTGCCGATCTGGTCGCTGACCAGGTTCGCGTGCGCGGCGATGATCTCCACCATTTGCTGCTGGAGCAGCGACAGCAGGTTGTCGCTCATGGCCTGAGCCTCCTTCCCGGCGCAACCGGCCGAAGTCTAGCCGATCCGCGGACGAGAATCATTTCGCCCGATACCCCCGACAGCACCCTGACTACACCCCGACCGTTCCGATCGCTCGTCGCTCCTCGCCGCACCGGCGGCAATACCTGGCAGCCGCCGCCTACCGACAACAGCTATCGCGCCCGTCGTTCAAATCCAGTTAATTGCGCGTCCTTTCCCTGGCTGCACCCAGACCGACGGGCAACTTTGCCGGGCCGCGGCCGCGGCCGCTATGACCGCCGTCACAGCATCAGCATCACAGCAAGCGCGCTCAGGCCGGTGGCCGTTGCCGTTCATCCCCGCATGTACTACAAATGGGGTAGAATATGCTGGCGCCGGCTCGGCGATGTCGCCCACGGTTGCGGATCGCTGCCGCTGCCGGCGTCCCTGGATCGGCCGGGATGATCCGATGACCTTCAGCCGCAGCAGCATCGTCGCCATCGGGATCGCGGCGCTGGTGACCGCCCTGTTCGCCGCGATCCTCCTCGCCAAGCCGCTCCACAACCATCTGGCGGTGTTCCTGCTCTTCGCCAGCGTCCTGCTCGCAACGGCGATGCTGGTGCAGAGCGCGCTGAGCCGCGTCTGCTGCCTGCCGACGCTGCTCGTGCTGATCTACTTCCTGCTCTACAACATCGTCCCGGCGCTGTTTCAGGCCGGTTTCGACACCTACTTCTGGAGGCTGCTCAGCTACGACGCCGCGACCACCAGCGCCGCCGCGGTGCTCACCCTGCTGTTCCTCGTCTGCTTCGCCGCCGGCCAGGCCATGGCCAGCGAGCGCCACTACGCTGCGGCGCTGCGGACCATCCGCGACAGCGAACAGCACGGCCGCACCCTCACCCTGGCCGGATTCGCCATCGTTGCCTTTCTCGTCGGCTGGATGCCGGTGCAGATGTTCGGCGCCGCCGCGATGATGCAGTCGCGCGGGTCGTTGAGCGAGCTGGTGTTCGCCGGCCTCGATTCGACGGGCATGGGCATGTTCGTCTTCCTGCCCCGCGCGATCCTGTTCACCGGCTTCATCCTGACCCTCTACGGCCTCGCCCGCCGCCGGTCGGCCGCGGGCGGCGTCGATCGCTACGGCGTCTTCGCGCCGCTGTTCCTGCTGCTGTTGCCGCTGCAGGTGATCGTCAACTTCCCCGGCGCGCAATCGCGCTTCTGGCTGTTCGGGATGCTGATCACCCTGGGGCTCATGTTCGTGAGCTTCCGCAGCGCCGGCCGCAGGCTGCTGCTGATCGCGGTCTTCGTGGTCGGCACGTTCACCGTCTTTCCCATCTCCCAGCAGATCAACCGCGAGGAGGGGTTCAACTTCGACATCGAGCTGCCGCCGATCGAGGAGTACCTCACCCACGGCGACGTCGACGGCTTTCAGTCGACCATGAACACCATCGTCTACGTCGAGCGGTTCGGCCACACCTACGGACAGCAGCTCGCCTCGGCGATCTTCTTCTTCGTTCCGCGCAGCGTCTGGTCGGGCAAGTCGCTCGCGACCGGCGCGGTCGCCAGCGAAGCGCTGGGGTTCCGCTTCAACAACCTGTCGGCGCCGATCATCGCCGAGCTCTACGTCGACGGCTCCTTCTTTGCCGTCATCCTCGGGGCGCTCGCCCTCGGCTACGGCTACCGTCGGCTCGACTACCTGTTCACCGCCGCCCAGGAGATCGGCGGGGTGACCCTGCACCGGGTCCTGCTGGCGCTGATCTGCGGCTTTACCATCATCCTGATGCGCGGCTCGCTGTTGGGCGTCACCCCGGCGGTCGCACCGTCCCTCGGCATGGTGCTCCTCGCCCTCTACGGGCCGCGGCTGGCGGCGAGGCTGATGCGCCAGCCGCTCCCGGCCCCGGCCGGCGAGACCCGGTAGGTCGGCGGCAGGCTGCGGCGGAGCGGGCGCCCGGCAGCCTACGGCCGCGCCCGGGGCAGGTGCTGGAGCGGATCGACCGGCGTCGTTCCCTTGCGCAGCTCGAAGTGGAGCTGAACGCCGTCCGCCCGGCCGGTGCTCCCGGCCCTGGCGATCACCTGCCCGCGGCGGACCCTGTCGCCGCGGCCGACGAGCAGCCGGTCGTTGTGGGCGTAGGTGCTGATCCAGCCACCCTGGTGCTTGATCAGGACCATGTTGCCGAAGCCGCGGAGCTCGTTACCGGCGTAGGCGACGACGCCGTTGTCGACCGCACGCACCGGCGCGCCGCGCGCCGTGGCGATGTTGATGCCGTCGTTGCGCCGGCCGCGGGCCTTTGGCCCGAAGGTCGAGACCACCTTTCCGTCCACCGGCCAGATGAAGCCGCGCTCGCTCTGATCCGGCGGCGACGGCAGCGGCTGCGCCATGGCCGGCAGGCTCGCGACCATCGGCCCCTCCTCCGCCTCCTCCAGGCTCGAGGGAGCCGGCCGCGGAGGCTGGTCGCCGGCAGGAGGAATGGCAAGGCGCTGGCCGGAATAGATGGAAAACGGCGCCGGCAGGTCGTTGTGATCGGCGAGGGTGAAGGCATCGACGTTGTAACGCCGGGAGATCGAGTAGAGGGTCTCGCCGCTGCTGACGACATGCACCCCCGGCTCGGCCGCCTCGCCGCGGGCCTCGGTGACCGGCTCGATCGGCTCCGAGGTCCACAGCGGCGCCCGCTCGGCGACCGCCGTGGGGCGCGACTGTGGCTGCGGCCGGGGCGGGTTGGGAGCGATCTTGGTGCGGGCCAGGGCCTTCTTCGCCGCCGGCTTGGGTGGCGGCGGCGACACCTCGATGTAGGCACAGGCGGCGGAGGAGAGTATGACCAGCGCCGAGCCGGCGCCGATCAGGCGCCGGACGACCCCATTGCGTCGTGTCATGGCGCAAGTATGCGTGAAGCCGCTCTCCGCTTCAATGACCCGCCCGGGACCGCATCGGGATCGGAGACGGGATGCGCAGAACTGAGTGCGCCCGGCTCAGCCGGAGCCGCCGCGCTGGGCGATCAGCGGCACGAAGCGGATCTCGCCCAGGTCCTCGGTGTCCAGCCCGTCGGCATGTCGGCGCACCCGCAGCAGGTGGGATTCGCCCCGGCCGTGGTCGATGGGCACCACCATCACCCCGTCGACCGCAAGCTGCTCGGCCAGGACCGGCGGCACGTCGGCGGCGGCGGCGGTGACGATGATCCGCTCGAAGGGCGCCTGCTCCGGCCAGCCGAGGGTGCCGTCGCCGCTGCGGGTCGAAACGTTGCTGATGTTCAGCGACTTCAGCGCCGCCTCGGCCTCGGCAAGCAGCGGCCGGTGGCGCTCGATGGTGTAGACCCGCCGGCAGAGCCGCGACAGCACCGCCGCCTGGTAGCCCGAGCCGGTGCCCACCTCGAGGACCTTCATCCGCTCGCCGAGGTCGAGGGCCTGGGTCATGCGGCCGACGACGATGGGCGCGCTCATGGTCTGCTCGCAGCCGATGGCCAGCGGGATGTTCTCGTAGGCCTGATGGCGCAGGGCCTCGGGAACGAAGTGCTCGCGGGGGATGCGCTCGATGGCGGCGCAGACCCGGGTGTCGGTGACGCCGCTGCGGCGCAGCTCGATGATCAGCCGGATCTTGCGCGAATCCGGGCTCACGTGAAGACGCCCTTGAGGGAGGCGATCGTCGGCTCGTGGGTGAGTTCGAGGGACAGCGGCGTGATCGAGATGGCGCCGCGATGGACGGCCTCGAGGTCGGTGCCCTCCAAGCCCCGCTCCTCCCGCCGGCCGCCGCCGATCCAGAAGTAGCGCTGGCCGCGCGGGTCCTCGCCCGCGACCATGGAGCCGCCGATCTTGCGGCGGCCGAGGTGGGTAATCTCGACGCCCTTGACCTCGGCGGCCGAAACGGGCGGGAAGTTGACGTTGATCAGCACGTTCGGCGGCCAGCCGGCCGCGAGCAACCGGCGCAGAACCTCCGCCGCCCAACGTTCCGCCGTCTCCCACATCACCGGGCAGCCATCCTCGTAGAGCTGGCTCAGGGCGATGGAGGGAAAGCCGAGCATGGTGCCTTCGCGCGCCGCCGCGACGGTCCCGGAGTAGGTCGCGTCCTCGCCCAGGTTGCCGCCGCGGTTGATCCCGGAGATCACCACGTCGGGCGGGTGCGTCTTCATCACCTGGTGGATGGCGAGCAGGATGCAGTCGGTCGGTGTGCCGTCGACGGTGAAGCGGCGCCGGCCGATTTTGCGGACATAGAGCGGCCGGCGCATGGTCAGGGAGTGGCTGGCCGCGCTCTGCTCGGTTTCGGGCGCGACCACCCAGACCTCGCGGGCCTCCTTGCGCAAGATCCGCTCGAGCAGCCTCAGCCCGGGCGCCTGGATGCCGTCGTCGTTGGCGAGAAGAACCCGGGCCGCGGCGAGATCAATCGGCGGTCGTGGCATCGGCCGAAATCGCCTCGAGGCCGTTCATGTACGGCCGCAGGGCTGCAGGAATTGCGATCGAGCCGTCGGCCTGTTGATAGTTTTCCAGCACCGCGATCAGGGTGCGGCCGACGGCGAGGCCGGAGCCGTTCAAGGTGTGGACGAAGCGGGTGGCTTTTTCCCCGCGCGGGCGGCACCGGGCCTTCATTCGCCGCGCCTGGAAGTCGCCGCAGTTGGAGCAGCTCGAAATCTCCCGGTAGCGCCCCTGACCCGGCAGCCAAACCTCGATGTCGTAGGTCTTGCGCGCCGAAAACCCCATGTCGCCGGTGCAGAGCACGATGACCCGGTAGGGCAACTCTAGCGCCTGCAGCACCGCTTCGGCGCAGGACGTCATCCGCTCGTGCTCGTCGGTCGAGTCCTCCGGCCTGGTGATGCTGACCAGCTCCACCTTGGTGAACTGGTGCTGACGGATCATCCCGCGGGTGTCCTTGCCGGCGGCGCCCGCCTCGGCGCGGAAGCACCAGGTCATCGCCGTCCGCCGCAGCGGCAGGCGCTCTTCGTCGAGGATCTCGCCCGAGACCAGGTTGGTCAGCGGCACCTCGGCGGTGGGGATCAGCCAGCGGCCGTCGGTGGTGCGAAACAGGTCATCGCCGAACTTCGGCAACTGGCCGGTGCCGAACACCGCCTCGTCGCGCACCATCGCCGGCGGGTTGACCTCGGTGTAGCCAAAGCGGGAGGTGTGCAGGTCGAGCATGAACGCGGCCAGGGCCCGCTCCAGGCGCGCCAGCGCTCCGCTCAGGACGACGAACCGGGCCCCGGACAGCTTTGCCGCGCGGTCGAAGTCCATGAGCCCAAGCCGCTCGCCGAGCTCGAAATGCTCCTTCGGGGTGAAGTCAAAGCTTGGCGGCGATCCCCATCGGCGCAGCTCAACGTTGGCGCTCTCGTCGGCGCCGTCGGGGACATCGTCGGCGGGAAGGTTCGGCAGCGCCGCCAGCGCCGCGTCGAGCTCGGCCTCGGCAAGCCGCGCCCGCTCTTCTGCCTGCGCCTGCGCCTGCTTGCTTTCGCCCACCCGTTCGAGCAGGTCGGCGGCGTCATCGCCCTTCGCCTTGCGCTGGCCGATGAGCCGCGAGATCTCCTTGCGCTCGGCCTGGATCGCCTGGGCCGCGGCCAGGGCCTCGCGCCGCCCGGCATCCAGCGCGAACAACGCCGGGCTCGCCGGCGCAATTCCGCGGCGCCCGAGGCCGGCGTCGAAGGCACCCGCATTGTCGCGGATCCACTTGATGTCATGCATCGCGGCGCTTTCGGCGGAGAGTCGATGAGCGGGGGTTAGCGGAAGCACCCCGCCGGGTCAAGGATACCCCGGCAGCGAGCCTCCGCTGCCGGTTTCAGCCCGCCTCTTCCGCCGCGCGGGCCCGCTCCGCCCGCCGCCCGACATACGCCACCGCTAGAATCGAGAGCTCGTAGAGCAGCATCGCCGGGATCGCCAGGCCAATCTGGCTGATCACGTCGGGCGGGGTCAGGATCGCGGCGAGAACGAAGGCGATGACGATGGCGTACTTCCGCTTCTCCCGCATCCCCTGGGCGGTGATGAGGCCGGCCCGGCCGAGCAGGGTCATCACCACCGGCATCTCGAAGACGAGGCCGAAGGCGAAGATGAGCTGCATCACCAGGGAGAGATATTCTGCGACCTTGGCCTCGAGCTGGATCGGCAGGCCGCTCCCCTCGCCGCTCACCTCGAATCCGAGGAAGAATCGCCAAGCCAATGGAAAAATGATGTAATAGGCGACGGCTCCGCCGAGGAAGAACAGCACCGGCGTTGCCACCAGGAAGGGGATGAAGGCGCGCCGCTCGTGACGGTAGAGCCCGGGGGCGACGAACTTGTAGAGCTGCACCGCGATCAGCGGAAAGCCAAGGAACGCAGCGGCAAAGAAGGCGACCTTCACGTAGGTGAAGAACGCCTCCTGCAGCGCCGTGTAGATCATCCGCCGCTCGCCGCCCTTCTCCGCGAGGGTGTCGGCCAACGGCTGGACGAGAAAGCCGTAGATCTGTGGTGCGAAGGCGTAGCAGACGAAGAACAGGGCCAGCAGGCCGAGGATGCAGTAGATCAGCCGCCGCCTCAGCTCGACCAGATGATCGAGCAGCGGCATGCTGGCGGAGTCGACCTCCTCGTCGCTGAGCGCCATGCGCCGCTACTCGCCGCCACCTTGGGAGGGGCCGGCGGGGGCAGGCCGCTTCGGCTCCTGGACCGCGGCCGTGGCGTCGCCTGCCGCCTTCGGCTGATCGCCGGCCAGCGGCGTTGCGGCTGCGGGGCGCTGGACCCGCGGCTCCTCGACGCTCCGCCTGAGCTTCTCGGCGAACTCGGAGGGGTCGAACTCCTCGCGGAGCGTGCCGGTGGGATCGAGCGTGTCCTTCACCGTCTTGTCCAGGTCGACGCCGCCGGCTTCATTGAGCTTGCGGCGGAGGTCGTCGAGCTCGGCCTCGCGCATCATTTCTGCCATGCCGTTCTGGAACTCGCGGCTCAGTGCCCTCGCCTTGCGAACCAGCCCCGCCATGGCGCGCATGACCTGCGGCATGTCCTTGGGGCCGATGACGATCAGGGCGACCACCCCGATCAGGAACAGCTCCTGCCAGCTGAGGTCCAGCATCGGGCTCGCTGCATCTCCTGCGGCGCCCGGGCGAGGCGCGGGCGCGCTGCCGGCTTGGCGCCGACGGTTACGGGTGCGTTGCCCGGTCGCGGTCCTTGGCAGCGTCGGCGGCCGCCCGCTCGCCGGGCAGCGCCCGCGGCCGGACCGGCTCATCGGCGTCGGCCATGGGCTCCTCTTCGTCGCGGACGCTCCTCTTGAAGGCCTTAAGCCCCTTGCCGAAATCGCCCATGATCTGCGACAGCCGGCCCTTGCCGCCGAACAGGACCAGAACGACCGCAAGGACGATCAGCCAATGCCAGATGCTGAAGCTTCCCATGACCTGCTCTCGCTTTCGCTATGCCGCTTGCGCCCGCCGGCCGCCGCAGCGGCTAGTCGCCGACGACCCCGCGCGGGCCGTCATGGGCTTCATGCAGCCCAGGATCGCCTTCACTATAGGTCTGCAGCGCGTCGCGGTTGTCAAGCAGGCCGGCGGCCTTGAGCTCTTCCAGCCGCGGCAGGGCGTCCAGGCTCTCGAGCCCGAAGTGGCGGAGGAAGGCATCGGTGGTCACCCACTCGACCGGCCGGCCCGGCGCCTCCCGGCGTCCTCCGGGGCGGATCCAATCCTGCGCCAGGAGCGCGTCCAGCGTGCCGCGGCTGAGCTGCACCCCGCGCGCATCCTCGACCTCGGCGCGGGTGAGCGGCTGGTGGTAGGCGATGATGGCCAGCGTCTCGATGGCCGCGCGCGACAGCTTCTTCTCCACCTGCACGTCGCGGCGCAGCCAGGGCGCGAGGTCGGCGGCGGTGGCGAAGGCCCAGGTGCCGCCGGCCTGGACCAGGTTCACTCCGCGCGGCGCGTAGGCCGACTGCACCGCCGCAAGCAGCGCCTCGACGTTGGCCCCCTCGGGGAGGCGAGCCGCGATCTCGCCCACCGTCATCGGCTCGGTGGCCGCAAAAACGATGGCCTCGACCAGGCGCAGGTGGTGCGGGTCGATGTCGCTCATCGTGGCACTCCGTCCCGGTGGACCGGGCGGAGGAAGATGGGGCCGAAGGGCGAGGTCTGCCGGAGCGCGACCTCGCCCTCGCGCACCAGTTCCAGGGCGGCGGCGAAGGTCGAGGCGATGCCCGAGCGGGCGACGAGGCTATCGCCGTCGAACCGACCGAGGATCGCCGGCGGCAGATAACGGCTCAGGCTCTCCCAGCCGGGGGAACGGCCGAGGCCACGGCGCAGCCGCTCCAGCGCCTTCTCGACGCTGTCCAGCACCGAGGGTGCCACCTGCAGCACCGGCGCCTCGCGGTTGCGGGCGTGCCAGCGGCCGTAGGCGCGAAGCAGGTCGTAGAGGGAGGCATGGAACACCGTTTCGGTGTTGGCCTCGATCGGCTCCGGGCGCCCGCGGGCAAAAACGTCGATGCCGAGCCGCGGACGGCGCAGCAGGTCGGCGCCCGCCTCGCGCATCGCCTCCAGCCGGCGCAACTGGAAGGCAAGCCTGGCCGCCAGATCCTCGGGCGATGGCTCGTCGGCCGGTCCGGCCTGGGGCAGGAGCAGCCGCGACTTCAGGTAGGCGAGCCAGGCGGCCATGACCAGATACTCGGCCGCCAGCTCCAGATCGGCGTGGCGCACCGCGGCAACGAAGTCCAGGTACTGCTCGGCGAGGCGGACGATGGAGATTTGGGTCAGGTCCACCTTCTGCTCGCGCGCAAGCGTCAGCAGCAGGTCCAGCGGCCCCTCGAAGCCCTCCAGATCGACGACGAAGTCCCGGGGCGAAGCCTCGGGATCCGAAACCTCGGGGTCCGAAACCTCGGGGTCCTCCGCCGCCGGCCCCGGCTCGGCCGCGCCGCTCACGGGACCCCGCCCAGCGCCAGGAAGATCCGCTCCAGCATGCGCGACGGGCCGATCACCAGCCACTCGAAGACGTTCAGGTCGAAACCGGCGTTGGCCCCGATCCAGGGAAGCAGGAACACCAGCCCGAGGATGATGAACAGACCGTAGGGCTCGAGCCGCTGCAGCGGCAGGGCGAGGCCGTTGGGCAGGACGCTCACGGCGATCCGGCCGCCGTCCAGCGGCGGCAGCGGCAACAGGTTGAAGACCGCGAGCAGGATGTTGATCCAGACGGCGTTGGCCAGGTTCTGCGCCGTCCAGACGCCGAGCGTCCCCGGCAGGCCGGTTGCGGGAACGATCAGCAGGGCCGCCGCCAGGGCCATGGCGAAGTTGATCCCGGGACCGGCGGCCGCGACCACGGCCATGTCCCGGCGCGGGTTGCCCAGCCGGTGGAACGCCACCGGCACCGGCTTGGCGAAGCCGAACATGAACCGCCCGCCGGAGAGAAACAGCAGCAGCGCCGGCATCAGCACCGTCCCGAACGGGTCGATGTGGCGGAGCGGATTGAAGCTGACCCGACCCTGAACGTAGGCGGTGTCGTCGCCGAGCCGCCAGGCGACCCAGCCGTGGGCGGCCTCGTGGAGGGTAACGGCGAACAGCACCGGCAGCACCCACACCGACACCTCGACGAGGATCTCGGCAGCGCTCAAGCCACCACCCCGCCGAGCAGCGCATCGACGCGAGCCAGCGCCCAGCCCCGGTCGAAGCCGGCCGAAGACGCCGCCCGCCGCATCTCCTCGCCGCGGGCGAGGCGCCGGCGCGTATCGTCGCCTACCGGCGGGCAGACCGCGGCGATGGCTTCCATCTCGGCCATGGCGCCGTTGCAGTGAAGGACGAGGTCGACGCCGGCGGCGAAAGCCGCCTCCGCCCGCTCGGCGGGCGTTCCCGCCAGCGCCTTCATGCAAAGATCGTCGGAGACCAGCACGCCGTCGAAGCCGATCCAGCCGCGCACCACCTCCCCGACCACCCGCGCCGAGGTCGTCGCCGGCGCCTCCGGATCGATTGCCGAATAGACGACATGCGCGGTCATCGCCCAGGGCATGTCGTTCAGCGCGCGGAACGGCGCGAAGTCGGTGCGCTGCAGAAGCTCACGGGGCACATCGACCACCGGCAGCGCGGCATGGCTGTCGACGCCGGTGCGGCCGTGACCGGGCACGTGCTTGAGCACCGGCAGCACGCCCCCCGCAAGCAGGCCGGCGCAGACGGCGCGGCCGAGCAGTGCCACCTGCTCCGGCGTGGTCCCGTAGGCGCGATCGCCGATCACGTCATGGGCGCCCGGCACGGGAACGTCGAGAACTGGGGCGCAATCCACGGTAATGCCCAATTCCGCCAGCTCGTCTGCCAGGAGCCGCGCGTTGAGCCAGGCCGCCTCGACGGCATCGTCCTCGCTGTGGACGGCCGCAGCGGCAAACCGCGCCCCCGCGGGAGCCGCCCGCCAGCGCGGCGGCTTCAGCCGCTGCACCCGGCCGCCCTCCTGGTCGATAAGGATGGGCACGTCGTCGCGGCCGAGACAGTCCTTGATCTCGCAGATCAGCGCGCGAACCTGCGCCTCGTCGACACAGTTGCGGGCAAACAGGATGAAGCCCAGCGGGTTCGCGGCGCGGAAGAAGGCCCGCTCGCGCGCATCCAGCCGCGGTCCCGATAGCCCGAAGATCGCCGCCGCCGGTGCAACCACCCGCGGTTCAGCCACCCGCCCTCACGATCATGCAGTCGACGTTGCGGCCGGAGAGCTGGGCGCACAGCGCCCGGGCCCTGGTCTCGCCCTGCACCGGCCCGGCGCGCAACCGGTAGACCACGCCCTTGGCCCCGAGGTCGGTCCGGGCATAGGAGGGGCTGAGCCCGCCGAGCAGATCGCCGTTGTTGCCGCGGAGCCGCGACCAGGCCGCCTGCGCCTGCTCGGCGGTGCTGACCGCGGCGAGCTGCACCAGGAAGGCGCCCGACGCCGATGGCGCCGGCTGCGTTGCCGCGGGCGGGAGCGCGTAAGCCGTCTTTGTTTCCGCCGTTTTCGTTCCTTCCGGGCGCGGCGGGGCACTCCTGTTCGCTCCCTCGCCGACGTCGGACGGCCAGACGTAGGTGCCGGAGCCGGCGGCCGTACTGCCGGTGCTGCCGGAGGCCCGCGGCGGCGCCGGCTGCTGCTGTGGCGGCGGCTGGCGCAGGGTCTGTTGCGTCTGCGGGATGAGCGGCCGCGGCCCATCGGCGGGCTTTGCCTGCGCCGCCGGCGCCTGGGTCGCCTGGGTCTTGGCCGCTGGCGACGGCTCGCTCTTTGCCGCCGGCTTCTGCGCCGTGGGCGCCGCCGGGCGCTGCGTCAGGTCGCTACCGGACGGAGCGACCGCAACGGGCCGCTGCGAAGGCGAAGCTCCGCCTGCGCCCAGGCTTTCGCGCGGCGCCGATGTCGGCGGCAAGCTTTCCGGCGGCGGCTCGTAGGCTGCGACCGGCTCCTCGCGCGGCGGCGGCAGCGGCTCCTCCGGAGGCGGCAGCAGCCGCTCGCGGCGCGGATCCTCCTCGGCGCCCGGAACCCGTTGCAGCACCAGCTTGTCGCGATGCGGGATCTCCATCCCGCCCGGCTCGTCGGGCGCCACCCGGACCGGCCCCTCCTCAGCCTGGATCAGCGGCGGCTCGCCGAAGGCCTCGGGCTCGCTGCTATCGTTTCCCGACCAGATGTAGGCGGCGATGATCGCGACCGAGACCAAGCCGGTGAGCGCGCCGGCCATCCTCCGCCGCCTTCCGCCCAACCAGCCGCCCAGAAAGCCCCCCAGCAAGCCGCGGCGCGGCTCCGGAGCCATCCGCTCGTCGACACGCCGCTCATGTATGCCGCTGGTGTCCCAGTCTGCAGCCATCAGCGCAACTCCTCGACCGGTTCGACGCCGATCACCTTGAGGCCAGAGGCCAGCACCACCTGCACCGCCCGCACCAGCGCCAGCCGCGCCAGGGTCAACGGCCGGTCCGCCGGCGTGACGAAGCGGAGCTCGGCGTCGTCCTTGCCCTTGGTCCAAAGCAGATGGAACAGCCCCGCCAGATCCTGGAGGTAGAAGGCGATGCGGTGGGGTTCGTGCGCTTCCGCAGCACCTTCCACGAGCCTGGGCCACGCCGCCATCGCCTTGATCAGATCAAGCTCGGCAGGATCGGTCAAGCGCGCCAGATCCGCCGCGGCAAGGGCCGCGTCGGCGATCACGTCGGCGCCCATCTCCGCCGCCGCATGACGAATCACGGAGTGGCAGCGGGCATGCGCGTACTGCACGTAGAACACCGGGTTCTCGCGCGACTGCTCGGTGACCTTCTCGAAATCGAACTCCAGCGGCGCGTCGTTTCGCCGGGTCAGCATGATGAAGCGGAAGACGTCGCGGCCGACCCGGTCGAGCACGTCGCGCAGCGTCACGTAGGTGCCCGCCCGCTTCGACATCCGCACCGGCTGGCCGGCGTCGAGCAGGTTGACCATCTGGCAGAGCTTGACGTCGAGCTCGGCTTTCCCGTCGGTCACCGCCTTGACCGCCGCCTGCATCCGCTTGACGTAACCGCCGTGATCGGCGCCCCAAACGTCGATCAGGATGGGAAAGCCGCGATTGTACTTGTCCAGGTGATAGGCGATGTCGCTGGCGAAGTAGGTCCAGCTCCCGTCCGACTTCTGCAGCGGCCGGTCGACGTCGTCGCCGAAGTCGGTGGAGCGAAACAGCGTCTGCGGCCGCGGCTCCCAGTCGTCGGGGAGCTTGCCCTTGGGCGGCTCGAGTACGCCGGTGTAGATCAGCCCGCGGCCCTCGAGCGTGCGCTGCGTCGCCTCGACCCCGCCCGCCTCGACCAGCGCTCGCTCCGAACTCACCACGTCGAAGACCACGCCCAGCGCCCGCAGGTCGTCCTCGATGAGCGCCATCATCTCGGCCACCACATGCTCGCGCACCGGCGCCAGCCACTCCTCCTCCGGCCGGCCGACGAAGCCCGGTCCGTGACGCGCCAGCGCCTCGCCCACCGGGATGAGGTAGTCGCCGCGGTATTCCGGCGGCGTCTCGGCGGCGAACCGGTCGGCGGTGTCGGCGCCGGCGCGATCGCCCAGCGCCAGCAGGTAGCGCCAGTAGGCGGCGCGGGCGAGCTTGTCGACCTGGCCCCCGGCGTCGTTGACGTAGTACTCACGGGTGACCGCGAAGCCGGCCTTCTCCAGGAGCGAGGCCAGTGCGTCGCCGACGACGGCGCCGCGGCCATGGCCGACGTGCAGCGGGCCGGTGGGGTTGGCCGAGACGTACTCGACGTTGACCTTTTGGCCGCCGCCGACGTCGGAATCGCCGTAGGCGACGCCCGCTTCGAGGATCTCCGCCAGCCTCGCCAGCCAGAAGGCCTTGCTCAGGCGCAGGTTGATGAAGCCCGGACCGGCCACCTCGGCGGTCTCGACGCCGTCGGTGTCCAGCAGATGCCCGGCCAGCAGCGTCGCCAGCGTCCTCGGTTTGCTCTTCGCCGGCCCGGCGAAAACGAGCGCGGCGTTGGTGGCGACGTCGCCATGCGCAGCCTCGCGCGGTGGCTCGACGGCGATGCGGCCGATGTCGAGCCCGGGCGGCAGCTTGCCGGCGGCGGCCAAAGCGGCGCAGATCTCGCCGATCCGGCGGTGGAAGTAGCGATACAGGTTCAAGAGGCCCTCGATTGCACGTCGAACAGCCGGCGGTGCTCGTCGCCGGCGAAGCGGTCGGTCATCCCGGCGATGTAGTCGGCGACGACGCGCGCCGTCCGCATCTCCCCGGGCCCGGCGGCGAGCCGCCGCCAGTCGGTGGGCAGGCAGCCGGGCTCGTCGACGAACAGCCGAAACAGGTCGCGCACCAGCCGGCGCGCCTTGCTGGTCATCCGGTTGAGCTTGTAGTGGCGATACATGTTGTCGAACAGGAAGCTCTTCAACGCCCGGTCGTTTTCCTGCATCGCCGCAGAAAAGGCTGCGACCGGCGCCTGGTGATGGCGGATCTCGGCAGCCGTTCGTGGCGACAGCCGCTCGATCCGCCGCCGGGTCTCCGTGGCCAGGTCCTCGACCATCAGCCCGATCAGCCGGCGCACCGCCTCGTGGATCAGCCGCGACGGCGCCAGTCCGGGATAGCGGCGCGCGACCTCGCCGAACATCTCGCCCACCAGCGGCACCGCGTCGAGGTCGGGGATGGTGAACAGGCCGGCGCGCAGGCCGTCGTCGATGTCGTGGTTGTTGTAGGCGATGTCGTCGGCCAGGGCGGCGACCTGCGCTTCCGCCGCGGCGAAGGTGTGCAGCTCCAGGTCGTGCTCCCCGGCGTAGGCGGCGATGGCCTCGGGAAGACGGCTCGCAGGCCTGGTCTCGCCGGTCAGCGGGCCGTTGTGCTTGACGATCCCTTCCAGCGTCTCCCAGGTCAGGTTGAGCCCGTCGAACTCGGCGTACCGTTGTTCCAGCCTGGTGACGACCCGCAGGCTCTGGGCGTTGTGGTCGAAGCCGCCGTAGGGCGCCATCATCTCCTTCAACGCGTCCTCGCCGGCGTGGCCGAAGGGCGGATGGCCGAGATCGTGGGCGAGCGCCAGCGCCTCCGCCAGGTCCTCGTTCAGCCCCAGCGTCCGGCAGATCGAGCGGGCGATCTGCGACACCTCGAGGCTATGGGTGAGCCGGGTGCGAAAGAAGTCGCCCTCGTGGTTGACGAACACCTGGGTCTTGTATTCCAGCCTTCGGAACGCCGCGGAATGGATGATGCGGTCGCGGTCGCGTTGAAACGGCGAGCGGCTCGCGCTTTCCTCCTCAGGGTGGAGCCGGCCGCGGCTTTGTTCGCTGTGGCAGGCCCACGGCGCCAGGCTGTTGCTCGCGGTCATGGCAGCGACAGTACCCAACGTGGCACGGCGGGTGCAATGCAGCCGGCGACAGGCGCGGGCGCAGCGGCGATGCGGAGCCGGCGCGGGGCTTTGACAGGCTCTCGCTTCAGGCCACATAAGCGGTGCCGAGGCCTTGGATTTGTTGAACGAGGACAGAATGGCCGATCATTCCGCCGATGAACCCATCGCGCAGGTGGGAGACGAGGTGCGCATCTCCGACGCCGCGGTCCGGCGGATCACTGCTCTGGTCGACGAGGACGGAACGCCCGGGATGATGTTCCGCGTGTCGATTTCGGGGGGCGGCTGCTCCGGGTTCCAGTACGGGTTCAGCCTGGACGACCAGCGCAATCCCGACGACCGGGTCTTTCGCCGCGGCGACGTCGGGATCGTCGTCGACGAGGTTTCGCTCGACCTGCTGCGCGGCTCCGAGGTCGATTTCGTCGAAGACCTGATCGGCTCCTATTTTGCCATCCGCAACCCCAACGCCACCTCCACCTGCGGCTGCGGCTCCTCCTTCGCGATTTGACCCGCGACCGCCCGGCGACGATGAAGGTCGCGACCTGGAACGTGAACTCGATCAAGGCCCGCCTGCCGCTGGTGCTGGCGTGGCTGCGGGCGGCCGAGCCGGACGTCGTCCTGCTGCAGGAAACCAAGGTGGTCGACGCAGAGTTTCCGGGGCTGGCCCTGGGCGAGCTCGGCTACAACTCGGCGGCCGTCGGGCAGAAGAGCTACAACGGCGTCGCCGTGCTCTCCAGGCGGCCGATCGATGTGCTGGCGACGCGCCTGCCCGGCGATCCGGACGATGCGGAAGCGCGCTACATCGAGGTGTTCACCGGCGGGATCCGCGCCGCCTCGATCTACGCTCCCAACGGCAACCCGGTCGGCGGCGACCGCTTCCCCTACAAGCTCGCCTGGCTGGACCGCCTCTACGAGCACATGGCGGCGGCGCTGGCCGATGAAGAGGCGTGCGTCTTCGCCGGCGACTACAACGTCGCGCCCACCGACGGCGACGTCTACGACCCGAGAACCTGGCGCGACGACGCGCTGTGTCAGCCGGCGTCGCGGGCGGCCTTTCGCCGCCTTCTCCATCTCGGCTATGCGGATGCGCTGAGGGCTCTTCGCGACGAGGACGGGCAGTACACCTGGTGGGACTACCGGGGCCGCTGCTGGCAGGCCGACCACGGCCTCAGGATCGACCACATCCTGCTGTCGCCGCAGGCTGCCGACCGCCTCGCCGGGGTCGGCATCGACCGCGAGCCGCGGGGCTGGGAGAGGACCTCGGACCACACCCCGGTCTGGTGCGACCTCGCGTCCGCGGAGGTGCCTGCCGCCGCGCCGGTGTTTTCCCTGACCTGAGCCGGCGCCCCGGTCAGGAGAGCTTGGTCGCCTCGTCGACGATGGCGCTCTCGAGTTGCGCCCCCGTCAGGCCGCGCACCCGGCGCAGGTCGGCGCCGCGCAGGTCGGCGCCCTGAAGGTCGGCGCCCGTCAGATCCGCGCCATGGCAATCGGCGCCGCGCAGGTCGGCGTCGCAGAGCGCGCCGCCGCTGAGGTCGGCGCCATGGAGGTCGGCGCCCTGCAGGTCGGCCCAGCTCAATTGCGCGCCGTGGAGGTCGGCCCGGTGCAGGTCGGCGCGGTGCAGGTCGGCGCCCTCCAGGTCCGCGTCGCCGAGCAGGGCCCGGTGCAGGTCGGCGCTGTGCAAATCGGCGATCTCGAGGATGGCCCCGCTCAATCCGGCGCCATGGAGGTCGGCTCCGTGGAGGTCGGCGCGAGCGCCCATCTCCCACCCTGAACCCAGCCAGGTCTGGTGCCGCTGCAGTGCCAGCGAGAGAACGTCGGGCTGGACCCGCGCCGCCGATCCATCGGCACCCGGGGCGACAACCGAGCCGGCAACCGCCGGGGCATGCGTGTTGGTATTCGCGGCCCGCTCGTCCATCGCCCTACCCTCCTGTCCAGCACTTAAGGCGATCATAGCGGACTCCTCTGGAACCTGGAAAGAACCGATCTCGGCCGAATCAGCCGACGCAGGCGCATCGGCTGCTGCGGTCCTTGCGCCTTTCGCCGGTGTTCCGGGCTCTCCCGCCGAGGCTGTTGCCAGCCGGGAAGCAACGGGCCGCTGTCGCGGGGCGGAGCCGTGGCGCGCTGTTCTGCGCCTGCCAGCATCCGCCCTCGCCGGGCGCGCCTTCTCTGCGTGCTGGTCTGCTGCAACCGCAATCGCGTTTCACCAACATTACGGCATATACATTTTGTTCCTTCCGGGGTTCATGTTATTCACGATAAAGCTCGGTTGGGCGCTCGCGGTCGGCCGCAGCGGATGCTGGAGCCTCGCCCGCGGCGGCCGTGGTGCGTGGATGGTCGGGCCCCCGCCGAGCGCAAGCCGCAACGACATTCCAGCAGTTTCACAGCGTAGCAAGGAGAAGGCGCAAAGATGAGCATGAACAGGCTGTTGACCAGGCTTCCGGTGCTGGCCGCCGGCTTCGTCGTCGCTGCGGCACTCGTCGCCTGCGATGACGCGCCGAAGTCGGAAACCTCGACGACCACCCAGACGACGGCTGAGGACGCCAAGAGCGCCAGCGAGAAGGCCGCGGAAGAGAGCAAGGCCGCCGCCGATACCGCCGCGAAGAAGGCCGAGGAAGCCGGCGACGATGCGGCCAAGGCGGGCGACAAGGCCGCCGAGGAGGCGAACGACGCCGCGGACGAAGCCGCGCGAACCGGCGACAAGGCCGCCGACGAGGCTCAGGATGCCGGCGACGAGGCCGTGGACGCGGCCGACGAAGCCGCCGAGGAGACCGGCGACGCCGCCTCCGATGTCGGCCAAGCGGTGAAGGAAGCCGGGCAGGATGCGTATGACGCCGTGAAGGACGCCGGGCGTGCCGTCGGCGAGAAAGTCGAAGAACTGACGAAATAACCGAGCTGCGGCGCCCTCCGGTCGCAGCGGGAGGCGCCGCCCTCGCATAACCTGTTAGGGCTACATGCGGCCGCTTCGCGCGGCCGCCTTCGCCCTGGTCCCTATCGCCTTCCCCAGCCGTCCACCCCCCCTCGCCGAACGCCGTGGTCCGGTCCAGGATGGACGAAGACTTACGCCGGGCGTACAACCGGCACGCGCCCCGAACACGGAGCGACGCAAGGTCAAAAGAAACCGGCGCGGGATGCCGCCGGCGGGACATCGAGGAGGATAACCATGACAGGCGCTGTGAGGATGGCCACGTGTGGCCTCTCCCTGCTCTTGCTCGCGGGGTGCGCGGGCACGCAGCTGGCCGACGCCCGCAAGACGACACCCAGCGGCGATGCATTTACTACGGCGCTGGCCAAAGGCTACCTGGAGCGGTCGCAGCTTTCCTACAACGGCGGCTCCTACACCGCATCCGATCTGTGGGCGGAAAAATCGATGACGGCGGCGGCGGGCACCGCGCCTGCGCCGAGTGCGGTGTCGGACTGGGATCTGCCGGCCGCCAAGGTGGGCGAGATCACCGACGCCCGCGCGCGGCTGCTGCGCGCCCTGGACGCGAGCGCCAAGGCGAAGTCGCCGGCGGCGGCGGCCAAGGCTCAGGTGTCGCTCGACTGCTGGATGCAAAAGCAGGCGGCGAACACCATCCAAGCCGACATCACCACCTGTCGCAGCGGTTTCCTCAATGCCATGGACGAGGTCGACGAGGCGCTCGCGTCCGGGCGGGTCGGAAACAGCTTCCTGTTGTTCTTCGACTGGGATCGGGCCGGAATGCCGCCGGAGGCGCAGGCGATCGTCCGCGACGCCGCCGAGGCGATCAAGTCGTCGGGCGCCGGGAAGGTGCTGGTCACCGGCTTCACCGACACCTCGGGCAACGCCAAGTACAACCTGCGCCTGTCGGAGCGCCGGGCCGAGGCGGTCAAGGAGGAGCTGGTGGCAAACGGGGTTGCGCCCGAGATCATCACCGTGGAGGGACGCGGGGAAGACGTGCTGATCGTGCCCACGGGTCCGAACGTGCGCGAGCCGCAGAACCGCAGGGTTCGCATCGAGCTGCAGCAGCCGGCGGGCTGACAGCCGCAACAGGGCGACCGGGGGCCGTCGGGTCCCCGGCGAGCCCGCAAAGCATCAACGCCGAGCGGCGAAGGGACGCGTCATGAGCGAGAGCCTCCTGCATCTGGTCTTCGGTGGCGAGGTCAAGGACCCGCAGGGCCTCGACTTCAAGGACGCGGCCAAGCTCGACATCGTCGGCATCTTCCCCAGCTACGCCGAGGCGCTGAAGGCGTGGCGGGGCGTCAGCATGAAGCATGTGGACGACGCCAACATCAAATACGTCGTCGTGCATCTCCACCGGCTGCTCGAGCCGCCGGCCGAAGACCGCTAGCCGCGCCCTTCCAGCGGCCGGGCCGATCCTGGAGCCGCGGCTCCCATGCTGTGTCGGCGGTTCCCCCTAAGATTGTACCAGTAGCGCGCTTCCCCCGTTGATTGCATTTGCGTCTCGATTGCCATACGATCCCGGCAATCAGTACGCAGACGGGACAGCGCTCGATGCCGCCGACGATGCCATGGCGCCGCCGCACCGGTGGCCGCCTCGCTACCACCTGCAGCCTGCCTGTGCTCGCCGCGTCGGTTGCCGGGGCCGCTTCGGTTGTTGGGATGGCCACGGGCGCGGCCGCGGGCGAGCGTACGGCGAGCGAGACGGTCTTCGACAGCCCGCCGGCCGGCGCATGGCAGACCGCGGGGCTGGGCGCCGACGAGTGGCTGGTGGTCGAGGTGGCCGGCGCGGCGAGCGTCGTCGACGCTGAACCAGGAGCCCGGCCACGGACGCCGGAGCGCGGCGACGTGGTCGAGCCGGGCAGCACGTTGCGCACCGGCGCCGACGGCTGGATCAAGCTGGCGAGCGGCCCCTTTCGCATGATCCTCGCCGCGGGCAGCGGCATCAGCCTGGTCGCGCCGCAACAACCCGGCCTCAGCGTCATCGAGCAGGAGCAGGGCACGCTGCTGCTCGACGTTCGCGGCAACGGCGAGCGGGCGGCGCAGGTGCGAACCGCGCAGCTGACGGCGAGCGCCATCGCCTCCAGTTTCGCGGTCGTCGTGGCCGGCGCCTCAACCGCCGCCAACGTCGCCTGGGGGCGGGTGGCAGTGGCCCCGGCCGGCTCTGCGGAAACGTCCGTGGTCTCCGCCGGGCAATCCGCGGCGGTGAGTCCGACCGAGCCCGATCGCCTCGCCGTGGTCGGAACGCCGGCACAGGCGGCCCTTGCCGCGGCCGAGCCGCGCCGCAAGGCGGCGGCGCCGGCAGGGTCGGTGCCGCCCGGAGATCCACGCTACACCTTTGCCGATGCCGGCGGCGGTGATGGTGGCGGTGACGGCGGTGGCTCCGGCGGCGGATCCGGCGGTGGCGGTGGATCCGGTGGGGGTGGTTCTGGCGGAGGCGGTTCCGGCGGTGGCGCCGGTAGCGGCGGAGGTGGTGACGGCGGTGGCTCTGGCGGCGGTTCCGGCGGTGGATCCGGTGGCGGTAGCGGAGGTGGCGCCGGAAGTGGTGGCGCTGGTGGTGGTGACGGCGGTGGCTCTGGCGGCGGATCCGGCGGTGGATCCGGTGGTGGTGGCGGAGCTGGTGGCGGTTCTGGCGGTGGATCCGGCGGAGGTGGTGACGGCGGCGGCAGCGGAGGCGGTTCTGGCGGCGGTGGATCCGGCGGAGGTGGTGACGGCGGTGGCTCTGGCGGCGGCGGATCCGGCGGTGGTTCCGGTGGCGGCAGCGGAGGTGGCGCCGGTGGTGGTGGTGACGGCGGTGGATCCGGTGGGGGTGGTGCTGGCGGAGGCGGTTCCGGCGGTGGAGCGGGAGGCGGTGGATCCGGTGGGGGTGGTGCTGGCGGAGGCGGTTCCGGCGGTGGAGCGGGAGGCGGTGGATCCGGCGGTGGCGGTTCCGGCGGTGGCGGTTCCGGCGGCGGTGGTTCTGGCGGAGGCGGTTCTGGCGGAGGTGGATCCGGCGGTGGAGCCGGTGGAGGCGGATCCGGCGGCGGGGGTGACGGCGGTGGCTCTGGCGGAGGCGGTTCTGGCGGAGGCGGTTCTGGCGGAGGCGGTGCAGGTGGTGGTGGTGGAGCCGGTGGCGGTGGCGGCGGACGCTGATTAGGGCGAGGACAGAATGAAGATCGGTCGAACGCGGGCGCGCCTGGCGGCGATACTGGCAGCCGCCGTTGCCATGGCGGGCTGCGCCAGCAGCGAGAGCGGCTTTCGCCAAAGCCTGCAGGCGTACGACGGCGGCCGCTACGGCGACGCCATCGAAGCCTGGGCCGATGCCGCCGAGGATGGCAACGCCGACGCCCAGCAGGCGCTGGGCTGGGCCTACGCAAACGGCCTCGGTGTCGAGCGCAACGACGCTGAGGCAATCGCCTGGTACGAGCGCGCGGCGAAGCAGGGCCACACGGCCGCAGGGGTCAACCTCGCCATCCTCTACGACGACGGCATCGGGGTCTCCGCCCCGGATCCGCGCCGGGCGGCGGCGCTGTTCCGCCAGGCCGCGGACGCTGGGTCGCCCGAGGCGCAAAATGCCCTGGGGCGGATGTACAAGGCCGGCCGCGGCGTGCCCCGCGATCCGCGGCAGGCGGCGGTGTGGCTCGAGCGGGCGGCAATACAGGGCTACGCGCCGGCGCAGAACAGCCTCGGCTTGATGTACCTGAACGGCGAGGGCGTGCGTCCCGATCCGCAACTGGCCTACGTCTGGCTGGAACGGGCGGTCCGTCAGGGCCAGCCCGGCGCCGAGCTGAACCGAGACTTTGCCGCGGCGCTGCTCGACGCCGGAACGAAAGCCGAAGCCCAGGCGCGGCTGAAGACGGCCCCTCCCAGCGGCGGCTAGGCCGCTATCCACCCGCTGCGAATGAACCTTCGTCATGGCGAGCCGCGTAGCGGCGTGGCGATCCAGTGCAAGGTTCACTGGATTGCTTCGTCGGCTTCGCCCCTCGCAATGCTGGGTGGACGGCCCCCTGACGGCATCGCGATGTGCCAAACTGGGGTGCATTGAACCGACCAGCGAAGGAGACCGTCCAGATGA
>JAXMOZ010000058.1:0-23953 GCA_034382075.1 Rhodospirillales bacterium
CGAAACCCCTCGTGGCCAGCGGTCATCGAACCGCATCAACAGGCCGGATACATGACCGCTCCAGACCCGATCGCCGAAGCCGCTCCAAAACCCCTTGCCACCCGGGGGCCGTCCATACATGACGACCCGCTTCCAGAATCAACTTGATGACAAGTCGCTTTGAACTAGCAACGCTCCTTGGCTTGGTCGTATCCTGGATTACAGAGGAACTCGTTCGCATGAACTCGGTCAGCGTGCCAGGTTGCGCGCGTTCGCCACGGTCGCCGCGGACCCGCAGGACCGCTGCGGCCGCCTTGTAGGGCGGGATCGCCGCAGGCGTATCCCGCCGTCTTCGGCGGGTCCGGCTTCGCCTCGACCCGCCCTACGCCTCTGGCGTTCCTCCGTCGCCCTTACGTCAGCAGGAAGTGGGCGTGGCCGGCGGCCACCGGGCGGTCGACGCTGTCCTGCCAAGCGAGGACGCGGACGTTGGCGACCCGCCTGCCCTGCTTCAGCACCGCGCCGCGGGCAAAGGTGTCGGCGGCGAGGCACGGCCGGAGGTAATCGATCGACAGGTTGATGACCTTGGGCACGACCGCGGTTTCGGTCTCGATCAGCAGGTGAAGGATGGCGGCGTGCTCGATGAGCGCGCCGACGACGCCGCCGTGGATGGCGCGGAGCTGGGTGTTGCCGATGTTGCTCTCGCGAAAGCGCAAGGCGACGAGGAGCCCGCCCTCGTCCAGCATCGCTTCGAGGCCCACCGCGCGGGCATAGGGGATCAGGTCGTTCAGCGCCGCGACGTCGCCGCTCTCCTTCAGCGTGGCGATGGTCCTCAGCATGGCTGGCCTCCGCTTGCGCCTTCGGCCGCGGCGACCGGGCTCGCCGCGGTCGCCGAGAAGCCGGTGCCCAGCATGAAGGTCCCCGCGCAATGGGCAATCGGATCGTCGATCGCCTCGTGGTAGGCGAGGCCGCGGACGAAGGCGATGGTGGCCGTGACCTTGTAGCACTCGGCCGAGGCTCGGATCGCCTCCCCCGGGCTCGCCGGGTGCAGGTAGTCGATTCGCAGATCGAGCGTCGCGAGCGGGGTGCCTTCGGCCACCGCCGCCATGACGACGGCGCCGCACAGGGTGTCGAGCAGGGCGGTGATGACCCCGCCGTGGACAACGCCGGTACTGGGATTGCCGACCAGCTCGCTCCGATAGGGCATCCTGACCGAACCGCGGCCATGGTCGAGGGACAGGAAGGTCATGCCCAAGACCCGGGCATGCGGCAAGGCTTCGAAGGCTTTGACGATCCGGGCGAGGTCCGGCGGGTTGGCGGGAAGGATCACGGATACCCCACTGCAGAGAGAGGGCGAACCACCAGAATGGCGGTCAGTATAGGCGCACGGGAATGAGGCTGACTTCAAAAAGGCAGCGTGCAAGGATGTCGGACCGATCTGGAGAAACGAGCATGCGCGACTGGATCGAGCTCACTGCGGCCGATGGACATGCGCTCGGCGCCTATCGCGCGGCGGCGGAGGGCAAGCGTCGCGGAGGGATCGTTGTGGTCCAGGAAGTGTTCGGGGTCAACGGGCACATCCGCGCGGTCTGCGACGGCTTTGCCGCCCGCGGCTACGAGGCAATCGCGCCGGCGCTGTTCGACCGTGTCCGGACCGGGGTCGAGCTTGGCTACGACGACCAGGGGATCGCCGCCGGCCGCGAACTGGTCGGGCAGCTCGGCTGGGAGCGGCCGCTCGTCGATGTCTGGGCCGCGGCCCTTCGCCTGGATCCGCGAGGGCGGGTCGGCGTCGTCGGCTATTGCTGGGGCGGTACGGTGGCCTGGCTCGCCGCCTGCCGGCTGGATCTCGCCTGCGCCGCGGCCTACTACGGCCGGCAGATCGTCGATTTCCCGAACGAGCATCCGCGCTGCCCGACGATCGCGCATTTCGGCGCAGAGGATGCGCTGATCCCGCTGGAGAGCGTCGAGCGGGTGCGCGCGGCGAACCCTGCGGTTCCCGTGCATGTCTATGCGGGCGCCGGGCACGGCTTCAATTGCGACGCGCGGGGCGACTTCCGCCCGGACGCGGCGGCAATCGCTCTGGAGCGAACGCTGGCGCTGTTTGCGGAGACGCTCGGATCGCGGTGAGCCGCCGGCGGAGCGAAGCCACGCAGGCGGATGCGCGCGAGGCGGGAACCGCCCATATCGGGACGGGTTGACCGGCAACGGCGTTAGGCATGGTCGAAGCAGGACTCGTCGCCGAAGAAGACAGGGTGGTTCGTGGCCTCGCCGCAACGAGCGAGCGGCTGACCGACGCCGCCCTCATCACCACCGCCGAGCCCGACCCCAGGATCGTCTTCGCCAACGCCGCCTTCGTCCGCCTGAGCGGCCGGCCGGCCGAGGCGCTATCTCAGCGCGGCCTGAGCATGCTGCAAGGCCCGGCGGAGTTCGAGGCCGGGCTCGCTCGGCTCCGTTCGACGATCGTGGCAACCGGCTCGTTCTTCATGGACGTCACCTTGCGCCGCGACGACGGCGAGACGCTCGTTGTCGAGTGGCAGGCGACGCCGGTCGTGGATGAGCGCGGGCCCGGCCGCTACTTGTTCAGCATCGTCCGCGACGTCACGAGCCGGCACCGCGAGTGGCTCCCCGCGGCCCGCAAGCGGGAAGGAGGCGGGCGGCGCGGCGGCGTCCCGGTTGTGCGCGAGGATCCCGACACCGAGGGCGCAGCTCGCGCCCGCTCCGGTCGCGACCGCCTCACCGGGCTGATCGACCGGGGCAAGTTCGAGCGCCGCCTGGTGAAGGCGGCGTCCAGCGCGAAGCAGTCCGGGCGCTCCCAGGTTCTCCTCCACATCGACCTCGACCACTTCAAGCAGATCAACGAGGCCGCCGGCCGCGCCGCCGGCGACGCGGTGCTGCGGCAGGTCGCAAGCCTGCTGAGGGCGCGCTTCCGCGAGCGCGACACGCTGGCGCGGCTTGGCGGCGACAGCTTCGGGATCCTGCTCGACAACTGCGGGCTCGAGGAGGCGGAGAAGATCGCTGAAACGATCGTTGCGAGCTTTGCCTCGACGCGCTTTCCCGTTCCCGGCCGACACGAAGCGCTCACCGTCAGCCCGAGCATCGGCCTCGTCGAGGTGTCGTCCGCCGCCGGCACCGCGGAGCAGCTGCTCTCCCAGGCCGATCTCGCCTGCTACACCGCCAAGGAGCTGGGCGGCGGCCGCAGCCACATCTACCGCAGCGATAGACAGACGGTCGAGACGGCGCCGGTGGTCCTGTTTCCGCAGGAGTTCCGCTCCGCCCTGGAGCAGGACCGCTTCCAGCTCTACTACCAGCCGATCCTGCCGTTGCAGGAGGGCAGCGGCTTGCCGATCCACTACGAGTTCCTGCTCCGCCATCGCACCGACGGCGGCCAACTCGTCCTCCCGAGCACCTTGATCGAGGCGGCGGAACGCCATGGGCTGATGGCGGCGGTCGACAGGTGGGTGATCCGGGCCGCGCTCACGCATCTCGTCGGCCACCGCCAGCGGTTCGGCCAGGGCACCATCGCAATCAACCTTTCCGGGAATTCACTCGACGACCCCGGCGTCGTCGACTATGTGGTCGCGCAGTTGGCGGCCCACGGCATCGAACCGAGGATGGTCTGCTTCGAGATCACCGAGACGGAAGCCATTCGCGATCTCGTCCATGCCGCGAAGGTCGCGCGCGGGCTCAAGCAACTGGGCTGCGCCATCGCGCTCGACGACTTCGGGAGCGGGCAGAGTTCGTTCACCTACCTGAAGGCGCTGCCGGCGGACTACCTCAAGATCGACGGCAGTTTCGTTCGCCACCTGACGGAGAGCCCGGTGGACCGCTCGATCGTATCGGCGATCAATGCCACCGGCCGGATCATGGGGTTGAAGACGATTGCCGAGTTCGCCCACAGCGACGCGATCCTCGACTGCCTCCGCGACCTCGGCGTGGACTACGCCCAGGGCGACGCCGTTGCCCCGCCGCGGCCGGTTCCACCGCTGGGGAGCGCAGCCGAGGGCGAGCCATTGGCCCCCCCGCACTCGCCGCCCAGCGCCGATCCCAAGCCTCGGCCTTAGCGGGAGGCGATTCTCCCCCGCTCCGGTCCTGCTCGCGCGTCCCGTCCCCGGCTCTCGCGGTCCGAGGCAGTGGTTTCAGCGCGCTATCGCATTGGTTGAAGGGCAAGTCGGCCGGGCGTACATCTGGACCGTTGCTTCCCCAGGCCTGGACCCAGCATGACGACACGCGAACCGCAGCCCAAACGCCGGCCGCAAGGCACCGGGGGTAGCTCGCCGGGCGAGCCGCGCCACTGGTGGCCGGTGGTGAAGTGGGGCCTGGTCGGCGCGATCTGGGCCGGGATCCTGGTCATCGGCCTGTTCGCCTGGTACGCGCTCACCCTCCCCGACGTCGATACCGCGCTCAACCCAACGCGGCGGCCGTCGGTGACCATTCTCGCCCGCGACGGCAGCGAGATCGCCACCGTCGGCGACAACTTCGCCAGGCCGGTTTCGGTGGGCGAGCTTCCGCCGGCGGTGGTCAAGGCCATTACCGCCATCGAGGACCGGCGGTTTTACGACCACTTCGGCCTCGACGTCTTCGGCATCGCCCGTGCCGCTTGGAGCAACCTGCGGGCCGGCGGCGTCGTGCAGGGCGGCAGCACCATCACCCAGCAGGCGGCGAAGACGCTGTTCCTGACGTCGGAGCGGACGCTCAAGCGCAAGATCCAGGAGCTGATGCTGGCGCTTTGGCTGGAGCGCAAGTTCAGCAAGGACCAGATCCTCTCGATCTATCTGAACCGGACGTACTATGGCGCCGGCGCCTACGGCATCGACGCCGCCGCGCGGAAGTTTTTCAGCAAGCCCGCCGTGAAGGTCTCGACCTACGAGGCGGCGCTGCTCGCCGGCGTGCTGAAGGCGCCGTCACGGCTGAACCCGCTGGCCAACCCGGGCCTCGCCGACCAGCGGGCGCGGGTGGTGCTGGCGAGCATGGTCGAGACCGGGCGGATCGGCGAGAAGGAGGCGCAGGCGGCGCTGCAGAACCGAAGCGGCCCGGGCCAGCGCGGGCGGCGGCCCAACGGCATGTATTTCGTCGACTGGGTTCTGGCGCAGCTCCCCGGGTTCGTCGCCGCCACCGATCAAGACCTGGTGATCGCGACCACCCTGGACCCGCGGATCCAGCGAACGGCCGAAGATCAAATCGAGAAGGCGCTGAGCACGTTGACGCCGGAGGCCGGGCCCTCGCAGGCGGCGCTGGTGGCGATGACCCCCGACGGCGCGGTCCGCGCCCTGGTCGGCGGCCGCAACTATGCGCTGAGCGCGTTCAACCGAGCCACCCAGGCCTACCGCCAGCCCGGCTCGGCCTTCAAGCCGATCGTCTACCTGGCGGGGCTGGAAGCCGGGTTGACCCCCAACAGCCGCTTCATCGACTCGCCGCTGCGGGTGGCCGGCTGGCAGCCGCGCAACTATTCGGGCCGGTTCGAAGGCGAGATGTCGCTGCGCCAGGCGCTGGCGCGGTCGATCAACACCATCGCGGTTCAGGTCAGCGAGCACGCGGGGCGCGACCGCGTCGTCTCGGTTGCGCGCCGCGTCGGCATCACCTCGCACCTTGAGGCAACGCCGAGCCTGGCTTTGGGCACCAGCGAAACCAGTCTGCTCGAGCTCACCGGCGCTTATGCGGTCATCGGCAACGGCGGCTTCGGGGTCTGGCCTTACGGCATCCTCCGCATCGAGGACGGCGACGGTCGCGTCCTCTATGCCCGCAGCGGCTCTGGGCCGGGCCGGGTGATCCCCGCCGCCCATGCCGCCGAGATGACCGAGATGCTGGCCGCGGCGATCAGCACCGGCACGGGCAAGGCTGCGCGGCTCGCCCGCCCCGCCGGCGGCAAAACCGGCACCAGCCAGAACGCCCGCGACGTCTGGTTCATCGGCTTCACCGCCGAGTTGGTCACCGGCGTCTGGATGGGGCACGACGACGAGCGGCCGATGCCGTCGGTGAGCGGCGGCGGCGCGCCCGCGCGGCTGTGGCAGGGGTTCATGACCGCGGCGTTGGCGGGCACGCCCGAGCGGGCGCTGACGGTGCGCGCGCCCGAGCCGCGGCCGGCGCCCGCCCTTCCGGAGGCTTCACTGGACCAGCCCGGAGCGGACCAGCCCGGGTTTTTCCAGCGGCTGATGCGGGTGTTCGGGAGCGGCTGATCTGCCCCCGCCCGGCCGGCCCGCGCTCGCCGGGCGAAACCCGCTACGGCTTCCAGAACGGCTTGGCCGCCTCGGCAATGGCGTCGTCGCGGCACAGCCCCAGATCGTGCAGCATCCGCTCGTCCATCATCATCAGCCGCCGGCGCTGGCCCATGCGCTCCTGCCAGTCGCCGAGCCGCTCGAACGCCGAGATGAGGAATTCTTGTGCCCCCGCCAGCCAGGGGCGGCGGTCCAAGGCATCCGGCTCGTCTTTTTGCACGTAAGCGTTGTGCAGAATCGACGTCCAGCTCATCAAAAATCTCCAAAAATTACGGCGTTGCCGCTCGTGCCTGTGGGTTGGCGGACAGAGGATATTCGCGTATAAGGACAAGAACAAACTATGAATTGTATGGTCGGCATTAGGAAAGCTAATGGGTGGGTGGCGGCGGCCAGGCGATGGCTAGGCGACTGCCGCCGCTGAACGCCTTGCGCGCGTTCGAGGCCGCGGCCCGTCACCTGAGCTTTACCCGGGCCGCGGACGAGCTGAACGTCACCCAGGCTGCGGTCAGCCACCACGTCAAGACGCTGGAGGAGCACATCGGTCTGCCGCTGTTTCGCAGGCTGAGCCGCGGCTTGATCCTCACCGACGAGGGGCAGACGCTGTTCCCCGCCGTCCGCCACGCCTTCGACACGCTCGCCGAGGCGGTCGATCGGTTGCATGCCCGCACCGGCGGCGGGGCGCTGACGGTGAGCGTCCTGCCGTCTTTCGCGGTGAAATGGCTGGTTCCGCGAATGAGCCGATTCCAGGACCTCCATCCCGACATCGACCTGCGGATCACCGCAGCGGACCGCATGGTCGACTTTGCCCGCGACGCGGTCGACGTCGCCGTCCGCTTCGGCGCCGGCAGTTGGCCCGGGCTGCGCGCCGACTTCGTCACCGACGAGTACGTGACGCCGGTGTGCGCGCCCGCGCTGGCGGCCGCGCTCTCCTCGCCCGCGGATCTCGCCGAGATGACGCTGCTGCACGAGGAGATGGCGCCGCTTGCCGATTTCCCGGTGTGGGCGACCTGGCTGCAGGCAGCGGGAGCGGCGGATGTTCCGCACAACAAGGGGCCGCGCTTCAGCCACACCCACATCATGCTGCAGGCGGCGATCGACGGCCGCGGCGTCGCCCTGGCACAGTGGCTGTTCGCCGCCGACGACATCGCCCAGGGGCGGCTGGCGGCGCCGTTCCCGCTGAGGCTGCCGACCGGCTACGGCTACTACGTCGTCTGCCTGGCCGCCGCCGCCGATCGGCCGAAGATCCGCGCCTTCCGTGAGTGGGTGATGGCGGAGACGCCGGCCGCCGCCGCGAAATGACCCGAATTGGCCGCCTGTCCGCGGGCTCGGGCTGGCGCCATCTACGAGGCAACCGAGCCCCTATGGAGGGGCCGGGCCAATGGGAGGATCAGCCGGATGACCGTAAGCAGCAGCCTGCGCCTGGACCATTACCGCCTGCTCGGCCGCAGCGGGCTGAGGGTCAGCCCGTTGTGCCTGGGGACGATGACCTTCGGCACTGACTGGGGCTGGGGCGCCGACGAGGAGACCAGCCGGGCGATCTTCGACGCCTACGCCAGCCGCGGCGGCAACTTCATCGACACCGCCAACTTCTACACCAGGGGGACCAGCGAACGGCTGGTCGGCCGCTTCATCGCCGACGAGCGCGACCGCTTCGTGCTCGCCAGCAAGTACACGCTGAACATGAACCCGGGCGATCCCAACGCCGGCGGCAACCACCGCAAGTGCATGGTCCGGGCGGTGGAGGCGAGCCTCCGGCGCCTCGGCACCGACTACATCGACCTCTACTGGCTTCACGTCTGGGACGACACCACGCCCGTGGACGAGATCATGCGCGGCCTCGACGATCTCGTCTCCGCCGGCAAGATCGTTTACCTCGCCGTCTCCGACACCCCCGCCTGGCGGATCGCCCAGGCCAACACCCTGGCCGAGCTGCGCGGCTGGAGCCGGTTCATCGCCCTGCAGGTGGAGTACAACCTGGCCCTGCGCGACGCCGAGCGCGACCTCATCCCCATGGCGATGGAGCTGGGCCTGGGCGTCCTGCCGTGGTCGCCGCTGGCCTCCGGGCTGTTGAGCGGCAAGTACAGCCGCGCGGACCTGGAGAAGCAGCGGCAAGCGGAGAAGGCGAGGGCGTCGTGGGGTCGCGGCCGCTGACCCTCAGCGAGACGCGGATCGAGATCGCCGAGGCGGTGAAGGCCGTGGCCGCCGATGTCGGCCGAACGCCGGCGCAGGTCGCGCTGGCCTGGCTGCTCGCCCGTCCGGGCGTTGCCAGCCCGATCCTCGGCGCCCGCACGCTGGCGCAGATCGAGGACAACCTCGGCGCCCTCGACGTCGGCCTCGATGCAGACGCGCTGCAGCGGCTGGAGGCGGCGAGCGCGATCACCCTCGGCTTCCCCCACGACTTCATCGCCAGCGACATGGTCAGGGGCATCGTCACCGGCGGGACCACGATCGAGCGCCGCGGGGGATAGCCGAAGGCCGGGGCGCCGGCGCCTCAGGCCGCGGCAGGGACCTTGGAACAGAGCATAACCCCCGGGGCGCGGCAGCGCCCAGGCATGCAGGCGCGGCGGCGCCGCCGTCAGCGGGCAGCCTCTTCGGCCTGGACAACCTGGACGTCGACATCCATGCCGATGAAGGCGTTGCTCGGCCCGGCGAAGGTGCCCTGCACCGGGATCGACTGTGAGGGCGAGCGGGTGACGGCGATGCGGATCAGGTTCTCGCCGCCGATGATCCCGTTGGTCGGGTCGAACTCCATCCAGCCGGCGCCCGGCACGTAGACCTGGACCCAGGCGTGGGTGGCGGCGCCTCCGACCATGCCGTTGGGAGACACGTCGGCGGCGGCGTCGTAGAGGTAACCGCTGACGAAGCGGGAGGCGAACCCGAGGGTACGCAACGCCTCGATCATCAAGAGCGCGTAGTCGCGACAGGTTCCCGAGCCGCTGGCGATGGTTTCGGCCGGCATCTGCGTGCCCATCTGCTCGCGCGCCCGATAGGAGAATTGCGCCTTGATGGCGTGCGTCATCGCCGAGAGCAGCTTTAGGGTGCCAACCGGCGTGCCCTCGTAGAACTGCTTGACCCACTGCTCGAGGGCTTTATCCGCGTCTGGATAGCGGCGCATGATCGACGGCATCAGGTCCGGCATGTCGTCGGCTGGGTACTGGAACGGATAGACCTCGGCGGCCGGGTCGATCTGGAAGGCGGGAGCGGTGTAGGGGAAATGCTGCAGCAGGATCTCGCTTTCGAAGCGCAGCTGATCGGCCTCGTCGGCGAAGCTGGCGTAGGCGATGGAGTTGCCGAACACGTCATGAACCCAGCGCACCTCCGCCGGCGGCGAGATCACCATCTTGGTGTCGATCAGATCCATGTCGTGGCTGTCGCGCGGGCGAAACATCATCCGATGCTCGCCGAAGCGGACGGGGCAGCTGTAGCGGTAGACGGTCGTATGCGTGACGCGAATCGTCTTCATGTTCATCCCCGTTATGGGCGCCGGCAGCGGTCCTGTCGTGCGAAGAACCCGCCCGTGCGCTGAAGCGGCTTGCTCGTCTGCGGCAGTTGGAAAAGCCGGCGCCGCCTATGCGGGCGGTTCCGGTTCGTCCGAGGGCCCTGAGTGGCACTCGCGAGGCACCCCCGGCCCGCCGTTGACATGTTCTACGTGTGTTCTTATATTCGATAGTATCCAGATAGTGGCGTCCGGTGTCCCACCGAGACGCCGCGGGCCGAGGTTGCCCCAACAACAATGATCGCCGGCGTAAGCAGCGGCGTACCCTGTCACGGGTTAAGGACGAAGGGGGACCCATGATAAATTCTACGGCAATGCACGAGGATAGCCTAGTCAGGCACATGCGTGTCGCCCGGAAGTATCCGATGCTCGACAGCGAGACCGAGGCCCGTCTTGCTCGTCAGTGGCGGGACGCGCGCGATCCGAGCGCGGCGGATCGGCTTGTCGGCAGTCACCAGCGCCTGGTGATGAAGATCGCCAACGAGTACCGCGGTTACGGCCTGCCGCTCGCCGATCTCGTATCCGAAGGCAACGTCGGGTTGATGCAGGCCGTGGTCAAGTTCGACCCGGATCTCGGCTACCGCTTGTCCACCTATGCCATGTGGTGGATCCGCGCCGCCATCACCGACTACGTGCTGCGCACCTCGTCGCTGGTCCGGATGGCCACCAACGAGCACCAGAAGCGGCTGTTCTTCAACCTGCGCCGGCTCAAGGCCAAGCACCAGGGGCCGCGCGAGGGGATGCTGAGCCCGCAGTCGGTGACCGCGATTTCCAAGGAGCTCGGAGTGCCCGAGTCGGAAATCGTGCTGATGGACCGACGCCTGGGCATGCCCGACCTGTCGCTGAACGCCTCGGCCGGCGACGACGGGGACAGCGACTCGCAGTGGCAGGATTTTCTGGTCGACGACGGCGAGAGCCAGGAGACGACCGTCATCCGCGACGACGAGCGGGAGAAGCGGCGGGCGCTGCTGGACGAGGCGCTCGGCACGCTGGACGATCGCGAGCGGCACATCCTGGTCGAGCGCAAGCTCAAGGAGGATCCGCCAAAGCTTTCGGATCTCGCCGCTGAGTACGGCATATCCCGTGAGCGGGTCCGCCAACTCGAGGCTCGGGCGCTCGGCAAGCTCAGGACGGCGATGCGGAAGGCGGCCGCCGAGGCCGGCTTGATGCAGCAGCAGGCGGCCGAAGCCGCCGACTGAGCAACGCTCTGCGGCGCTGAGCAATCGGCCGCGTGAGGCTCTGTGCTACCGAGCGTCGCGAGCCGGTCCCTGCCGCTTATGCCAACTCGCGCGGCGTCGCTCCACAACCACGGTCGGCGCACACTCTCCTCGTCCGGCACGATGTGCGTGATCCCCGTCGCTGCAGCCGACGTCATCTGTTCTCGACGACGATCAGGACCTCCGAGACCATCAGGACGTCCCCCTTCGCGACGGACGCGCACTTTCACCGCCAGCTTTCATGTTCCCGGTCGCTAGCTCTCATGTTCCCGGTCGAGGCTGAAGACGCGGGAGACCGCTTCTGCTTGGAGGCCAAGCAGTTGGTGATGCTGACGCTGCACCGGGCCGGAGGTGGGGCGCGGAGACGCCGGTTGATCAAGCTGTCATCCGCGGGCTGGCTACCGCCTTCCGCGTCTTCGTCTCGGGGCTGTCCTCGGTCTGGTTTCGCGAAACAGCGCGCGGACGTTGGGAACGTGCGGCGGCGGCAGCATGCCAGAGTGCCGTCGAAGCTGTCGCCACCAGCACGCGCAACCGCGGCGCGCCGGAACCATCGCAGCCGCTGACGTAGTCGAACACCGCGCGCGGCTTGATCTTCGAGCCAAGCGCCATCTTGCCGTTGGGCGAGGCGCTATGTGACCGGCCCGCTGTCCTCAGCGCGTCACGCAGCCGAACTCCTTTCTGATGACCTGCGACCGCCCCAGCGCCTCCGGCGTTGTTATCACCCACTAAATGCTACCATAGATTGCGCGGCATTGCACGGGCGGCCCGATTTTTCCAGAGCGTTTCCCCCGGCTTTGCCCGGGCGGCCGCCGCTTGCGGCAGACCGTGCCAGAACGTGGCAGATGCCCGCCTGTTGGTAGCACGTCAAGTTGTCCGGCTTAGGTAGCACATGGGTTGACCGCTTCTGCTGTGGCTGTGGGGCCTGTGGGGTTGTGGGCAACCCGGGAGGGTTGTCCATCAAGTCCACGGGCCGGTCCACGGTTCGGCTCGGCGTCGAAGCGGTTCACGCCGGCCTCTGGGGTTTGGCTTTGCAGGGCGCCGCCCGCGTCGTAGCGGCCGATCTCGCGCGGCCCGTGGAAGACGGCGAAGGTTCCGTCGAGGTACTGGCGGACCTTGACCTGGGCCTTGACGTAGTGCGGGCGCAGCGGGCCGGGCGGGATCTGCAGCCGGTATCGGTGGAAGGTCACGGTGTTGTCGTTGCCGACCCGGCGGGGCTCTTCGATGCAGAGGATCTGGCGGAGCTGGGCTTCGTCGACGGGGACGAAGGCGGTTCCCGGCTGCTCCGCGGGCACGGCGAAGCGGGCGTTCCAGCGTTCGAGGAAGCCTCCGGCGAGGACGGCGTTGGCGGCGTCGATGCTGTCGATGCCGGCGAGCGCCAGCTCCTTCGGCAGGCGGTCCTGGAGCGTGCGGAAGGCCCGCTCGGAGCGGCCGCGGGCCTGCGGCGAGAAGGCGGCGATGTGCTCGACGCCGAGCTGCGCCAGCGCCCGGCCGACCTGGGTCCGGGCCTTGGGGTCCGGCTTCTCGCCGGCCTTCGGCGTGATGAAATAGTGGCTGCCGCGGTCGGTGTAGAGGCTGCACGGCAGCCCGTGGCGGGCGAACACCGCAAGCAGGGCGCGGAAGGTCGAGGCGGTGCCCTCCTCGGCGACGAGGATCGCCGAGTAGATCTCGCCGGTGGCGTCGTCGAGGGTCACCACCAGGTCGCACGCCGGCTGGCCCGGGACCCAGACGTGGCGCGAGGCGTCCTGGTGCAGCATCATCCCCGGCAGCGGCTTGCGCGGCCGACGCCGCCGGTGCGCCCCGCGTCTGGGCGCCGGGCGCAAGAGGCCGCGGCCGTGCAGACACGTCTTGGTCCAGGTGTAGCCCCAGGAAAATCCGTGGTCGGCGACCAGGTGCTCATGGAAGTGCTTGGCGCTGAAGCCACCGTAGCGCTCGCGATAGAGCCGCTCGATCTCTTCGGCATCGGCGTCCGGAACCCGCTTCGCCGACGGCTTGCCGAGGCGCCGGTCGGCCAACCCGGCCTCGCCCTCCTCGCGGTAGCGCCCGCACCAGCGCCGGAAGGTCCGCTCGCTGATCCCCAAGATCTCCGCCGCCTCCAGCTTGCTCAACTCCGCCGCCTCGACCCGGTCGAGAAGGCTCAGAAACTTCATCATCCGCAGCCCCTGTAGCACCTCCGTCCGCCGAACCATCCGCTCCCCTCCTCCAGAGGAGCAGAGCTTCACCGGACAGATCGTGTGCTACCTAGACCGGACAGATCGTGTGCTACCTACACGTGGCAGATGCCCGCCTTGCGCGAGCAGGGTCGAAAAGCTTATATTATCGGTGTCGCTTCGGCGACTACGGCGATAAACGCTTTTCGGAATAGGCGTTGCGGACCCGGGGGCAGTGCCCGGCGCCTCCACCAACTTCCGACGGCCCGGCAAGGCATCGTTGGGCTGCGGCTGCGGGGGCGAAACAGGATCGACGTGCGTAGTAAAGGTAAAGTTTTCGCCCGGCATGGTACCGCCGTTATCGGGCCAATCACATAGATGCCAATGACAATGAGGCATATGCTCTCGCCGCATAAGGCTTGAGCGGGGTTCGGGAGGCGCCTGGCACCAGAAGCCTCCCACTTCCCGCGGCCTCCCATGCGGCCGGTAGGCGATGACGGAACACAATCCCGAAGCCCTTCCATACGCTCTCTGGGTCCAGGACGCGCTCCGCGGCGTCGTCCGCCGGGTCCTCGAGCACACCGCGCGGTACGGGCTCGTCGGCGAGCACCATTTCTACGTCTCGTTCCGGACCACGGACGCCGGTGTTCATATTCCCAACCACCTCCGCGCCCGCTACCCGGCGGAGATGACCATCGTCCTGCAGCACCAGTTTTGGGACCTGGAGGTGGGCACCGAGGCCTTCAGCGTATCGCTCCGCTTCGGCGGCAGGCTGGCGCCCCTGCGCATCCCGTTCTCGGCGCTCACCGCCTTCGGCGACCCGTCCGTCAATTTCGGCCTGCAATTCGTGGCGCCGGATCAAGACAGCGGGGACGAGGCGGACGAGCGGCCCGACATGCTGCCAGCCGGCGGCGAGGAGCGGGAACCTGGCGCGGAACCGGGCAAGGCGGACGGGCCGAGCAATCGCGGCAAGGCTGCCGGCGATAAGGCCGACAGCGAGAAGACCGAGGGGGAGAAGGCCGACGGCGGCCGGGTCATCGCCTTCGACACCTTCCGCAAGAAATAAGCCGCGTCTGCCGCGCGGGGCGTGCCCAGAGCGCCCGAAGAGCGCCTCGACGCGTGTGCAAAGCGTCTCGCCCGCTTTGACACTGCCCGGCCGGTTGTGTAGCCTCCGGCCCTTCACCTCCCGGGAACGCGGGCCTTGCCGATCGTGCTCCGGCCCCGCCTGCTCATCGCAGGCCTACCGGGACAACAACATCCGCGAACATCAGCGAGAGCAACGAGAACCATGACCAAGCGCGTGCAGGCAAAGTACAAGATCAACCGCCGTCTCGGGGTCAATCTCTGGGGCCGGCCGAAGAGCCCGGTGAACAAGCGCGATTACGGCCCCGGCCAGCACGGCCAGCGGCGGAAGAAGCCCACCGACTACGGCACCCAGCTGATGGCCAAGCAGAAGCTCAAGGGCTACTACGGCAACATCAGCGAGAAGCAGTTCCACCGCTACTATCAGGAAGCCATCCGCCGCCGCGGTGACACCTCCGAGAACCTCATCGGCCTGCTGGAGCGCCGGCTGGACGCGGTGGTTTTTCGCATGAAGTTCGTGCCCACCGTGTTCGCTTCCCGCCAGTTCATCAGCCACGGCCACATCACCGTCAACGGCAAGCGGGTGAGCATCCCGTCCTACCTCGTGGGCGAGGGCGACGTGATCGCGGTGAAGGAGAAGTCGCGGGATCTGGCGCTGGTGCTGGAGGCGGCGCGGCTGCCGGAGCGCGACGTGCCGGAGTATCTGTCGGTCGATCTGGACAAGATGGTCGGAACCTTCGTGCGCACGCCGCAGCTCACCGACGTCCCCTTCCCGGTGCAGATGGAACCCAACCTGGTCATCGAGTTCTACTCGAGGTAACGCCGCGCGGAAGCGGGCAGTCGTCCCGCTTCCGACCCCTTGCCTCGCCAGAAGCGCGATCCAGGTGGCGCCGACCGCCATGCAGGTGAAGGCGGCGGGGATCCGGGCGCGGCAGACCGCGTCGAGCGGGTTCTTCCCGCAGCCGTCTGGCAGCCCCGCGACGCTTTCGCAACCGCTCCCACCCGGCCTTGCGCGGGGCCACGTTTCCGATTAGCCAGGGGCCGAACGAGCCCAGCGCCCATTGACCGAGGACGCCGCCTTGCCCGCGGACGAAAAGCTCATCCTGGCGGTGCCGAAAGGCCGCATCCTCCGCGAGGTGATGCCGCTCATCCGCGGCGCCGGCATCGAGCCCGAGCCGGCGTTCGAGGACGAGGACAGCCGGCAGCTGCGCTTCGTCACCAACCTGCCCGAGATCGACCTGATCCGGGTCCGCAGCTTCGACGTCGCCACCTTCGTGGCCTTCGGCGCCGCCCATTTCGGCGTCTGCGGCAACGACGTGCTCGCCGAGTTCGACTACTCCGAGATCTACGCCCCGCTCGACCTGCGCGTCGGCCACTGCCGCATGGCGGTGGCGGAGCTTGCCGAGCTTGGCGACGACGACGATCCGGCCACCTGGAGCCACATCCGCATCGCCACCAAATACCCGATGACGACGAGGCGGCACTTCGCCGCCCGCGGCGTCCAGGCCGAATGCATCCACCTCAACGGAGCGATGGAGCTGGCGCCGACGCTGGGCCTGTGCCGCTACATCGTCGACCTGGTGTCGTCCGGGGCGACGCTGGCCGCCAATGGCCTGATCGAGGTGGAGACCATCGCCGAGATCACCTCTCGCCTCGCCGTCAACCGCAGCGCCTGGAAGACCCGCCAGCGCGAGATTTCCGGCTGGATCGGCCGCTTGCGGGAGGCGCTCGATGCCGTTGCGGCTTGATCGCTCCTCGCCGGGCTTCGAGGCGGCGTTCGCGGCCATGCTGGCGGCAAAACGCGAGCATGCGGCCGATGTGGGCGAAGCGGTGGCCGCGATCATCGCTGACGTCCGCGCCCGCGGCGACGCGGCGCTGATCGACTACAGCCGCAGGTTCGACCGGCTCGAGCTGTCGCCGGAAACGCTGCGGGTGCCGGCAGAGGAGATCGATAGGCTCGCGGCCGGCTGCGACCCCGAGGCGGTTGCCGCCCTCCAGTTCGCCGCCGAGCGGATCGAGCGGTTCCATACCCGGCAGCGGCCGGCCGACCACGACGAGGTTGACACAAGCGGCGTTCGCCTCGGCTATCGCTGGACGGCGGTCGATGCGGCCGGCCTCTATGTGCCGGGCGGCACCGCCGCCTACCCGTCGTCGGTGCTGATGAACGCGCTGCCGGCCCGCGTCGCCGGCGTCGACCGCCTGGTCATGACCGTGCCCGCGCCGGACGGGGTGCTCAACCCGCTGGTGTTGGCCGCGGCCAGGCTCGCCGGCATCGACGAGATCTACCGCATCGGCGGCGCCCAGGCGGTGGCGGCATTGGCCTACGGCACCGAAAGCATCGCCCCGGTCGACAAGATCGTCGGCCCCGGCAATGCCTATGTCGCCGCGGCCAAGCGGCAGGTGTTCGGCCAGGTCGGGATCGACATGATCGCCGGGCCGTCGGAGGTGCTGATCGTCGCCGACGCAGACACCGACCCCTCCTGGATCGCGATCGACCTGTTGGCGCAGGCCGAGCACGACGAGGCGGCGCAGTCGATCCTGATCACCGACAACCCCGCCTTTGCCGACGCGGTCTGTGCCGCCGTGGAGGCGCATCTGCCGACCTTGGCTCGGCGCGAGACGGCGGCGGCGAGCTGGCAGCGGCACGGCTGCGTCATCCTGGTCGAGAGCCTGGATGCGGCGCCGGCGCTCATCGATCGCATCGCGCCCGAGCACCTGCAACTTGCCGTTGCCGATCCGGACGCTTTGGCCCGCCGGGTGAGGCACGCCGGCGCGATCTTCCTCGGCCGGCACGTCCCCGAGGCTTTGGGCGACTATGTCGCCGGACCCAACCACGTCCTCCCCACCGGGCGCAGCGCCCGGTTTTCGTCGGGGCTCGGCGTGCTCGACTTCCTCAAGCGGACCACCTTCGTCGGCTGCGGCACAGACGGCCTCGCCGCCATCGGTCCTGCCGCGGTCGGCCTCGCCGAGGCGGAGGGGCTCGACGCGCACGCGCGCTCCGTCGCCATCCGCCTCAACCGCCGGCGAGGCGCCTGAGGCTCCGTGGAGGCGCCGCGCCGCGAGGCCGAGCCGCACGATCCGCGCCAGCGCATCGCCAAGATCATGCTCGAGGAGTGTGGCCGGATCCGGCTCAGCGCCCGGATCGAAGACGAGCGCCGGGCGGCGCTGTTCGACCTCATCGAGGAGAACCGCTTCGCGCCGGCGGGCATTCCCCCCGGCCCCTACGTCGTCCGCCTCGGGATCAGCGGCGACTGCCTGGTCTTCCGGGTGTGTGACGAGGCGGACCGGCTCTTGACCCGCTTCACCCTGGCGCTGGGCTCGCTCAGGCGGATCATCAAGGACTACTTCCTCATCTGCGACAGCTACTTCAACGCCATCAAGGCCCTGCCGCCGTCGCGGATCGAAGCGATCGACATGGCTCGCCGGGGCCTGCACAACGAAGGCGCCGAGGTGCTGCGCGAGCGCCTCGCCGGCAAGGTCGACGTCGACCTGCCGACGGCGCGGCGGCTGTTCACCCTGATCTGCGTTCTCCACATCCGGGCCTGAGGCGTGCGGTGCTGGAGATCCCCTCGGCCGTGCTCTTCGCCTGTACCTTCAACGCCATCCGCTCGCCCATGGCCGAGGGCCTGCTCCGTGATCGCCACGGCCGGCGGGTCTACGTCGAGTCGGTAGGGATCCGCCAGGGCAGCCTCGACCCGTTCGCGGTGCAGGTGATGGACGAGATCGGCATCGACATCTCCGCCCACGAGCCGCGCACCTTCGACGACCTGGAGGACGAGTCGTTCGACCTGATCATTTCGCTCTCGCCCGAGGCGCAGCACCGGGCGGTGGACATGACCAGGGTCATGGCCTGCGACGTGGTGTTCTGGAACACCTTCGATCCGACCCTGGTCGAGGGCAGCCGGGACATGCGCCTCGCCGCCTACCGCCAGGTCCGCGACCAGCTTGCCCGACGCATCGCCGAGCGCTTTCCGGCGGAGATCATGGGCAGCCTGTAGCTTCCGGTCGACGCAGGGTGTGATACGCTGCCGACTGGGCTAATCCGTTGGGACGACCCGGCGGATTCGACGTTCGTTGCGTTGACAGTCCACCGAGCCGCATCCACGTGTCACCAAATTGTAGTATCGCCAGGACTGGCACGGGCTGGAGCGGGAACAGAAAATGCGGGCCATGACCGAACTCGACGGCGTCAAAACCAACATCGAGATCCCCCAGCCGCGCTGGCGGAAGGCGAAGACGCCGCCGCTCAAGCCGTCGGCGACGGCCGAGGAGGCCCTGACCGGGATCGTCGTCTCCGGCGTCCAGCACCTCCGCGCCAACGAGGCCTGCGTGCTGGCCAGGGCGCACGAGGAAGGGATCCACCAGATGCGGGTGGCCGGGCGCAGGCTGCGCAGCGCGCTGACGCTGTATCGCGACCACCTGCCAGAGGAACAATTCCGCTACCTCAACGGCGAGCTCAAGTGGCTGATCCGCGAGCTTGGCTCGGCCAGGGATTGGGACGTCTTCGTCGACGGCGTGCTGCGTCCGGTCGAGGACGACCTGAGCGAGGAGGCGACGCTCCCCGCCCTTTCCCGCACCGTAGAGAGGCTGCGCGACGACGCCTACGAGAGGGCCTCCGACGCCATCAAGTCGCAGCGCTATGCCGGCCTGATCCTGCTGCTCAAGGCCTGGGCCGAGGGCCGCCGCTGGCACGACGGCGCCGGCAAGGAGCAGGCCGCCGCCATGCGTTCGCCGGCCGCCGATCTCGCCCGCACGCTCCTCGACCAGGGCTACGAGGAAACCTTGGGGCTGGCGGGCAACTTCGCCGAGCTGTCCGTCGAGGAACGGCATTCGGTGCGCATCCGCATCAAGAAGCTGCGCTACGCCACCGAGTTCTTCGGCGCGCTGTTCGCCCGCCGCCAGGTCGTCCCCTACCTCGCGGCGATGAAGGCGCTGCAGGATCAATTGGGGCTCAACAACGACGTGGAGGTCGCCCGCGGCCTGCTGAAGAAGGCCCCGAAGCGGGCCCGCGGCAAGGAGCGGCGCGACATCGCCTATGCCGCCGGCCTCGTCATCGGCTGGCACAGCCATGTCTCCGACCACCGCGAGCAGGGCGCACTGAAGGCGTGGGACCGCTTCGTCGCCAGGCAGCCGTTCTGGCGTCCGGCGCTGGCCGCGCCGGCTGCGGTTGCTGCAAGCGAGCCTCCGACCGAGGCGGCCTGAACCCGTCTCAGCCGCGGCCGCGGTAGGGGGCGACGCCGGTGTCCGGCAGCCACAGCCCGGAGGGCGGCTCGCCGGTTTGGTAGAACACGTCGATGGGGATGCCGCCGCGGGGGTACCAGTAGCCGGCGATGCGCAGCCACTTGGGCGCCGCCGCCTGGCGGATCTTCGCAGCCACCGCCAGGGTGCAGGCCTCGTGGAAGCCGCGGTGGTTGCGAAACGAGGCGAGATAGAGCTTGAACGACTTGCTCTCGACGAGCCGCGCCGCCGGCACGTAGTCGACGACCAGATGGGCGAAGTCCGGCTGGCCGGTCACCGGGCAAAGCGTCGTGAACTCTGGCGCCGTCAGCCGGACCGCGTAGAGCTCATGGACTTCAGGGTTCGCCACCGTCTCCAGCACCGCATCGTCCGGAGAAGCGGCAATCGCCGACGCCCGGCCAAGTTGGCTCAGCTCCGCACCCGCGTCAGTCACGCACGATCCTCTCTAGGGGACTTGTCATCGTGTTGACCCAGAAAGAGCGTGCTCATTGCGAGGAGGCGAAGCCGACGCGGCAATCCATTACCCTTCGGACTGGACCGCCACGCCGCTTCTTGCTCGTCATGGCCGTGCTTGTCATCGTTTGTCACGGCCATCCAGGGCTTGAGTAGACCCCCGGAACAAGTCCGGGGGTTACGAATGAGGAGTTTCGAGAGGGCGCAGGCGTCAGCCTGATCACAACCGCTTTCGGCGCCACGGCCGGGTATTCTGGGATGTTTGGTGGAGCCGAGGGGGATCGAACCCCTGACCTTCGCATTGCGAACGCGACGCTCTCCCAGCTGAGCTACGGCCCCATACGCACGGCGACCCGGCACCGGCGTCGTCGGCCGGCCCGAGTGCGCCGGGATAATGGGTTCAACCGCCCGTCGCTGTCAAGAATGGCCCCTGACACAGCAGCAGTGGCACAGCCGGCGCGCCTCGGCCCGCCCGACCGCCCACGATGCGAGCCCGGCCGGCCCCTACTGCACGACGATGCGCGGGGCCTTGGCGGCGCGCTGCTGCAGGCTTTCGTCGACCTTGGCCCACACCCGTTCCGCGATCTCGAGGAAGGTGCGGGCATGCGGCCCGTCCGGCTCGGCGGCGACGATGGGCTCGCCCGCATCCGAAGTCTCGCGGATGGCGACGTCGAGCGGGACCTCGCCGAGAAAGTCCATGCCCAGGGCCTCGGCCTCGCGCCGGGCGCCGCCGTGGCCGAAGATCTCGGTCCGCTCGCCGCACTTGGGGCAGAGGAAATAGCTCATGTTCTCGATCAGCCCGAGCACCGGAACATCGACCTTGCGGAACATGTTCAGGCCCTTGCGGGCGTCGATCAGGGCAATGTCCTGCGGCGTCGAGACGATGATGGCGCCGGCGAGCGGCACCCTCTGCGCCATGGTGAGCTGGGTGTCGCCGGTGCCGGGCGGCATGTCGACGATGAGGATGTCGAGCTCGCCCCAGGCGACGTCGCGCATCATCTGCTCCAGCGCCGACTGGACCATCGGCCCGCGCCAGACGATGGGGGTCTCCTCTTCGACGAGGAAGGCCATGGACATGCTTTTGACGCCGTGGCGCGCCATCGGGTCGAGCTTGGCACCGTCGCTGGAGACCGGCTGACCGGTGATGCCGAGCAGCCGGCGCATGGACGGGCCGTAGATGTCGGCATCGAGCAGGCCGGTTCGCTTCCCGAGCTTGGCCAGCGCCACCGCCAGGTTCACCGCCGTCGTCGACTTGCCGACGCCGCCCTTGCCCGAGGCCACCGCGACGATGGCCTTCACCTCCGGAAGCAATGCCGGCCCCTGCGCCCGCCCGCCTGCCGCCGGCGCCGCGGCGGCGGGAGACTGCGCCGGCCGCTCGGCGGTCAGCACCACGGTCGCAGTCACCACCCCCGGCAGCTTGTGCACCAGATCCTCGACCTGCTTGCGCAACGGCTCGAGCGCCGCCCCACGCTTGGGGTCCACCTCGAGGGAGAGCGCCACGTGGCCGTCCTTGATGCGGATGCCCTGGACCATGCCGAGGCCGACGATGTCGCCGTGCCGCTCCGGATCGACGACGCAGCGCAGCGCGTCTACGATCTGCTGTTCGCTTACCTCGGGCATCGCGCACTCTCCCTTGCGGTTAGCCGGTCCTTGTTCTGCCGGCCGCGTTGCTCCATGAACGGGGGTAGCCTATAAGGAAGTTCAACTCCATATAAGCCGCGCTCGCACGCATGCCAAAGTCCGGCCCCCAACGCCGGCCAACCTGCGGGCAGCGGGAACTCACCAGCGGGAGAATTGGAGCGGCATGGCCTGGAATCCGAACCGTGGCCCGTGGGGCGGTGGAGGCGGTGGCGGCCCATGGGGCAACGGCCCCAGCGGCGGTGGCTCTTCGCCGCCGCCAAACATCGAGGACATGCTGCGTCGCAGCCAGGAGCGCTTCAAGAGCGTGCTCCCGGGCGGCTTCGGTGGCTTCCGCGGCATCCTGCTCGTGGTCCTCGGCGTCCTGGCCATCTGGCTGCTCACCGGCTTTTACCGCGTTCAGCCCGGCGAGCAGGGCGTCGAGCTCCTGTTCGGCCGCTTCGTCAAGATCACGACGCCGGGCCTGAACTACTGGTTCCCGGCGCCGATCGGCGAGGTGCTGACGCCGAACGTCGAGCAAACGAACCAGATGAACATCGGCTTTCGCAGCGCCAACGAGGCAACCCGCACCGGCGCCCGTGATGTCCCTCAGGAAAGCGTGATGCTGACCGAGGACCAAAACATCATCGACGTCGATTTCATTGTCCAATGGCGGATTGCCAACCCTGCCGACTTCCTGTTCAACATCCGCGACCCAGAGCAGACCTTGAAGCTCGCCGCGGAAAGCGCGATCCGCGAGGTCATGGGCCAGACCCTGCTGGAGGACGCGCTCACCATCCGCCGGGAGCAGGTCGACAACCAGACCCGCGACTTGCTCCAGTCCGTCCTCGACGTAATCGGCGCCGGTATCTTCATTGCCGAGGTGAAGCAGCTTAAGGTTGATCCGCCCCAGGAGGTGATCGACGCCTTCAACGACGTGCAGCGCGCCCTGCAGGACAAGGAGCGGTCGGTGAACGAGGCGACGGCCTACCGCAACGACATCGTCCCGCGCGCCAGCGGCGAGGCCGAGCGGATCATCCAGGCAGCCAGCGCCTACCGCGAGCAGGTCATTCGCGAGGCGGAAGGTGAGGCCAGCCGGTTCAACTCGGTGCTCGAGGCGTTCCGCACCGGCAAGGACGTCACCACCCGGCGGCTGTACCTGGAGCGGATGCAGGATCTGCTCGGGCGGACGCAGACCTTCATCATCGACGGCAACGGCCAGGGGGTCGTGCCCTTCCTGCCGCTAACGGAGCTGCAAAAACGCGCCGCGGAGGCCAACCGATGAAACGCCCGTCGTTGCTCTTGATCGGCGGCCTGATCGCGCTCGCGGCGTTCGTCGCCTTCAGCGCCCTGTTCACCGTCCACCAGACCCAGCAGGCGCTGATCCTGCAGTTCGGCAACCCGATCCGGGTCGAACGCGAGCCAGGGCTGAAGGCGAAGGTGCCGTTCGTGCAGAACGTCGAGTTTTTTGAAAAGCGGATCCTTGACCTAGACCCGCCGGTCCAGGAAGTCCTGCTCTCGGATCAGAAGCGTATCAACGTCGACGCTTTTGCCCGCTACCGCATTATCGACCCGCTGGAGTTCAAGAAGCGGGCGACGTCGATCTCTGCCTTCCAGCAGATCTTCGGCGGGCGGATGAACTCGATCATCCGCACCGAGGTCGCGCGCGTCTCCCTCGCCGATATGCTGTCGAAGAACCGCGCCGCGATCATGGGCCGGATTGCCGACGAGCTACGCCGGCAGGGAACCGACTTCGGCGTTGAGGTAATGGACGTGCGGCTCGGCCGCACCGATCTGCCGGAGGCGACCAGCCAGGCGGTCTACAATCGCATGCGCTCCGCCCGCGTTGCCCAGGCAGCGCAGCTTCGCGCCCAGGGCGAACAGCTGAAGGCAACGATCCAGGCCGAGGCCGACCGCGAGCGGACGATCATCATCGCCGACGCCACCCGCCAGTCGCAGACGCTGCGCGGCGAAGGCGACGCTCTCCGCACCCGGACGCTCAACGACGCCTACGGCCAGGACCCGGAGTTCTTCGACTTCTTCCGCTCGCTCGAGGCCTACGCGGCGCTGGGCGGCGAAGGCCGGACCATGGTGCTGACGCCGGATTCGGACTTCTTCCGCTTCTTCCGCGACGAGGGCGGCCAGCCATCGGGAGAGGCGAAGTAGCCACGACGGCAAAGGACGGGCAGGTTGGCGCCGGCGGCGTTCCGGCGCTCCCTCCCGCGTTCGCAGCCGGCTCCGCGTGGCGGAGCCGCGCCGAGGCTCAACCAGCTTCTTTGGAAGACGACGATGCAGACTGACATCCGCCGGCGGCCCATTCGGGCCGCCAAAGCCCTGGCCGCGATGGCCCTCGCTCTCTCGCTGCTGCTCACCGTTGCGCCGGCAGAGGCCAAGTCGCCGCCGGAGAGCTTCGCCGACCTCGCCGACGCGTTGCTGCCGGCGGTCGTGAACATCTCGACGACCCAGACGCTCGAGGGCCATCCCGGCATCGAGATCCCCGGCTTCCCGCCGGGA
>JAXMOZ010000059.1:0-21716 GCA_034382075.1 Rhodospirillales bacterium
TCGCCGACACCAAGGTCGGCGACACGGTGGAGATCAAGGTCTGGCGGGACAACAAGGAGCGCACGCTCAAGGTCAAGGTCGAAGCCCTGGACGAGGGCGAAGCGCAGCTCGCGGCCCAGGAGACCCCCGGCAAGGGCGCCACGGCGCAGAGCCAGAAGGTGGAGGGGCTCGGCTTCTCCGTCGCCGCCCTCGACGATGCGGCCCGCGAGCGCTACGAGATCGGCGCCGAAACCAAGGGCGCCGTCGTCACCGAGATCGACGCCGCCGGCCCGGCGGCCGAGAAGGGCTTGCGCACCGGCGACGTCATCGTCGAGGTGAGCCAGGAGGAGGTGGCCAAGCCGGCCGACGTGGTCGCCAAGATCAAGGCGGCCAAGGACGCCGGGCGGAAGTCGGTGCTGCTTCTCGTCGAAGGCGAAGGCGGGATGCGCTTCGTCGCGCTGCGCCTCCCCAATGGCTAGACCGGCGAGACCGGGAGCGAACGGAGAAGCGGCGGGGTCGGCGGCGTGAGCGCGCCGCTGATCCAGCCGTTCACGGCGATCCGGCCGGCGCCCGGGCGGGCGCAGGACATCGTCGCCAGGCCTTACGACGTGCTCAGCCTCGCCGAGGCGGAGGCCGGCGCCCGCGGCAGGCCCTGGAGCTTCCTCCACGTCTCCCGGGCGGAGATCGACCTGCCGGCGGCCACGGACGCCCACTCGGCGGAGGTCTATGCCCAGGCGGCGAAGGCTTTCGCCGCGATGCAGGCGGACCGCGCGCTCGTGCGCGACGCCGCCCCGCACTACTACGCCTATCGGATGATCGCGCCCGACGGGCACGTGCAGACCGGCCTCGCCGCCGCCGCCTCCACGCGCGCCTACGAAACCGACCACATCCGCCGCCACGAGCACACGCGGCCCGACAAGGAGCTCGACCGGGCCCGGCAGATCGCCGCGGTCGGCGCCCACACCGGCCCGGTGCTGACGGCGCATCCGCGCGATCTGGAGGTCGAGGCGCTGCTGGCTGCGGTCAGCGCCGGCGAGCCCGTTGCGGACGCGCTCAGCGACGACGGCACCCGCCACCAGGTCTGGGCGATCGTCGACCCCGCCGACATGGAGCGCCTCACCGCCAGGTTCGAGGCGATGCCCGCAATCTACATCGCCGACGGCCATCATCGGTCGGCGGCGGCGTTGAGGGTGGCGGCACAGAGCGGCGGCCGCTTCCTGATCATCAGCTTCGCCGCCGACGAGATGCGGATCCTCGGCTATAACCGCATCGTCCGCGACCTGAACGGCCACAGCCGCGAGGCCTTCCTCGACGCCGTCTCCCAAGGTTTCGAGGTCACCGCGGCGGCGGAGCCGGTGTCGCCGGCTAGCCGGGGCAGCTTCGGGCTTTACCTCCCCGGGCAGTGGTACGCCTTGCGCCTGCGCGAGCCCACCGCCGCCGGCGCCGGCCCGGTCGATTGCCTGGACGTCAGCATCCTGATGGCGAGCATTCTCACCCCCATCCTCGGCATCTTCGATCCGCGCACCGACGCCCGCATCGACTTCGTCGGAGGCGGCCGGGGCTTGGCCGATCTCGCCAAGCGCGTCGATGCCGACGGCTGGGCGGTCGCCTTCTCGCTCTACCCCACCGCCATGGCCGACCTCATGGCCGTCGCCGATGCCGGCTTGGTCATGCCGCCGAAGTCGACCTGGTTCGAGCCGAAGCTGGCCGACGGCCTGCTGTCGCTGCCGATTACGGGATAGCCGCGGCGGCTTACGCGCGCGTGAAGCGCTTGATCCCGGCGGTGCGGCCCGTTAAGGCTTGCGCTGCAGTTGCGTTGGCGTCCGCGTGCCGGCGCCCCGATCGACTGCCCGGGCCGAGCTTGCCGCCCGGGCATCGACACAACCCCAAGCTTTGCGACGGAGCAGCATGGACACGCCACGACACGACGTAAAGGATCCGACTCTGGCCGAAGCCGGCGCCCGTCGGATCGAGTGGGCCCTGACCGAGATGCCGGTGTTGCGCACCCTGATGGAGCGCTTCGCCGATGAGCGGCCGCTGGAAGGCACGCGCATCAGCGCCTGCCTGCACGTCACCGCCGAGACCGCCAACCTGGCACGGGTGCTGGTTGCGGGCGGAGCCGATCTGGCGCTGTGCGCCAGCAACCCGCTCAGCACCCAGGACGACGTCGCCGCGGCGCTGGTCCACCGCTACGGCATCTCCACCTTTGCCCACCGCGGCGACAACCACGAGGACTATTACAAGCGACTGGCCGCGGCCCTCGACCTCGGCCCCAACATCACCATCGACGACGGCGCCGACCTGGTCAGCCAGATCCACACCGACCGGACCGAGCTGCTGGACGGTATCCTCGGCGGCACCGAGGAGACGACCACCGGCGTGATCCGGCTGCGGGCGATGGCCGAGGAGGGCGCGCTCCGCTATCCGGTCGTCGCCGTCAACGACGCCGACACCAAGCACCTGTTCGACAACCGCTATGGCACCGGCCAAAGCACCATCGACAGCATCCTCCGCTCGACCAACGTCCTGATCGCCGGCAAGGTGTTCACCGTCTGCGGCTACGGCTGGTGCGGCCGCGGCGTGGCGATGCGGGCGCACGGTTTGGGCGCCAAGGTGATCGTCACCGAGGTCGAGCCGGTTCGGGCGTTGGAGGCGACCATGGACGGCTTCCAGGTGATGCCGCTGATCGACGCTGCACCCCTGTCCGACATCATCATCACCGTCACCGGCAACAAGAGCGTCATCGACCGCCACCACCTGAAGGCGCTCAAGGACGGCTGCATCATCGCCAACGCCGGCCACTTCGACGTCGAGATCAACCTCAAGGCTCTGCGCGAAATGGCGCTGGACCGGTTCGAGCCGAGGACCTCGGTCGAGGAGTTTCGCCTCGACGGCGGGCGCCGGGTGCGGTTGCTGGCGGAAGGCCGGCTGGTCAATCTCGGCGCCGCAGAGGGCCACCCGCCGTCGGTGATGGACATGAGCTTCGCCAACCAGGCTCTCGGCGCGGCGTATATCCGCCAGAACCACAACAGCCTGGACAACCAGGTCTACACCATGCCGAAGGAGCTGGACCGCGAGGTCGCGAGGCTGAAGCTCGGCTGCATGGGGGCGACCATCGACGTGCTCACCGAGGAGCAGGAGAAGTACCTGGCGTCGTGGCAGGAGGGAACCTGATCCTAGGGCGCTTGGCGCGGGCGAGGCGGAGCCGCGGGCTGCGGAGGCGCCGCGCTGCGGGTTTGGTCGCTGCGCTGGCGTTGGCCGTTGCCCTGACGGCTCCGCGAGGAGGAGGGGCGGCCGAGCCGCCGCCCGTCGAGCCGCTGCCGGCTTTGGCCATCGAGGCGAACGGCATCACCCTCTCCGGGGTGTCGTCCGGGGCGAACATCGCCCACCAGTTCCATGTCGCCCATTCGGCGCGGGTCGCGGGCGTCGGCCTGCTCGCCGCCTCGCCGTACCACTGCGCCGGTAGCGGCTATCCGTTCAACCTGCTGCGGACGACCAACACCTGCATGGACGCGCCGGACCTGGTCCCGTTCCTGGGGCCGCCGGCGCTCGAACCCAGCGTCGAGAGCACCGAGCAGGAGGCGCGGCGCGGGCGGATCGACGACCCCGCCAACCTCCGCGGCGACCGGGTGTGGATTTTTGCCGGCCGGCGCGACGAACAGGTGCCGACGTCGATCGGCGCCGTCGTCAGGCAATACTACGAGCGGTTCGCCGGGGCCGCCAACGTCGCCTTCGTTTCCGAGGTGGACGCCGGGCATGCCATGGTGACGAGGGACGTTGGCAACGCCTGCGCCACGTCGAAGAGCCCCTTCATCAACGACTGTGATTTCGATGCCGCCGGGACGTTGCTGGCCCACCTCTACGGCCCGCTGAAGCCGCCCGGCGACGGTAGCGGCCGGATCCTCCGCTTCGACCAAACCGCCCTCGACCCGGAGGCGGAGGAGACCGGCTTGGCCGCCGAGGGCTACCTGTTCGTGCCCGAGGCCTGCGCCGGCGGCGAGCGCTGCCGCCTGCACGTGGTCTTTCACGGCTGCCAGCAGTCGGCCGAGAAGATCGGCCAGGCGTTCGTCGAGGGCGCCGGCTACAACCGCTGGGCCGGTGCCAACCGCATTGTCGTCCTCTATCCCCAGGCGGCGGCGTTGCGCGACCGCTTCCTCTGGGTTTTGCCCATGCCCTGGCCCAACCCGCTCGGCTGCTGGGACTGGTGGGGCTTTACCGGCGGCGACTTCCACGTGAAAAGCGGCGCCCAGATCTCCGCCGTCGACGCCATGATCGCCCGCCTCACGGGCGCCCGGCCAGCCGACCGGTAGAGCCGGCTGGCAAGACGCCGCGGCCGGGAACACAGCCGCCATCGGGTTGAAGCCGGGACGAACGCGGCCGCGGCCCGGAATGCCCGCGGATCACCGCAACCTGCAGCGCGCTTCGCATTGGGTCCCCGGTGCACGGCCAGCCGACCCGCCCAGAAGCTGGCCGTCCCGGAAGCGCCTCATCGGGCGCGCTGCTGGCGAAGCGTGACGACCGGCCGGTCGGCGTCCATGAATTCGATCGGGGGCGTCGGACATCCGCCGCCCAACGGCGACAAAGCCGCGACAAGGGGGCGGGCGCAAGCCGGACCCGCGCCACCCTGTCCGCGGGTTCAGCGGCACGCATGAGCCCCATCGCCGCGCAGCAGCCTGCGGCCTCAGTAGGCGCCGTCCTTCTTGAACAGGGCAAAGACCGTGCGCAGCAGGATCCACGCGTCGAGCGCCACCGACAGCCGGTCAATGTACTCGTTGTCCTTCGCCGCGCGCCGCTTGATGAACTCCAGCGAGGTGATCTCGCCGCGCAGGCCGCTGACCTGGGCGAGGCCGGTGATGCCGGGCTTGACGCGGAAGCGGTGGTCGTAGCGCTCGATCAGCTCGCCGAAATGCTCGTCCTCGGCGACGGCGTGGGGTCGGGGGCCGACCAGTGACATCTCGCCCCTGATGACATTGATGAGCTGCGGCAACTCATCGAGGCTGGTTCGGCGGAGGAACCGGCCGAGCGGCGTGACCCGCGGGTCGTTCTCCACCGCCTGGTTGATCGCCGCGCCCAGCCGGGTGTCGCACCGGTCGATGTACATCGAGCGGAACTTCCAGATATCGAAGAGGCGCTTCCCCTGCCCGTAGCGCGTCTGGCGGAAGAAGACCGGCCCCTTCGACGTCAGCTTGACCCCGGCCATCAGCATCAGGAACAGCGGCGACAGCAGAACCAGGATGACCGCCGCGAGGACGGGATCGAGGGCGTTCTTGATGCCGGCCTGGGTCGACGCGGCCGGCGGCGGGACGAGCCTCGGAAGGGTGCGGTCGGGTGCGGTCGACATGATCAGGCCTCGACCCCCAGCAGCGCCTCGCGGACCTCGCCCGCCTGAAAGTGGATGGCCCTGATCCGGTCGATGATGTAGTCGATCTCCTCGTCGGTCTGATCGTTGTAGACGGGCAGCGCCAGAGTGGCGCTCGTCCATTGCTCGGTCACGGGAAGCCGGTAGCCGGTTTGCCCCTCGTAGGCCGGCATCTCGTGGCACGGCTGGTCGAAGTACTTCCGGCAGAGAATGTTGTCCGCGGCCAGCGCCGCCGCCGCCTCGTCGCGCGACAGACCGAAACCGGCCGCATCGAGGCGGATGGGGAAGTACAGCCAGATCGGCTCCTGGTTCGAAGGCGCCTCGGCCATCGTCAGGCCCGGCAGCCCTTCCAGGCCCGCTCGGTAGCGCCCGGCGACGTAGAGCCGCCGCCTGCGCGCGGTCTCGAACGTCCGGAGCTGCCGGCGGCCGATCATCGCCGCCACCTCCGGCATCTTGCCGTTGAAGCCGGCGGCGCCCCAGGCGCGGCCGTTCCGCTGACCGAAGTTGCGCAGCGCCTCTGCCTTGGTGAACAGCTCCCGGTCGGCGGTCGACAACGCGCCCCCCTCCATGGTGCAAAAGGCCTTGGTCGCATGGAAGCTGAAGATCTGGGCATCGCCGAAGCCGCCGATCGGCCGGCCGTCGACGCGGGTGCCGAACGCCGGGGCGGAGTCGTAGAGGAGCTTCAACCCGTGCCGATCGGCGACGTCGGCGAGCGCCGCGTAGTCGCAGGCGATGCCGTAGACGCAGACGCCGAGGATGGCGGCGGTGTTCGGGGTGATCCGCCGCTCGACGTCCTCGGGATCGAGGGTGAGCGTCTTCGGGTCGATGTCGGCGAACACCGGCTTCCCGCCTGCCCAAACGACCGCGTGCGGTGAGGCGCAGAACGTGAAGGAGGGAACGATCACCTCCCGGCAGGCGACGCCGCTCGCCGCCAGCATCGCCATCAGCGCCGCCTGGCCGCTGGAGAACGCCAGCGTCGGCACGCCAAGATAATCCGTCAGCTCGGCTTCCAGGGCCGCCACCTGCGGGCCTTGGTTGGTGACCGCGCCGGCCGCCAGCGCCTGATCGAACTCGTCGGCGAACTCGGCCAGCTTGGGAAAATGCGGCCGCACGATGGGCAGGGGGGTCGCACGACCCCGGATGCCGGTCAGAACACCTAGTCTCACGTCATCACCTTCACACGCCAACCGCGCGAAGAGGGTTGCCGCTCGTCGGGCGCGGTCGGCCGGTTGCTTCAAGAAACAAGGAAGGAGAGCGTCCTCCTACGCCGGGACCGCCACTCGGTGCACGTCGCCGGCGCGTCGCCGGCACGGCACCGGTGGCGCTGGGCGTCGCTCAGGACGCCGCCGCCCACAGCCCGCCGGCCGCGGCCGGATGTCGATCGGCGTCCTCGAACTGCATCTCCTCGACCAGCTTTCGATACCCGTTGAGCCGGACCGCGGCGGGGTTCGCCCGGATCAGGCCGGCCTGAAGAGCCGACTTGATCCCGACCACGCCCTCTTCAAGATCGATCTTCGGCGTGAAGCCAAGCAGGTCGTCGGCCCTGGCGCCGCTGACGCGGTAGTTGCGAACGTCGGGATTGTTGGTCACGAAGTCGAGCGGGATCAGGTTGTCGAACTGGGCCCTGATCCTCTCGCCGAGTTCGCGGATCTTCAGGTTGAACTTGACGATATTGAACACGTCGCCGCTCAGCGCCTGCGGCGGCACCAGCAGCATGGTATCGATGGCCGACGCCACGTCCTCCACATGAACGAACGGCCGATATTGCTGGCCGTCGCCGTTGATCGTCAAATGGCCGTTGGTGAAGGCGTGCAGCGTCATGGTGTTGATCGCCAGGTCGAAGCGCATGGCCGGAGACACGCCGAACACCGTCGCCAGCCGGACGACCGTGACCGAGAACCGGTCGTCGATCAGATCCAGCGTCCCCTTCTCGGCATGAACGTTGGCCGTTGCATACGCCGTCAACGGGTTGAGAGGCGAGGTCTCGTCGGTGACGCTGTCGTTGGCGCCATAGACCGAGCACGAGCTGAACAGGAAGTACCGGCGCACCCCGGCGGCGCGGGCCAGGGTTGCCGCGCGGACGCGCGCGCCGATGTTGATGGTGGAGGTGGCGCGAGGGTCGAGCTCCCCCGACGGGTCGTTCGACAGAGCGGCCAGGTTCAAGACGACATCGACGTCACGGAAGTCGGCCAGCGTCAGCGCTCGCATATCGACAACACGGGTTTGCGCCACGCGCTCGAACGCCGACGGCTCCAGAAAGAGGAACCGGTCAGCAATGCGAACACCGTGGCCCGCAGCCGAAAGCCTGCGAGCAATTACTGAACCTACGTACCCACCGCCACCCAAAAGGAGAATGTTCATCGTCCCGCACACTTTCACATTAGGCATAACGAGCCTTCACATAACGAAGGATAGCAGTTGCGGTCCACACAACAACGCACGAAATCCGGCGATCCGCCACATTTCGTCACAATGTTGCATAAATGTCTCTCGTTTTCGCCACCACGAACGACTTGCCCATCAGTATACTCCCTTTGGGGAAGCGACCGCACTTGGCCGGCCGGCCAAGTCACCAACCCGCTATCAACACCCGAAACCGCCTTGAGTCTCACGAACGTCACCCGCGATCTTCCAGGCCGGAAGGGTTGCAAGACCGAAGACTTGCAGTATTGCCGCCAGAAGCAGACATCGGCATGAACAGTCCAAGCTAGCCTTCGGCAAGAGTTGCACCTGCATAGCCCACGCCGCCTCAATCTCCGTGCCCCGCGAAATCGACGCCAAGCCTGAGTCGTATTACGACGTCAGGAGCGCACCGCGACCACCTTCAGCCACTTCCGGGCGACTATTTTTCGCCCTGCACGTGCTGCGTTTATACGCGCACGGACGACATCGTGCACTAGTCCCTTAGGGGATCCCCATGCCCCTAATGTCCTGCGCGTGCGTCGCTTCCGCAAGTCAAATCTCCCTCGGAGGCCAGCGCTATATCCATTTTCGTCAATCGGAGTGGCGCAGGCCGGGCAGTCGCGGCGCTCCGGAGCCCGCCTCTGCGCGATCACGCTCGCTGCGGGATGCCGGAGAGACCTGCGGGCAGCGATGGGGGACGGGAGCTGTTGCGGATAGGCTACACTCGGGTGGGCATCAACACCGTGTAGTCAAAGTCGAGGACGACCGAGGGGTCGTACTTGCCGGCGCCGTCCTGGTAGGGGAAGTCGTGACAGGGCCTGTCCTTGGTCGCCACCGTGCGCAGCCTGAGCGCGCCGATGTCGCGCCGTCCGGGCAGCTCCATCTTCCCCAACACCTCGGACCAGGCGTAGATGGTATCGTCGGCAAAGGTCGGCGCCGTATGCCGGCCGCCGTTGATGGAGGCGATCTTGAAGGCGTTGGCGAGGCCGTTGAAGGACAGCGAGCGGGCCAGGCTGATGATGTGGCCGCCGTAGATGATCCGCCGGCCGAAGCGGCCTTCCTTCTCGGTGTGCTGGTTGAAGTGGACCTTGGCGGTGTTCTGGTAGAGCCGGGTCGCCATCTGGTGCTCGGCTTCCTCGATGGTCATCCCGTCGACGTGGTCGATCCTCTCGCCCACCTCGTAGTCGTTCCACAGGAACGGGCTGCCGGAGAGCTCGGTGTCGTAGGTGGTGATGTAGAGCTTGTAGGGCACCATGAGCTGGCCCACGTCGACGGCGTCCGGCAGCTCCGGCACCACCGGCTCCGGCGGGGGCGCAGCCGGGTCCTTCTTGCGCACCATCACCCAGCGGCAGTAGTCCAGGACCATCTCCTGGCGTTGGTTGACGCCCACCGAGCGGACGTAGACGACCCCGGTCTTGGCGTCCTTGTTCTCGCGCACGCCGATCACGGTGGAGGTGGTGGACACCGTGTCGCCCGGGTAGACCGGCTCGCCGAAGCGTCCGGAGGCATAGCCGAGGTTGGCCACGGCATTGAGCGAGATGTCCGGAACGGTCTTGCCGAAGACCATGTGGAAGGCGAGCATGCTGTCCACCGGCGCCCGGTCCAGCCCGAGCATTCCGGCGAACGCCGAGGAGCAGTTCATGGCGAACCGCGAGCCATAGAGGGCGATATAGAGGGCGACGTCGCCGTCGGTGATCGTCCGCGGGGTGGCGTGCACGATCTCCTGGCCGACCTTGAAGTCCTCGAAGAAGTTGCCGGGATTGGTCTTGGTGCTCATCGTGCCGCGTCCTCGTCCCGTTCGTCGTGCCAACCCGCCGCCGCCGCGCCCGGCGCGCCGTCTAGAACTCGTAGGCGGCCGCCAGCTCCGGATCCTTCTTCGCCACCAGCTTGGCGAGATCGACGATGACCTTCGCCTGCTTCCAGGTGGCGTCGTCCTGCATCTTGCCGTCGATCATCGCCACGCCGGACCCGTCCGGCATGGCGGCCAGGATCTTCTTCGCAAACAGGACCTCGTCGACGTCGGGGCTGAAGACCCGCTTGGCGATGGCGATCTGGTTCGGCGCCAGCGACCAAGCGCCGGTGCAGCCCATGAGGAAGGCGTTGCGGAACTGCGCCTCGCAGGCGGCCTCGTCCTTGATGTCGCCGAACGGGCCATAGAAGGCGCGGATCCCGCTGGAGACGCAGGCGTCCACCATCTTGGCGACGGTGTAGTGCCACAGATCCTGTTGCGAGAAGGCGCGCGACGGCTTGTCGGCATCGGGATCGGCGAGGACCCCGTAGAACGGGTGGCCGCCGCCGACGCGGGTGGTCTTCATCCCCCGGGAGGCGGCGAGATCGGCGGGGCCCAGGCTCATGCCGTGCATGCGCGGGCTCGCGCCGGCGATCTCATCGACGTTCTTCACCCCTTGCGCGGTCTCGAGCAGCGCGTGCAGGAGGATCGGCTTGGTCACCCCGTGGCGGGCTTCGAGTAGGGCGAGATACTGGTCGACGAAATGAATGTCCCACGGCCCCTCGACCTTGGGGATCATGATCACGTCGAGCTTGTTGCCGACGGCGGCCACGATCTCGCTCATGTCGTCCAGGAACCAAGGGCTGTTCAGCGCATTGACCCGGGTCCACAGCGCGGTGTCGCCGAAGTCGGTGGCCTTCGCCACCTCGATGAACCCCGCCCGTGCGGCCTCCTTCGCCTCGGCCGGAATGGCGTCCTCCATGTTGCCGAGGAGCACGTCGACCTGCTTGGCCATGTCGGGGACGCGGGCGCGGATCTTTTCCAAATGCGGCGGGAAGAAGTGGATCATCCGCTCGGGCCGCACCGGAAGCTCGCGCATCGGGTCCGGCGCGCCGATCGCCAGCGGCTTATAGAAGTGGACAGGCAGCTTCATGGTCCCCTCCCTTGCTTTTTTGTTCGCTATTGCACAACGTCCCGGCGGAGCCTAGGACCTACACCCAAGCGCCGCCGAGGTCAAACACTTGGGCCTCCGGGGGGGCCTCCAGGGGGCCTCGGCGAGCCCTCGGCGGACGGCGAGCCGAGGCTGTTTCCGCGCCACTGGGACCCGGCTCCGACTGTTCGGCAGGCCGTGCGCTCGGTGCGCGGCGGGTGGGTCGCCGGGTTCCAAACAGGCGGCAAGATTAACTTTTGTCTTTGCGTGACCAGGCTCGCAAGCGGCGAGACAACGCCGTGCGTTCCACACAAGTATCCGTGGCCAGTCACTGGCGCAGCCTGCGCTTCTTCCTCGGCATCATCCTGCCGGCCTTCTTGTCCGTTGCGCCGGCGTCGATCTATGGTAGAATTTTGCTGAAAGAAGATATCGGATTGTCGCACACGGTGTGGCTTCCGGGCGACATAACGGGTCGCCGGCGGACGGTGGATGGAGAGGACGAGCGGATGTCGGCGTTGCAGGATCGCGAGCGAAGTCGATGGATCCCGATCTTCGAGAAGCACTTCGCAACTGCGGAATGCGGGTTGCGCCTGGGCGAGATGCAGGAGACCGGGTGGCATACCATCCTGGCCGAGCTGATCGACAAGAAGGGCGAGGTGTTCCTGCTCGCCGAGGTCGACTTCGACACGGAGGAGCTGTTGCGCTGCCGGCGGCCAAGCGCCGCGGTCGCTCGCGCCTGAGGCTGCTCGCTAGCTAGGTCGTTTGCCGAGCCCCGAGGACGCGGGCGGCCTCTGGGTTTCGCCCCAGGGGATAGAGCCGGGTGACGTGGCCCATCTTCCGGCCGGGCATTGCCTTCGCCTTGCCGTAGATGTGGATGGCGGCGTCGGGCTCGCGGGCCAAGCGAGGCCAGCCCTCCACCGCGTCGCCCAGCAGGTTCGCCATCACTGCGTCGGAGTGGCGATCGACCGAGCCGAGCGGCCAGCCGCAGATCGCGCGAACGTGCTGCTCGAACTGGCTGACGACGCAGGCATCCAGCGTCCAGTGCCCGGAGTTGTGCACCCGCGGCGCCATCTCGTTGACGAACAGCCGCGGCTGCCTGCCTGGCTCGTCGCTCGTCTCCAGGAACATCTCCACGCCCATGACGCCGACGTAATCCAGCCTCTCGGCGATCCGGACGGCCAGACCGCGGGCGGCCGCGGCAATTTCCGGGTCGACCCCCGAGGGGACGATGGAGCGGGCGAGGATGTGGTTCTCGTGGATGTTCCAGGCCGGGTCGTAGCAGCGGGCCTCGCCATCGACGCCGCGGACGACGATCACCGAGATCTCGCGCTCGAAGGCGACGAAGCCCTCGATCAGCAGCCCGCCTCCGCCCAAGGCCGCGACCGCCTCGGCGGCAGCGTCAGCGTCGGCCACGAAGGCCTGGCCCTTGCCGTCGTAGCCGAACCGGCGGGTCTTTAGCACCGCCGGCAGTCCAGTCTTGGCGAGACCCTGGGCGAGGCTTGCCTCGTCATCGACCGCGGCAAAGGGCGCGGTGGCGATGCCGGCGTCGACGAAGAACGACTTCTCCCGCAGCCGGTCCTGGGCCACGGCCAGCGCCTCGGGCGGCGGCCAAACCGGGACATGCCGGGCGAGGAAGCGGGCGGCCGCCACCGGCACGTTCTCGAACTCGTAGGTGACGACGTCGACGCTGCCGGCGAACGCCTCGAGGCTGGCCTCGTCATCGTAGGGCTCGGGCGTGCACGCCGCAGCGACGAAGGCCGCCGGCCGGTCCTCGTCGGGGCAATAGACGTGGGTGCGAAAACCGAGGCGGGCTGCGGCCAGGGCCAGCATCCGGCCAAGCTGCCCGCCGCCGAGAATACCGATAATGGATCCGGGCTTGAGCGGGGTCACCGGACGTGCCCGCATCGGAGAGGGCGAGGCGGTTCGCCGGGCACATCGGCGATCCGGTTCATCCCTACGGGCAGGCGAATGCCCGCGTGGCACACGCCCTCACCCCGCCCCTCTCCCACCTGCGCCTTCGGCGCGCGGGAGAGGGAGATCAGGCATCGCCGCGGGGTTCTCACCCGCGCAAGCCCCCTACTCATCCGCCGGCATCTCGGCCACTTCGCCGGTGCGGCGCGCCCGCCACGCCTCCAGCCGCTGGGCCAACGGCGGATCGGACAGCGCCAGGACCGCAGCGGCCAGCAGCGCGGCGTTGATCGCCCCGGACTTGCCGATGGCCAAGGTCCCCACCGGCACCCCCGCCGGCATCTGCACGATGGAGAGCAGGCTGTCCTGCCCCCGCAGCGCCGCGCTTTCGACCGGCACCCCGAACACCGGCAGCGTCGTCATCGCCGCAGTCATCCCCGGCAGGTGCGCGGCGCCCCCGGCGCCGGCGATGATCACCTTCAGCCCCCGCTCCTTCGCCGTCCGCGCGTAGGCATAGAGCCGCTCCGGCGTGCGATGGGCGGAGACGATCCGCGCCTCGTGGCCGACCCCCAGCTCGTCGAGGAGGGCGGTGGCGTGGCGCATCGTCGCCCAGTCGGACTGGCTGCCCATGATCACGCCGACCATCACCCCGGCCTCGATCCGCGCCTCGCTCATGCTCGTCCTCGCTCCCCAACCCGCGAAGCGGAGGACATTACGCGGGCAAAGCGGCGGTGAAAACCCGAAGACGGCGGCCGGACGGCGGCGTCAGGCCTGCTTGGCGGCAAGGATGCCGCGGCGGATCTCGCGGGTGCGACTGAAATGCTCCTCGAGCGGCTCGGCCTCGCCCCAGCGGATCGCCCGCTGCAGCGCGGTCAGGTCCTCGCTGAAGCGGCCCAGCATCTCGAGCACGGCGTCGCGATTGTTGAGGAAGATGTCGCGCCACATCACCGGATCGGAAGCGGCGATGCGGGTGAAGTCACGAAAGCCGCCGGCGGAGAACTTCGCCACCTCGAGCTTGAGGTGCTCCTCCAGGTCGGTGGCGGTGCCGACGATGGTGTAGGCGATCAGGTGCGGCAGGTGCGAGGTGATGGCCAGAACCCGGTCGTGGTGCTGAGCCGGCATGAGCTCGACCTGCATCCCCGCCTGCCGCCACAGGGCGGCAATCCGCTCCACCGCCGCCGCATCCGCGCCGGTGGGCGGGGTGAGAATGCAAAAGCGGCCTGCGAACAGCTCCGCGAAGCCGGCTTCAGGTCCGGAATGCTCGGTGCCGGCCACCGGGTGGCCCGGCACCAGGGCCACGCCGTCGGGCAGGTGCGGAGCCACGTCGCGAATGACGCACTGCTTCACCGAACCGACGTCGCTGACGATGGCTCCCGGCCGCAACGCCGGCGCCATTGCCTCGGCGATCGCCGCGTAGGCGCCGAGCGGCGTGCACAGCATGACCAGATCTGCGCCGTCCACCACTTGCCGCGGGTCGGTGGTGGTGCTGTCGGCGATGCCCAGCGCCCGCGCGGTGTCCAAGGTAGCGTGGGAGCGGGCGCAGACGGCGATGTGGGAGGCGAGGCCGTCGCGGCGGACGACGCGGGCCAGGGAGGAGCCGATCAGGCCGATGCCGATCAGGGCGATCTTGTCGAAGTGCGGGGGAGGTGTCGGGAGCGGATCGGGCATGGCTCAGCCGAGGATCTCGCCAAGGGCGCGGACCAGCGCCCTCAGTTCGTCTTCCGCGCCGACGGTGATGCGCAGCGCCTCGGGGAGGTGGTAGCCGCCCATCTTCCGGACGATGATCCCGCGGCTCTTCAGCTGCCGGTCGGCAGCGTCGGCGGCGGCCGGGTCGGAGAAGCGGGCGAGGACGAAGTTGCAGAAGCTCTCGCCGACGTCGAGCCCGAGCCCGCGCAGTTCCTCGCTGAGCCAGGCGCGCCAGCGGGCGTTGTGCGCCTGCGCCCGGGCGACGAAGACGCCGTCGGACAGCGCCGCCAGACCCGCGACCTGCGCCAGGCTGGAGACGTTGAAGGGGTTGCGGCTGCGGTTCAGCACGTCGGCCACCGCGTCGGGGCAATATGCCCAGCCGAGGCGGCCGCCTCCCAGCCCGTAGATCTTCGAAAACGTGCGGGTAAGAACGACGTTGTCGTTCGCGTCCACCAGTTCGAAGGCGCCCTGATAATCGGCGCGGTCGATGTATTCGGCGTAAGCGGCGTCGATCACCAACAGCACCTCGCCAGGCAGGCCCGCCCGCAGCCTGGCCAGCTCCGAGGTCGGCAGGTAAGTGCCGGTCGGGTTGTTGGGGTTGGCGATGAACACGATCCGGGTCCGCGCGTCGACCCCGGCGAGAACGGCGTCGACGTCGGCGGTGAGCGCCCGTTCCGCCACCGCAACCGGGGCGGCGCCGGCGGCCTGGGCCGCGATCGGGTACATCAGGAAGCCGTGGCGGGTGTAGATCACGCTGTCGCCGGGCCCCGCGTAGGCCCGGCACAACAGCCCGATCAGCTCGTCGGAGCCCGCGCCACAGACGATCCGCTCCGCGTCGAGGCGGTGCAGCCGGGCCAGGGCTCGGCGCAGGGCGACGCAGCCGCCGTCCGGATACCGGTGGACCTCGCCGGCCGCGGCCTGAACTGCGGTGACCGCCGCGGGAGAGGGGCCGAGCGCGCTCTCGTTGGAGGCGAGCTTGATCACCCGATCCTGGCCGGCGATGGCGGACTCGCCGCCGACGTAGGGCGCGATCGAGAGGATCCCGGGGCGCGGGACCAGCCGCGTCCCCCGGGCCGGCGCGTCGGTCACGTCGGTCATGGTCGGTCTCTACCGGGCATAGGCGCTGGCGCCGGCGGTCCGGGCCGGCGCGCCGCCGGCGGCCACGACGGTGTCGAGCTCGGCCGCCTCCAGCGGCTTGGCGTACCCGCCGAGAATGAGCAGGCGGTGCAGCGGCTTGCCGAGGGAACGGCGGACCGCGTCGAGGCGGCCGTCGTCCGCGGCAACGAAGTCGTCCACCTCGGCCAGGCAGAAGAGCGAGGGGGGCGGCCCCATCTCGCGGGCTTGCGCGGTCATCAGCGGCGACAGCCCCACCTCGGCCAGCGCCGCGGCAAACCCGGCCGATCCGGCCTCCGCGTCGAGCTCGGCGGCGAGGTAGCTCCTGTCGCGCCCGGTGGGGCGCAGCCCGATCGGGCAGATGACCAGGGCGTGGAGATCGCCGCCGCGGGTGTTGCTGGGTCCGGCGAACGGAAGCCTGGCGATGATCCTGGGCGCGTCCGCCTCGGTCGTGAGCAGGTGCCGCCACCAGGGATCCTCGTCGCCTGCGCGCGGCAGCGGCAGGACCCCGACGATGGCGTCGTGCCGGCGCACCGCCTCGATCAGCGAGCGGGCCGAGGCATGCCGCGACATCGGCGTGTAGGCGCCGTACTGGTCGCGCGCCAGGTCCCAGTACCCCGGCTCGCCCTCCGGCAGGTAGGCGGCGACCGAGAACGGACCTTCGAACGACAGGGTGGCGTTGATCAGTTGCCGCCAGATCGCCACCAGCTCGCGCTTGGGAAAGCCGCCGCGGTGGCGGCCGACGATGCGATAAATGATGTCCGCCTCGCGCGAGGGCTGGATCTTTATCGGCAAGTCGTGCTTGATCACCCGAACCTGCTCGACCAGTTCTGTTCGTCGAACGATCAGGTCGTGGATGGCGTCATCGATGGCGTCGATCTGCGAGCGCACCGATGCCAGATCTTGGTCCAGGCTCATCCTCGGTTCCGGAAAACCGCGCCGATCTCGACGCCGACGTTCATGTTTGCGAGCCGCTAGTGATAAAGCGACGGGAAGTGCAAAGCAAAGAGAGTTTCGCCGGTCGAACGGGCGGGCGCGCGGACGTTCAGCGACGATGATCAACCCCGGCGGATACGTGGCGGCCCCGGCGGGGCTGGAGGCGGGCGCGGGGCAGACGCCGCCCTTCGAGCTTCCAGGCGAGCGGGTCTTCCTCGGCCGCGAGCGGCCGCTGTTGCTCGACTGCGGCGTCGAGCTCAAGGCTTTCCCGCTCGCCTACCAGACCTACGGCCGGCTGGACGCCGATCGGGCCAACGCCATCCTCGTCTGTCACGCCCTGACCGGGGACCAATTCGCCGCCGACGCCCAGCATCCGGTCACGGGAAAGCCCGGCTGGTGGGACATCATGATCGGGCCGGGCAAGCCGCTCGACACCGACCGCTACTTCATCATCTGCAGCAACGTGCTCGGCGGCTGCATGGGCTCCGCGGGCCCCAGCGAAATCGACCCGGCCACGGGCAAGCCGTGGGGCCTCACCTTCCCGGTCATCACCATCGCGGACATGGTCCGGGCGCAGGCGATGCTGCTGGACCACTTGGGCATCGGCCAGCTGTTCGCGGTCATCGGCGGCTCCATGGGCGGGATGCAGGTGCTGGAGTGGGCGGCGCTGTTCCCCGAGCGGGTCTTCGCCGCCATCCCCGTCGCCACCGCCGCCCACCACACCGCGCAGAACATCGCCTTCCACGAGGTTGGCCGCCAAGCGATCATGGCCGACCCGGACTGGCTCGGCGGCGAGTACTGGCGTTACAACAAGCGGCCGCACCGGGGCTTGGCGGTGGCGCGGATGGCGGCGCACATCACCTACCTGTCCGAGGGCAAGCTGCACCAGAAGTTCGGCCGCAGGCTGCAGAACCGGGCGATGGTCACCTACGGCTTCGACGCCGACTTCCAGGTCGAGAGTTACCTTCGCCACCAGGGGATCAGCTTCGTCGAGCGGTTCGACGCCAACTCCTACCTCTACATCACCCGGGCGATGGACTACTTCGACATGGGCGAGCGCCATGGCGGGGTGCTGGCCAACGCCTTCCGCGACACCAAGGTGCGCTTCTGCGTGCTGTCGTTCACCAGCGACTGGCTGTACCCGACGGTGCAAAGCCGGCGCATCGTCCATGCGCTGAACGCCGTCGCCGCCAACGTCAGCTTCGCCGAGATCAAGTCGGACGCCGGCCACGACGCCTTCCTGGTCGACGTGCCAGAGTTCCACCGGGTGCTCCGCGGCTTCCTCGCCGGCGCCGCCCAGCACCGCGGCCTGCCCGTTCGCACCAGCGGATGAGGGCGCCGGAGCGGACCCCGATCCGCATCGACCTTCAGCTCATCGCCGACATGATCGAGCCGTCCTCCCGGGTTCTCGACGTCGGCTGCGGCGACGGCGCGCTCCTCGACTATCTGGTCCACCTCAAGGGCGTCGACGGGCGGGGGATCGAGCTCGGCGCCGACGGGGTGAACGCCTGCGTCAGCTCCGGGCTGTCGGTGATCCAGGGCGACGCCGAGACCGACCTGTTCGACTACCCCGAGGGCGCCTTCGACTACGTCGTCCTCAGCCAGACGCTGCAGGCCATGCGCGCGCCGAGAAGCACGCTCGAGCAGCTCATGCGCATCGGCCGGCGGGCGATCGTCTCCTTCCCCAACTTCGCCTACTGGCCGCACCGCTGGCGGCTCCTGGCTTTCGGGCGGATGCCGATGAGCGCGGCCCTACCTTACCAGTGGTACGAGACGCCCAACATCCACCTCTGCTCGATCCGCGACTTCGTCGCGCTCTGCGACGTACTCGCGATCGAGATCGAGCGGGGCTACGTGGTCGACCGCCACGGCCGGATCCGCCTCCTCGGCCGCAGCCTGACCCGCGCCAACCTGCTGGGCCAACAGGCGGTGGTGCTGCTCCGGCAGAACGCCGGGTAGTCAGGCGAAGGCGTTGCAGAGCTGCCCCAGCCGGGTTATGGCAGGCTCGAGCTGCCAATGATGCAAGGCGCGCGGGTCATGGCCATTCCGGATTTTCAGTCGCTAATGCTGCCGGTTCTGCGCAGCTCTGCGCGCGGAGAAACTTCGATATCGGCTTGCATCAGGAGCTTAGCGGACGAGCTCGGCCTGTCTGGCGAAGAGCGCGCACAGTTGCTGCCGAGCGGAAAGCAGCCGGTCTTCGCGAACAGGGTTCATTGGGCGAAGTTCCACCTCGGCAAGGCCGGACTCGTGGAGGCGACGCGCCGCGGGCATTTCAAGATTACGCCGCGGGGCATGGCGCTCCTCGATGAGGGTCCAGACCTCATCAACATTCGGCTTTTAGGCCGCTACCCGGAGTTTCGCGCCTTCCGCGAGCATGTTGCCCCGCGCGACGTTCTGGAAGGGACCGCCGATCCTTCTGCCGAACCGGACGCTGCCACTGCGACACCGGAGGAACGTATCGAAGCTGCTTCGGAGGAGCTGGAAGCGGCTCTGCGCGCCGATCTTTTGGAGCGCGTGGTGGCGGCAACGCCGCAGTTCTTCGAGGCTCTGGTGGTGGACCTCATGATCGCCATGGGCTACGGCGGGTCACGCCGCGATGCTGGGACGCGGCTGGGCAGGAGCGGTGATGGCGGCCTCGACGGCTTGATCAACGAAGATGTTCTCGGCCTGGACAGCATCTATTTGCAGGCCAAGAGGTACTCGCCGGGGAACGTCGTCGGGGTGGAGAAGGTTCGCGAGTTCGCCGGAGCGCTCGTCGAGCGGGGAGCAAGCAAGGGGGTGTTCGTTACCACAAGCCACTTTGCCTCTGGCGCCAAGAGCTTGGCGGAGCGAATTCCGCAACGACTCGTCTTGATCGACGGCGAACAGCTCTCCCGTCTGCTCGTTCGACATGGGGTCGGGGTGCGCGCCGTTCGCACCGTCGAGCTGAAGCGCCTCGATCCCGATTACTTCATAGAGGATGAGTCCGCGTAGCTAGCCAGCCGAAGTCTACAAGAGGTAAGTACTGCTCGAACCGGATCGTCCGCTCGGTGTCGTTGCGAGGAGGCGGAGGCGTGGCGATCCAGTCGAAGATCAATTCGCGTGGCTAGCCGCTCACATATCTGGCCCCTGCCAGGCACATCTCGACCTGGTTTCAGTACAACAGTATCGGCACTGGATCGCCACGCCGCTACGCGCCTCGCGATGACGGGCTTTGTTCATACACGCGTACAGAAGCGTCATTGCGAGGAGGCGGTAGCCGACGAAGCAAGTGACAGTTGTTCTGGATCGCCACGCCGTTGCGCGGCTCGCGATGACGTATGTGTCAATACACGCGTACAGAAGCGTCATTGCGAGGAGGCGACAGCCTCCGAAGCAATCCAGTGACAGTTGTTCTGGATCGCCACGCCGCTGCGCGGCTCGCGATGACGACCTTTTGCTCCTGGCGGATCAACTATGACACGCCGCCGCCATCGCAGCTTGCGACCGAATTCTTGGCAACTCTCGTAACCACTTCATCGTCACCCCCGGACTTGTTCCGGGGGTCCAGTTAAAGGCGTGCTGGCCGTAACAAGTACGCCATGACGTTGAAAAACCACGCTAGCGGCGAGGCGCTTGCCACAGGTTCCCCGATGCGACCTGATCTCACCCTGCTCTCATCCGTTGTTAACGGATCTGGCCGAGGATCGGCTCCGGGTGCGGGCGACCGGAGGCGAGCGGGATGGCACGGTGGCGAAGCGGGAGCGGCGCAAGCATCAACGACCGGCGGCCGGCGTCGGCTCTTGCGGCGTCTCGAGCACTCTCGGACTGTTTCGTCAGCCCTGCTCGGCTGGCTCTGGGCAACAGGACGGCCATGCGGCTGCTGGTCCTGTTCGTCTCGATCGACGCCGCCTTCATCGCGCTCCACATGGTCGCGGCCGCGGTCCGTCATGCCGGGCTGATCGAGAGCGAGGTCGCGGGCTGGCTCCAGCTCTTCTCCATCGTCAACGACCACGGTCTCCCCGAGACCTTCAACCAGCTCAAGGCCTTGCTGGCAGCGGCCGTGCTGTACACGACCTGGACCCGCACGCGGCAGCCGGTCTATCTGTGCTGGACCTTCATCTTTGCCGTGGCTTTCTTGGACGACGCGCTTCGCATCCACGAGCAGGCGGGAGAAGGTCTGGCCGGCATCCTGCTTGCCGGAGTTGCGGCGGAGCACCGCGAGTTCATCGGCCAGCTTCTGGTTGCCGGCGTCTATGCGATTTTGTTCGGCGCCATGCTCCTGTTTGCGCATGCCTGCGCCGAGCGCCGGCACGCCAGGAGTTCGTCGCTCGTTCTCTTCGTGTTCGCCATCGTCGTCTTCTTCGCCGTCGTCGTCGATGCCCTGCACGGCGTCCTTCTTGCCGTTCGACCGGAGCTGCGGGCGTCGATGGTCTTCCAGGCGCTGTTCAACGTGCTGGAGGAGGGCGGCGAGTTGCTCTCCCTCTCGCTGGCTCTTGCCGTGGTGATCGCGATCCGCGCCGCCACCGAGGCGCCTGCACCGTCCGCGGACACCGGCGCCTGCCGCGGCTCCGTCCAAGGGCCTTGAGCTTCCCGCAACCAGGGGCCTCGAGACGACGAAGGCGGGCCGAAGCCCGCCTTCTCACTTCTGACGACGCGCGCCGCGTTCAGATCATCAGCAGCGCGATGATGGTCGCCGCGGTGGCGATGGCGGCCAAGCTGTAGACGACGAGCGCCACCGTGTGGTCGGCGCGAATGCCGAAGTCGTGGGCGCAGACCCTCAGCCTATGCCCCGCGTGCCAGGCGGCGAGGACGATGATCCCGAGCAGGATCAGCTTGATCAGCCAGTTGCCGACGAAGGCGCGCATGGTGTCGTAGGACATCGCGTCGCCGAACAGGCCCATCGCCGGAGCGAGCCCGGTGACGAAGATCATCACCGGCAGGATGAAGGCGATGACCGTGCCGCCGGCGGCGAACAGGAACCACGGAACCGCTTTTGCCGAGCGCGCCATCTCAAGCCACTCCCGCCAGGACAAGAACCACCACCGAGACCGCGGCCCAGACGCCGTAGTGGACGCCCACGATCAGCTTGCCGGGGACGAAGCTCTCGCCCCGCTGGATCCGCATCGCCTGCGGCACCGCCTTGAACCAGGAGGTGGTGTGGAGCAGGGCGAAGACGAAGGCGAGCAGGTGGAAGATGATGCCAATCGGGCTGGTGACGGCGGCGAGCCAGCCGTTCCACGCCTCCGGTCCCTGGGCCAATCGGAACAGCCCGACGATCAGGATGCCGGTGTAGATGGCGACGAAGATCGAGCTGATCTCGTGCAGCATGTAGTGCTGATAGCGGCTCTGCTTGAGGAACCAGGTCGTCTTCGGCACCTCGCGGACGTAGGGCTTGCGCGGGGTCATCGCTTGCCTCCGGGAAGGAACGAGGTGAGGTAGTCCACCGCGCTGGTGAACTTGACCTGCTGGATCGCCCCGGCCGGATCGACGGC
>JAXMOZ010000060.1:0-21409 GCA_034382075.1 Rhodospirillales bacterium
CTGGTGCAGCATGGCGTCGAACCCTCCTCGTGTCCCGGATCGTTTGCCAACGTCCCGAACCGAGTAGAATCAACGCCATGCAACCTGTCTACGAAAACCGAACCGGACAGCCGTGTACTTGTTACGGCCATCCAGGTTTTTGATTGGACCCCCGGAACAAGTCCGGGGGTGACGAGGAAGTTGCTTTCTGGAACTGTTGAACGACGCTGCTCACGGGCCACGCTTCGTCAACCCAATCGGAAGTCGCTCTAGGCTTCGCTCTCGGCGGCGTCCTCGGGGGAGCCGACCAGCATGGTGTTGGCGACGAGGCCGGCGTTCTGCCGGATCTGCTGCTCGATCGCCGTGGCGACCTCCGGATGCTCGGCGAGGAAGCTCTTGGCGTTCTCCCGGCCCTGGCCGATCCGCTGGGAGCCGTGGGAGAACCAGGAGCCGGACTTCTCGACGATCCCGGCGCGGACCCCGAGGTCGAGCAGTTCGCCGGTCTTGGAGATGCCCTCGCCATACATGATGTCGAACTCCACCATCTTGAACGGCGGCGCCAGCTTGTTCTTGACTACCTTCACCCGGGTCTGGTTGCCGACGACCTCGTCGCGGTCCTTGATGGTGCCGATCCTTCGGATCTCCAGGCGGAGCGAGGAATAGAACTTCAGCGCGTTGCCGCCGGTGGTGGTTTCCGGGTTGCCGAACATCACCCCGATCTTCATCCGGATCTGGTTGATGAAGATGATCGTGGTGCGCGAGCGCGATACCGATCCGGTGAGCTTGCGCAGCGCCTGGCTCATCAGCCGCGCCTGCAGCCCGACATGGGTGTCGCCCATCTCGCCTTCGAGCTCGGCGCGCGGCACCAGCGCGGCGACGCTGTCGATCACCAGCACGTCGATCGCCCCGGAGCGGACCAGGGTGTCGGCGATCTCCAGCGCCTGCTCGCCGGCGTCCGGCTGGGACAGAAGCAGGTCGTCGACCTTGACCCCGAGCTTGTTGGCATAGACCGGGTCGAGGGCATGCTCGGCGTCGATGAAAGCGCAGACGCCGCCCTTTTTCTGCGCTTCGGCAATGGCATGCAGCGCCAGCGTGGTCTTGCCCGAGCTCTCCGGCCCGTAGATCTCGACGATCCGCCCGCGCGGCAGGCCGCCGATGCCCACGGCAATATCGAGCGCGATGGATCCGGTGGAGACGACCTCCGTCTCGACGGTCTCGCGCTGACCGAGGCGCATGATCGAGCCGCGGCCGAAGGCCCGCTCGATCTGGCTGATGGCTGCATCGATCGCGCGGCCCTTGTCGACCGTTTCCTTCTCAACCACCCGGATTTTCCTTATCAGCATGCACTGCGTACCCTTATTCCACAGCTGGGGTCTCGTGACAACGCCGACGAGACTACCGCATCGGGCGCTCCCGTCCAGGGACTTCAGCTAACCTACTGTTTACTAATCATTTTTTTTCACCCAAACGGAGTAACGGAAAAGAATATTGCGGCCGCGAAGGTACTGTTGTACTCGTTTGGGGGATAAAGCATCCGGCTTCGGCGATGCCCGCGCAGCCGTCGGCCGTGACGCTGGGCACGACGAAGCCAACTCGGGACAGGTGAGGTAAACGATGAGCAGTGGGCAGCCTGTAGAGCGCCGTTCGAGCGACCGCCGGGTCAATCCCGACCGCCGCAGCGGCGGCGATCGGCGCTCCGGCCTCGACCGCAGGGCAACCGACCGGCGCAGCAACCTCGTCTACCTGGTCGCCGACGGCGGGCAGAGGCTGGCGACACCGAACCAGGTGGCAGCGGCGACGCCGCGCCGGCCGCTCCTCAACGACCAGGAGTTCTCGCTGCTGGAGGCGGTGGCGCGGGTGTTCGACGCCGCCACCGACCCGCAGCTCTGGCCAAAGGCCCTGGCCGGCCTCTCGGCCACGCTGGCGGCGGACTTCTGCGCGCTGACCGAGCACGACGCGGCCGGCGCGAGCGGGCGGCTGCTCTACTGGGCCGGGTTGGACCCGGCCGCGGCGGAGGGCTACGCCCTCGCCCATGCCGTGCCCGCAGGCGAGGCCGCTGCCGAGGAGGCCGCTGCCGCCGGCAGCGTCAGCATCGAGGGAGCGGACGCCGGCAGCGAGGAGAGCCAGAGGCGGCGCCTGCCCAAGGGCTGGCGGGAGGCTCACGGCGTCGGCCCGGTCCTGCGCGGCATCGTCGACGTCGCCGACGGCGTGGTGGCGCAGGTGCTGATCATGCGCGCCGCCGGCAGGGAGGCCTTCACCAACGACGACGCGGCCTTGCTCCGCCGCCTGCTGCCGGCGCTTCAGCGCAGCCTGCGAGCCGGCCGTGCCCTGCGCAAGGCCGAGTTCTTCCATCAGGTCGCGTTCGACGCGCTCGACGCGGTGCCCCTCGGCGTCGCCTTCGTCGACGCCGCCGGCGAGATCACCGCCGCCAACCGGATCGCCCGCCAGATCATCGAGAGCGAGAACGTTCGCGCCTACCAGGAGACCATCCGCCGCTCGGAGGCGACCGCGCGCACGCCCAGGCTGCGCCGGGCGGTCGCCGATGCCATGACCGATCTGCAGGACGCCGGCGGCGAGGTGCTGAGCGCCTTTGCCGTCCCGCGCCGAGCCGGGCTCAGGCCCTTGACCTGCCTCCTTGCGCCGGTGGGAGCTTCGGCGGACGGCGTCGAGGTGGCCGACCGGCCGCAGGCAATGCTGTTCATCGGCGATCCCGAAAAGCCCATGGAGTTCGATCAGCGCAGGCTTCGCCAGCTCTATGGCCTCAGCCGCGCCGAGGCGCGGGTGGTGGCCCTGCTCGCCCAGGGCTACAAGCTCGATGCCACGGCGGAGAACCTCGGCCTCGTATACGAGACCGTGCGCAAGCACCTCAAGCAGGTGTTCGACAAGACCGGCTGCGACCGCCAGGCGGAGCTCGTTCGCCTGCTGGTCACCGGCCCCGCCGCGCTCGCCATCTAAGCGGCGCGGCCGGCGGACCTGGCTAGCCCTTCGTCGGCGAAGCACCAAGCGCTGCGGCGAGCGTCGCGGTCAGCTGCGGGAGGGTGAACGGCTTCGCCAGCGCGGTTGCATCGGGGATGGAGACGGCCGCGGCGCTTGCCTCCTCGGCGCAGCCGGAGGTCAGGATCACGGGGATCGGCCCGAGCCTGTCGGCGACGATCCGGGCCAGCGCCGGACCGTCCACGCCCGGCAGCATCACGTCGGTGATCAAGGCGTCGATGCGGCGGGCTTCGGCATCGAGAAGGGCGAGGGCCGCCTCCCCGTCCTCGGCTGCGAGCACCCGGTAACCCGCCCGACGGAGCGCCTCCGCCGAGAGCGCGCGCACGCCGGCTTCGTCCTCGACGAGCAGGATCGTCGCCGGCAGCGCCTGCTCGGCGGCGGGCGCATCGTGCGCGCACGGCCCGGCGACGGGAGCCGGCTCGCCCTCGGCGGGTGGCTGGGCCACCGCGGACGGCAAGAGCAGCGCGAATTCGGCGCCGCGCCCAGGGGCGCTGTCGACCGCGACGAAGCCGCCGGCCTGGCGAACGATCCCGTAGACGGTGGCGAGCCCAAGGCCAGTGCCGGCCCCGGGAGCCTTCGTGGTGAAAAAGGGCTCGAAGATGTGGCCGAGAACGTCGTCCGGGATGCCGACGCCCGTGTCGGCAACGGTAACACGGACGTATTCTCCCGGCGGCACCGCCTCGCCCGCGATCATCGTGCCCGGCCCGACGGTTTGCGGCGCCGTGGCAATGGTGAGCCGGCCGCCGCTTGGCATCGCGTCGCGGGCGTTGACGGCGAGGTTGAGGATCACCTGGTCGAAGCGGACCGGGTCGATCAACACCCGCAGCGGCCGGTCGTCCCCCTCGAGGCGCAGCTCGATCGCTGAGCGCAGCAGCCGGGTCAAGAGCAGCGAGAGGTTGGCGATCGCCGCCACCGGATCGAGAACCACCGGATCCGTTGCCTGCTGGCGGGAGAACGCCAGAAGCTGGCGGACCAGCGCGACGCCGCGGTTGGCGGTGCCGCGGATCTGGACGATGTCGGCGTAGGACGGGTCGGCTTCGCCGTGGCGGGCGAGCAAGAGGTCGGCGAACCCCATGATCACGGTGAGGAGGTTGTTGAAGTCGTGGGCGACGCCGCCGGCGAGCTGGCCCACCGCCTGCAGCTTCTGCGCCTGCGCCAGTGCCGCATCCACCGCCAGAGGCCGCGCCGCGGGCTGCGCCGAGACGATCAGGCCGCACAGCTCGCCCCCACGCTCCAGCCTCGCCGCGGCCAGCAGCGCCTCGCGTTGCCCCGCCCCGTCGGCAAGCGCCACCGGACCGAGCTGAACCATGCGCGCGGTGCCCAGCATCAGCCTCGCCAGCCTGCGGTCGACCTCGTCGCGCGCGTGCCGGGGAACGAAGGTGGAAAACGGGCGGCCGACCACGGCTTCCCGCTCGCCGCCCGCAAGCTCGAGAAAGGCGGCGTTCGCCTCGGCGACGGCGCCGGCGAGATCGAGCACGGCGAGCCCCACCGGCGCCTGCGCCAGCACCTCGCCCGCCCCCGCCCATCCTTGCGGGGCGGCGACGGCCTCGCGGGCCTGCAGCACCGGCGGGCTCAACGGGCGCGGTCCTTCAGCCGCATGACGTAGCCGATGACCTGTGCCACCGCCTGGTAGTGCTCCACCGGGATCTCCTCGTCCAGGTCGACCGCGGCGTAGAGCGCCCGGGCCAGCGGCGGGTTCTCGACGATCGGCACCTCGTTCTCCTCGGCAACCTCGCGGATGCGCCGCGCCATCGTGTCGACGCCCTTCGCCACCAGCTTGGGCGCCGCCATCGCCGCCATGTCGTAGGCCAGCGCCACCGCGAAATGAGTGGGGTTGGTGATCACCACCGCCGCCTTCGGCACCTCCGCCATCATCCGGGTGCGGGCGCGCTCGTTGCGCAGCCGGCGGATCTTGGCCTTGATGTGCGGGTCGCCCTCGGACTGCTTGATCTCGTCGCGCACCTCCTGCTTGGTCATGCGCAACTGCTTCAGCAGCGACATCCGCTGGAAGGCGAAGTCGAGGGCGGCAATCAGGGTCAATCCGCCGAGGGTGCCTGCGACCAGCCGCACCGCGACGTCCTGCGCCCGGGCGAGCAGGCCGGCGGTGGGCACCGCCGGCAGCAGCGCCATGTCTTCCAGCAGCGAGCGGCCGAGGATGACGCAGATGGCGCCGATGGCCGCGAGCTTCGCCAGCCCCTTGGCGAACTCGATCATCGCCCGCGTCGACAACAGCCGCTTTGCGCCGGCGGACGGCGAGATGCGCGAAAGCTGCGGGGTGATGCGGTCCGGCGCCCAGATCAGGCCGGTCTGGCCGACGTTGGCGACAATGGCGGCGGCGACCAGCACGCCGAGGATGGGCGCCAGCGCCAGGGCGACGTCCGTGACCAGCGCCGCCAGCGCAGGCTGCAGGTTGGAGGCGTCGAGGGACAGCGTTCCTGCCTGGTCGAGGAAGCCGCGGCCGGTGGCGGCAAGCCTCGCCGCCGCCCCCGGCAGCAGGCCGGCAAGGCAGAGCAGGGCGCCGGCCAGCATGCCCCAGCTCTTGACGTCCTGGGAGGAAGCGACCTGACCCTTCTCGCGCGCCTGCTCCAGGCGCTTGGGTGTCGGCTGCTCTGTCTTGCTGTCGTTGTCTTGCTCGGCCATCCGCCCCCCGCGGAGAACACGTCACCCGCGCCGGATCGCGGTCCGGCGCCAGCAGGGGATCAGGGGCCGGCGAAGGGCGAGACGGCCTCGCGAAACTGATTGAGGAACACCAGCATGATGCCCGAAATAGTAAGCGCCATGGCCCAGATTTGGAAGGAAATCTGTATCGGCATTCCGAAGAAGAACACCGGAAGTTGCGGCATCAGCCGACCGAGCAGGCCGAGCCCGACGTTGTAGACCAGGGCCACCACCAGGAAGGGGGCGGAAAGCTGGAGGCCGATCACCATGCTGGCGGCCACCGCCGCGGTCGCGGCTTCGGCGAAGCCGTCGGTCGGCAGCATCGTGCCCGCCGGGAAGCGGTCGTAGCTGCCGACGACCGCCCGGAGCATGAGGTGGTGCAGGTCGCTCACGAAGATCAGGACCAGGCCGACGGTGCCGAGAAAGCCCGAAATCGTCGACGTCTGCTGGTCGGCGACCGGGTCTTGGACCAGGGCGTTGGCCAGCGACGAGAAGTAGGCGATGAAGGTGCCGGCGACCTGCAGGGCGCCGACGATGATCCGCGCCAGAACCGCGATGAAGCTGCCGACGGTGACCTCTGCGGCGACCAGCAGGGCGAGCGCCGCCGGACTTTCCGGGAGCGGCGGCAGGCTCGCAGCCACCACCGGCTGGACCACCAGGGTCAGCGCCAAGGCGAAGATCAGCCGGACCCGCACGGTGACGTAGGCGGCGCTGAAGCCCGGCAGCAGCGCCAGCGCCGCGCCGACGCGGGCGAAGACCAGCAGGTAGGCGAAGGTCTGGGCGACGGTGATCTGCTCGAGCACGGCTCAGGCGCCTCCGGCCATCCGTACCGACGTCGTGCGCTTCAGCCGAGGCCGACGGCGCGGTCGAACAGCACCTGGGTGAACTCGATCAGCGCCGTCATCATGAACGGCAGGAACACGACCAGGGTCATCATCATGACGACGATCTTGGGCACGAACGTGAGCGTGGTCTCCTGGATCGAGGTCAGCGCCTGGACCAGGGCGATGATCAGGCCAAATGGCCATGCCGGCCAGCATCACCGGCCCGGAGATCTTCAGGGTGAGGATCATCGCCTCGCGGCCGATGGCGAGCACGTCGACCTCGTTCATCGACGCCGCCCGGGCTCAGATCGGCATCCTGAGGACGTCCTTGTAGGCGTCGATCACCCGGTCGCGGACCGCCATCACCGTGTTCAGCACCGTCTCCGCCTCGGCAACGGCGGTGACCACCTGGCTCACGTCGGCGCCATCGCCGATGGCCGCAAGCGACAGCCGCTCGCTGTCCTTGCCGGTGGCGACGGCGCCGCCGACGGCGTTCCTGACCAGGTCGGCGAAGGTGGACCGGCCGGCCGGCCCCGCCGGCCCCGCCGGCAGGGACTGCTCCTCGCCGCCGACGGCTTCGAGCTGCCCCCGCGCCCGCCCATAGGCCGCGGCGGCGCCGGCAAAGCTGTTGATCGCAATCGACATCGTCTTCCCCCTTAGAGTGACGCAGCAGGACCCCAGCAGCGTCATTTACAGCGCTAAGACCATTCTAAGACCATTCATCGTCACCCCCGGACTTGTTCCGGGGGTCCACCGAAGGCTGGATGGCCGTAACAAGTACGGCCATGACGTCCGTAGAACCGTATCCCTCGCAAGTGCCCCTAACTCTGACAAACCTCTGCGCGCGCTGCCCTACCGCAGCACGTCGATGGTCTCGTTGAGCATGGCCTTGGAGGCCTTGATGACGTTGAGGTTGGCCTCGTAGGAGCGCTCCGCCTCGCGCATGTCGGTCATCTCGATCAGCGTGTTGACGTTGGGCGTGAGCACATAGCCCGCCGCGTCGGCGGCCGGATGCCCGGGCTCGTAGCGGCTGGGAAAGGCCGAGGCATCGACCCCGATCTTCTCGACGCCGACGAGATCGGCGCCGGTGGCGCGGTCGAGCTCGTTCTTGAAGCTGATGGTCTTGCGCCGGTAGGGCAGGTCGCCCGGGCCGGTCGGAAGCGAGTCGGCGTTGGCCACGTTCTCCGAGATCACCCGGAGCCGGGTTCCCTGGGTGCGCATGCCCGCGGCGGAGATGCGCATGGTGCGCAGGACGTCGTCCATCTGGCTTTCGCTCCTCGGTGCTTTAGCGCGGCCCGGTTGCGGTCTTGATCATCGCCAGGTGCTTGCGGTAGAGGCCGGTCGCGAGCTGGTGCGACACCGTCGTCTCGTTGACCTTCGCCATCTGCTCCTCGAGCACCACGGCGTTGCCGGCGGGCGCGGTTTCGTAGGGGGCGCGGTCGCGGCGGCTGGCAAAGGCGGCCGGATCGCGGCGCCGGCCGCCGAGGTGGCCGGCGTCGGTCGCGGACAGTGCGACCGCCTGGCGGGGCTCCGCCACCAGCCCAGAAAAGGCGAAGGGCTTCAGGTCGCGCGGCCGGTAGCCCGGGGTGTCGGAGTTGGCGATGTTGCGCGCGAGCACCTCCTGGCGCTGGCCGAGCCAGCGCAGCCGCTGCTTCAGCGCGCCGAACAGCTCGGGAGAGGTCGCGTCCATCGCATCGAACTCGACTGTTGAAGTTTTCTCGTCGCGGCGCAGTATCGGGCGCGCGGCTTTAACAACGGGTGAACGGATCGCGGCGGGCCGTGGAGCGATCCTCGAAGAAAGGCCGCTCTTGGTGTTCGACGACACGCTGGCGCAGATCCTGAGCCTCCAGCAGCGAAAGCCGGCAGCGGCCCTGTCGCCGCGCCTCGACGCGCTGTTCCACAAGCTCGCGGCGGGCGCCGATGACCCCATGGCCTTCGAGATCGAGGACGAGATCTGGGAGGCGTGGACCGGCCATCCCGATCCGGACCTGGCGGCACGGATGAACCAGGCGATCGCCGCCATCGCGGCTTGCGACTACGACCGCGGCCGGACCATCCTGAACGACCTGGTCGCCCGTGCTCCCGACTATGCCGAGGCCTGGAACAAGCTGGCGACGCTGGAGTTCCTGGCCGGGCGCGACCGCGAAAGCGTTGCCGCCATCGCCCGCACCCTGGAGCTCGAGCCACGCCACTTCGGCGCCATCTCCGGCTTCGCCCAGATCTGCCTGCGCAACGGCGACCCGGGATCGGCGCGGTTGGCGTTCGAGGCGGCGCTCAGGCTCAATCCGCGGCTGACGGCGGTGCGGATCGCGGTCGAGGAGTTGAACCGAACCCACCCGGCGACCCTGCACTGAGGGCTCGCGGATGCGTCGTCTGCGCCGCCTGCTGCTCATGGTGCTGGCCGTCCTCCTGCTGGCGCCGGCTGCGCTCATCGCGCTCTACCGGCTGGTGGACCCGCCGGTCACGCCGCTGATGCTGATCCGCCTTGCCGAGGGCCACGGCATCGACAAATCCTGGCGCGACCTCGGGCGGATCTCGCCGCATCTCTCCCGCGCGGTCATCGCTTCGGAGGACAACCGCTTCTGCGAGCACGCCGGTTTCGACCTCACCGAGGTGGCGGGGCAGATCGACCGCTGGCTGGACGGCGAGCGCCCGCGCGGGGCCTCGACCATCAGCATGCAGACGGCGAAGAATCTGTTTCTCTGGCCCGGCCGCGATCCACTGCGCAAAGCCTTGGAGGCTTGGCTCACCTGGCAGATCGAGCTCCTCTGGCCGAAGCAGCGGATCCTCGAGGTGTATCTCAACGTCGTCGAGTTCGGCCCCGGCATCTACGGCGCCGAGGCGGCGGCGCGGAGCTTCTTCGCCAAGCCGGCACGGGCGCTCACCCCGGTGCAGGGCGCCCGGCTCGCCGCCGTCCTGCCGAACCCGCTGGAGTACTCGCCGATCGAGCCGTCCGCCACCGTCAGCGGCCGGACCACCGCCATCCTCCGGCTGATCCCGAAGCTCGGCCCGCTTCTGGCATGCATTCCGGCGTAAAGAGTTGCAACGGGGAGGGCGAAGGCGACAAATGAGCCAGCGCGGGGTACGGCTGCGACGAGGCGCGCTCCTTCAGTTGCGAGCGAGGTAGGCGACGATGGATACGGTTCACGGCGAGGCGAGGCTGCGAAGGCCGCTGATGATCGCGGCCGCGGGCGTGCTCGTCGTCGCCGCGGCCCTCGGCCTGAACCACTTCCTCTTCAACGATCAAGGGACGGAGACGAGCCGGGACGCGACCGCGCCGCAAGCCGGAGCCGATGGCGCGTCGGCCCCGGCCGGCGATGTGTCGGGCGCGGAGCGGCCGAGCTTCGACGTCGTCCGGGTGAACCCTCAGGGCGATGCGGTCATGGCCGGGCGGGCGGCGCCGGGCAGCACCGTGACCGTTCTCGATGGCGAACGCGTGGTCGGCAAGGTGAGGGCGGACGAAAACGGCGAGTGGGTGTTCGTCCCGGAAGAGGAACTGCCGCCGGGCGAGCGCCGCCTGACCCTGCGGGTCGAGGACGCAAGCGGCAACGCCATCGGCTCGGAGGACACCGTGGTCCTGATCGTGCCGCAGGCGGGGAAGGATATCGCCGGCAGGCCGGCGGGATCCGGATCGCAGGCGTTGGCGCTGCGGCTGGGCCCGGGTGGATCCCAGGCAACGGTCCTGCAGGCGCCTTCGTCCGCCACCGAGGCGCCACCGGTCAGCATCCAGGCGGTCGATTACGGCCAGGGCGGCTCCGCCACCGTTAGCGGCCGGGCCGCGCCGGGCGCCACGGTTCAGCTCTACCTCGACAACGCGCTCGCCGGCCGAACCCAGGCCGGCGCCGACGGCGCCTGGCGCATGGCCATCGAGACGCCGCCGGACGCCCAGGCCTTCGGCCTGCGCGCCGACGAGGTGAGCGAGCAGGGCCGGGTCACCGCCCGGGTCGCCGTTCCCTTCACCCGTGGCGCCGGCGGCATGGAGCCCGGCCCTGCGGTCACCTCGATCGTGGTGCAGCAGGGGACCAACCTCTGGCGCATCGCCCGCCGGACCATGGGCAGCGGCGTCGCCTATACCGCCATCTACGAGGCGAACAAGGCGCAGATCCTGGACCCGAACCTCATCTACCCGGGGCAGGTATTCTCCGTTCCGCCCTCGAATTAGGAGGATTTGTGATCAGGCTGCACCTCCACCGCCTGGCCCAACGTGCCGCTCCCTCTCGACCTCTCGGTCGTCACCCCCGGACTTGTTCCGGGGGTCTGCGTCGGCTGGATGGCCGTGACGAGCACGGCCGTGACGAGATGGGCGACCCCCGGCCATGGCGCTCCGATAGTTCTGAGCCAAACCTGATCGCGCCCCCTCTGAGAGCAAACCGCGATCGGGTTTACGCCGGTGCGGCTGCTGCCAAAAGGAACCATGTTCGGCCGTGATCCAGACCATCAAGGACACCGTCCTCGTTCCCATCCAGCCTGCGGGTTGGCCGTTCATCGCCATTGCCGCGGCGGCGACGGTCGTGCTGTTCGCGCTCGCCCAGCCGCTGGGCTGGATCGGCCTCGCCATCACCGGCTGGTGCACGTTTTTCTTTCGCGACCCCGACCGGCAGACGCCGGTTCGCGAGGGACTGGTGGTGAGCCCGGCCGACGGGCTGGTGCAGTCGGTTGTGGACGCGGTGCCGCCACCGGAGCTCGCGCTGGGCGACACCGCCCTGCCGCGGGTCTCGGTGTTCATGAACGTCTTCGACGTGCACGTGAACCGGATCCCCGTCGACGGGACCATCCGCCGCATCGCCTACGTCGCCGGCGCCTTTGTCAACGCCTCGCTGGACAAGGCGAGCGAGGCCAACGAGCGCAATGGCCTGGTCATCGACAGGGCGGACGGGCGAACGCTGGCGGTGGTGCAGATCGCCGGCCTGGTCGCCCGGCGCATCGTCTGCTGGGTGAGCGAAGGCGAGCGGGTCCGCACCGGCCAGCGCCTGGGCATGATCCGCTTCGGCAGCCGCGTCGACGTCTACCTCCCGCTTGGCACGGCGCCGCTGGTGGGCCCGGGGCAGCGGATGATCGCCGGAGAGACGGTCATCGCCGACCTCTCCAGCCTGGAGCCCGCGCGGCTGACCGAGGCGCGGTAAGGGAACGCCGGCATGATGACCGAAGCCCGGCGCCAGCGGCTGCGCGGCCTGCACATCAACCGCATCATTCCCAACGTGCTGACGCTCCTGGCCCTTGCCGCCGGGCTCAGCGCGCTCCGCTTCGGCCTGCGCGGCTCCTGGGACCATGCGGTGATGGCGATCCTGGTCGCCGGCGTGCTTGACGGGCTGGACGGCCGCATCGCCCGCATCCTCAAGGGCGCCAGCAAGTTCGGCGCCGAGCTCGACTCGCTCTCGGACTTCATGTGCTTCGGCGTCGCTCCCGCCTTCGTTCTCTACCTCTGGGCGTTGGCCGACGCCGGCCGGTTCGGCTGGGCGCTGGTGCTCGTCGTCTGCATCTGCTGCGCGCTCCGCCTGGCCCGCTTCAACACCGCCGACGAGGCCGACGAGGCGGCGCTGATCGACCGCAACTTCTTCGTCGGCGTGCCGTCGCCGGCCGGCGCGGGGATCGTGCTGCTGCCGCTGGTCCTGTGGCTGCAGACCGACGCCGACGTCTTCCGCCACCCGATCACCGTCGGTGTGTTCATGCTGGCGGGCGGCGGGCTGATGGTCAGCCGGCTCCGGACCTATTCCTTCAAGAAGATCCGCATCCCAGAGGGCTGGGTTCTGTTCACCATGCTGTCGGTGGGCCTGTACCTGGCCTTCCTGGTCAGCGCGCCCTGGACGACGATGACCGCGACGCTGATCGCCTACGCCGCGACCTTCCCCTTCAGCGTCCGCGCCTACGCCAGGCTGAACGCCAGCCGCGCCGGGGCGTCATTGCCCGAGGCTCCGGCGGCCGACCTGCCGGCGAAGCCGGGCGGTTAGAGCAGCTCGTGTTCGGGTTGATTCAGCAGGATCCGCAAGCAGCGTCGTTCAACAGTTCCAGAAACCAACTTCATCCTCACCCCCGGACTTGTTCCGGGGGTCCAATCAAAAGCCTGGATGGCCGTAACAAGTACCGCCATGACGTTGAGAGGAGACGTCTGGTAACAAGGCGACACAGGTTCTAATTCGACCTGCTCGTGCTTCCCTGCAGAGGAGGCCGTCATAAGGTTGATCCGCCAGCGGGAAATCTTCGTCATCGCGAGCCGCGAAGCGGCGTGGCGATTCAGAAGATCGTTACTGGATTGCTTCGTCGGCTACCGCCTCCTCGCAATGACGCCCATTGTCCTAGTTTGACCTGATTGAGCATTGCGCCGATTTTAGGACTGGCTGTCGATCACGTTCGGCACCCCAGCAGACCGCCGAGCCAAGCCATGGCCTCGGCGACCGTGGCAACCCGCTCCCCTGCCGGTTTTTCCGGCCTGGCGATCATCACGACCCGCGCCCCCGCCTCCCGCGCTGCGACGAGCTTCGCCTCCGCGGCGCCGCCGCTTTGCTTGGTCACCAGGGTGTCGATGCGGTGGCGGGCGAACAGCGACCGCTCCTCGTCCAGGCTGAAGGGCGGGCGGCCGACGACGAGGTCGTGGTTCACAAGCGGCGGCGGCTGGGCAGGCGACTGGATCAGCCGGACGAGGAAGAACACCTCCGCGAGGCCGGCGAAGGCGGCGAGGTCGCCGGGGCCGAGGGTGAGGAATGCGCGCCTGGACGTCGCCGCCAGCAGCCGCGCCGCCTCGGCCCTGTCGGCAACGTCCTCCCAGCGGTCTCCCGGCTGCGGCTGCCATGGCGGACGGAGCAGCAGCAACCGCGGCGTACCGGTCGCGGCACAGGCTTCGGCGGCGTGGGCGGAGATGGTGGCCGCGAAAGGGTGGGTGGCGTCGATCACGAAGCCGATCCGCTCCTCGCGCAGGTAGGCGGCGATGCCGTCCGCGCCGCCGAAGCCGCCCACCCGGATCCGGCCGGGAAGCGTTCCTGGCGTTAACGTCCGCCCGGCCAGCGAGCTGATCACGTCCAGATCCGGAAACGCCGTGGACGCCGCCTCGGCCAAGGCCGCCGCCTCCCCGGTGCCGCCGAGGATCAGCAGCCGCTCAGTCACCGAACGCCGCGCGCCCGGCGAGGACACCCTGCCGGTCGAAGACCATGACCTCGATGGCGGTTTCGGCAGCGAGCGCCGCGACCGCGACCGCCCGCGCCCGTGCGGCGATGGCGTCGGCGAGCGGCAGGCCGTGCGCCGTCGCCGTCCCCAGAACCTGAGCGGCGGTATTCGCCGAAACCGCCTCGGCGACGAGGTCCGCGGGCGCCTCCAGCGTCTCGAGCACGCCCGCCAGCGCCGCCATGTCGACCCGGGACTTGGACGAGTGGAGAAACATCGCGCCTTGCGCCAGCTTGACCAGCTTGGCGAAGCCGCCGGCGATGGTCAGCCTCGGTACCGGATGGCGGCGGAGGTACTTGAGCGTGCCGCCGACGAAATCGCCCATGTCGATCAGCGCCGCCTCGGGCAAGCCATACAGCGCCTTCACTGCGGCTTCCGAGGTGCTGCCGGTGGCGGCGGCGAGGTGGGTCAGCCCGGCGGCGCGGGCGACGTCGACGCCGCGGTGGATCGAGTGGATCCAGGCGGCGCAGGAGAACGGCACCACGACGCCGGTGGTCCCAAGGATGGACAGGCCGCCGAGGATGCCGAGCCGGCCGTTGAGGGTCTTCGCCGCCAGCGCCTCGCCGCCGGGGACCGACACGGTGACGACGACGTCTCCCGCCGCGCCATGGCGGGCAGCGACGGCGGCGATCGCGGTGCGGATCATCGCCCGCGGGCCGGGATTGATCGCAGGCTCCCCGACCGGGACCGGGAGGCCCGGCAGGGTGACGGTGCCGACCCCCTCGCCGGCGCGAAAGGCCACGCCGGATCCGGCCGGCCCTGGGCAGACGCTGGCGCGGATCTCGGCGCCGTGGGTGACATCGGGGTCGTCGCCGGCGTCCTTGATCACCCCGGCGGTGGCGCTTCCGGGGTCCAGCCGCGCGGTCGCGATGGCAAGCGCCGCCGTGCCGCCGCGGGGCAGCTCGACCGTCACGAACTCCGGGAAGGCGCCGATCAGCAGCGCCTCGTAGGCGGCGGCCGCGGCCGCCGTGGCGCAGGTGCCGGTGGTCCAGCCCCGGCGCAGCTCCACCTTGGCCGGCAACATGTCGTCCATGGCCGAACTGTAGCCGCAGCGCACCCGCAGCGCGCGCCAATTTGACACGGGCGCTGTATCAGCCGTATCTCATGAACGTGAGCGCGCGGGCGCCGCGCGCCGGATGCGGTTAGCATGGACCTCGACGCCACCATCTTCTCGGTTCTTGCCGCCGGCGTCGCCGAATGCCACGCGGCGGTCCGAACCCACGGAGGGCTGTTCACCAGCCTGTTCCTCGCCGGCCTGCTCGGCAGCATGACCCATTGCGTCGGGATGTGCGGGCCCTTCGTCGTGGGCCAGGTGGTCTCGCGGCTGGAGGCTCGCCCAGCCTCCGAGATGCGGGAGTTTCACCGGCTTGCCGGCGCCGCGCTGGTGCCCTACCACCTCGGCCGGGCGACGAGCTACGCCGGCCTCGGCGCCGCCGCCGCGGCGCTGGCGGGCGGGCTGATCAACGTCACCGGGCTCAGATGGCTTTCGGCGGGGTTGCTGATCCTCGCCGCGCTCTTCTTTGCCGGCTATGGACTGCAACGCCTCGGTTTGGCGTTGCCCTGGCAGCGGGGATCGGGCGAGAGCGGCTTTGCCCGAGCCTTGAGCAGGATCGTCCGGCCGCTGTTCGCAAGGCCCACCGGCTGGCGCGGCTATGGCCTGGGCCTTGCCCTGGGCTTCCTCCCCTGCGGCCTGCTGTATGGCGCGCTGGCGGCGGCGGCGGCCTCGGCCGGGCCGCTGTCCGGAGCGCTCGGCATGCTGGCGTTCGCCGCCGGCACCGTTCCGGCGCTCGTCGCCGTCGGGCTCGCCGGGCATGTGGCCGGGCGCACCTGGCAGCCCCTGGCGGTGCGGCTGATGCCGGCGGTGATGCTGATCAACGCCGCGGCGCTGGGCTACCTGGCGTGGCGCACCATCGCCTGAACGAGAACGCCGGAATGGAAGGACGGGACGTGAACGACACCAGCGATCGAGGCTCCACCGGCTCCACCAGGCCCTTCAACGGCATCGCCATTGCCTTCGCCATCGCCGGCCTGCTCGTCGTCGCCTACTTCGCCGGCCGGGCCTACTTCGCGCCGGCCGGGCACGAAACGCCGGCGGGGGTCGCCCAGGGGGCCGCGCGGATCGGCGGGCCGTTCAGCCTCCTCGACGAAGAGGGCAAGCCGGTCACCGACGCCGACTTCCGTGGCCGCTACATGCTCGTCTACTTCGGCTTCACCTATTGCCCGGACGTGTGCCCGACCTCGCTCAACCGCAACATGCAGGCGCTGGACCAGCTGGACGAGGCGCAGGCGGGGAAGGTCCAGCCGATCCTCATCAGCGTCGATCCCGAGCGCGATACGCCACAGCACATGAAGGACTACGTCGGCCATTTCGGCCCCGCCCTGCGCGGCTTGACCGGCACGCCGGAGCAGGTGATCGCCGCTGCGAAGGCCTACGGCGTCTACTTCGCCAAGGTCCCGAGCGCCGCCGATCCAGAGACCTACCTCGTCGACCACACCTCCATCACCTATCTGATGGGTCCGGACGGCAAGTTCGTGCAGCACTTCCGCCATGACCTGCCGCCGGAAGAGATGGCGGAGCAGTTGCGCAAGCTGCTGGGGTGACGTGGTGGCTCGGCGCATCGCGAAACCCGAAGCCGCCACAGAATGCCCTCACCCCGACCCTCTCCCGCTTCGCGGGAGAGGGGGTCGCGGCCTACCCGGCGGAGCAAAGACCCTCGCCCGCGGAGCGGGAGGGTGAGGGCGTTCAGCGGAACGTGCCGGGCATGGCCGCGCCGGGGCTGATCATCGCCGCACCCGCTTCGGGCAGCGGCAAGACGGTGGTGACCCTCGGCCTGCTGCGCCATCTCGCAAACACCGGCGTCGCCGTGGCCTCGGCCAAGGCCGGCCCCGACTACATCGACCCCGCCTTCCATGCCGCCGCCTCCGGCCGCCCTTGCGTCAACCTGGATGCGTGGGCGATGCCTGCGAGCATGCTCCGCGCTGCGGCGGCCGGGCTCGCGGCGGCGGCGGACCTCGTCGTCTGCGAGGGCGTCATGGGGCTGTTCGACGGCGCCACCGCGCGGGAGGGATCGACCGCCGACCTTGCCGCGGCGCTCGGCTGGCCGGTGATCCTGGTGGTCGACGCCCATGCCCAGGCCGCTTCGGCGGCGGCCATCGTCCGCGGCTTCGCCACCCACCGCGCCGACGTCGGCGTCGCCGGGGTCATCTTCAATCGCATCGGCAGCGACCGCCACGCCGCGGTTATCGCCGAGGCCTGCTCCCTCAGCATGCCGGAGGTCGCGGTCCTCGGCTTCCTGCCGCGCGCGACCGACCTGGCGCTGCCGGAGCGCCACCTGGGTCTGGTTCAGGCCCGCGAGCATCCCGAGCTCGAGGCGTTCCTCGATGCGGCGGCCGCCCTGATCTCCCGCCACGTCGATGTCCCGGCGCTGATCGCCTTGGCCCGCGAGGGCGATGCCGTCCAGGCGGACGCAGCGCCGGTGACGCCGATCCCGCCGCTCGGCCAGCGGATCGCCGTCGCCGAGGACGCCGCCTTCGCCTTCCGCTATGCCCTCGTCACCGACGGCTGGCGGGCGGCCGGCGCGGAAATCCTGCCGTTCTCGCCGCTGGCTGACGAGGCGCCGGATGCGGGCGCCGACGCCGTCTACCTGCCGGGCGGCTACCCCGAGCTGCACGCCGGCCGGCTGGCCGCGGCCGGCAACGTCCTCGCCGGGCTGCGCGCCGCCGCCGCCCGCGGCGCCACCGTTTTCGGCGAGTGCGGCGGCTACATGGTCCTCGGCCGCGGCCTCGTCGACGCCGACGGGCACAGGCACGCCATGGCCGGACTGCTGCCGCTGGAAACCTCGTTCGCCGAGCGCGGCCTGCACCTCGGCTACCGCCGCGCCGTCCTCGCCGCCCCGACCCCGCTTGGGCCGGCGGGGAGCCGCTACCTTGGTCACGAGTTCCACTACGCCCGGACGCTGAGCGAAGGCCCGGGCCGCGCCTTGCTGCAGGCGTTCGACGCCAGCGGCCGCGACCTGGGATCGACCGGGCTCGTGGAGGGTTCCGTCTTCGGCTCCTTCGTCCACTTGATCGCTGGAGAAGCGGCACCTTGATGAGCAACGAACGGGGCAGGATCGTCGTCGGCGTCGGTGGCTGGAGCTTTCCCGGCTGGCGCGGGCCGTTCTACCCGGCCGGATTGGCGCAGAAGCGCGAGCTCGCCTACGCCGCGGAGCACCTCACCTCCATTGAGATCAACGCCACCTTCTACCGCACCCAGAAGCGGGAGAGCTTCGAGAAGTGGCGCGACGAGACGCCGGCGGGCTTCGTCTTCTCGGTGAAGGCGCCCCGCTACGCCACCAACCGGCCGGCGCTTGCCGATGCCGGCGCCTCCATCGAGCGCTTCTTCACCAGCGGCGTCATGGCGCTCGGCGACAAGCTCGGGCCGATCCTCTGGCAGCTGTCGCCGTTCAAGCGGTTCGATCCTGCCGACATCGAGGCCTTCGCCGCCCTCCTGCCCAAGACCGTCGACGGCCGGCCCATCCGCCACGCGCTGGAGGCGCGCCACCGGAGCTTCGTCGACCCCGAGTTCGTCGCCATCGCGGCCGGGCACGGCCTTGCCATCGTTCTTGCCGGCGACGCCAGGTACCCCGAGATCGCCGACCCGACTGCGCCCTTCGTCTACGCCAGGATCATGGGAACCACGGCTTGCGAGCCGCTCGGCTATGCTCCGGCGGCGCTCGACCTTTGGGCGGCGCGGGCGCGAACCTGGGCGGCCGGAGGGGTCCCGGAAGGACTTGCCGGCGCCGGTCCGCAGCCGCCGGAGCCGCAAACCGGCGGCCGCGATGTCTACCTCTACGTCATCAGCGGCGAGAAGGTGCGCAATCCCGCGGCCGCGTTGGCGCTGATCGAGCGGCTCGGCGGTTGACGCCGCGGCAAGATTGCCCGCACAGTCCGCGTGTGGGGGTGCGGGAGGCTGTGAATGGACGGATCGAGCGCCGGCTCGGCGGGAGCCCTTGAGCCCGAGTTCTGGAGAAAGCGCCCCCTTGGCGAGCTGAGCAAGGCCGAGTGGGAAGCGCTTTGCGACGGCTGCGGCAAGTGCTGCCTGGAGAAGATCGAGGACGCGTTCAGCGGCGAGATCAGCTACACCAACGTCGCCTGCCGGCTGCTCGACCTCGGAACCTGCCGCTGCAGCCGCTACGCCGAGCGCCGCCGCCACGTTCCCAACTGCGAACAGCTGACGGCGGCGAACGTCGGCGCCCTGAGCTGGCTCCCGTCCACCTGCGCCTACCGGCTGCTGGCCGAGGGCAAGGACCTGCCCGACTGGCACTACCTGGTCTCCGGCGATCCGGAGCTGGTGCACAGGGTCGGCGCCTCGGTGCGCGGCCGGGCGGTGCCGGAGCGGCGCGCCGGGCCGCTCGAGCACCACATCGTCGACTGGCCGGCCTGAGGCGGGCCTTGCGCGCATGACCGCCACCACCTCCGGCATCTTTGCCGCGGCGCTGACGCCGCTGCACGAAGACCTGTCCCCCGACCATGCCCTGTTCGCCCGCCACTGCCGCTGGCTGTTGGCGAACGGCTGCGACGGGCTGTCGATCCTGGGCACGACCGGCGAGGCCAACTCGTTCTCGCGCGAGGAGCGGATCGAGATGCTCGACCGCCTGCTCGCCGCCGGCGTGCCGGCGGGCCGGCTGCTGCCCGGCACCGGCTGCTGCGCCATTCCCGACACGGTCGCGCTCAGCCGCCACGCCACCGTGCGTGGCGCGGCCGGGGTGCTCGTCCTGCCGCCGTTCTACTACAAGGGCGTGAGCGACGACGGCGTGTTCGCCGCCTACAGCGAGGTGATCGAGCGGGTGGGCGACGGTCGGCTTCGCCTCTACCTCTACCACTTCCCGCAGATGACCGCGGTGCCCATCGGCCAGCGGCTGATCGAGCGGCTGCTCAGGCGCTATCCCGGCATCGTCGCCGGCATGAAGGACAGCTCCGGCGACCTCGCCGGCATGATCGCCACCCCCCGCGCCTTCCCCGGCTTCCGCGTCCTCGCCGGCTCCGACGAGTGCCTGCTGCCCCTGCTCCGCGAGGGCGGCGCCGGCTGCATCACCGCCGTCGGCAACGTCGCCGCCGTCCTCGCCGCCAAGGTGCTGAAGGCGCACGGGGCCCGCGATGCGCAGGCGGCCGAGGCGGCGCAGGCGAAGCTGAACGCCGTGCGGGTTGCCATCTCCGCCCACCCGTTGAGCGCGGCGCTGAAGGAGATCATGGCTGCCCACAGCGGCATCGAGAGCTGGCGAACCGTCCGCCCGCCGCTGATGCGGCTGACCGCCGCCGAGGTGGCGGCGCTGACCTCGGCGCTGGACCGACTGGCGTTCTCGCCACCGCCCCTGGACTAGCATGGTCTTGGGCGTGAGCCGGGCGCGCGAACGCCGAACCAGCCTGACGGTCGCCGGCCGGGAAATGCCGCTGGTGATCCGCCGGCATCCGCGGGCGCGGCGGCTGACCCTGCGCCTGCCGGTGGGCGGCGACGGCGTCGTCGTCACCATCCCCGAGCGCGCCGCCTTCGCCGACGGGGTCGCGCTGGCGCGCACCAACAGCGGCTGGATCGCCGAACGGATGGGGAGCCGGCCGGAGCGCGTCGGCTTTTGCAACGGCGCCGTCCTGCCCTTGCGCGGCACCGGGCACGAAATCCGCCACCTGCCGGCCGGCTCGGCCGGGCCTCACGTCCGCGTCCACGCCCGCGTCGGCGTAGAGGACGACAGGATTCTGATCTCGGGCCCCGAGGCCGAGCTTGCGGCGAGGCTGGAGGCTTGGTTGCGGCGACAGGCGCGCGGCGACCTGGAGGAGCACGTCCGCCGGCTGGCGCCGAAGATCGGCAAGCCGGTCGGCCGCATCGGCGTTCGCGACACCCGCTCGCGCTGGGGCTCGTGCTCGACCGCCGGCAACCTGTCGTTCTCCTGGCGGCTGATCCTGGCGCCTTCGGAGGTGCTGGAGTATGTCGTGGCCCACGAGCTCACCCATCTCGCAGAACGCAACCACGGCCCACGCTTTTGGGCGCTGGTGGCCAAGCTTCACGGCGACGGCGTCGACCATGCCCGCGCCTGGCTCAGGCGGCACGGCCCGGGCCTGCACCGCTACGGCTGACGGGCCCGGAGCGGCGATCTCCTTCTCACCGCGCGGCCAACCGGCGCCTCAGCCGGCGGCGGCGGCGGCTTGTGCCGTTTGCCGGCCGGGGATGACCCGCCGATAGGCCAGCGCCTCGGCGATGTGCAGCCTGCGGACGGCGTCGGTGCCGTCGAGATCGGCCAGCGTTCTGGCGACCTTGAGGATGCGGTGGTAGCCCCGCGCGGTGAGCCCGAGCCGGGTGACCGCCTCGGCCAGCAGCTGCCGGCCGGCGGCGTCGGGGTTGGCGACCTTGTCCAGCAGTTCGCCGTTTGCGCCGGCGTTGGTACGGACGGTGGGGCCGGCCGCGGCGTAACGCTCGGCCTGCACCGCCCGGGCGCGGGCGATGCGGGCTGCGACCTCGGCGGACCGCTCGCCCCGCTGCGGCAGGGTCAGCTCATGGGGCGAGAGCGCCGCCACCTCGACGTGCAGGTCGATGCGGTCGAACAGCGGCCCGGAGATGCGCGACTGGTAGTCCGCGGCGCACCGCGGCGCCCGGCTGCAGGCCCGTCCCGGATCGTCGGCGTGGCCGCAACGGCAGGGGTTCATGGCCGCGACCAGTTGGACCTGCGCCGGATAGGTGACGTGGCCGTTGGCGCGGGCGACGCTGGCTCGGCCGCTCTCCAGCGGCTGGCGCAGCGCCTCCAGGGCGAAGCGGCTGAACTCCGGCA
>JAXMOZ010000061.1:0-21235 GCA_034382075.1 Rhodospirillales bacterium
CTACGAGGGCATCCGCGACACCTGCTGCGACGTCTGGCGAAAGCTCACCGCCGAAAGCGGCCGCATCCGATCCATCGCAACCAGATCCTGGGCTACCATCGGTCAGTCCCAGTGAAGTTTGGTATTATGCTTGGGGAAACGCGCATGCTTCACGACAACGAGAAAAACGCAGCGGCGACGGCGGGTTTTGATCACACTGCGATGTCTGATGAAGGGACGCGCATGGGGTACCGGGAGTGTTCGATCTCCGGGTGCGCTTGCCGAGCGTTCAAGGACACCTACGGCTCCGACCTGTGCTCCAACTGCGGGCACAAGTTCGCGGATCACTGGTAGCCGGGACGCGCGGCGCGCAGCCCACGCAGGCGGCGACCCAGCAAGCCCGTGCGCTTAGAGGGGCCGTGGCCGGCCAAGTTCCCCCAGGGGGCAGTCCAGGGCGTCACGGTCCCAGCCGCCAAGATCGGCGGCGGCAGCGTAGGTGCTTTGCAGGAAAGCCATGAGCGCCGCCTCCGGATCGCTCGACCGGCGGATCGCATCGTACGGCAACAGGAATTCGCCGAGGCTCCCGTCGAAGTAGGCCGCGTCCGGCAGCGGCCGCGCCTCGGAGAACCCGTCCGGGGTCGGGTAGGCGTAGGAGTACACGGCCGGGAAATCGACGTTGGCGTCCCCGGGCCAGAAGCCGGCGGAGGAGACCTCGTGGCTGTAGGCTTCCCGCGTGACCGCGTCCGGCAGGGCCGGGACGCCGCCAGGATGCAACGGCGCGCCGCGGCCGGAGAAGCGCGTCACCGCCAGGTCGAAGCTCCCCCAGAAGAGGTGCACCGGGCTCACCTTGCCGAGATAGGCCGTCCGAAAGCGTTTCAGCACGCGGTCGACCGCGACCGTGGCGTGGAAAAAGCGGCTTACCGCCTCGGCGTCGTACGGCCGCTTCTCCTTGTCCTCTGCGAACGCAATTGGATCGGGCACCTCGTTGGGCCGCCCGTCGAACTCGGGGGTTCCTCCGAGCCGGCGGAGGAGATCGACGAGGCGCGCGTGAAACTCGGCGACGGACATCGGGCCGAGGGGGAAGCTCGCCTGCCGCCCGTCGGTGGCAGCGCCGACGACCGCGTGGTCGAGGAGGTCGAAAGCGACTTCCACGCCGCCTGGGCCGTCGGGAACGATCGAGGTCGTAAGCCCGCGTGCGGTCACGTAGAGCGTCGCGTGCCAGGAGTGGTTCACCCACGGCGTCCGGGCCAGGCGATACTTGCCGACGACCTGGGTGTAGAGATGCAGCGCCGAGCGTGTCTCTCGCCAGGGCGCGTAAGGAATATCGGGCCACATCGCTGTCGTCCTTTCTCCCAGCATCCATCTCGCCGTGGCTACGATGCCAGCAGCGCCCGCGTCTGCGCAATCGCCGTAGCGTGCCGGATGCGGCCGAAGGGCCAGACGACCGTTTCGTCAGCGCCGGCTGCGGCCGGCTCAGGCTCGCCGCACGAAGGCGGTCAATCCTCCAGCGTCACCTTCTCGATCGTGTAAGCGATTGCGACCCGGGCGCAGTCCACGGCCGGGGTGGCGCCGGCGGGGCAGCTGTTCGACTGGCTGCGGCCAGCCGGGCTACGCGCCGCCTCGGGACGGCTGCAGGTGACGTCCGTGCCGCCCCAGCTTTCGAGGCCGAAGCTGGCGCAGACCGGCTGGCACCAGCCGAACGGCATGGACCGGTGGCCCGCCCTGCAGTTGGGGTAAATGCCCCATCCCTCCGCTTTGCAGCCGACGGACGGGTTCTGCTGGGTGCAGAGGTCCATCGCCCAGGCGACGTAGAACGTGCGCGGATAGGAGCCGAAACATGTCCCGCCGCGGGTGTCGAAACCGGCGGGGCAGGCCTTCAGGCAGGCGCCGTTTTCGTCGAGGTAGCCGTCGGGGCACGCGGTGACGCACCGGCACTCCGGGGAAATGGCGGCCACCTCACCGGCGACGCTGCCGGCCGCGCGCGCCGCCTCGAGGCGAAGGTCCTGGGTGACCTCGCCCAGCGCGGACGGGGATGAGGGTCCCTTCAGGCGCGCGGTCAGCTTTGCGTCCGTCGCGTTCGCATCGACGCTCAACACCACGCGCTTGCCGATGGCGACCGACCCGCCCTCGGCGGCGGACGGCCGGGCGGCCGTCGCTCCGGCGCCCGTCCAGATCGGCGCGGTGCGGCGCTTCTTCCCGGCGGCCGGGGTGTGGGTGACCGAGACAATTCCTTCAACGGCGTTGTCGGCCCCGAGGTTGGCGGGCGTCAGACTCTCGAGCGTAACCACGTAAAGCTCCGGCAAGACTCGAGCATCCGAGACCGGCACGCGGCCGTTGGCGACGCGCATCCGCTCGATGGCGCGCAGACCGACGGCGTTGCGCAGGTCGCGATAGATCGCCGGGTCATCGAAGTGGATCGGCGACAAAATGTCCGTGATCGGCCGCAGATCGCGCGCGATCGGGTTGCCCCGCTCGGTGTCCTCGCCGCAGGTCACCTCCTCGGCATCGAAAGAAGCCGTCGCCGCTTCGGTGGTGATCCGCGTGTCCTCGACGATTTGGGTCTTCTCGAACGCGGAACGTGTCCCGCGGCCGAATGCGCCTTCGAGGCTGAGCGTGACGCCGGAGACGGTCCCCGAGCTCGCCGCTTCGACGTCGATCTGTCGCTCGATCTCCGCGGAAATCGCCGTCTCCGAGATCTTGCGCTCGAACCGGGCGCGACAGCCAAACACGACGAAGTTGGTGTAATGCGCGCCGTAAACGTCGAGCAGCTCGTCGATCAGCGTCGCGCGCTCTTGCCTGGAGGCCGCGTTCGCCGCGTCCTCGACCAGGGCGCGGAAGCCCGGATCGAGGTCGATCCGCGCCGGGTCGAGCATCAGGCCGTAGGCCGCGTGCCAGAGCTCGCCGATCGCCAGCACCGACTTCTCGCCCACCATCCGCTCGACCGACTCCTTGAAATCGGCGGACAACGAGAACGAGAAGACTTCCGGCATGTCGGCGCCTGCGCCCACGCTGGCGCGAAGGTCTTCCTGCAGCTCGCGGGAGGTTTCGACGACGCGCTCGGTGTTCGTCGAGACGCTAACGTCCATGCTGTCGTACAGCAGCCCCCACGAGACCCTGGGTCCCGCCGGCGGATCGCTCGGCGCACGGTCGGCGCCGGCCGGGTCGGTGGAAAAGATGCGCCGACGCCCCGCCGCGCCGCCCGCGGTCTTGATGGGCGAGATGCGCAGAATGTCGTAACCGACGTAGTTCTCGAACGGCTGGTCGAGCCTGTCGCGCGCAGCGCTCGGGCTCGGCGGTTCGCCGACCCGCTGGAACAACGTCGAGCTGCCGGAGTTTGGATCGGTCAGCCGAAGCCGGTCGCGGTTCACGACCTTGAGCTCGAAGGGCTTGAAGCCGGTCGAAAAACCGCCCGCCCGGGGCTCGCGCCAGCCGACGAAGGCGTCCGCGCCGGTCTGGACGAAACGGGTCTCGACGACGCCTCCCTCCCCGTCGCGGAAGATATCGAGGCCGTTGGTGCCGTGGGGGTTGGCCGGGTCCGCCCGGGCCGGCGCGATCCTGAGCACCTCGATCCGGTCGGCGGAAAACAACATCGAGGTGGTCGAAGCCGCGATCGCCACCGCGTCGAACTCGCCCTGTCCGGCCTCGGAGAACCAGATGCCCGAGATGTCCGCCGGAGAGAGGAGCTTCACCCCGTCGGCGCCGGCCGCGGCGCCCGTCCCCTCGGCGAACGCCAGAGGAGCGTCGACGACGAGGGCCAACGGCGCCGGCGACTGGGGCGTCGCCCAGCGGCCGGCGTCGTGGGACGCGAAGAGCACGGCCGGATCGACGGCGGCCGTGCGCCAGATGCGCACCGGACCCAGATGGCCGCGGAACAGGTCGGTCGTCGCGGTGCGCCCGCCGATGTGGAGCCGCAACGTCGGGCTCGTGTCCGTGCGGACGGGGCGGAGGGGAAAGGTCATGAGCGACTGGACGGTCGCCGTGTCGATCACCTGAATGAACGAAAAGGTGGCGTCCGGCCTCCACGTCTCGTCGATCGTGAAGAGCTGCGCCTCGTCGGCCTGCGTCTGCAACACGAAGCGCCGCGCGACCGGCTCGCCGCCCCGGGTCAGGCCGCCGAGGGCCACAGGGACGGTCTTTTCGGTCTCGCCGAAGCGCAGGGTCAACCTGCTCTGGGCGGCGTCGAGGCAGATCGAGAAGGTCTCGCGGAGCGAGGACCTGAGCGACAACAGGCACTGCGGGTTTGCGCCGCCGGCCGATCCGCCTTCGGCCGGCAAAACCGAGAACGCGATCGTCAGGCCGTTCGAGGGATTGAGCGCCTCGGCATGATCGACCGGCGCCCCACCCACAGGGATGCTCACCGCAACCGGCGCCGCGCCGTCGCCGAATGCGCGCATCCTGGTTCGGTCCGGCCGTTCGGTTCCGTTCCGGACAGCCGCCAGTTGCTCCATGGTGCGCGCGGTCGCAGACAGCCGCAGCGGCGCGGTGATCGGGACGCCGGCGTCGGTCAGGCCGGTCAGGTGGCCGCGCCCGTCAGTCGCGAGCGCGCGCAGGCTCCGCCGGTCGCTCAAGCCCGCGGACAACCGCAAGCCGTTGGTGAACAGCCGCACGAACGGCCCTTCGCGGCCGGCCCCGGCGACCCAGGCGCTCTCGGCGTCGATCACGGCGATGTCGCTCAGACGGCGGCCGGAGGCGGCGCAGCCCGCCGCGGAACCGGTTCTGGGATCGACACAGTCGGGCGTGTCCTGCAGGGTCCATCGTCCGGGGCGGTTCTCATCGTCGTGGGACCGGACGATCAGCCCCGAACTGGTCGCGATCCAGGCGACGCCGTCAGGGGCAACGTCGATCGCGATCGGCTCCCCGAGGTGGTCGTGCCAGCCGTAGAAGGCGTCGAACTTCTCGCGGGTGCCGGTGAGGACCGCGCCGTCGGTGGCGCGCGGGCGGGCGGGATCGACGGTCGGGATCACCCACAGCCGCCCATCGTAAACGCCGAAATCCCGCACGCTCTGGGCGACCAGCCGCCAAACCCCGTCCTCCTGGCGTTCGGCGAGATTGCCGTTGGCGTCGACGACCCAAACCGCTCCGGTCTTCGGGTCGATGTCGATCCGGCGGGCGCCGACCGTGACGGTCGCGGCGCCGCCGGCCTCGCCGGCCACCGGGGTGGTCAGCGGACGGACGTTCCAGCCGAAGCCCGCCTGCTGAAGCAGCCCATGGTCGGAGGCGATCCAGATCGTCCCGTCCGGGGCAACGGCGACGTCGTTCGCCTTGAGCCCCTGGGGCGCGGCCGCCCCCGGGAGGTCGGCCTTGGCGTCGAACGTGATGGTCTCGCCGAGCGAGAGGCCGGGCTGCGGGTCGAAGGCCGGCAGCGTCTGCGCCGACGCCAGCGAGACGATGCTTGCCCCGGCGGTTGACAGCGTTCCCACCCAAAGCACGCGGAGGATGCGCCGCGCCGATGTTGCGATGCTCATGGCCTGTCCCAGTTCCTAAAGTCTGCCCGTGGTGGTGCGGCGCCGATCGCAAGCGGCGGCGCTTAGCGGCCCAACATCGCGATGTCCCGGTTCAGGTCGTCGATCCGGCGCCTGTTTTCCGCGCGATCGGCCTCGAGCCGCTCGACGTTTTTCAGATGCCACGCCGTTTCCTGCGGGTCGTCGTCTGCGTCTTCCATGATCTCTGTAAGGTCGGAGAGCGCCGTCAGCACCCGGCCCTCCAGGTCGGCGTTCAACGTCTGGCGTGCGGCCAGAACCGCCCGCGCCAGCGCCAAGGCGTCGCCCTCGGGGGCAAGCCCCAGGCGAATGGCTTCAGCAGCGAGAAAAGCGCGATGCTCATCCCTTGCTCGGGCGTAGGAGTCCCCAAGGAGCCCCATGGACGCGCCGTCCGCGATGGCCTCCCAGGTTCCGTCGTCGCTGCGAACGGCAATGTCCCTGGCGGTCGCGTAGCCCGTGACCACGACCTCGACCATGTCGTAGGCGCCGAACACCGCCCGCCGGTTGTCGTTGGCATCTTCGACATCCTCGCCGGCGGCGTCCGCCTCGTCGACGAAGACGTCGGAGGACATGAGATCGTAAACGCCCTCGCCCGAGAACACAGCGGGTCGGCCTTCGGCGCCGAGTTCGAAGAGGGACACCACCCTGCTGCGCCCGAGCGGCGCCGCGTCGGGTTCGTTGTCATCGGAGGAGTCCACATCGTCGACGAAAACCGGGCGATCGGTCGCCGCGTCGGCGACGATGCCCAAACGCGCCCGGCCATCGGCGAGGCGCGTCTCCGCGACCTTCAGCCTGTCTTGCATCGTGGAGGCGTCCAAAGACGCCCGGTCGGCGCGGTCCTCCAGCTTGAGCGCCATGGCCTGCAAGCGGGTCGCCTCAGCTTCGAGCCTCGACTTGGCTCCGCCCGTCTCAGCCTGCGCCAGTGCGCGGGTATCGGCCGCCTCGTCGGCGACGACCCGCTGTTGCACCTGCAGGGCGCGCTCGAGATCGAGCAGGCTCGCCCGGGCGGCGCGCACCTGAGCGGCGAGGCGATCGAACCTGGTCTCGGCCGCCCGCACTTCTTCGACGGTGTCCATGGGGCCAAGGTCGAAGGAGTCCGGCCCAGCAGCGGGTTCGTCGAGCAAGATATCGCGAAGTCGCAGCGGCGCTCCGGCGTCGCGACCCTGAGCCGCCTTGTCACGCATGGCCTCGAGCTCGGCTCGGTCGGCGGACAGGTTGGCCATGCGCGCGGCGGCTTCCAGCATCGCCCGTCTGCCGTCCTCGCCGGCCACCCCGGCGGCGGCGTTGCGGTCGCTTCTGGCGGCGGCAATGCGATTGCCGATGCGAGCGATGAAGACGTCGATCGTGTAGCCGTCATCGTCGTCGGCGACGGCCGCCGGCGCCGCAGGGGGGCGGACTTGCCGAGACGCCTGCGCCGCCGCCTCGACCACCAGCCGATGATACTCGGCATCGAGAGCATCCCGCCGGCGCTTGATGTCTGCCATCTCGCCCTGCAACCACCGCCCTTCACCGGGCTCGGTGCCGCCGAGCTTGCGGCGGCGCTCCGCGAGATCCTGAGAAAGGTTCTGCTGGTCTTCCTCCAGCACGCGAATGTCCCGCTCCGTGTCGGTCCGCAGCGAGGGCGTTATCGTCGGGTCGGCGCGGAGGGCCCGCGCCACCGCCAGTTCGAGCGTATTCTCTTTCACGAGCGCGGACGCCCTGTCGAAGTCTTCCCCGAGGCGCCTGTACTGAAGGGCCAGCGCGTCGTGGTCCGCCTTCAGCTTGGCGTTTTGTTGCACATATTCCTGCTCAGCTTGACGAAGGCCATCGGCCACTCCGCGCTCTTCGGCGGCCTCGTTTTGCTCCTGCGTCTGGTCGCGGCGATGGCGGCCGTTGTTCGCGCAAGCCTCGTGCGCCTCCGCAAAGACCGAAACTGCCATGATCAGGGCAAGAGTGCCGCCAAGAAGAGGTCTGACCATTGACTTTCCCTGCTGTTCTTTTGTTGCCGGCTGTGTGGCATGCTTCCGGGCAGCGGGCAAGGCAAATACTGCCGAGGGATGTCTTGGCTCGACCAAAGCCTAGTTTTCGCTGGGTTGTAGGTTTGATTTGATTGATTAGTCTTCGGCGACAGGCGCGCAATACGTTCGGGCGACGGCTTCGCTCAGGCCCACCCGGCTGACCCGCACGCTTATATATTAGCCGGTCGTAGGCTGCTTCGGCCTGAGCCGCGTCCACTTTCATCGACGTCCTGATCTGGAGGTTCACCCCGAACCCGCCTTGGGCGACACCCTGGGCGGGCTCGGGGTGGCCGGACCTAGTCTATAGAATGAAGTCGCCAGCGACCCACTGGCTCGGGCCGGCGGCACCGTCCTTGACCAGGATCTCCAACTCCGGATCCAGCGAGCCGCCGGTGTTGGCCCGGACCAAGGTATCGTCGCCGGAGGCAACGACGTGCACCTGGCCGGGTCCGGTAATGGCGCCGGCGCCTTTGAAGGTGAAGGCCTGGTTGCCCGAAATGCCTGGTTTGGCGTCGATGGTGGCAAGATCGATCCGATCGCCGGCGGCCTTGCCAACCCCGTCGAAGGCCAGGATCACGTCGCGGTTGGCTTCGCCGGGCGAGGAGTCGGTGACGTCTTTGTAGTCGTAGCGGTCATTCCCGGCTCCGCCGTCGCAGAGGTCCAACCCGGCGCCGCCCCGGACGGTATCGGCGCCGAGGTCTCCATAGAGCGTATCGTTGCCGGTGCCGCCGTAGACCCGCTCGTTCCCCGCCCCGCCGCGCAGGGTGTCGTTGTCGCTCTGGCCGTAGAGATTGTCGTTGCCGTCGCCGCCGTAGACCATGTCGTCGCCACCGCCAGCCCAGATGTCGTCGTTGCCCGCGTCGCCGTAAACTTCATCCGCGGTGTCGGCTCGATCGTCGATCCCGAGCCCGCCGTGGATCTTGTCGTTGCCGGGGCCGCCGCGAAGGGTGTCGGTGTCCGTGTCGCCCAGGCCGTCGCGCCTGCCGTAGAGGGTGTCGTTGCCGTCGCCGCCGTCGATCGCGTCGGCAAACGTTCCGCCGTAGATCACGTCGTCGCCGCCGGCGCCGTCCAGCCGCTGCACGCCGTCCGTCACTGCCCACCCGAGGATGAGGTTGTCGAGGTCGTTGCCCACCCCGTGCCGATCCTTGGGGTCGGTGCCATAAATCGCCGGGTTCATCTCCAGCTTTTCAACGTCTGAAGGAAGCGTGTAATCGGTGTCTCGGGCGACAACCGTGTCGTAACCCTCGTTCGGCCGCTCGACGACGAGGTCTTTCTGTTCATAGACCTCGTACACGTCGTCCCCGGCCCCGCCGACGAGGCGATCGGGGTTGCCGCCGCCCATGGCGCTGCCGTCGTATTCGACGATCCAGGCCGTTGCCGACAGCTTGTCCGCGCCCGCGCCCCCCTTCAGCGTAACGGTCAGGTCGGTCGGCTGGATGGCCACAGAGTCAACGCGCAGGGTGTCCGCGCCGGCACCGCCGGAGCCCACGATGGCGCCCGTCGGCGACCTGCCAGAGTTCACCCCCTGGTCCAGGTCGCCATAGAAGATGAACTCGATGAGGTCGCGGCCGCCCTCCCCGTACGCGGTGTTCCCGAACGGGTTCTCGCCCCCGGCGTCGCGGCCCTCGATCCGGATCTCGTCGTTGCCGGCGTCGCCGTGGATCACGTTGCCGGCATTCGGAGTATCCAGATCCACTCCGGCCTGGCCGCGACCCACGTTGTCGCCGATTTCGTCATCGCCGCCGCCGCCGCGGATGGCGTCGGCGCCGCCACCGCCGTCCAGGATGTCGTTGCCGCGACGACCGTCGAGCGCGTCCGCGTCAGTCGATGGGAAGCTGCCCGCCGGGACTCTGCCGACGCCCCCGCTGATCTCGCCGGGCGTAATGGTGTCGGCTGCGCTGGTCCCCTTGTAGGTGCCCATGTCAACTCTCCACCCCAACATGCTGCGGCCTCAGGACACACCACGCGCCCCTCCCGGCCACGAACATCTCGAAGGCGGAAGTCCCCCCGTTGTGACCGCCGCTCACTCTGGCGGCACAGGTCCTTAACGGACCTTCCAGTACGAATAATCATACGCACTTTAGCGAACACCTGTAAACGGCCGCCCGCTTACTGCGGGCGTACTGGCGCAGCATTGCGCCAGTCTTACCGCTGTCTATGGTCACGCTTGCACAGATCCTTGCGCGCCACGTCAGGGCGCCAGCAGCGCCCGCGTCTGCGCAATCGCGTCGCTCAGGCCCACCCGGCTGACCCGCACGCCCGGCGGGAAGGCGCCGAGCAGCCGGCTCGGCAACTGCCGGTCCAGCATCACGAACACGCCGCGGTCGTCGGCATGGCGGATCAGCCGGCCATAGGCCTGCTTCAGCCGGAGCCGGGTCAGCATCTCGTCGTAGGCTCTGCCGCCGAACGCTTCGCGCCTGGCGCGGTGGACGATGTCGGGCCTGGGCCACGGTACCCGGTCGAAGACGATCAGCCGCAGCGAGCGGCCGGGGACGTCGACGCCGTCGCGCACCGCGTCGGTGCCGAGCAGGCAGGCGTTCTCCTCGGCGCGGAAGATGTCGATCAGCGTGCCGATGTCCATGGCGTCGACGTGCTGCGCGTACAGCCTGAGGCCCGCCGCGCCGAGGTCGGCGGCGATGCGGGCATGGACCGCGCGCAGCCTGGTAATCGCCGTGAACAGGCCGAGGCCGCCCCCGCCCGAGGCCAGGAACAGCTCGCGATAGGCGGCGGCGATTTGCGCCGGGTCGTCGCGGGCGACGTCGCCGATGACGATGACCCGGGTGTGCCTGGGGTAGTCGAAGGGCGAGGCGACGGCGGAAAGCAGCGGCGGCGACGCCAAGTGCTGCACGCCAGTGCGTCGCTCGGCGGCCTCCCAATCGGCGTCGTCGTCGCCGGTGCCGTCCTTCAGCGTCGCCGAGGTGATGGCTGCGCCGTGCGCCGGCGTGAGGACCACGGCGGCGAAGGGCGCGGTGGGGTCGAGCCAGTGGCGGCGGAAGGAGGCGTCGATCTCCCGGCCCCCGATCCGGTCGATGGCGAACCAGTCGACGTACTCCGCGGGCGTGTTGGTCGCCAGCGAGCGCAGCATCGCCCGCCAGCCGCCGACCGGGGCGACGGCGCGCCGCTCCAGCGCCCGGCAGGTGCTGTCGAGCCGCTGCCGGGTGGCGGTATCGAGGCTCGCCGCCTTCTCGTCGAGGATCCGCCGGGCAGCCGCTGCAAGCTGGCGAAGCGGCGCGTCCAGCCGTGCCAGCGCCACCTCGAAGCGCTCGGCCGCCTCCAGCAGTCCCGGCACCGCCGGGCGGACCGCGGCCTCGAGGCTGTAGCCCGGATCGCCGTCCGGACAGCGGGCGTGGACCTGCTGGCGAACGAGCGCGAGGAAGGCTTCTCCCGCGCCGGCCGGCATGCCGGCGCCGAGGCGGGTGCGCCAGCCGGGGCCGGGAAGGACGCCGGCGGCGGCGACGATTTCGTCAAGGGCAGCGGCGGCGGACCGGTCGTCGGCGACGAGATCGGCGAGCCGCTCACGCAAACCCCGCCGGCGCGACCTCCGGCCGTCCTCGGCGCCCCGCAACCAGCGGCGCAGCTCCGCCGTCTCGAGCCCGGACAGCGCCAGCGAAAAGGCGGCGTCGGCGGCGTCGAACAGGTGGTGGCCCTCGTCGAAGACATAACGAAGCGGGATGCGGCCGTCGTCGCCGCCCCGCGCCGCCTGGGCCATCACCAGGGCGTGGTTGGCGACGACGATGTCGGCGCGCCGCGCCCGGCGGATGGTGCGTTCGATGAAGCATTTCCGATAGTGCCGACAGGCGCTGTAGATGCATTCGCCGCGGGTGTCGGTGAGGTTGAGGGTGAACTGCGGGCCGAGCAGGTCGGCGAGCCAGCCGGGGAAGTCGCCGCCGTGCATGTCGCCGTCGCGGGTCACCGCCGCCCAGCGGGCGACCAGCCCGAGCGCCACCCTTTCCGCGGTCGGAACGGCGGCGCCCGCGGCGACGGCGTCTTCCAGGTTCAGGAGGCAGAGGATGTTCTCCCTGCCCTTGCGGATGACGACGTGGCGCGCCTTCTCGGCGAAGTTGGGATAGGCGCGGTCGAGCTCGCGGTCGATCTGCCGCTGCAAGGCGCGGGTGTAGGTGCTGAGCCAGACCGGCGCCCGGTTCTTCCGCGCCCAGACGCTGGCGGGGGCGATGTAGCCGACTGTCTTGCCGACGCCGGTGCCGGCCTCGGCGAGCACCACCTTGGGCTCCCCCGCCCGTTCGCGCGGAGCGAAGGCATGGGCGACGGCGGACACGTAGGTGAGCTGCTCCGCCCGCGGCTGCGTCCCGGTGCCCAGAAGCCGGACCAGCCGGGCGCGGGCCTCGACCGGCTCCACCGGCCAGCTGTCCGGGGGCGCGTCGGGCGGCGGCTCGTCCCATTCGCGCAAGCGCCGCCAGACCTTGAGCCCGGAGACCGGGTCGCCGCGGGCGGGCGACGACGTCCCCAAGGCCGAGAGCACCGCGAGACCCCAAGGCCAGCGCGCCTCGGCCATGGCCTGGGCGACCGGCTCGGCATCGACGCCGGGCGAGGCGACCAGCTCGGCCAACAGCGCGCGGGCGGCGGCGATCAGGGTCGCCGCCTCGCCCTCCAGGCTCGATGGCGGGGTCAACAGCAGGGCGTCGGCAAGGCCGCGGGGCGTCGGCACGCAGAACCGGGCCGGGCGGACGAAGGCGAAGAGTTCGAGCAGGTCCAGGCAGGCGAAGCGGCTGCGGCCCAGCCTGCGGGCGACGGCACGGCCGTGGCAGACCAGCGGCACCGCGCCCCGGTCGATGCGGCGCGCCGCCTCGACCGGATCGAGGAGGGCGACCTCGCCGTCGGCGGACAGCCACGCGGCTTGCGTGATCCCGACCGCCAGCGCCGGCGCGTCGGGGAGCCGCGCCTGGGCGGCGGCACGTACGGCACGATCCATGGGGCTCAATATAACCGAGGGCAGGCTGGCGGGCAGGGCCGTCACGCTTGGCGGCCCCAAAGGTCCGGCGGTCCGCATCGTCGTCGTTCGGGAGATGTGATGGACGACACAGCGGCCAGCGTGACGAAGCACTATTATTGGCCCCAAATTCCGGTCCAGCGAGATGGAAGTCACATCATGTTTAGGGTTGCACAAAAGAAACTAACCATAGAAGAAAAATTTCGTGCCGTATTCTCTGATGTCGCCATCGGGACGGTTCTCAGCGCGAGCGAGATCGTGGCGAAGGTCGTTAAGGTCTATCCGGACGTGAGCGAAAATAGCGTCCTACCGGCGGACAGGTGCTATAATATCACCAACGCTGGCCTTGCCTACGACCACAGCTTCCGGATCTTCGAGCACGTTGAAAGGGCAGTGTACCGCTACCTTGGCGAGAAGTATCCCTACTGTGGCAAGGTAACCTGGAAGGACGAACCGTGCGGGTCTTGGGCCGACGGTGTGCTGGAAAAGGGCGAGAACTGGCCGTACCGCAGATGAGTGCCCGAGCCCTCCGGAGCCGCCGGAGAGGTGGGCGAGCCGGGCATCCTGCCATAATCTACACCAATCCGGTGAGGGCTATGCTCCAATTCAGGCCCAACTGCGAGGCCTGCGACCGGAACTTGCCGCCGGGCGCGCAGGACGCGGATCTGCAGCTATGAGCTGCACGTTCTGCGCCGAGTACGTCGAGAACATTCTCCACAACGTGTGCCCCAACTGCGCCGGCGGCTTCGTGGCGAGGCCGATCCGCCCGTCCTCCCCACTTCGCGGGGTGCGCCGCTTCGCGGTGCACCCCTCTCCCACGGTTTCGCCGCGAGCGAGGCCAAGTGCGGCAAGTCCCCTCTCCCACGCGCGGAACGGGCAAGCGGGAGAGGGTCGGGGTGAGGGTCCTTTTTGGGCCCGACCTTACTCCGCCCGGGCGATGCGCTCCGCAAGCAGCTTCATGATCCTGTTCGCGGTCTGCTCGATCGGGCGGTTGGTGACGTCGATCACCGGCCAGCGGTTGCGGGCGAACAGCCTGCGGGCGTCGCGGACCTCGGTTTGCACCGCCTCGTCGGCGGCGTAGTCGGTTTCGCGCTCCTCGCTCAGCATCCTGAGCCTCGCCCCGCGGACCCGGGCGAGATGCGCCGGGTTGACGGTGAGACCAACGATCAGCGGGTTGCGCGCCTCCACCAGCCCCTGGGGCAGCGGCACGCCCGGGACCAGCGGCACGTTGGCGGCCTTGATCCCGTGCGAGGCGAGGTAAAGGCACGTCGGCGTTTTCGTCGCCCGGGAGACGCCGACCAGGATCACGTCGGCGTCGTCGAGATGCTCGGCGGAGATGCCGTCGTCGTGGCTCAGCGTGTATTTCATCGCCTCGACCCGGCGGAAGTAGTCCTCGTCCATCAGGTCGCGGGCGCTGGCGCGGAAGCGGATGCTGGCGCCGTAGTACTCGGCGAGGTCGGGAACGAACGGCTCGAGGACGAAGCGGCAGGGGACGTCGAGCCGGGTACAACCCTCCTCGAGAGCCCCGCGGACCTCGCGGTCCGCGACCGAATGCAGGACATAGCCGCGGCGGGTCGCGATGACCCCGAGGATGTCGGCGGCCTGGCCAAGGTTACGCACCATCTTCCATAGCCGCATGTCGATCGACACGCCGTCGAGCTGGGCCACGGTGTTGCGGGCGAGAAGCTCGACCAGCTCGCCCGAGGCATGGGAGACGAGGTAGAGGATCGGCGGGCTGTTCACTCGTGTCGTTCCTCGAGGGCGCCTGCCGCCGAGGCTGCGGTCCGGGCGGAGGCGGCCGGTGCGGACGGCGGTGTCGGGGGTTATACCCGCAACGCGCGCCCGCGGATCGAGTGAATCTTGTTACGGCAACGAACGCCGGTGGCGGCGGCGGTGGCGGCGGCGGAGGCCGGCGGCGCCTTTGCCGCCGGCGACGGCTGGTCGAGGCCAGGCGCTGCCGCCGTTGCCCGTCCCGCCGTTGGTGTCCCCTCTCGCCGTTTACAGCCTGCCGGTCGCCGTCGCCGGCCGATCCTCGGCCGGCCGCGAGAAGAAGCCGAAGTAAGCAGCGACGGCCGCGAGAACGGCGTGCAGCCAGACGTCATGACCATAAAGCGGAACCAGCCCGAACAGCGTGTTCAGCCCCGGGATCAGACCGAAGACCATGAGCGCCGCGTAGGCGATCGCGACCACGCGGGCGTAAAGGCGGGCGTTGGAGAAGCTCCGGTAGGCGGCAATGCCGCCGATGCCGAAGATGATGTGCACGAGGTTGTGCAAGCCGTTGATCGGGAACAACCCGAACAGGTGGCCCGTGGTGGCCGCCGCGTGCTCCGACGGGACGTCCACCGGCGCGACCAGGCCGGGAACGAAGCCGGCAACGCCGACGAGAAGGAAAACGATGCCGTAGATGAGCGCGAAGTAGCGAACGTTCATGATGATGTGCCTCCAAATCCGGTTCGGTTCGATGTCCCCGTCCCACGCGGCCGCGGCGTGATCGATCGGCCCGCGCCGCTTGGCTCGGGGCGGGGGGCGTCTCGCCCGCCCCGGCCGGGAGAGCCAACGCCAGCGCGTCCGCGGTGCGAGGCCTGCGCGCCCAGGCCCGAAGGTGCTCGCTTCGGCGGACGCCCGCGGGGACGGGTGTTGCTGCACCAGCACCACAAACAACGCGGGTGCAGCGCCGGTGTTCCGTTTCGGGAGGGCGATTTGCCGCGCCAGCCGTGCCGTAAGGCAGGTGGGCGGGCTCTACGATCCTAGCGGTGGTAGCCGCCGTCCAACCGGAGGACGGTGCCGTTGATCATGACGTTGGCGATGACGTGCATCACCAGCATCGCAAACTCGGCCGGATCGCCGAAGCGCTGGGGGAAGGGAATGGTGTGGACCACCCTGGAGTCCAGGTTGCTTTCCATGGCGAACAGCGTCGGCGTGCCGAACAGCCCCGGGGCGATGCCGACCACGCGGATGCCGAGCTGGCCGAGCTCGCGGGCCGCCGGCAGGATCATGCTGACGACGCCGCCCTTCGACGCCGCGTACGCCGCCTCGCCGCTCTGCCCCTCGTAGGCTGAACTTGACGCCGTCGAGATGATCACCCCGCGCTCGCCGCTCGGCCCCGGCGACAGCTTCGCCATGTCGGCGGCGACCAGGCGCATCATGTTGAAGGTGCTGATGAGGTTGACCTCCACCAGCTGGCGGAAGTCGTCGAGGGGCATCGGCGTCTCGTGGTCGACGATCTTCTGCGGGTGCGCCCGGCCGACGCAGTGCACGAGCACCCGCGCCGCGCCATGGGCTTCGCGGGCGGTGCGGATGGCGGCTTCCGCGGCTCCGGAGTCGGCGACGTCGCAGGGGATGGCGAGGCCGCCCACCTCCTTCCCCACCTTGGCCACGCCCTCGGCATCGATGTCGATCAGCGCCACCCGGGCGCCTGCCTCGGTGAGATAACGCGCCGTCTCGGCGCCGAGGCCGGATGCCGCCCCGGTCACCACCGAAGCGCAATGCCACAAATCCAAGGTTCTTTTCTCCGCTTGTACTGGTGGGCGGCGCGCCCGGCGACAGGACCATACACCGATGGCCGCCTCGGCCAAGGGCAAAGGCGGCTACGCGGAGCCGGCAAAGCGGCTTTCCGGCGAACCGGGCCGCCCGGCGGGAACCGGCGATCGCGGCCCGCGTTGCTGTCGGAGTTCAACACCTCATCCTGGGAGAAAGCAACATGAGCGTGTCTCGACTTCTGGCCGGCGTGGCGGCGATCACGCTGGTTTCGGCGGTGGCGGCGCAAGCCGCACCGAGCCCTGGTAAGGACGCCGGCAGCGGCCCTGCGGGCAGCGTGCTTCTCGCCCAGGGTGGCGGCGGCGGGGGCGGCTCCGGTGGGGGCGGCTCCGGTGGGGGCGGCTCCGGTGGGGGCGGCTCCGGCGGTTCGGGTGGCGCCGGCGGGGGCTCGGGCGGCGCCGGCAGCGGCGCGGGTGCCGGGAGCGGTTCAGGCGCCGGTGCGGGAAGCGGCGCCGGCGCGGGTGGCGCCGGGAGCAGCGGCGGCACGGGATCCAGCGCCGACGGCTCCGACACCTCGACCGACACCGAGGTCGACCAGCCGGCGACGACGCCCCAGCGGCCACGCCAGTAAGGCTCTCTTCAGTAATCCTTTCGTCCCGGAGTCCTCGGGCGGCAGCGCCCGGGGACTCAGCTCGGCCGGCGCTGCCGGTCTTTTCCGCTCCTCAGCGCCCATCGCAGGTTCCGGCGTCCCTCGCCAGCCGGCTTCATCGCCCGGTGGCGGTGATGACCATCTGCCCCTGAACGGTGTCCTTCTCGCCGGGCACCTTGGCGTGAAGCAGCAAGGCCCACCGGCCGGCCTCACCGATGTCCACCTTGAAACGGTAGACGCCCGGTGCGACCTCGTCCGCGGGGGTTGGGTAGGTGACGATGTCCGGCCTGCCGTCCGGGCCGCGGTCGAAGCGGCTTTCGAAGATGACCGCATCCTCGGCCGGCTTGCCGGACGGCTTGTGGACCAGGCGAACGTCGATGGTGGCGCCGTAGCCGGCCTGAACCTCCTCGGTGACCGCCTCGAAGGCATAATCCGCCGCCGCGGCAAGGACAGGGCAGGCGCCGGCGAGGGACAAGCCCGCGGCGACGAGGAGGATGCTGACGAACCGGGACATCTTCGGAACTCCCCTGCTGTGGCCCGTCGAGCTTAAGCTCGCGATCGCCGGGCTCCGCAGCCTATGACAGGCTGGTCGCGCCGGACGGTGAGGGGCTCTGGGTCGTGGCCGCGAAGGCGCCCCCCGGGCTGGCGCAAGGCGCCTGCGCAGCCGAGCCGAAGCGGCTGGAGGGAACGAGGATGAGCATCGAGCGCATCGAGATCGTCGAAGGCGACATCACCCGGCTCGCCGTCGACGCCATCGTCAACGCCGCGAACCCGTCGCTGCTGGGCGGCGGCGGGGTCGACGGGGCGATCCACCGCGCCGCCGGACCGAAGCTCCTGGCAGAGTGCCGCGGGCTCGGCGGCTGTCCTACCGGCGAGGCGAAACTCACCAACGGCTACCGGCTTCCCGCCCGCTACGTGATCCACACCGTCGGCCCGGTCTGGCGCGGCGGCGGCACGAACGAGGAGGCGCTGCTCGCCTCCTGCTACCGGCGCTCGCTGGAGCTCGCCGCGGAGCACCGCCTCGCAAGCATCGCCTTTCCCGCCATCAGCACCGGCATCTACGGCTTTCCCGCGGACCGCGCGGCGGGGATCGCCATCGACACCATCGTCGAGACGCTCGCGGGCGGCGATCACCCGGAGCGCGTCATCCTCTGCTGCTTCGGCGAGAGGAGCGCCGCCGCCCACCGCGCCGCACTGGCGCGGGCCGCCGGGAGCTGACGCGAAGCGGCCGATCAGGCTTCGTCGCCGGCGAAGCTTGGGCGCGATGCTGTATCCCTGAAGTGAGCGTGCTTTTTCCTCCTGCGCCGATCTATAAGCTGGAGCGGATTGTCAATGGTTCGATCCGCCAGAAACAAAACTTCGTCATCGCGAGCCGCGGAGCGGCGTGGCGATCCAGTGCAAGGTTCACTGGATTGCTTCGTCGGCTACCGCCTCCTCGCAATGACGACCTATATCCTGATTAACTTGATCATGGGTTGCGTTAAAGCGCGTCATGAATAGTTGACGCACCGGAACCTCAAGAAGCGTTCCGAGCCAGCTCTCGGTATCAACGTTCGTCACCCGCGGACTTGTTCCGCGGGTCCAGCGAAGGACTGGTGGCCGTGACAAGCGGGCGTGCGCGGAGGCACGCCATCGAGCAGCGACCTCGGCCCATGGCAAAAAAGAAACGCTTGCCTGCCGGGCGGGCGGCCCTTAAGTCTACAACACAAAAAAAACGCGGAATTCAGACGGACGGGTCGTGCTCGCTGGTAAAACCATCCTGCTCGTCATTGCGGGCGGCATCGCCGCCTACAAATGCCTGGAGCTGATCCGCCGCCTGCGGGAAAAGGGCGCGTCCTGCCGCGCCGTGCTGACCCGGGCCGGCGCCGAGTTCGTCACCCCGCTGTCGGTCGCGGCGCTTACCGAAAACAAGGTCTACCAGGAGCTGTTCTCGCTCACCGACGAAAGCGAGATGGGGCACATCCGCCTGTCCCGGGAGGCGGACCTGGTGGTCGTCGCCCCGGCCACCGCCGACATCCTCGCCCGGATGGCGACGGGACAGGCCAACGACCTGGCGACCACGGCGCTGCTCGCGACCGACAAGGACGTGCTCTGCGCGCCGGCGATGAACGTGCGGATGTGGGAGCATGCGGCGACGAAGGCCAACCTGGAGACGCTGCGCGGGCGCAGCGTCCGCTTCGTCGGCCCGACCGAGGGCGACATGGCCTGCGGCGAATGGGGGTATGGCCGGATGGCCGAACCCGACGACATCGTCGCCGCCATCGAGGCCTACTTCGCCACCGACCGGCCGCTGGCCGGCATCCGCGCACTGGTGACCAGCGGGCCCACCGTCGAGCCGATCGACCCGGTGCGGTTCATCTGCAACCGCTCGTCCGGACGCCAGGGCCATGCCATCGCCGCCGCATTGGCCGAGGCCGGGGCGGAGACGACGCTGGTCTCCGGCCCGGTCGGTCTGCCGGATCCGCCGGGCGTGCGGACGCTGCCGGTGGAAACCGCCCGCGAGATGCTGGCCGCCTGCGAGGGTGCGCTGCCGGTCGACGTCGCCGTCTGCGCCGCGGCCGTCTGCGACTGGCGGCCGGTTCGCGAGGCCGGGGAGAAGATCAAGAAAGGCAAAGGCGCGCCGCCGCCGGCGCTGATGCTGGAGGAGAACCCGGACATTCTCGCCACGCTCAGCCGGAGGCGCGAGCAGCGGCCGGGCCTCGTCATCGGCTTTGCCGCCGAAACCTCCAACCTGGTCGCCAATGCGCAGGACAAGCTGGAGCGCAAGGGCTGCGACTGGATCCTCGGCAACGACGTCTCTGCCGCCACCGGCACGTTCGGCGGCAAGGACAATGCGGTGGTGCTGGTCACGGCGGACGGCGCCGAGCCCTGGCCGCGGATGTCGAAGGAAGCGGTGGCGAGACGGCTGACCGAGGCGGTTGCCACGCACCTGGGGCGGCGGCCATGAGCGGCAGTGTTGCCGTGCCGATCCTCAGGCTTGCGCACGCGCGGGACCTGCCGCTGCCGGCCTATGCGACGGAGCACAGTGCCGGGCTCGATCTTCTCGCCGCCGTCGACGCGCCGCTGGAGCTCGCTCCCGGCGCCCGGGCGCTGGTGGCGAGCGGGATTGCCGTCGCCCTTCCCGACGGCTACGAGGCGCAGGTGCGGCCACGTTCGGGGCTGGCGCTGCGCCACGGCATCGGCGTGCTGAACAGCCCCGGGACCATCGACGCCGACTACCGCGGCGAGATCGGCGTCATCCTCGTCAACTTCGGCGCCGAGCCCTTTCGCGTCGAACGCGGCGCGCGGATCGCCCAGCTCGTCATCGCGCCGGTGGCGCGGGCCGTCTGGCAAGAGGTCGACGATCTTGCCGACAGCGTCCGCGCCACGGACGGCTTCGGCTCCACCGGAACGGCGGCGATGCCACAACAGCACGCGCGGAAGGGATGACGGGATGCTGCGGCTATCGAGGAAAACGCTGTTCGCGATCGAGGCGGTCCTCGACATCGCCTACCACGCCGGCAGCGAGCCGGTGCAGAGCCGGGAGATCACCCGGCGCCAGGGCATTCCCCGCCGCTATCTGGAGCAGGCGCTGCAGAGCCTGGTCCGCCACGGCCTGCTGGTGGGCGTTCGCGGCCCCCGCGGCGGCTACCGGCTGGCCAAGGAGCGGCGGCGGATCACCATCGGCGACATCATCCGGGTGATCCGGCAGGTGGAGACGGCGGAAGATCCGCTGCAGGACGCCAGCGGTTCGCCGCTGGCGCAAAGGGTGGTCCGGCCGCTGTGGCTGGAGCTGCAGGGCGAGCTCATGGAGCGCCTCGACCAGGTCACCATCGACGACCTCTGCGTGCGCGCCAACGGCGCCGGGATCGCCAGCGAGGGGCGGACCAATCTTGACTTCTCCATCTAGAGCCATGCCCATAGGCAAACCAGACGGGATGAGGAGACCATGAGCCAGCAACCGACGCTCGTCCGCGACGAGGCAGAGACGCCCGAGGTCGGCCGCGGCCGCGTCTATGACAGCATCCTCGATACGATCGGCAACACCCCGCTCATCCGCCTGGCCAAGCTCGAGGCGGAAACCGGATGCCGGGGCCGGCTGCTCGGCAAGTGCGAGTTCTTCAATCCCTTGAGCTCGGTCAAGGACCGCATCGGCCTGGCCATGGTTCTTGCCGCCGAGCAGACCGGCCGGATCACGCCGGGGGCGACGCTGGTCGAACCCACGTCCGGCAACACCGGCATTGCGCTTGCCTTCGTCTGCGCCGCCCGCGGCTATCGGCTGATCCTGACCATGCCCGAGAGCATGTCGGTGGAGCGGCGGAAGATGCTGGCGCTGCTCGGCGCCGAGATCGTGCTCACCCCGGCGCAAAAGGGCATGCCGGGCGCCGTCGGCAAGGCCGAGGAACTGGTGGCGAACACGCCTGGCGCGATCATGCTGCAGCAGTTCTCGAACCCGGCCAACCCGAAGATCCACCGCGAGACCACCGCCGAGGAGATCTGGCGCGACACCGGGGGCGTGATCGACGCCTTCGTCAGCGGCGTCGGCACCGGCGGCACCATCACCGGCATCGCCCAGGTGCTGAAGCCGCGCCGGCCGAACCTCAAGATCGTCGCGGTGGAGCCGGAGGACAGCCCGGTGCTCTCCGGCGGCATTCCCGGCCCGCACAAGATCCAGGGCATCGGCGCCGGCTTCGTCCCGGCGGTGCTGAAGCTCGACGTGATCGAC
>JAXMOZ010000062.1:0-20586 GCA_034382075.1 Rhodospirillales bacterium
GCAGCCCGGCGCCGCCGGCGCCGACGATGACGATATCGGTGTTAACGACCTTCATTGGGTGCTCCCATTGCCTCCCCCTGTGCGTTGCCGCAACTCTATCGCCATCCGGGCGTTTATGCGAACGATCATGCTCCGGAAGCCGCTCCTCTCCCTGCGGACCATGCTCACGCATATAGGCCAGCCCCCCTGACGGTCAACGAAAACCAAGGCTTGTCCGCCGCTGCCGAGGCGAGGCCGGTCGCCGCGGCGGCGACCGCCGGAGCCACGGCCGCAGCCGGTGCCAAGCGCTTTCCCCTGCGCCACGGGCTTGTTCGCCACGTCCGCGACCTCGTCGTCCTCGCCGCGCCCGTGGTGGTCGCCCGCTCCGGGATCATGGTCATGGGCCTGGTCGACACGGTGATGGTCGGCCGCTTCTCCGCGCAGGAGCTGGCCTACCTCGGCATCGGCCTGGCGCCGGTCACCGTCCTGATCCTGATCCTCACCGGCTTGCTGATGGGAACCCTGGTCGTCACCGCCGCGGCCTTCGGCAGCGGCGACGAGCGCGGCTGCGGCGCCGCGTGGCGGCGCTCCCTGCCGTACGCACTGGCGTTGGGGACGGCGGCGGCGGCCATCTGCGCCCTTGGCCAGCCGATGCTTCGCCTGCTCGGGCAGAGCCCGGAGCTCGCCAGCGAGGGCGGCGCAGTCGTCCGGGTCATCGGCCTCGGCCTGCCGGGTGCGGCGTTGTTCCTCACCTCGACCTTCTTCCTCGAAGGGCTGCGCCGGCCGTTGCCCGGCATGGCGATGATGATCGCCGCCAACCTCGTCAATGCAGCGCTGAACTGGATCTTCGTCTACGGCCACTTCGGCCTGCCGGCCATGGGCGCGGTCGGCTCCGCCTGGGCCACCACCGGCGTGCGCCTGTTCCTCGCCTTAGGCCTCGTCGGCTACGTCTGGACCATGGCCGACGCCCGCCGCTACGGGATCCGGGGCGCGACCCGGACGCCATGGCGGGCGTGGGCGAGGCAGCGGCGGCTCGGCTACGCGGCGGCGACCAGCATCGGCGTCGAGGGCACAGCCTTCAGCGCGCTCAACGTCTTCTCGGGCTGGCTGGGGGTGCTGCCGCTGGCCGCCTTCTCCATCGCGCTCAACCTCATCACCATCGTCTTCATGGTGGCGATCGGCATCGGCGCGGCAACCGCGGTGCGCGTCGGCATGGCCCACGGCCGCGGCGATGCGCCCGAGGTGGCGTTGGCCGGCTGGACCGGGCTCGGGGTCGCCGTTGCCGCCATGGCCGTCTTCGCCCTGGTGTTCGCCTCCGCCCCCGAGGCCTTGGCCGCGGCCTACACCACCGACGCGGCCTTGCGCGCGGCGGCGGTGCCGCTGATCGCCATCTCCGCCTGGATCCTGATCGTCGACGGCGGCCAGGGGGTGATGGCGAACGCGCTCCGCGGCCGCGGCGAAACCTGGGGCCCGACGCTGTTGCACACGACCAGCTACGTCGTCGTCATGATCCCGGTGGGCTGGCTGCTCGCCTTCCCTCTAGGCCGGGGCGCGGTCGGCCTGTACGAGGCGATCCTGATCGCCAGCACCGTGTCGGTGACCCTGCTGTCCGCCCGCTTCGCCTGGCTCGGCCGGCGCGACAGGCGGGCAGCGCGAGCGTCACTAGGCTCACGAGGCTAAGCGGCGCCTGCCGCTTGCCGAACAACGTGCCTCCAGATTCACCGCTACGGGAGTTCCAGAGCCAAAAAGAGCTCGCCCTTTTCATACTCGCCCGGTAGAGCGCCCACGTACTTGAGGTGCGGCAACATCATCTCGCCCGCAGGCGATCTCCAGACCTTGTTTCCCAACACGCGGCCCGCGAGAAGAACATCCTCAGCGCTGGTGAATCTGGTTGTTGGCATCTCCGACACGAGAATCACCTTTCCATATCCACCCGAGCGCGGCGAACCAAAAAGACCCTCGTCTTCGGAGACCATGTTCACGAACCCAGCGGGCAACGCAACCACTTTCCCCTTCGCAATAAAGGGGTTGACACTCAGCGCGCCGATATTCGATACCTGCTCCACCTCCATGTTCTTCATGAAGGAAGACAGAGCTAAAACCCTCGCCCGCACCCTGTCGTTCTCCTCCTCTTCTTTGCGCTTCTTTTCTTGCGCTTGCTGCTGGGCATGCACCGCGTTGTTAAAAACCCGGCTTGGCCGTCCGGCGGCGTCAAAGTAGATCTGAAGCTGGGCGTTGCCTTCTCCATCGGTAAACCAAAAAGGGTTTTTCGGTGAGCCGGCAAGGCTGAGCATGTTATGAAACGCCTGTGCGAGCTGCACCGCTTCCTCGTTGTTCGTAAAGTCAAAACTCCCCAACGACCTAATGTTCGTGGATTGGCTAGCGTTCACGAAAGAGAAACGGCCTGCCTCGGCAACCTTCTGAGCCTCAATCAGCAAGGAAGCGGACTCTGAACGTCTTACAAAGACAATATCACCTTCCTTCGGATAGGCGGCGGCGTTCATGAAGTGCATCCGAAGCTTCGCATCACCGGCGGGGCTGATCAGAAAGGAACTGGCCCGGCTGTTGGTAACCATGTTCTCTTGCTGGAATCCTAGCTTGACAGTATTCGAGTTGGAGGCGGAAGGCACCAGAAACTTCGCATGCTGGTTCGGCCACCTCAGATAGTAAAGCTCAAGCTCCTCGCTTATCAGAAGGGTGCTATCGCAGTCACGCACCGGGCAAGACGCGTGGTCGGCGACCCAGACGCCGTCCAGTGACCCTCCTGTTTTCAGCGCACCATCCGACTCGGAAACGCGGGGCGCCTGCTGTGAACTCCTTCCCGACAAAGAATTCGCCGGATGGCGGAGCTGTGCAGATGTGTCGACCGAGCCCGTAGCCAGAGGCAGGCGGTTCAGGGCGGTCGAAGCATACTCGGAGCCTTGAGCCGCAGCCTTCTGATACCATTGGCGCGCCAGCTCTTGGTCTCGAGGCACCCCTATGCCAGACTCGTACATCCAACCCAAGTTCTGCTGCGCCCAAGCCTCCCCGTCGTTAGCAAAGCTCTGCAGGGTGGGCATGGAAAGGGCAAGGTACTTGCTCGCATATGCGCTGTTCTTGGGAACCCCCTTTCCATCCCTGTAAAACATCCCCATGTAAAGCGCGGCTAAGGGGTCGCCTTGGTCAGCCGCCTCATTGAACATCTTAGCCGCCGATACGTTATCGGCCTCTTTAGATGTGTTCGTAAACACCCCAAGCAAAGCGCGTGACATGGCAGAACATGTCTTGCCCGCCGTGTAGTCCATTTCAGCTGCCTTGTTACACATCTGGGCTGCTTTATCGGTCTCTCCAGCTTTTACGAGCGCACGGGCATACTGGTAGTAGAAACGGGCAACAGAAGGCTGTTCCGCAATGGCTCTCTTGCAAGCCTCCTTTGCCTGAGACGCATCTACCTTCTTGGAAGGTACGCCTTCGGTCACTCGATCCTTATCGAACGGGCTGCTGGCCAAAATGTCGCACTCAGTGACCGTGAGAGGCGTCGCTGCTGTTGCTGCCTCTGCAGGCACTGGTGCGAAGACCGACATCAAGAACACAAAGCCTAGGAGTGCGCCTCGTACCGATGGTCGGCCAAGTCCAACAAGCCAAGAACGCCTCCGCATGATCGACCTCCCCTGAACAGATCCTACGCCCCTCCGATCCCAATCCTAATACTGCCGACTCTGCTGTTCAACCTACTGTCGCTAGGTGGGATTGACGGCTAGCGGCGATTGCCGCAGCGGCGCATGCCGGGTTAAGCTCCCGACGCCGGCGAAGCAGCGGCAAGCTCCGTGTCCTTCTGGTACGGAGTAATCCTGTACGAGGCGATCCTGATCGCCAGCACCGTGTCGGTGACCCTGCTGTCCGCCCGCTTCGCCTGGCTCGGCCGGCGCGACAGGCGGCGCGCAGCTGAACGTGCAGGCTGACGCCGCTTCACAACCGGCGGCGCGGCCGGTATCCTCCGATCTTCACGCGCGTGCTTGGGCCCTGCCGCTTGATCGCTCGCTCTCTTCCCGCTCCCTGGCTCGACTTCGTCGCCTGGTGCCGCGCCCGCCGGCTCAGGCCGTTGCCGGCGCATCCGTGGACCCTTGCCGCTTACGCCCGCTGGTGCGAGCCGCGCCACCGCTACCCCACGATCATGGCCCGGGTCCGCGCCATCGCCCGGGTGCACCTCTTGAAGTGCGCGACCAGCCCCGACCGCCACCCTACCGTGGTGCGCACCCTGGCCATGATCGAGGCGCGCGAGCGGGCGAGCGTGTCGCGCTCGGCGCTGTTCCAGCTCGACGACGACCCCGGCGCCCGGCGCGGCGCCGCCGACGGCGGCCGGGCCAAGCGCGGCAAGGACGCGAAGGCGAAGGAGCCCGCCGGCGGCCGGCGGCGGGCGGCGCGGGGCCTGCGCCTCACCCCGCGCCTGGTTTCCCGCCGACCGAAGAGCGGAGGCCCGAGCGGGCCCGGCGCTACCGGATGAAGTCGTTGCCGTCCTCGCCCCAGTGGGTGTCGTTGCCGGGGCCGCCGTAGAGCACGTCGTTGCCGACCTTGCCGTAGAGCCGGTCGTCGTGTTGTGGCGCTGCTCTCGGAACAAGCGCAAGTGGCGAAGGGCGTGTCTTCGTCATCTTTGGCTCGGTCAGCGGCGAGGGCGGGTTTGGAATGCGCCACGTCTTTGACGCATATGGGTCACAGATCCCGCCGAAGTCGACTGGCTGGCAACGTCGCCACTGGCGGGCGATTCAGGCGGGTGTACACTGTTGGTGTTCGCCGGATACGACATCGGGCCGGCGGGCGGGCATTGAGGCAGGCGCACATCCCGGCGGCCGACGGCGGCCCGGGCCGAGACTGAAAAGCACCGGGCGCCGCTGCCTCGCCATCCTTCCCAGAGCTGATGCCGGTCACGGGCACGCGGCAGGGGGTTTCCGATCATGCGTCAATTCATGCGCCACCCCGCAACCATCACCATCGAGGTCACCGCCGGCCCCGAGCTCGATCGCGCGGCGAGATGCAGCCGCAACGTCGGCCTTGGCGGCTTGGCCTTCCAGTCGGATCGGCCGCTCACCAGGGGCACCGTCATCGAGCTCCGCATCCCCGTGGTGCGCCCCGCCTTCGAAACCAGGGCGCGGGTGGTCTGGTGCCGGGCGAGCGAGGCCGGCTACGACCTGGGCGTCGAGTTCCTCGACCCCAACGACGCCTTCCGCGCGCGGATGGTCGAGCAGATCTGCCACATCGAGGACTACCGGGCCGGCGTCTATCGCAGCGAAGGCAGGCAACTCACCGCCGAGCAGGCGGCGATGGAATGGATCGGCAAGTACGCCTCGGAGTTCCCCGAGGAAGACGGCAGCAAGGCCGAGGAGGCCGCCTGAGGCTCAGGCCCGCCGCCAGGCCGTGCCGTCCTTGCGATCCTCCAGGATCACCCCGCAGGCATCGAGCTCGGCGCGGATCCGGTCTGCCGCGGCAAAGTCGCGGCCGGCGCGGGCAGCGGCGCGGGCAGCGATCTGCGCCTCGATCCAGGCCTCGTCGGCGGCCTCGCCGCCGCCGGCTTCGCCGCCCCGCAGCCACGCCTCGGGCTTTGCCCACAACAGCCCGAGCAACTCGGCGCTGGCCACGAGGCGCGCCCGCAGCGCCGGCCGTTCTGGCGCTTTCGCCTTGTTCAGCGCGCCGAGCAGTTCGTGCAGCCTGGCGATCGCCTGCGGCGTGTTCAGGTCGTCCTCCAGCGCCGCCTGGACCGCCGGATCCGGCTCGCCGCTCCCCACCCCGTCGTCTGCCGCTGCCTCGGCCAAGGCGAGATAGAAGCGGTCGAGGCTTCGCTTGGCGCCGGCCAACGCGCCCCTGGTGAAGTCCAGGGGCTGGCGGTAATGGGTCTGCAGCAACAGCAGGCGGATGGCCTCCCCCGGCGCGTCTTCGAGCAGGTCGTGGACGGTGTAGAAGTTGCCGAGGCTCTTCGACATCTTCTCGCCCTCGCTCATCAGATAGCCGTTGTGCACCCAGAAGCGGACGAAGGGCCGGCCGTCGTGGGCGCAGGTGCTTTGCGCCAGCTCGTTCTCGTGGTGGGGGAAGATCAGGTCCTGGCCGCCGCCGTGCAGGTCGAAGGTCTCGCCCAGGTAGCGCCCGCTCATCGCCGAGCACTCGATGTGCCAGCCGGGCCGGCCGCGGCCCCAGGGGCTGTCCCAGCCCGGCTCGTCGGCGGCGGACGGCTTCCACAGCACGAAGTCGCCGGCGCCCTTCTTGTAGGGCGCGACCTCCACCCGGGCTCCGGCGATCAGCTCGTCGGTGTTTCGCCCGGACAGCCGCCCGTAGCCGGGCATGGTCGCCACCTCGAACAGCACGTGGCCTTCGGCCGCATAAGCGTGGCCGCGCTCGATCAGCGCCGCGATCATCGCGATCATCTCGGCGATGTGGTGGGTCGCCCGCGGCTCGAGCGTCGGCCGCAGGCAGCCCAGCGCCGCCATGTCCTCCTCGTAGGCCTTGCCGGTGCGGGCGGTGATCGCCTCGATCGGCTCGCCGCTGGCGCGGTGAGCGGCGATGATCTTGTCGTCGACGTCGGTGATGTTGCGCACGTAGACGACGTGGTTCTGGCCGTAAACGCGCCGAAGCAGGCGGAAGAGCACGTCGAAGACCACAGCCGGCCGGGCGTTGCCGACGTGGGCGAAGTCGTAGACGGTGGGGCCGCAGACATACATCCGCACCGAGTGGGGATCGATCGGGGCGAATAGTTGCTTTGTTCCCGCCAGCGTGTTGTATAGGTGCAAACTCATCGGCCCATCAGCCCTCGGTAGTATTGGCGGTGGCAACTACAACACGGTTCATCGCCGGGCGCAGCGCGGCCCGCTCGGCCGGCGCAAGGCGCAGCCATGTGCATGGCTTTGTCAAGCCTGAACCGCCGCAAGCCCTGGCGGCAGGGCCGGTGTACCGGCGGCGGCGCGGCGGCAGAGGCGGAGCGGGACGAACAGAGCCATGACCCCGATGCGGGCGATGTACGTCAACTATTTCCACCTCGACGAGCCTCCGTTCTCGATCGCGCCCAACCCCCACTACCTGTTCATGAGCGCGAAGCACCGCGAGGCCCTGGCGCACCTCGTCTACGGCGCGTCTGGCGGCGGCTTCGTGCTGCTCACCGGCGAGATCGGCACCGGCAAGACGACGTTGTGCCGCTGCCTGCTGGAGCAGCTTCCCGAGAACTGCGACGTCGCCGTCATCTTCAACCCCAAGCTCTCCGCGAGCGAAATGCTCGCCGCCATCTGCGACGAGTTCGAGCTGGTCTATCCGGCGGCGGGGTCGACCGGCGGGCCCAGCATCAAGACCTATGTCGATATCCTCAACGCCTATCTGCTCGCCCGCCACGCCGAGGGACGCACCGCGGTCCTCATCCTCGACGAGGCGCAGAACCTGACCCCGGACGTGCTCGAGCAGATGCGGCTTTTGACCAACCTGGAGACCAACGACGAGAAGCTGTTGCAGATCGTCATGATCGGCCAGCCGGAGCTCAGGACCATGCTGGAGCGGCCGGAACTGAAGCAGCTGGCGCAGCGCATCACCGCCCGATACCACCTCGAGGGACTGACCCGGGCGGAGAGCCACGAGTATGTCCTCCACAGGCTGCGCCGCGCCGGCGGCCGGGACTCGCTGTTTCAAAGGGGCGCGCTGTCGCTGCTCTACCGGCTCAGCGGCGGCGTTCCCAGGCTGATCAATGTGATCTGCGACCGGGCGCTGCTCGGCGCCTACGTCCAGGGCGAGAGCGCGGTAACCCGGCGGACGGTGAAGAAGGCGGCCGAGGAGGTGTTCGGCCGGCGCGAGGAGCGGCCGACGCCCACCGGCCGGATGGTTCAGCGGTTCGCCGCGGCGATGACCGTGCTGATCGGCGGCATCGGCCTGGCCGCCGCCATCTACTTCTTTGCCCCGGCCTCGCTTCTGGAAACGTTGCGCCTGGAGGACGTGGTCGCGGGCGACGGGGTGCCGGCCGAAGCCGACCCCGCGCCGCTGCGCTGAGAGCGGGAGGCCCCGGATGTCGTACATCCTCGAGGCGATCCGCAGGTCCGAAGAGGCGCGGAACAAGCGGGTGATCCCCGCGGTCTCGACCATCCACACCGCGCCGCCGGCAACGGCGAAGGCGTCCTCGCGGGCGCTGCAGGTCGGGCTGGCGATGGGTCTGGCGGCGGCTCTGGTGGTCGCTGCGGCGTTGGCGCTCGGCCCGTCGCTGCGGCAGATGGAGGCGGCACGCCCGGCAGCGGGCCCGGCAGCGGGCACAGCGGGGGCGCCCTCGGCGGCGGCTCCTGCGGCGGGAGGGGAGCAACGAACCGCGGCGGCGCCCCGGGCGCCGCAGTCCGACGCCCCAGGGTCGCCGGCCCCGGCGGTGAAAGCTCCGGCACCAGCCGCTCCGGCAAAAGCCACGGAACCCGCCCCGACCGCCGCCGCGCCGGCGCGGGTTGGGGGTGCCGGCGGCGAAGCGGAAGCCGAGGCCAAGCCGAAACGGCGGCCTTACTCTTCGCCTGGGTCCGGCGAGCCGAAACTCAAACGCGAGCCGAAGCCGGCAGCCTCGGCGCCGTTCGCCGGCTCGGCCGCACCACCCGGCAAGGCACCGTCCGAGGCAGCGTCGGCGCCGTTCGCCGGCTCGGCCGCACCACCCGGCAAGGCACCGCCCGAGGCAGCGCCGGCGCCGGCCGCCGAGCTCGTCACCGCCATGGCGCTGCGCGACCTGCCGGCGGAGGTGCAGCGGACCCTGCCCAGCATCGCCATCACCCTGCACCGTTACGCCGCGACGCCCGAGGCGCGGATGATCCGGGTCAACGGCCGGGCGGCGCGCGAGGGCGACATCGTCGCCGGCGACCTCGGCATTGCCGAGATCACCCGCAACGGCGTGATCTTCGCCATCGGCGAGCAGCGCTTCTACATGGACGCCTTCCAGCCCTGGCAGGCCAAGGGAGGCTCTTGACCTCCTCTCGAGCGCCTTACCTCGAACCGACGGCCTGGCCGCTGCCGCCACGCCTTCATGGATGGGTGCCGAACGCCTGCCCCGACGCCTGATCCGCGGCAAACGCCTCGGCGAACTCGGCGAAGGCGCCGGCTTCGATCGCGCGGCGCATTCCGGCCATTAGCGCCTGATAGTAGGCGAGGTTGTGCCAGGTAAGCAGCATCGCCCCGAGGATCTCGCCCGAGCGCACCAGGTGGTGCAGGTAGGCGCGGCTGTAGTCACGGCTGGCCGGGCACTCCAGGCTCTCGTCCAGCGGCCGCGGGTCCTCCGCGTGGCGGGCGTTGCGCAGATTGAGCGGGCCGAAGCGGGTAAAGGCCTGGCCGGTGCGGCCAGAGCGGGTCGGCAGCACGCAGTCGAACATGTCGATCCCGCGGGCCACCGCGCCGACGAGATCCGGCGGTTTGCCGACGCCCATGAGATAGCGCGGGGCGGCCTGCGGCAGATGCGGCAGGGTGGCCTCGATCACCTGGAACATCCGCGCCTGACCTTCACCGACGGCGAGGCCGCCGAGGGCGTAGCCGTCGAAACCGGTGTCGACCAGCGCGCGGGCGCACTCGCCGCGCAGCGCCGCCGACACGCCGCCCTGGACGATCCCGAACAGGCCGTAGCCCGGCCGGGCTGCGAACGTTTCGCGGCAGCGGCCTGCCCACAGCAGCGACCGGCGCATGGCGGTCGCGACCTCGTCCGGCTCGGCGCCGAAGCGCGGGCATTCGTCTAGGACCATGGTGATGTCGGCATCGAGAGCATGCTGGATCTCCACCGCCCGTTCGGGCGTGAGCAGGTGCCGGCTGCCGTCGAGGTGGGAGCGGAAGGCGACGCCCTGGTCGTCGATGCTGCGCAACTCGGAGAGCGACATCACCTGGTAGCCGCCGGAGTCGGTGAGGATCGGCTTCGGCCAGTTCATGAACCGGTGCAGGCCGCCCAGCTTGGCGACGCGCTCCGCCCCGGGGCGGAGCATCAGGTGGTAGGTGTTGGCGAGGATGATCTCGGCGCCGGTGCCGGCGACCATCTCCGGCAGCATCGCCTTCACCGTCGCCGCGGTGCCGACCGGCATGAACGCCGGCGTCTCGATGCTGCCGTGGGCGGTGTGCAGCCGGCCGCGGCGGGCGGTCCCGTCCGTTGCGAGCAGCTCAAAGCGCGCCGGGGCGCCGGTCACGCCGCCGCCTCCCGGTACAAGAGACAGCAGTCGCCGTAGGAATAGAAGCGATAGCCCCGGGCGAGGGCGTGGGCGTAGGCGGCCTTCATCCGCCCGGTGCCGGCGAAGGCCGAGACCAGCATGAACAGGGTGGAGCGCGGCAGGTGGAAGTTGGTGAGCAGCAGGTCGGCGATCTTCCAGCGGTAGCCGGGGGTGATGAACAGGTCGACCGCGCCCTCGAACGGCGCGAGCTGGCCCTCCTCGTCCGCCGCCGCCTCCAGCAGCCGCAGCGAGGTGGTGCCGACACAAACGATGCGCCCGCCGTCGCTTCGTGCCCGGTTCACCGCCTCCGCCGCCTGTTCAGTGATTTCCCCCCGCTCGGCGTGCATGACGTGGTCGACGATGCTGTCGGTCTTCACCGGCAGGAAGGTGCCGGCGCCGACGTGCAGCGTGATCGTGGTCCTGCGGATGCCGCGGGCAGCGAGGGCGTCGAGCAGGGCGGGGGTGAAGTGCAGGCCGGCGGTCGGCGCCGCGACCGCTCCCGGCCGGGTGGCGAAGATGGTTTGGTAGTCGACGTGGTCGCGGGCCTCGCCCTGCTTCGGCCGCTTGATATAGGGCGGCAGCGGCATCTGCCCGTGCGCCGCCAGCGCCGCCAGCAGCTCAGGATCTCCCAGGCCAAAGGCGAGTTCGACCGTGCCGTCCGCGTTCTTGGCGAGCACTTCGGCGGCAAGATCGTCGGCGAACTCGATCCGTTGCCCGGGCCTGAGGCGTCGTCCCGGTTTGGCCATCGCCCGCCAGCGGCCGCCTCCCAGATCCTCGATCAGGGTCGCCTCGACGGCCACCTCGCCGCGGCAGCCGGCGAGCCGCACCGGGATCACCTTGGTGTCGTTGCAAACGAGCAGGTCGCCCGGCACCAGCAGCGCCGGCAGGTCGCGCACGGCGCGATCGGCAAGCGTATCGCCCACCACCAGCATCCGCGCCGTGTCCCGCGGTTCGACCGGGTGCTGGGCGATCGCTTCGGCCGGCATGTGGAAATCGAAGTCGGAAAGCCTCATTTCGGCGGTGCTGATGGGCGAAAACGGGCACCTTGACGCCGGCAAACACCGACCCGCAAGATCGTGGCAACCATCGGGGAGGAGCCGGACATGCACGTGACCCTGGTCAAGGTAACGGTCAAGCCGGAGTGCGTCGACGCCTTCATCGCCGCGACCCGGGCGAATCACGAGGCCTCGGTGAAGGAGCCCGGCAACCGCCGCTTCGATGTGCTGCAGGATCCGAACGAAAAGGCCGAGTTCATCCTCTACGAGGCCTACGCCAGCGCCGCCGACGCCGCGCGGCACAAGGAGACGCCGCACTACGCGGCCTGGCGCGATGCCGTCGCCGAGATGATGGCGAAGCCGCGCCAGGGCATCCCCTACATCGGCCTTTACCCCGAGGCCTGAGGATGGTCCAGCAGATCTCGCCTTTCTCTATCGCCAGGCTGCCGCGGATCGTCTTCGGCGCCGGCAGCCTCGCCACGTTGCCGGGTGAGATCAGGGCGATCGGGTCCCGGGTGCTGGTCGTGACCGGCGCCCGCTCGTTTGCCGCAACCCCGTCCTGGCAGGCCCTCTCCCGCGCCCTAAGAGAGCAGGGCGTGGCCTTTCAGCATGTCCCCGTCGAGGGCGAGCCGTCGCCCGATCTGGTCGACGACGCGGTCGCCGCCTACGGTCGCTCGGACATCGACGTGGTCGTCGGCATCGGCGGCGGCAGCGCCCTGGATGCCGCCAAGGCCATCGCCGGGATGCTTCGGCATTCGCATTCGGTGGTGGAACACCTGGAAGGGTTGGGGGTCGAGCGGCCCTACACCGGCCCCGCGGTTCCCTTTATCGCCGTGCCGACCACCGCCGGCACCGGCAGCGAGGCGACGAAGAACGCCGTGCTCAGCCGGCGCGGCCCCGGCGGCTTCAAGAAATCGTTCCGCGACGAGGCGCTGGTCGCCCGCGTCGCCGTCGTCGATCCGGAGCTGCTTGCGGGCTGCCCGGCCGAGATCATCGCCGCCAACGGCATGGACGCCTTCACCCAGCTCCTCGAAAGCTTCGTTTCGATCAAGGCCAATCCGCTCACCGACGCGCTGGCTTGGTCGGGGATGAGCGCCTTTTGCGACGGCTTCTTCGCCGCCTGGCGCGGCCACGGTCCCGAAGCCGCTGCCGGGCGCGGCGGCGTGGCCTACGCCTCGCTGCTGTCGGGCATCTGCCTGGCGCAGACCGGGCTGGGCTCGGTCCACGGCCTTGCCTCGCCGCTCGGCGCGTTCTTTCCCATCCCCCACGGGCTCTGCTGCGGAACCCTGGTGGCGGCGGCAACGGCGGTCAACATCGAGGCGCTACAGGCGCGCGATCCGGGCGGGCCCGCGCTGGAGAAGTACGCGCGGGTCGGCGGGCTGCTCGGGGGTGGTGCGCACGCGGCAAGGGAGGAGCGGCTGGCGGCGCTGGTCGAGACGCTCACCGCCTGGACGCAGGAGCTGGCGCTGCCGAGGCTCTCCGCCTTTGCCATGACGCCCGACGACGTTCCTGCGGTCGTCGGCGAAAGCCGCGGCAGCTCGATGAAGACCAACCCGATCGTGCTCACCGACGGCGAGATCGAGGGCATCGTCCGCGCCCGCCTCTGAGGGCGTTTTGCCTGACCATTCCGCTTCGCCGCCTTTGCCCTCACCCTCCCGCTCGCAAGGGCTCGCGGGTGCGCCTTCGCTTCGCGAAGCGCCCCTCTCCCACTTGGTGGGCGAGGGGGCGTATGCCGAGGTTTCGACGAGCGGCTCCCTCTCCCGCGCGCGGCAACGCGCAAGCGGGAGAGGGTCGGGGTGAGGGGCTTCAGAGATTTCAGGCCCCCACGCCCTCCGTCAGCGGCAGGGAAGGGGCCAGCTCCAGCCACAGCGGCTGCGGCAGCCGGGCCACGAACGCCGCGTGCGCGCCCTCCTCCTCGGCCGAGGGCTGGACCACGATCGGCGTTCGCGCAGCCGGGGCAACGCCGGCGGCGGCCTGGCGGCGCGACTGGATCGCCAGCATCAGCGCCGGCTGGCGGCCGCCAACCAGCTCGAGATAAACGGCGGCGAGAAGCTCGGCGTCCTTCAGCGCCCCGTGCAAGGCCCGGTCGGAAATGTCGATCTCGTAGCGGCGGCAGAGCGCGTCGAGGCTCGCCGGCGCTCCCGGGAACATCGTCCGCGCCTTGGTCAGGGTGCAGATCGCCCGGCTGTCCGGCAGGCGCTGGCGGCCACAGCGGGCGAACTCGGCGTTGAGAAAGCCCACGTCGAAGGCGGCGTTGTGGATGATCAGCGGCGCGTCGCCCAGGAACGCGAGCAGACCGTCGACGACCGTTGGAAAGCGCGGCTGTTCCGCCAGGAAGGCGTCGGTCAGGCCGTGGACCTCGAACGCGCCCGTCGGCATCGGCCGCTCGGGATTGACGTAGGCATGGAACTTGCGGCCGGTCGGGACGTGGTTGACCAGCTCGACGCAGCCGATCTCCACCACCCGGTGGCCCTCGGCCGGATCAATGCCCGTGGTTTCGGTGTCGAGAACGACCTCGCGCATTCGCCCCTCTTCCCCGGCCCGGCCCGCAGCTGCTCAGCGCCGCTACGATACGCGCAACCGCCCGCATGGACCAAGCCCGGCCGAGGCCCGTGGGAATGACGAAGTCGGCGCGGCTCCGCTTCTCCGCATCCGGCATCTGCCGGGCGAGGATCGCGTCGATCCGCGCCTCGTCCATCCCCAGGCGCTGGCGGAGCCGCTGGCGCTGGACCAGGGCGGGGGCGGACACCACGGCGATCTTGTCGCAGACGCGGTCGCCGCCGCTTTCGAACAGCAGCGGCACGTCGAGAAGGACCAGCCGGCGCCGCGCCCGCCGCTGGCGCGCAAGAAAGCGATGCTGGTCGGCATAGACCAGCGGATGGACGATGCCCTCCAGCCGATCCAGCGCCACCGGATCGCCGAGGACCCGGGCGCCGAGCGCCTCGCGGTCGATCCGGCCGTCGCGGACGACGCCGGGAAACGCCGCCTCGACCGGAGCGACTGCGGCGCCGCCCCGGTCGAACAGGGCATGGACGACGCCGTCCGCATCCCACACCGGCACGCCGAGCCGGCGGAACATCCCGGCCGCGGTCGACTTGCCCATGGCGATCGAGCCGGTGAGACCGAGAACGATCACGACGGCCGGAGACCCTGCTCGACATGGCGGCGCAGTTCGGGGCTCACCTCCGGGTCGATGCCAAACCACGCCTGGAACGCCGGGCGCGCCTGATGCAGCAGCATCCCCAGGCCGTCGACGGTGCGATTGCCCCGCGCCCCGGCCGCGGCCAGTAGCGGCGTGACCAGCGGCGCATACACGATGTCGGTCACGACCGCTTCGCCAGGCAGGGCGGCGAGGTCGATGTCCAGCGGCGGCTTGCCCGCCATCCCCAGGCTGGTGGCGTTGACCAGCAAGGCGGCTTCGCCGGCAACCTCGGCCCGCTTCGCCCAGGGCTCGACGCGGACGCCGGCAGGGCCCAGCTTCGCGGCGAGGCGCTCGGCCCGGCCCTGGTCGCGGTTGACGATGACGAGAGCCGGCGCGGCGGCCTCGATCAGGGCCACGGCGATCGCCCTGGCGGCACCGCCGGCGCCGAGCAGGACCGCCGGGCCGGCATCGGCGCGCCAGCCGGGACAGCCGGCCTCCAGGTTGGCAATGAAGCCGAAGGCGTCGGTGTTGGTGCCGAACAGCCGGCCGTCGCTGCGAACGACGATGGTATTGACCGCGCCGATGCGAAGCGCGAGGTCGGACACCTCGTCGACCAAGGCGCAGGCATCCTCCTTGTGCGGGATGGTGACATTGGCGCCGGCAAAGCCCAGCGCCGACAGCCCGATCAGCGCCCGGCCGAGCATGCCCGGTTTTACCGCCAGCGGCACATAGACGCCGTCGACGCGGTGGCGGTCGAGCCAGAAGCCGTGCAGCCGGGGCGACAGCGAGTGGGCGATCGGCCAACCGATGACGCCGGCCACCCGCGCGGCCCCGGAAAGCGCCGACCGGCCGAAGAGCTTGGGGCTGTCCGTCTCCGGCATGGCTCAGTCGAGCAGCACGCCCTGCTCGCGCAGGTAGGCGAACAGCGCAAGCAGGGGCAGGCCGAGGATGGTGAAGATGTCGCCGTCCGTCGCCGAGAACAGCTGGACGCCCGGCCCCTCGTAGCGGTACCCGGCCACCGTATCCAGCGCGTCGCCGGCCGCGGTCTCCAGATAGTGGCTGAGGAAGGCTTGCGAAAACGGCCGCATGGTCATGGTCGCGACATCGACGTGGCGCCAGCAACAGTGCCCGCCCTGCGCCACCGCGACGGCGGAAATGAGCCGGTGACGGCGGTCGCGGAGCGCCAGCAAGGCCGCGCGCGCTGCGTCGAGTTCGTTCGGCTTCTCGAACCAGCGGCCGTCGCACTCGAGGATCTGGTCGGCGCCGATGACGACGGCGTCCGGCCTGCGCTCCGAGATGGCAACCGCTTTCGCCGCTGCCAAAGCCGTGGCCGCCGTCTCGGCATCCTCACCGCGATGGCGCGCTGCCGCCCTCAGCACCCCCTCGTCGAGGTCGGGAGCATCGGCAAGGTAGGCGATACCGGCCTGGTCGAGCAGCCGCCGGCGGGTGCGGCTGGCCGAGGCCAGCACCAGCGGCCCCGGCGCCAACGGCCGACCGTCGCCGGGAGCCTCCGATCGGACGCTCAGCGGGTTCGTCAGATCCAAGGGCCCGGAGCCTCCGTAGACGCTACCGAAGCTCGGGACAACGAGCGCCCCGGCTGTGGACAGGTGTGCAGCGAAAGGCAGCGTCGCCCCGCCGGCCCCTGAACCACGCGACTTGCGCGGGTTCTGTCCGGCTGTTCATAACCGGGACCGAACGCCGCTGGAGGGGGGAGACGAAGCCGCGCCACGAGCTTATCCCCACGTTGCCGCCGAAGCAGGATCGGCTTCATCTTCAGTGGCCTCTGGCGCAAAGCCCATCGCTTGCCCACATCCATCCCGCCCCGACGTCCCCTGCCATGCCCGAGGCGTCTTCCTCATCCACAGCGGCTTAATCCCCGGCTTTCCACGGCCCTACTACAACAGCTACCTTTTCTCTTAAAAGAAGTGTTTTGATGTGAGCGTCGCTGCATTTGTTGAAAACGCAACCCGGAAGGACGGTCCGCTGAGCAAGCGCCTGCTGCGCGCCTTCACCGATGAGCCGGCGGATCGGCCGCCGTTCTGGTTCCTCCGCCAGGCTGGGCGCTATCTCCCCGAGTACCAGCAGCTGCGCCGGGGGACCCCGGATTTCCTCAGCTTCTGCTACACCCCGGCGCTCTGCATCGAGGCGGCGCTGCAGCCGCTGCGCCGCTATCGGATGGACGCGGCCATCCTGTTCAGCGACATCCTGGTCATCCCCGACGCGCTGGGGCGCACCGTCCGCTTCGTCGAGGGCCAGGGGCCGGTTCTGGAGCGGCTGGTTGGGGCCGAGCAGATCCCCGCCTTCGATGCTCAACGGCTGGACGAGCGGCTGGCCCCGGTCTATGCCGCGGTCTCCGGTCTGGCCCAGGCGATCCCCGCCGACACCGCGCTGATCGGCTTTGCCGGGGCGCCCTGGACCCTGGCCCTCTACATGATCGAAGGCCAGGGCGGGACCAACGGCGAGCGGGCCCGGGCCTGGGCCTGGCGGGAGCCCGAGAGCTTTGCCCGGCTGATGTCGGTTCTGGTCGATGCCGTGAGCCACTGCCTGTGCCGGCAGATCGACCACGGCGTCGAGGTGGTGCAGCTCTTCGACAGCTGGGCCGGGCTGTTGCCGGAGACCCAGTTCCGCGATCTGGTCATCGCCCCCACCGCGGCGATCGTCCGCAGGCTGAAGGCGCATGCGCCCGAGGTTCGGATCATCGGCTTTCCCCGCGCCGCCGGCGTGCTCTACGAGGCCTACGCCAAGGAGACCGGGGTCGATGCGGTGGGCCTGGATGCCGGCGTGCCGGCGGACTGGGCCGCGGCGGCGCTAAAGCCCTTGTGCGCCGTCCAGGGCAACCTGGACAACCTGCTGGCGGTTGCCGGCGGTCCCGCCCTGGAGGCGGAAACCCGGCGGATCCTCGGCAGCCTCGGGCCCGACCGGTTCATCTTCAACCTCGGCCATGGGGTGCTTCCGGACACCCCGCCCGAGCACATCGGCCGGATCGCCGAGCTGGTTCGCGGCTGGACGCCGGTATGAGCGAGAGCATGAGCGGGGGCATGGGCGGCGGCAAGGTCGCGGTGGTGCTGTTCAACCTGGGCGGTCCCGACCGGCTGGAGGCGGTGCAGTCGTTCCTGGCCAACCTGTTCTCCGACCCCGCCATCATCGGCCTGCCGGCGCTGCTGCGAAGGCCGCTGGCGAAGCTGATCGCCCGCAGACGGGCGCCGGTGGCCCGCGAGATCTATGCTCAGATCGGCGGCGGCTCGCCGCTCCTGCCGCTCACGCAAGCGCAAGGCGAGGCGCTGGAGGGAGTGCTCGCGGCCCGCGGGATCGAGGCCAAAAGCTTCATCGCCATGCGCTACTGGCACCCGCTGACCGAGGCGGCGGTGCGCGAGGTGGTGGCGTGGCGGCCGGATCGGATCGTGCTGTTGCCGCTCTACCCGCAATACTCGACGACGACCACCGGCTCCTCCCTCGCCGCCTGGGACGAGGCCGCCGCCGGTGCCGGCCTCGCGGCGCCGGCTTCGGCCGTTTGCTGCTATCCCACCGACCCTGGCTTCGTCGCCGCGGTCGCCGAACACGTGGCCGACGCCATCGCCACCGCGCGGGCCAACGGCGGCCGGTTCCGCCTGCTGTTCTCCGCCCACGGGCTGCCCGAGCGGGTCATCGCCCGCGGCGATCCCTACCAATGGCAGGTGGAGCGGACGGTTGCGGCGGTCATGGCGAAGCTCGCCGATCCCGGCCTCGATCATGCGATCTGCTACCAGAGCCGGGTGGGGCCGTTGAAATGGATCGGCCCGTCCACCGAGGAGGAACTCGAACGCGCGGCCGAAGACGGCGTCGCCACCGCCATCGTCGTTCCCATCGCCTTCGTTTCCGAGCATTCGGAGACGCTGGTCGAGCTCGACATCGAGTACCGCCATCTCGCCACCGGGCGGGGGATCGCCCACTACCTTCGGGTGCCCGCGGTCGGAACCACGCCAGCCTTCATCGATGGGCTGGCCGAGCTGGTCAGCGGTGCGCTAGAACGGCGAACCGGCGTCGCCGGTGGCGAGGGCGGACGGCTCTGCCAGGAGCGCTGGCAGGGGTGTCCGTGCCTGCCGCCGACCGCCAGCGGCGCCAAGGCTCAAGGAGACGGGGATGGATGACGGCTACCTGTGGGCGCGGGCGCTGCATGTCCTCAGCTTCGTCTCCTGGATGGCGGGGCTGCTGTATCTGCCCAGGCTCTACGTCTACCACTGCAAGCAGGCGGTGGGATCGGAGGCCTCCGAGACCTTCAAGGTGATGGAGCGCCGCCTGCTCAGGGCGATTATGAACCCGGCGATGATCGCGACCTTCCTTACCGGCGGCGTCCTCATCTGGTACCTCGGCTTGGATGCCTGGAGCATGGGCTGGCTCCACGCCAAGCTCACCCTGGTGGTGGCGCTGGCGGCGAGCCACGGCCTCATGGCCAAGTGGCGGAAGGACTTTGCCCTTGACCGCAACAGCCGCTCGGAAACCTTCTACCGGGTCATGAACGAAGTGCCGACGCTGCTGATGATCGGCATCGTCATCCTCGCGGTGTTCAAGCCGTTCTAGCCGGCCGCGAAGCCCGTCGGTGGGGTCGCTTCGGAACGGCCGGGCGGCAGGCTCCCCCGAAAGTGCAACTGCTACCGCTAATCAGCGTTTGACACACCCGTAAGACCTGATCCATTGTGTTGTTAGCTTAGTCTCGTTCTCTGTCCTCCGCTCCACGCCGAGATTTCGAAGAAGCGTCCGTGCTGGCTCGGCCGGTTGTGGCTGACTGCTGTCCCGTCGGCAATCGCCGCGCCCGTTCCGGGCTCTGGCCGCTCCCCCATCATCCCCACGAAGAAGCGTCACCACCGATGAACTTGAAGGAACTGAAGTCCAAGCCTCCGGCGGAGCTTCTCAGCTATGCCGAGCAGCTGAAAATCGAGAATGCCAGCTCGCTGCGCAAGCAGGAGATGATGTTCGCCATCCTCAAACAGATGGCGGAAAACGAGGTCGCGATCTTCGGCGACGGGGTGCTCGAGATCCTCCAGGACGGGTTCGGCTTCCTCCGCTCGCCCGAGGCCAACTACCTCCCCGGGCCGGACGACATCTACGTTTCGCCCAGCCAGGTCCGCCGCTTCGGCCTGCGCAACGGCGACACGGTCGAGGGGGAGATCCGCTCGCCCAAGGACGGCGAGCGCTACTTCGCCCTGCTTCGGGTCACCCGGATCAACTTCGGCGACCCGTCGGAGGTGCGCCACCGGATCAACTTCGACAATCTCACCCCGCTCTATCCGCAGGAGCGGCTCGCCATGGAGATCGAGAGCGGCGAGCGCAAGGACGTGACCTGCCGGGTGGTCGACCTGATCTCGCCGATCGGCAAGGGCCAGCGCGCGCTCATCGTCGCCCCGCCGCGCACCGGCAAGACGGTGATGCTGCAGAACATCGCCCACTCCATCGCCGCCAACCATCCCGAGTGCTACCTGATCGTGCTGCTGATCGACGAGCGGCCCGAGGAGGTCACCGACATGGCCCGCTCGGTCAAGGGCGAGGTCATCAGCTCGACCTTCGACGAGCCGGCGGCGCGCCACGTCCAGGTGGCCGAGATGGTCATCGAGAAGGCCAAGCGGCTGGTCGAGCACAAGCGCGACGTGGTCATCCTGCTCGACTCCATCACCCGGCTGGCCCGGGCCTACAACACCGTCGTTCCCTCGTCGGGCAAGGTGCTCACCGGCGGCGTCGACGCCAACGCGCTGCAGCGGCCGAAACGGTTCTTCGGCGCCGCCCGCTGCATCGAGGAGGGGGGATCGCTGACGATCATCTCCACCGCGCTGATCGACACCGGCTCGCGGATGGACGAGGTCATCTTCGAGGAGTTCAAGGGCACCGGCAACTCGGAGATCATTCTCGACCGCAAGCTCGCCGACAAGCGGACCTGGCCCAGCATCGACATCACCCGCTCCGGAACCCGCAAGGAAGAGCTGCTGGTCGACAAGTCGACGCTGTCGAAGATGTGGGTTCTGCGCCGGGTGCTGATGCCCATGGGCGTGGTCGACGCCATGGAGTTCCTGCTCGACAAGCTCCGCCAGTCGAAGACCAACAGCGAATTCTTCGAGGCGATGAACAGCTAGGGCGGCTCGCCGATGGGCTGGATCAAGAATTCGCCCATCAGTGCGCGGAGGCGGCGCGCCAACGGCGCCGTTTCTTTCGGCGGGTCCGGCTTCGCCTCGACCCGGCCTACGTCGCCACGCCGCTCCGCGCCTCGATGCTTTTCATTGAAAAGACCTGGATGGCCGCAACGAGTGCGGCCATGACGTCGGGGGAGAGAGTGGCCAGGCGGGGCCCCGCC
>JAXMOZ010000063.1:0-20215 GCA_034382075.1 Rhodospirillales bacterium
CGCGAAACCCCTCGTGGCCAGCGGTCATCGAACCGCATCAACAGGCCGGATACATGACCGCTCCAGACCCGATCGCCGAAGCCGCTCCAAAACCCCTTGCCACCCGGGGGCCGTCCATACATGACGGGCGGTTCCCTAATTACTTGATCACAAGTTGCTTCAGTGCGAGCCGCCGGCGATGAACATGCCGTAGAGGGTGAGAAAGATTTCCACGACGATGAGGATGACGATGTACCACTCGACCCTGAGGCTGCGCTGGGCCTGAACCAGGCCGAGCGACGTGGTCGCCGTCTGCGAGATCAGCTCGAGCTTGCGGTTCAACGCGCGGTCGCGCTCGGTCAGCTCGTACTCGTCGCGAAGTCGGACGTACAGGCGCCCCAGGTCGGCGTTGTCCCACACCAGTTCCGGCTTCTCGGTGACCTCGACCCGCCCCACCATCCGGTGCTGGGTGATCAGGACGTCGGCGATGTGGCCGAGCAGGTCTCGCACCGAAACCGACCGCCCCACCCGATGCAGCCGCTCCGCGACCGGCTCGATGCGGTCGAACACCGCGGCAACCCGGTTCTCGTCGTAGCCGAGGATCACGCTCTTGGCCAAGACGTCGGCGACGACCAGCAGCCGATCCATCGTTGCCCGCTGCAGGCGGATGTTGCCGCTGACGTCGACGCCATCGGTTTGCCCGCCGGCGTCGCCGACGACGATCTCGGCGTCCTCACTTTCGGCGGTCTCGAACGGCTCGCCGACGACGCTCTCGAGGCTCTTGAGGAAGGCGGCCTCCTCGACCGGCTGCATGTGGAAGACGACCACCGCGCCGTAGCGAAACAGCACCGCCAGTCCCTTCTCACCCGCAGGAACCGCAACCGGCTGGCCGGCAAGCTCCGACCCGCGTTGCAGCGCGCGCAAATCGATGCGCTTGCCGACGAGCAGGGCGCGCACCCGCACGTGCTCCCAGCCGTCGAGTGCAACGTCGGGAACGCCGGACGCAAGCGAAAGCACGCTCAGGTCCTGACGCGACGAGAGGCGCCCGCGCCGCGGGGCCGACAGTCGGGCGATGGACGAGGTGGAGCGGGGTGGCACCGGCGCGGGAACGGTGGCGCTACCACCACCAAGCGTACGGAACCTTCACCGAGCGCGCCGGCACGGCCAAGTCCGGGCGCGGATCCAGGAGATCGGCATAGGCATGCGCCGCTCCGAGAACGGCCTTCATGTACTGACTGACGATCGCCGCCTGATAGCCGACCAGGGCTCCATATGGAACCAGCATTCCCATGTTCTCCATCCTCCCTTTTTTAGCACCGGCCTTTGTGGGCAAACCAGCGGTTTTTCCTGTTCGGCGGCCCTGGAGCCCAGGCGTCGCCCGCCCGAACCGGCGGCGCCGCGGCTCTCCGCCGGAGCTTCAGCGTCCATCCTCCTCCGGCTCGGCAAGCGAGCCGGCCTCGAGCAGCGACGGCATCTCGATCCGCCGGGTCGGCGCCGAGGAGCGGCCGAGCGCAAGCACCGCGACCGGCATGACCACGTCCGTGCCGCCGTCCAGCACGATCGTCCGCTCGATGCAGCCCCAGTAGAGGGCCAGCCCCTTGGGCGCCAGCGCCGCCAGGCTCTCGTCGATCAGGCGCAGCAGCGGCGCCTTGTTTTGCAGCCCCTCCTGGTCCCAGGCCTCGATCACCCGCTCCAGTGCCCCTGCCAGGTCGGCGATGGCCTCATCCTCGTCGGCGTCCGCCGGCTCATCGTGGACGACGATCCGCCCCGACTGCGCCGCCTCGATGGCCGGCCAAAGGTCGCTGCTGCGGCCGGCGCGCACCAGTTCGAGGGTTTCCCCTATGTCCGCCACCGCATCCGCCGCCGGGCTCAGGCGCTCGCCGCCGGTACGGCCGCGGCCGCGGAGTGGAACGGGTCGGCGTGGATGTCGGCGGGCGGCACCCCGAGGTCCCGCAACGCCACGATCGCCGCTTCGACCATGGCCGGGGGGCCGGCCATGTACACCTTGGCTCCCTGGAGCGGCGACGCCCCGCCTGCCAGCGGCACCGCAAAATCCGCGGCCACGCCCTCGACCACGGTGCCGCGCCGCCTGGCGGTGGCCGGCCGCGTCGCCGACAGCAGAACGTGGTAGCGGAAGTTGGGGTGCCTCCGCGCCAGCGCCTGGAAACGGTCTTCGAGGTAGATGTCTCGCTCGTTGCGGCCGCCGAAATAAAGATCGACCCGCCGCTCCGGTTGGACGGCGAGCGCGGTCTCGACGATGGACTTCATCGGCCCGAGACCCGAACCGCCGGCAATGCACAGGATCGGGCCGGTGTGATCGGCCCTGAGCCAAGCCTCGCCAAAGGGGCCTTCGACCCAGACGTGATCGCCGATGCGAAGGGTCCGGGCGACGAAATGGCCGGCGCCGCCATCCGCGCGGTGGCGAATATGGAACTCGAGCACCGGCTCCATAGGGCTGTTGGCGAGCGAGTAGTCCCTGGGGCTTTGCGCCAGAAAGGTCACCCGTGCGTATTGGCCGGCGGCGAAGCGGAACGGCCCGCCCGAGACGATGGCGAGGCGGACGATGCGGATGTCCGGCGTCGCCGCGTGCAAGCCGATGACCCGGCAGAACAAGGGGCGCGAATGCGCGAGCATGGTCATCGGTCGGCACCTGCTTCGGCTCGCATCCGCAACCCTTCCCCGTGGTTTCGCGCAAATGAACGCGCGCACGTCCGCTGCTGAGGTAGGAAGAGGATCGTCCGCCAACAACCAAGGACCGCGCTCCGGCCTCCCGCCGACGGTGTTGCGTGGCGGATGCCAGGGGCCTTGACCGCGCGCGGAGGCCACAGCAGGCTCCCGCCTCGGCTCACTCTCGGCGGATCGGCGATGTCGCGGCTTTCGGTTCCCAAGGACAAGATCAGGATCGTGCTCGCAGAAGGGGTGCACGAGAGCGCCGCCCGGCTGTTCGCCACCAACGGCTACGTCACCGTCGAGCGGTTGGCGGGGAGCCCCGACCCGCAGACCCTGCGCCGGCTTCTGGGCGAAGCGCACATCCTCGGCATCCGCTCGCGCACCCGGCTCACGGCGGAGCTCATCGCGTCGGCGCCCAGGCTCTTTTGCGTCGGCTGCTTTTGCATCGGCACCAACCAGGTCGATCTCGGCGCGGCCAAGCGCGCCGGGATCCCGGTGTTCAACGCGCCTTACTCGAACACCCGCTCGGTCGCCGAGCTGGCGTTGGGCGAGATCATCATGCTGATGCGCCGCGTCCCCGAGAAGTCGGCGCTGGCGCACCGGGGCGTCTGGCGCAAGAGCGACGAAGGCGCGCACGAGGTCCGCGGCAAGACCCTGGGCATCGTCGGCTACGGCCACATCGGCTCGCAGCTTTCGGTCCTGGCCGAGGCCGTCGGCATGCGGGTGCGCTACTACGACATCGTCGAGAAGCTGTCGCTCGGCAACGCCGCGCCCGCGGCCCCGCTGGACGAGCTGCTTGGCCTTGCCGACGTGGTCAGCCTGCACGTGCCGGCGACCGCGGAAACCCGCGGCATGATGGGCGCAGACGAGCTTGCCCGGATGCGGCCCGGCGCCATGCTGGTCAACGCCGCCCGCGGCGAGGTCGTCGACGTCGACGCGCTGGCCGCGGCGATCCGCGGCGGCCACATCGGCGGCGCCGCGATCGACGTGTTTCCGGTGGAGCCGGCCGCCGGTGGCGAGCCATTCGCGAGCCCCCTGCAGGGCTTGAGCAACGTCATCCTCACCCCCCACGTCGGCGGCGCCACCGAGGAGGCGCAAGCGAGCATCGGCTCCGAGGTGGCCGACAAGCTCGCCCGCTATTCCGACAGCGGCGCCACCATCGGCGCGGTGAACTTCGTCGAGGTGTCGCTGCCGATCCAGCGCGACGCCACCCGCTTCCTCCACATCCACCGCAACGTCCCAGGGGTGCTCTCGCGCATCAACGAGGTGTTCTCGGCCAAGGCCCTCAACATCGCCGGCCAGTATCTCCGCACCGACGCCGAGATCGGCTACGTGGTCACCGACATCGACGGCCGGCTCGAGGCCGGCACCGGCATTCGCCGCGAACTCGCCGCGATCCCCGGCACGCTGCGGGTGCGGTTTCTTTATTAAGATCGCTTACGGCCGAAGCGGCGGTGCGGAGGGTGAACAGCGAAAAGGGAGGTACGCAAGCCCGCATGCGGCCTCAACCACTACCTCAACAGTGGTGCATGCCCGTCCACGAGAACTTGCCATAGAGGAACGTTTTGGCATACATCCGTTGCGAAGCGCTTCTGGCCAGGGGAATGACATATGACTGATCGGACGAGAGATGACGAAAAAATCGTTAATAACACGGGCAAACCACCCAGAAAGTCGAATCCGATCGAACAGCGCGGCCTCCAGAACAATCAGAAAATAGAAAAGAACAGATCTAGGGAACAGGGATCATACAAGCAAAATAATTCATCATGATAAAGGTTAAAGCCAAGGCGATGGCCGGAGACGCCACCAAGATGCATAGAGCCCACGAGAGCATGGTGGCTCGGCGCTCGTTGCTCTTACGATTTGTGTTGCAGTATTCGTCAAGAAGCTCTACGTAAGCACCTAGTATTTGGGTCCTGCTCCACTTGTCTGCCTTAATTACGTCGTAACTGCTGGATGGGAGGCTCCCTGACGATTGCCAGTCACGTGGTTTGTGAGCTAGGCCTGATACAATCGCGGTAATGAACCATAGCGCGATCAACAAATACATAAATATCGCTTGGCTCTGCACGCCGTCGTGCGGGAACTCATCAAAAACGAGCACTAGGAGTGCAACGGAACCGGCGCATGCAATTGCGCATAGGCTAGTCGCACGTTGATCGAGTGACTGCGCTGTTGCTGTCTGGTTATGGATGTACAACTCGGCTTCCCGAACCATGTCCTCAAGAATATGGATGTCAATTCGCGACCAGTCCTCAGGTGCCGAGTGCTTATGGTCTATCGCCACGGATGCCCGATGCTCTGCTACTATAGCGCTATAGCGTATAATGGTCGCCCCCTCGTTGCAAGTAATATGAACAACCAGTAACCCACGTCCACGACCTGACACATGCGAGGCCGCATGGGTGATATGACCCGGTACGGCCATACGCTCATCCGAAATTTCGCGTCCTGCCTTTGAAGTAAGCCCTGTAGATGTCGGTCGCGATCTTCGGCGCCCACCAGCTTTGACCCGTGCCTGGACGCCTGGACTGAAGAAGCGGGCCCTTCCGGCTGGGGAAGCCGTGTGGATCAACCGTACGAGGAGAAGCATTGGTCTTATGAGACCGCTCACGCCTCCGCCCGCTGCGAGCGGGTGACGCGGCTCGACATATCGGCTATCCCTCCACCGCTGGTCCTTCGAGGAGGAAGAGAAATGAAGCTCACCGCGCTGACGCGCCGGGCGCTGCGCCTTTTTGCCCTGGGCCTGTTGGCAACGGCTGCCGCGCAGCCGGCGGCGGCGTGCACCCGGGCTCTCTATACCGGCGCCGACGGCACCGTGATCACCGGCCGGAGCATGGACTGGAGCGAGGACCTCGGCTCCAACCTGTGGGTCTTCCCCGCCGGGCTCTCGCGCGACGGCGCCGCCGGCAAGGCCTCGCTGCGCTGGACGTCCAAGTACGGCAGCGTCGTCGTCTCCGCTTACGAGGCCGGCAGCAGCGACGGCTTGAACGAGAAGGGGCTGGCCGCCAACCTGCTCTATCTTGCGGAGGCGAGCTATGCGGAGCCGTCCCCTGACCGTCCCGACCTGTCCATCGCCGCCTGGGCGCAATACGTCCTCGACGAATTCGCGACCGTCGCCGAGGCGGTTGCGGCCCTGAGCGGGCAGCCCTTCGACATCCTTGCCCCCGAGTTGCCTAACGGCGTCCCGGCGGCATTGCACCTCTCGATCTCGGATGCGTCCGGCGACTCGGCGATCTTCGAGTACGTCGACGGCAAGCTCGTCGTCCACCACGGCAAGCAGTACACGGTGATGACGAACTCGCCGGCCTACGCACAACAGTTGGCGTTGAACGCATACTGGCAGAAGGTCGGTGGGCTGGTGTTCCTGCCCGGCACCAACCGCGCCGCCGATCGCTTCGCCCGCGCCTCGTTCCTGCTCGGCGCGATCCCGCGGGCGGCCGACCCCAATTACCTCATGGGCGTGCCCGGCGAGGCTTACTCCAACCAGGCGGTGGCGAGCGTCCTGAGCGTCATGCGCGCGGTGAGCGTGCCGCTCGGCATATCGACGCTGGGCGAGCCCAACATTGCCTCGACCATCTGGCGGACGGCGGCAGACCAGAAGAACCTGGTCTACTTCTTCGACTCGGCAACGCGGCCGAACGCCTTCTGGGTGTCGCTCTCCAAGCTCGACCTCAAGCCGGGCGCGCCGGTGAAGACGCTGACCGTCGCCAATGGCGAGGTTTTCTCCGGAGAGGTCGCCGACGATTTCGTCGCAGCCGAGCCGTTCAAGTTCCTGCCGGCCGAAGCGAAGCCGTAGGGCGGGTCGCGGCGAAGCCGGACCCGCCGCCGGCCGGCAGCCTCGGCAGCGTCAGCCGGACGAGCGCTTGCTGCCGCCTTTGCGCGCCTGCTGCTTCGACTCCGCCTTGTCGCCACCGGAGATCTTGCTCTTGTCTTCCTGGCCGTAGGCTTTGGTCACGTCGGTGATGGAGCCGAATTCGTCCTCCGGGAGGAGGTCGATGGCGCTCAGCACCCCCTCTGGGGCGCCGTTGTCCTGGGCGTGCTTCTTCAGCGCCTTCTTGTCGGCGGGAAACGTCATCCCCTTCATGGCCTTGGTCATGTCGGTGACGGATGGTGCTTGCGACATGGATCGCTCCTCGTCCCTGGCAAAAGATCCGGCCGAAGCGGCCGGGGCGTTCAGCAACGCCCCCGACCCGACGTTGTTCCTCCCTGCCCGAGGGGCCGACGCCAGCCGCGAAAACGGCTACACTTCACGGGCGCGGGATCTGGTGCCGGGGCGTGACATGGAGCGGACCATGGGTCTGGCGGCAAAAGGGAGCATGACGTCCGACGAGTTCCTGACCTGGGCGATGAGCCAGTCCAAGGGCAGCCGGTACGAGTTGGTCGCGGGCGAGGTCGTCGCCATGGCGCCCGAGCGGTGGCGCCACGCCATGGTGAAGGCCGCGGTCTGGCGCGCGCTCGACGATGCCATTCGCGAAGCGGGGCTGCCGTGCGTCGCCTGCCCGGACGGCATGGCGGTGGAGATCGACGCCGCGACGGTCTACGAGCCGGACGCCCTGGTCCGCTGTGGCGAGCCGCTCGACGACGACGCGGTCAAGGTCACCGATCCCGTCATCGTCGTCGAGGTGGTGTCCCCGTCCTCCCAGGCGCGCGACGCCGGCGCCAAGCTCGCCGACTACGCAAGGCTGCCGACGCTCCGGCACTACCTGATCGTCGATCCGAAGTCCCGCTTCATCATTCATCACCGGATCGAGGGCGAGGCGGTGGCGCGCACCACCATCGTCCGCTCCGGCACCCTTGCGCTGGAGCCGCCTGGCATCGCGGTTGCGCTCGAGGCGATCCTCGGGCGGGATTGACCGCCGTCCTGCCTCTTCGCCGCCGGCGAACCTTCAGCAGGTCTCGCTGCTCGTGGTCAGCTGCCGGTGGCCGCTTTCGAAGCGCTCGAAGCTCTCGGTCATCTTTGCCAGCTTGTCGCTCAAGATGCGCATGATGTTCAGCGCCACGTCGGGGCTTTCGCTGACGATGCGCAGGAAGATGTCGGCGTCGATCTTGACGACGCGGAGGTGGCCCTTCGCCCGGATGGTCGCCGAGCGCGGCTGGTTGCGGAAAACGGCGAGCTCGCCCAGGAGCCAGTAACGGCCGAGGGTGCCGACGTGGACCTCGTCGCGACCGGAGCCGACGAGGATCTCCGCCTCGCCCTCCTCGATGATGTAGACCGCGTCGGCCGCCTCGCCGGAATAGAACAGCACCTCGCCGCCGGCCAGCGTCAGGTAGGTGCTGGAAAACGCGAGCAGTTTCAGCCTGGCCGGATCGAGGCCGGCAAACAGCGGCACCGCCCGCAGCAGGGACACCATGTCGGCGTATTGCGCCATCTTCCGCCACCTCCCGCCCGAAACCCGTCGTCTGCGCGCCTGCCGCGCTCAGCCTGCCGCCTGTGCCTGGCCGCCGCCCACGATCCTCGCCATCGGCCCCTGCTCCGCGACCCGGCCGCCGTCCATGACGATGACGTGGCCAAAGCCCTCGGCGTCGGCGAGGTCGGGCAGCACCCATATCAGCCCGCTGTGCTCGCACGCGGCGATCAGGTTGCGGCGCATGGCGGCGCGGCCGCTGGGATCGAGCGCCGCCGTCGCCTGATCGACGATCATCAGGTCCGGCTGCTTCAGCAGCGCCCTGGCGATGGCGAGCTTCTGCCGCTGCCCCGGGGAAAGCCGGCTGCCGCCGATCCCGATCTCGAAGGTCAGGCCGAGGTCGATCAGCGTGGTGCGCAAGCCCAGCTGGTCGACGACCTCGCCGACCAGGGCGGTGATCCGCTCGCGCGCCCGCGGCCGCTCCAGGATCGGCTTGCCGAACAGGATGTTGTCCAGCACCGAGGCCGGCGGGTTGTACTGCTCGGGGTCGAAGAAGGCGACCGCGTCCTGGTAGTGCTTGGGCAGGCCCTCGGCGAACGCCTTGCGGGCGTCGAGCAGCCTTTCTTCCAGCACCGGGTTGAGCAGGCCCAGGCGATGGCGTTCGGGGATCAGCTTGAACGGGACGGCCATGAACAGCGGCCGGTCGTCCTCCTCGACGACGCCACCGGCAGCCTCCACCCGTCTCAGCGCCGCCTCGTACGCCGGCAGGTCGTCGCCGCTGATGAAGCTGAAGCGTTCGAAGAACTGGTGATCCGAAGCCAGCTCCTGGAACAGGTCGACCATGATCCGCGCCGCGCCGACGCCGATCTCGAGGAAGCGGTCCTTGAGCCCCACCTGTTCGAGAACGCTGAGCATGTAGCCGTTCTCGGCAATGTGGGCGAGGTCGAAGGCCGGGCCCACGGGGGTGCCGAACAGGATGTTTTCCGCCACCGACATGTTGGCGTTGTAGGCCTCGCGGTCGAACGGCTCGACCAGGTTCTGGTACTCCGGCTCGGCGATCCGCGCCCGCAGCACCCGCCGCGCGTCGAGGATCCTGTGGGCCAGCCCTGGGTGATCGAGCGGATGCATTACCCCTTGGAGGCCGAAGCTCAACACCTCGTTGTCGAGCTCCACCACCGAGAGCACCTGGACGATGTGCTGGTCGAAGTCGTCCTCCGAGGAGGCGCCGAGGCTTCCCAGGTCGATCCACTCGGCGGCGACGTCGCTGACGCTGTTGCCGGCCGCCTCGGCCTCTTCGACAAACCGCTCCCAGTCCGCCTTGCCCGTCTCCTCGTACTCGGGCGGCTTCACCGGCCGGTGCTTCAAGCCGTAGACGAGATTGTCGCGGATGGTGCCGTTGAACAGCGCCACGCTCTGGCCGACGTAGCCGATGCGCCGGCCGGTCACGACCTGCGGCATGGCCGCGAGGTTGGCGTCGCCGAAGCGGATGCTCCCGGAGGTCGGAGAGACCAGCCGCGCCAGAACCTTGGCCAGGCTATGGGCGCCGGAGCCGCTTTCGCCGATCAGCGCGACCTTGTCCGTCACCTCGAATTGGAAGGTGACCCCGTCGAGGGTCTTGATCCCGCCTTCCTCCTCCAGCGAGACGTTGGTTGCAACCACCGGGCTGGAGAGGTGGGGAACATCGCCGTCACCCGGTTCCTGCACCGCCTCCTCGAGCAGCCCCGCCGGGTGGAACTGGTCGACGATCTGGTCGTACTTGACCCGGGTGTCCTCCTTCTGCTGGTACCAGGCGAGCAGCTCCTTCCACGGGTCGGACATGTCCTTGTAGGCGGCCAATACGGCGACCAGCGCGCCGATGGTGAGGTCGCCTTCGATCACCAGGTAGCCACCGATCGAATAGAAGAAGAACGGGGTCAGCTGGCCGAGGAAGGTGTTGAGAAACTTGATGAAGAACTTCTTGCGGTAGATGTCGTAGCGGATCCAATAGATCTTCCCGAGCCAGTCGGAGATGTTGGCCCGCTCCCATTCGGCGGTGCCGTTGGCGTGCACCTCCTCGATGCCGGTGACGATCTCGCCGATCCGCTCGGAGAGCCGGCGCACCGTTCGCACCCGCTGCTTGGACAGGGCGTTGACCTGCCGCTGCAGCTTCGGGATCACGTACATCTGCACCGGGTAGAGGGCCATGGCGGCGAGCCCGAGGATGGGATCTTGCACCATCATGAAGGCGATGCTGGTGATCAGCGTCCGCCCCTCGAAGGCCGGAACCGCGACCGAGTCGCCGACGAAGCCGCCCACCGGCTCGGCCTCGGCGGTGATCATGGCGATCAGCTCGCCCTGGGAGGTGCGGCGGAAGTGCGGGACCGGGAAGCGCAGCACCCGGGCGAACATCTGGAAGCGGAGCCGGCGGAGCATGCGCTCGGAGAGACGGCCCTTGTAGACGTTGATGTAGTACTTGAAGCCGCCGTTGATCACGACCAGGCCGAGGAAGGCCGAGGACAGCGCGAACAGGTAGGGGATCTGGTCCAGCGCAAAGCCGGCGAAGCTCTTGGGGAAGTCCTGGCTGCCGATCGCCTTGTTGATGATCATCTTCGGCAGCTCGAGGGAGGCGTAGAGGGTCGGAAACGACAAGGCCGTCAGCGTCAGCAGCACCAGCTGCTGGCGCCAGCTGTAGCGGAAGATGAACTTGAAGAGGGTCGGCTCCATGCCGCCTTCCCGAGGCGCGGCGCCGCCTGCCGCCGGAGCCGGCCGGTCGCTCACGCCACCGCCCGGCGCCCGGGTTGCGCCTGGCCGTCGGCTTCGCTCGAGGCGTCGCCCATCGCCTCGACCTCGACGAGGTCGCCGTCCAGGCTCGCCGCCGGCAGCGCCAGCAGCAACCCGCCTTCGGCCGGAGCGAAGCCGAGAGCCTCGAGCACCCGGGCCAGGGCGCCGTTCCTGGGCGTCGGGCGGAAGGCGATCCACAGCGACGCCGCCTCCGGTCCCGCCCCGTCGCCGGTCAGGTGGCGGAAGAAGGCCTGTTCCAGCATCCTTCCCTGCACCCGGCAGGACAGCATGAACTCCTCGACGCGGAACTGCGTGCGCCCCGCGGTCCGGACCTCGCGCACGGCGGCGAAGCCGACCGTGCCGTAGTCGCCGTGAACGTCGACGCAGCGAAGCACCAGCGGACACACCGAGGGGTCCGCCAGCAGCCCGGCGCAGGCGGTGCGGTCGTACTTCCGGCCGGAGGCGTTGAGCTGGTTGGTTCGCTGCGCCAGCTCCACCACCCGCTCGAAATCTGAAGGACGGTAGCGGGAGACCGCGAGCACGGTGCGGCAGGAGCGGAGGAAGGCGCGCTCGTCGCCGGCGAAGGCGAGCTTCACCGCCTCGCGCCGTTCCGCCTCCAGGTAGAGCCGCCTGCGGCTGCCGGCGACGGCGCTCCGGCCGCCGCAAAAGCGCGGGTCGGCCGGCAGCGCCGCCAGCTCGCGGGCGTCGATGCAGGCGACCTGCGGCAAGGCGGCCGCGACCTCGGCGCGCTCGAAGGCGCTGTCGTCGACGAAGGCGAAGGCGTCGAGGCCGAGGTTGAGCTGGGCGGCGATCTCGGCGACGGCGCGGCTCTTCGGCCCCCAGCCGATCCGGGTGGTCACGAACAGCTCGGCCAAGCCGAACCGGCGCAGCCGGGCCAGGGCCGGTTCCGGATCGTTCTTGCTGGCCGCGGCTAGCAGGATGCCGCGGCGGTCGAGTTCGCGGAGCGTCTCGCCGGCGCCGGGCCTCAGGCGGGTGCCGCCGCCCTCGAGGAGGACGCCCTGCCACAGGGTTTCGTCGAGATCGAAGACCACGCACTTGATCGCCGGGGGCTCCGCCTCGGCTCGCCGGTCCGCCATCGCCCGGTCGCTCCAGCGCACGAAGTCGAGGGCGAGGAAGACGAGGCGGGGGGTCGAGCCTGCCGGCGTCAGCGAGATCTTGAACGGCAGGCCGCAGTCGGTGAGCGTGGCGAAGGCGGGGGAGGGGATCGCATGCCGGCCGTGACCGGGCGACAGCCGCACCGCCCGGCGAAACGGCGCGGGGGCCAAGGCCACCGCGTCCGCTTCGACCAGATCCAGCGCCACGCGCATCTCGAGCTCGAGCGTCACCGGCTCTGGCGACGGGTTCATCACCTCGATGAGGAAGGCATCGGGCCGAACCGATGACGCATGGGCCTCGTCGGGCGCAGCCCGGCGGCGGTGCAGGCGGCGGGCGCGTTTGTCGAAAAAGCGGGTCGGATCGGCCCACAGCGTGGGCCAGCCCGCCCGCTGCGCCGCCCGGCCGAGGGCGCGCATCGGCGGGATCGAGCGCGCGAGCAGCCGCTCCCGGCGCAGCAGGCCACGGGTCGGCTCCATGGTGGTGTTGCCGTTGGCCTTGAGCTTCCCCCAGCGGCGAAAGCTGATGTCGGCGCCATAGCCTCGCGGCGAGGGGTAGCGGCGGTCGCGGAAGATCCCGTAGCCGAAGCGACGGCAGCGCCCGTCGGAGCGGGGGTCGTAGAGGGTGCAGCTCGCGTAGCAGTCGGGCGCGGCGCACTCGACGCAGTGCTCGCTCCAGAACAGGAACGACATGGCGGCGATGTCGGAGGCCCGTGTCGCTGCCGGCGGGGGCGCGCCCAGGGCCGCACCCAGGGGCGCACGCTCGCCATGCCGCCGTGCATCATAGGCGTGGAACTCGAACATGAGCCTCGATTCGGCGCCGCCGCCCGCTGCCGCCCGCTTTGGCGCCGTCCCTGCGCCGCTGGTCCCCGTCCGCATCTTAGCGATTGACGGCAGCGAAAGCACGCTCCCGCCGTTCGCGTTCGGCCTGCGGCGAAACCGCTTCACGCCTTCGAATGGCGCGGATAATGTGCGGCGCAGGCGGCAGTCGGCCCACCATCTGCTCGAAGGGGTCGAGGACCGGCGGTTGCCCAATCCGGCCGCGCCAAGACGGCCGTTAGGGGACACCATGGGCCGACGGGCGCGTCAGTACCGCCTGCTGATCTACAGCCACGATTCCTTCGGCCTCGGCCACCTGCGCCGCTGCCGGACCATTGCCCACGCCCTGGTCGGCCACCGCCCCGACATCTCGGTGCTGATCCTGTCCGGCTCGCCGATCATCGGCAGCTTCAGCTTTCGCAACCGCGTCGACTTCGTCCGCATTCCCGGCGTCATCAAGCTGCGCCGCGGGGACTACACGCCGCTCAATCTCGAGATCGGCATCGAAGAAACCCTGGCTTTGCGCGCGTCCATCATCCGCCACACGGCGGAGGCGTTCGACCCCGACCTCTTCCTCGTCGACAAGGAGCCCTGGGGACTGCGCGGCGAGGTTCGGGAAACCCTGGTGGCGCTGAAAGCGCGCGGGACGACCCTCGTTCTCGGCCTGCGCGACGTCATGGACGAACCCCGCCGGCTCGCGATCGAGTGGCAGCGCAAGCGGGCGCTGGCGGCGCTGAACGACCTCTACGACGACGTCTGGATCTACGGCCTGCCCGAGGTCTGCGATCCCTTGTCCGCCATCCCGCTGCCGCCCGCCACCGCGGCGAAGGTGCGCTACACCGGCTATCTGCGGCGCACCGCATCGCCGGAGGAGCATTCGCATTCGGTGCCGCCGGCGCTGGTCGGCAGCCCCTACCTGCTGGTCACCACCGGCGGCGGCGGCGACGGCGCCCAGCTGGTCGATTGGGTGCTCAGGGCTTACGAGCACACGCCGGACCTGCCCTATCCGGCGCTGCTGGTCCTCGGGCCCTTCATGCACTCGGCGATGCAGGCCGATTTCATCGCCCGGGTCGAGCGGCTGGAGAAGGTGTTCGCCATCACCTTCGACGCCGCCATCGAGAACCTGATGGCGAGCGCCGCCGGCATCGTCGCCATGGGCGGCTACAACACCTTTTGCGAGATCCTCTCCTTCGACAAGCCGGCGCTGATCGTGCCGCGGACGGCGCCGCGGATGGAGCAGCTCCTGCGCGCCAGCCGGGCGGAGGCGCTGGGGCTGGCGAGCATGCTGGTGGCCGACGGCGACCGGCCGGCGGAGACGATGGCGGCTCGGCTTCGCGATCTGCCGGCGCAGCCGCGGCCGTCGGCGGTGCATTTGCCGGCGCTGCTGGACGGCTTGCCGGTCATCACCGAGGTGGTCGACGGGATGTTGCAGGAACCGGCCCGGGCCGGAGCGAGGCTCGCCGTCGCCGGCCAGTCCGGCTGAGGCGATGACGGCGCCCGTCGCCTTCGTGCTGAAGGGCTACCCGCGCCTGTCGGAAACCTTCATCGCCCAGGAGATCCGCGCGCTGGAACGCCGCGGCCTGGACATCCGGCTGTATTCCCTGCGCCGCCCGACGGACGCGGCGGTCCATCCCATCCACGCCGAGATCGCGGCGCCGGTCGTCTACCTCCCCGAATACCTCCGCGACGAGCCTGCGCGGGTGACGGCGGCCTGGCGCCGGGCGCGGAGGCTCCCGGGCTACCGCTCGGCCTGGGAAACGTGGCGCCGCGACTTCCGGCGCGACCGGAGCGCCAGCCGGATCCGCCGCTTCGGCCAGGCGGTAGTGTTGGCGGCCGAGCTCGACCCGGATGTCGGCGGCCTGCACGCCCATTTCCTCCACACCCCGGCCTCGGTGACCCGCTACGCCGCGCTGATGCTGGGCCTGCCCTGGACCGTTTCGGCCCACGCCAAGGACGTCTGGACCATCCCGGAATGGGAGAAGCGGGAAAAGCTCGCCTGCTGCCGCTGGCTCGCCACCTGCAGCCAGGTCAACGCCCGGCACCTGGCGGCGCTGGCGCCCGAGCCCGACCGGGTGCGCCTCGCCTACCACGGCCTCGACCTCTCGCGGTTTCCGCCGCCGCCATCTTCGCGGGTCGCTCGGGACGGCAGCGACCAGACCGGTCCCGTCACCATCGTCACCGTCGGCCGGGCGGTGGAGAAGAAGGGTCACGACGTCCTGATCGAGGCGCTGGGACGGCTGCCGGCAGACCTGCACTGGCGGTGGGTCCACGTTGGCGACGGCCCGCTGCTTCCGGCGCTGAAACGCCAGGCCGAGGCGGCGGGGCTGAGCGACCGGGTCGATTGGCTGGGCGCGAGGCCGCAGGCCGACGTGCTGGCGGCGCTGCGCCGGGCGGACCTGTTCGTCCTCGCCTGCCGGATCGGCGCGGACGGCGATCGCGACGGCCTGCCGAACGTGCTCCTCGAGGCGCAGAGCCAGGCCCTCGCCTGCGTTGCGACCTCGGTCTCGGCGATCAACGAGTTGATCGAAGACGACCGCACCGGCTTGCTCGTCCCTCCGGACGATGTGGAAGGATTGGCCATCGCCATGGCCCGGCTGATTTGCGAGCCGGCCTTGCGCCAGCGCCTCGGCCGCGCCGGCTTGCACCGGGTGCACGCGGCGTTCGCCATGGAGCCCGGCATCGACCGGCTTGCCGCCTGGTTCGGGCTTCAGCAACAGCCGGCCCGATGCGCGTCGCCTTCTACGCGCCACTGAAGCCCGCGGACGATCCGACGCCGTCGGGCGACCGGCAGATGGCGCGCCTGCTCCTTGCCGCCCTCTCTTGCGCCGGATATCAGGTGGAGACGGCGAGCCGCCTGCGCAGCTATGACGGCGGCGACCCCGCCAGCCAGCGCCGCCTCGCTCGCGTAGGCTCGCTGTTGGCCGAGCGGCTGGTGCGCCGCTTGCGGAGGCGCCCCGAACTCGAACGGCCAGATGTCTGGTTCACCTACCACCTCTACCACAAGGCCCCGGACTGGCTGGGGCCGGCGGTCAGCCGGGCTTTGGCCATTCCCTACGTCGTCGCCGAGGCCTCGCATGCGCCCAAGCGGGACACCGGCCCCTGGGCTGAAGGCTCGGCGGCGGTGGCGCGGGCGATCGCGGCGGCCGACCTCGTCTTCAGCCTCAACCCGGCGGACGAGCCCTGCGTGCGCCGGCTGATGGCCGATCCGCGCCGCCTGGTCGCGCTCGCGCCTTTCATCGACGCCGCCGGCTTCGATGTCGCGGCCGACCGCCACGCCCTGCGGGCAGCGTTCCGCCGCCGGCTCGGGATCTTGGAGGAGGAACCGCTGCTGCTGACGGTCGCGATGATGCGCCCGGGCGCCAAGCTCGCTTCCTATCTCTGCCTGGCCGAAGCCCTGGCCCACCTTCGGGCTCGGCGGTGGCGGCTCGTCGTGGCCGGCGATGGCCCGGCGCGCACCGAGGTCCGCTCCGCCATGGCGCCGCTGGCCGGGCGCGTGGTCTTCCTTGGCGAATGCGACCGAGCCGCACTGATGGAGGCGTGCGCGGGCTGCGATCTGTATGCTTGGCCGGCGATCGGCGAGGCTTACGGGGTGGCGTTCCTGGAAGCGCAGGCGGGCGGTCTCGCCGTTGTCGCCGGCCGCGCCGGTGGCGTGCCCGCGGTCGTGGCGGAGAACGAGACCGGCCTCTTGGTGGAGGAGGGCGACGCCCGCGGGTTTGCCCAGGCGTTGCGCCAGCTGCTCGACGACCCCGGGCGGCGGCGGACGATGGGCGAGGCGGCGCGCCGGCGTGTTCTTCGCCATCACGATTTGGGCGGGGCGGCGGTGCAGTTACGCCGACAGTTGGCGGCATTGACGAAGGGGTGAGCGCGTGAGCCGGAGGGTGATGTTCTATGTCCAGCATCTGCTCGGCATCGGCCATCTGAAGCGGGCGTCGATCCTGGCCCAGGCCATGGCCGAGGCGGGCCTCGACGTGGCCGTGGTGATCGGCGGCCCGGCCGTCCCGGGCATCGACTTCCCCGGCTGCGCCCGGATCTTGCTGCCCACGGCCACCGCCGCCGACGCCGATTTCTCCGCCATTCTCGACGAGGCTGGCCGGCCCATCGACGACGCCTGGCGCGACGCCCGGCTGGCGCGGCTCAGTTTCGAGTTCGAGGCCCTCCGCCCGCACATCCTCGTCGTCGAGCAGTTTCCGTTCGGCCGCCGGCAGTTCGCCTTCGAGCTGATGCCGCTGCTGCAAGCCGCCCGCGCCGCGCCGGACCGGCCGTGGGTCATCGGCTCGGTGCGCGACGCCGTGGTCCGCAAGTCCCCCGCGCGCGGCCAGGAGATGGCGAAAGTCGCCAACGCCTGGTTCGACCGCATCCTCGTGCACGGCGACCCTGCGGTGCTGCGCCTCGACGAGACGCTGCCCGAGGTCGCAGCGATTGCGGAGAAGCTCGTCTATACCGGCTATGTCGCCGACCCGAAGGAGCTTCGCCTGCGCCCCCGCGACCGCACTTCGGGCCGAGACGAGGTGATCGTCAGCGTCGGCGGCGGCGCGGTGGGCGAGCCGCTGCTGCGCGCGGCGCTGACGGCGAGGCCGTCGACGAGGCTCTCGGGCCACGTCTGGCGGCTGATCTGCGGCCCGAACCTGCCGCCGGGGATCGAGGCCGAGCTGCGCTGGAGCGAGGAGCCCGGCATCGTCGTCGACCGCTGGCGGTCGGACCTGCCGGTGCTGCTTCGGAACTGCGTTCTCTCCATCTCGCAAGCCGGCTACAATACCGTTGTTCAGCTCTTGCAGGCGGGGACGCGGGCGGTGGTCGTGCCGTTTGCGTCCGAGAACGAGACCGAGCAGGAGCACAGGGCGCGCACGTTCGCGGAGCGAGGATTGATGAGCATCGTCGCAGCCGACGCGGCGAGCGGGGAGATCTCGCCGGCGGCACTGGCCGGCGCGGTGGAGGCGGCGCTGTCGGCGCCCCGGCTCGGTCACGGCGTCGACCTCGGCGGCGCGGAGGCGACGGCGCGGATCCTGCTGGACCTTCCCTGCAATTGCCCCGGTCCCGGGGCGGCCGGCGCATGAATCCGTGGGCGGCTCTCGAGCAGGAGCTCGACCGGTGGGCCGCGGCGGGGCGTGCGGCGACGCTGTGGTGGCGCGATGACGACGCGACCCACGCCAGTGGCGAGCTCGACCGGCTCCTCGGCATCAGCGAGCGGAGCGGCGCTCCGGTCGCGCTCGCGGTCATTCCCCGCGACATCCACGACAGCCTGAACCGGCGGCTCGACCGCTGCGCCTCCGCCTGGGCCCTGCAGCACGGCTGGAGCCACGCCAACCATGCGCCGGGCGCCGACCGGCAGGAGGAGTTCGGCCCGCACCGGCCGCTGGACGTCATGCTCGCCGAATTGGCCGAAGGCTGGCGGCGGATCGAAGCGCTGCCGCGCGGCCTGCCGGTGCTGGTCGCGCCCTGGAACCGGATGGACCCGGGGCTGGTCGGCGAGCTGCCCAGGGCCGGGCTCGCGGCCGTGTCCACGCTGGGGCCGAGGCCGGCAGCGGAACCGGCGGCAGGGGTGCACCAGACCAACGTCCACGTCGACATCGTCGACTGGGCCGGGCACCGCGGCTTCGTCGGCGAGCCGGCGGCGCTGGGCCAGGTCGTGAGCCACCTGCGCCAGCGCCGGCAGGGTGCCGTCGATGCCGACGAGCCCACCGGGCTCATGACCCACCACCTGTTCCACGACGAGGGCTGCTGGTGGTTCGTCGAGGAGTTCATCCGCCGGAGCTCGGCGCACCCGGCGGCGCGTTGGCTGTCGGCGCAGGATGCGTTTTGGCCGTGAGCGCCCACGCCTACCCCACGGCGGTGGTTGTCGCCGACGCGGCGCGGGCCGGCGCCGGGCTCCTGCTTTCGGCGGGTGCGCTCGCCGTCTCCCATGGCCCGGCCTGGCTGACGGGCGTGCTGTCCGTGATCGCCGGCGTCTTCGTCCTCAACGCCCTGGCGACGGCGCGGCGCGCGCTGTCGGCCGTCGATGTCGAAGACGAGGCCATTGCCGTTCGCGGACCGTGGCCGGCGCGGCTGCGCTGGGACGAGGTGCACCGGCTGCGCCTTGCCCATTACTCCACCCGGCGCGACGGCGGCGGCGGCTGGATGCAGCTCACCCTCGCCGGCCGGGGCCGCCGGCTGGTCGTCGACTCCCGGATCGGCGGCTTCGACCTGCTCGCCCGTCGGGCGGTGGCGGCGGCGCGCCGGGGCCGGGTCCGCCTCGACGAGGCAACCATCGCCAACTTCCGCGCGCTCGGGATCGAGGCGGACGCACCGGGGCCCGGCCGGGCGCGGCCGCAATGACCGAGCTGCTGCGGGTTCGAGACCTCCAGGTGGCGTTCCACACCCAAGCCGGGGTGGTGACGGCGTTGGACGGGCTGTCGTTTCGCCTGCGCGCCGGCTCGGCGGTGGCGCTGGTTGGCGAGTCCGGCTCCGGAAAGTCGGTCACGGCCCAGGCCATCCTCGGGCTCCTGCCGCGGACCGGGCGGATCACCGGCGGCGAGATCCTGCTCGAAGATCCCGACGCCCCCGGCAGCGTCATCGATCTGGCCAAGCTCGATCCGGACTCCCGCGCGTTCCGGGCGGTCCGCGGCGACCATATCTCGATGATCTTCCAGGAGCCGATGTCGTCGCTCTCGCCGCTGCACACGGTCGGCGACCAGGTGAGCGAAGCGCTGTTCCTGCACCGGCCGATGAGCCGGGCGGAGGGACGGGCGGTGACCATCGACATGCTGCGCCTGGTGGGCTTTCCCGATCCCGAGCGCGCCTATGGCGCCTATCCCTTCGAGTTCTCCGGTGGCCTGCGCCAAAGGGCGATGATCGCCATGGCGCTGATCTGCAGGCCGGCGATCCTGATCGCCGACGAGCCCAGCACCGCCCTCGACGTGACCATCCAGGCGCAGATCCTGAAGCTGATCGTCGATCTTCAGGGCGAGCTCGGCATGGCCCTGCTCTTGATCACCCACGACCTGGGCGTGGTCGCCAATGTCGCCGAGGAGGTCGTGGTCATGTACCGCGGCCGGGTGATGGAGAGCGGGACGCTGGAGGACATCTACGCCAACCCCGGCCACCCCTACCTCAAGGCGCTGCTCCGGGCGGTGCCGCACTTCGACATGAAGCCGAACGAGCGGCTCGTGCCTCTGCGCGAGATCCCCCACCACCAGGGCCACCTGCTTGCGCCGCGCCACGGCGCCGCCCGCGTCGAGCTCGACGCGCCGCTGCTGGAGGTGCGCAACCTCACCAAGACCTTCGCCACCCGCGCCCGCTTGGGCCTGTTCGGGGGCGGCGGCGGGGCTCGGGTTACCGCGGTGGACGACGTCAGCTTCTCCATCCGCCGCGGCCGCTGCCTCGGTCTCGTCGGCGAAAGCGGCTGCGGCAAGACCACGGTCAGCAAAATTGTCATGCGCGCCATCGGCGCCGACGCTGGTCAGGTGGTGTATAACGCCGGCGACCGGCTGGTCGACGTGCTCTCGCTGGAGGGAGACGAGCTCATCGCCTTCCGCCGCAAGATCCAAT
>JAXMOZ010000064.1:0-20118 GCA_034382075.1 Rhodospirillales bacterium
GCGCGTCCGCGGTCGGGTCACGCTCGTGCGCCACCTGGCCGCACTCCGCCCGGGGCCAATCACTTCGACCACCGCGTCGGCGAAGGCAGCACTCAGGGCGACCGCGCGACGCTGGCTCGCGCTCCACTGAAGTGGACCCCGATTTTGGGACCGGTGGCTTGATTGGAGCGGGGTCGGCTCCGTCGTGGTAGACGGAGACGATGATGAAGAAGCCGAGACGGAAGATCGATGCAACGCTGAAGGCGAAGATCGCACTCGAGGCGTTGCGGGAGCAGGCGACGGTGGCGGATCTGGCCGTGCGCTACGAGGTCCACCCGAACCAGATCTACGCCTGGAAGAAGCAGCTTCTGGACAATGCGGCCCGAGCGTTTGACGCCGGGGTCGGTATCGACGCCGAGCATGCGCGCGAACGCGAGGTCGAGAAGCTGCATGCGAAGATCGGGCAGTTGACGGTCGAGCGGGATTTTTTAGCCAAAGGGTCCGGACGATGAGCACCCCGGACCGGAGAGCGATGCTCGACCGGGCCCACCCGGTCTTGTCGATCCGCGGGCAGTGCCGCCTGCTCGGGCTTGCCCGCTCGGGCGTCTATCGGCCGCGGCCTTCCAACGACGACGCCGATCTGGCGCTGATGCGACGGATCGACGCGCTGTTCATGGCCTGGCCGTTCCTTGGCTCGCGGCGGATGACGGCGATGCTGCGGGCCGAAGGGCTGACGGTCAACCGCAAGCGGGTGCAGCGGCTGATGCGGTTGATGGGGATCGAAGCCCTCGGCCCAAAGCCGAGGACGACGAAGCCGGCGCCGGGGCACAAGATCTTCCCGTACCTGCTGCGCGACATGGTCATCGACCGGCCGAACCAGGTGTGGGCGGCGGACATCACCTACATCCCCATGGGCCGCGGGTTCCTCTACCTCGTTGCGATCCTCGACTGGGCGAGCCGGGCGGTGCTTGCCTGGCGGCTGTCGAACACGATGGACACGGCGTTTTGCGTCGATGCCCTCGACGAGGCGCTGGCGCGGTTCGGCAAGCCGGAGATCTTCAACACCGACCAGGGCTCGCAGTTCACCAGCGCCGTCTTCACCGGCCGGCTGACGAGCGCCGGGATCCGGATCTCCATGGACGGCCGCGGCCGCTGGATCGACAACGTCTTCATCGAGCGGCTGTGGCGCTCGCTGAAGTACGAGGACGTTTACCTGAAAGGCTACGGCGACGGCCATGAGGCCCGGGCCGGCATCGCCGCGTGGATCGGCTTCTACAACGGCCGCAGGCCGCATCAGGCGCTGGCCGGCCAAACCCCGATGGCGGTGTGGCGCGAGGGGATCACCGGACCGCTGGGCGATAACGCCGTGGACATGACGCTGCGCTTGGACGACGCTCGCGCGTCGCCCACATGCCCACCGCGACAACAGCAGCAACCAACGCCGCAAGTGGCGTGATCGAGACGGAGCCGACCCGCCGTCCAATCATGAACAACGATCCGGTGGTCCCACCCATGGGGTCCACTTCAGCCGATCGCCGGGCGGTTTGATGGCTTCCACGCCGTCACCGCCGCGGTTTCCAAGACCTGCCTGGTTCGGTTTGACAACAACAAGTACTCGGTCTCCTCGCGTGCGGTCGGCCGACCGATCGAGGTCCAGGCCTATGCCGATCGGATCGTTCTTCGCCAGGACGGGGTGATCGTCGGCGAGCATGCGCGTTGCTTCGGCCGCGGCCGATGCCTCTACGATCCTTGGCATTACGTCCCGGTTCTGGCGCGTAAGCCGGGAGCCCTGAGGAACGGTGCGCCGTTCAAGAACTGGGTTCTGCCGGCAAACATCGAGCGCGTGCGGCGCAAGCTGGAGGGCCGGGACGACGGCGACCGGCAGATGGTGGCCATTCTCTCGGCCGTCCTTACCGATGGCCTGGAGAGCGTCGAAGCCGCCTGCGCCGAGGCACTCAGGGTGTTCACTCGGCCGCCGTCATCCTCAACATCCTGGCGCGCCGGCGCGAGCCCACTCCGGCGGTGACCATCCTGACCCCGGAGGCGCTCAGCGGCATCGCGGATTGACGCCCGCGGTAGCGCCATGAGGGCGCCGACGTTCACGGCGCGCCGTCCCACGCCCCCCGCCAACTCCTCCTCGATCAGCTCCTCGATGAAATCACGGATCCGATCGCGGATACCCGCCTCAAGCGGATCCGACCAACCATCCCCCAGAAACAGCGTCGTCTCGTCTGCAGGCGTCGTGCTATGCGTCCTCATGGCGTGATCTCCTCCCGGCGCTCCAACGCCGGCCTTGGGTCCAAAACAACCCGGAGATTACGCCACCTTCAAATTCCAACCACTTCCGCGACATCACCCACAATGAGTTTCGACTCGGACTGTAAAGCTGCGGAAGTCAGTTGGCGATGAGGGGCACCAGCCGCCCGACAACCTCCGGAATACCCTGACCAACAGCTCCCTCAGCAGCTCCGGCTGCGCCCAGGCCCGGAATGAGTGGGCTGAGCGCGATAATCCCGGTCACGGCTAACACCGCCAAGGTAGCGAGGCTGGCGGCGTAGTCGTCGTTATTGGTCTTTATCGTCACGCGAACCCGCAGCCTTCCCGCGATAGTAGCTTGGCCGCCGGTGACCGGCCGAGTTTGCAAGATTGGGAGGTCACCGTCGTAGAAGATAGCGCGCTCGGCTGGCAACCAGCCGATCGAGGTGGCATTAAAGCCATCACCAATTGTGCCTTTGATCTGAACCGAACCAGCCGCATCAAAACTCGCGGTGACTCCGGCAAATAGGCTGCCCACCGCCGCCTTTGACTCGAGCTGTATTTGCGAGCAGAGACTACGCAGCGCTTCGGCACCTACCCAGCGAGCGGCGCCGGACGCGACGGCGGCCTCGAGCGCGGCGAAGTTCGGATTGGCAACGCAGGCGATCGGATACGCGCCGTCCCACGAAACTTTCAGAGGGCCGATCACATTAAGCTCGATCCTGAGGGTCGGCGTGTCGTAGATCGCGATTGGCTGACCCTGGATCGTGTAGATGAACGCTGGATAGCCGCTCGCGCTACTGGGAAGCTCGACTATCGAGCCGTCCCGATAGGACATGAGCAGTGCAACCGGGCCGGGCGGCGCGCTGCCAGGATTTACCCGCAGCATCAGGCGCGTCCAAGTGCCGCCGCCCGGGTCGACGCGGGCATCGGTGCCAAGGTCACCCTCACCGACCTGGAAGCGGCGGATCGCTTCGCAAAGTTCGCCCGAGGCCCGGCCATCCTCGACGGGGGGCAGATCCGCTATGCGGGTTCCGACGGCGGGAAGGAAAGGCGGCACGACTGGTACGTCGACCACGGCGTCGAGGAGTTCGCAGACCTGCTGCTGGTCAGAGGCCAGGTTCGGGCATTGAGTCCCAGCATCGGTGAGTCCGACCGCCTGTTTAAGTCCCCACGACATGTTCACTTCCCCTTTTTCCATCACGTCATGCAGTTGATTGCGAGGTCTGCCGGCCTTTCAATGCCTTCAGCGTGCCTCCCAGACCGGCGGGCCGAACTCTCCCTCAGCCTCCTGGCGGCAGCAGTTCCGGCCGGCCTGGGGTGCCGAAGCGGCCGCTGCAAATGTCGTTGAAGGGAAGGCTGGCGAGCCTCGTCCGCTCCGCGAGCCCGATGTCCCACCAGCGCTGCAGCATACCGTCGGTCCGGGTGATCCAGTTCCAGCGGTCCCCCGCGACCAGGACATTTCCGCCTGGCATTTCAGCGCTAAAGGCACGATGATATGGGTGGACATTATTGGTAAAAGGGGAGATCAGCCCCGAGAACGACAAGAGGCCTGTAAGTAGCCAATCATAGTGCGGCTGGATGATCGACCATTGCTCGTTTTGCAGCAGTTCGCGATTGCCTTCGCCGACACGGCCGACGGTGATCTTGTGCCAGGCAGCGCCGTAGGAGCGCGGCGGAAAGGCGTGGACCCATCCCGGCGATCCTCCGAAGTAGGTCGGGTGGCGATTGAATCGGTCGTGGAGGTGGCCGAGTTTAACGGCCTCGCTGGGATGATCGAGGAACGCTTCGTGTAGCCAAGCCAGATCGTAGAAGATATCCCGTCCGATGCGAACCATGACGTTCTGAGCGATAAAGCCGGGGTCGCCGTCAAGCCCCCCGACGACTGGCCCGCCGGCCATGCGCCCCAATCCGGCCCAGAGGAAGTTCAATGGCGCGAGCAAATAGAGGTCGCGATAGTAGCCATAGAGGTCGATGATCCGTGCACGATTGTGCGCGAAGCCGGCGTCCGGATCCCAGTCGGGATGCGCTGAGCTGTTGGCCCTCACCAAAGCGCGATTCTGATAGTTGGACATGCGGTCCGAGTAGCGCAGCTCGAGTTCGGCCATCGTCGGCAGCGGCTCACGATCGAGCTGGTTCATGGTCTTCATTCCGACGACGCCGTCGATCACCCCGTCATCGGTGGCGAGTCCCCGGGATGCCTTGTAGTCGCGGACTCGGTCGTAAGTCTCTTGGCCATACTTCCCATCGGCGCCATACTCGGGCATGTCGAAATCCAAATCGATGAGGGCCCACTGGACGACGCGCACCGCGAGGCCCGTCTCCGACATGGTCATCCGGTGCGTTCCTGCCGCACAGGCTTCAAGAACGGGGTTGCTGGCAAATCGGGGGTTCGTCAGTACCATAGGATGCTCCACCGCTTGGCGTCGCGCTGACCCTCAAGGCGCGCGCTAGCATGGCCGTGCATCGCTGGCGGTTGGATTTGCCGCCGAGAGTGATCTTCGCGCGTGATTTGATTGCGCTCGCAATCACCTTGTCGGGCGATCCCTCGCCAGAGAAGAGCGCGTTTAGCAGGCCAGTTGAGGCGACTGTAGTGCCAGCGGTGGATGGTTGCATAGCTGGGGCAACGTAGCAGCTTCGTGCGCATGGCAGGCTCCTTCACCGAACTTCCATCCCATCGGCCGGACGGCCGATATGCGCCGTGAAGAACGCGACGGTGCGGTGCTGCGACTGCTTTCGTGCGGCGGTGTTGGCGGGGTCAGTCCCGACGAAACCGTGGCCGGCGCCCGGGTAGGTGTTGAGATCAACGAGGGTGCCCTCGCCCGAAAGCTGCGCGGCAATGATGCCGGCGTTGCTGTAGCCAGTGCCGGGCACCTGGTCGGCGGTGCCATGGTGGATTTGCGCGTGGCTGAGCGTGCCCGCCGCGCCGATACCGTCGAGGACCGGCGCATAGAAGGCGACCAGCACCGATGCCGCCTTGCGCACCCGCAAACACAAGTGCGCGCCGAGTGAAAACCCCAGCAAGCCGGCCGGAAGCCCGGCGAGTCCGGGTGCGGCTGCCGACGTGGCGATAGTCGCCAGGATCGCCGCTTCCCAAGCATCACGATGGCGCGCAATCAGTTCGAGCGCGGCGGAGCCGGGCGCGGTGCGGGTCGCTGACAGGTAATCTGGCATGACCACGGCGAAGCCCGCGCGGGTCAGGTCCGCGACGAAGCCGTCGATCATCGTCTTCCACGGTCCGGTGGCGTTGTCGAACGGGCCGTCGCTGCCGTAAGCGAGAATGATCAGCGCAGCGGGCGCGGTTGTAGGGCGCGCAAGCTGTGCCGGCATCGTGCCGCTGCTCACCGGGATTGTCAGGGTATCGCTCATAAGCTCCTCCTCTTTCGGCGCGAGCATGTGCACGGCGCGCGAGCGCTGCATAGTTGCCTTAGGCGACGTCTACCTCGGTCGCCGTGCCAACTCGTCCGGACGGGTCCTCGAACGCGAGGCGCAGCCGAAGCTGCGTGCCGGCGGCCAGATCGCCGGGGTCGAGCACGGCGAGGGTGACGCTGCCCTCCTCGATGTCCGCCCAGCGCGTCGGGGTGCTCCCGTCGGATTGCAGCGCCGGCGTGAACGCGCGACCGGCGTCACCTTCGCGCCATTGGGTCCATACCGCCAGCCGGTAGCGGTCGATCGCGAGGCGATGCGCGCGCGGCGGCGCGGAGAGCGCGATCGTCAGCGCCCGCAGCCCCACGCCGCCGGGCGCCAGCGTGATCGCCATCGCGCTCGCAACAGGCGGGTCCGGGGGCCCAAGCGGCACGTGGACCACTGTGCGCCCCGGCGACGGCGCGCTGAACGGGCGCGGTTGATCTAACGCTGCCGTCGGGTCGAGCGGCTCGACACCCCCGGGCGGCAGTTCGGGCACTAGGTCGGCGGGCAGGCGCCGCTCGTCCGGCAGGCTGACGTCGGCCCAGTAGACGTAGGCGACGAACGGCTCCAGCCCCGCTCCGGCGCTGCCGGCATCCTCGAATGAGGCCGCAAAAGTGGTGCCGTCGGCCGCGAGTGCGAGCTCCCCCTCGGCGACGACGCGGGCATACAGGGGATCGGCGAGCGGGCGCGCCGAGCGGCGCATCCGGAAACGCGGTGCGCGCGGCGCCGGCGCCCCGGCAACGAACAGCCCCGGCTCGTCGCGGGCAAGCGCGACGCGGTCAAAATCGGGGGCGACCACCGTCAGGCGAGCGCGCCCCGTCACCGCGTCGACCTCGGCATCGAGCCGCGGGGGCGGCGGCGGCCGATCGTCGGGCACCGCGACCGGGACGATACCGCAATCCGCGAACGGCGGCTCGGCGCCATCGGGTCCGAGCGGGACGATGCGCAGGAACTGCACCGTCGCCAGGCTGCGCGGCAGCACCGTCTCGAGCACCGCCCGCCCCTCGTTCCCGGCCTCGATCGGCGGATCGGTGAGCAGGCGGAACCCGATGCGCGCGATCGTGCTGCCGTCGCGCGCCCTGCGGCAGCCCGCCGCCGCCACCCGGCCTCGCGACGGCTCGGCTGACGCCGGCGCGAACGGATCGGCGAGGTCGGCGGCGCCGATGCCCATGCCGTGCTGGTCGGCCAGAAAGACGCGGTGCCGGCTGCCCGCCGGCGCGGGCCACGCCAGCGCCAGCTCCACCTCGGGCGCGCTTGCCGGGGCGCTCGTCCAGAACAGCCCGAGCCCGGTCGGATACACAGCCGGCGCGCGCACGTCGTGCGCGCGGACCTCGATCTCGGTAGGTTCCGACTTGCGCCCCGCACTGTCGACATGACGTCCGCGGAGCGTCGACGTGCCCGGCTCCTGCGGCCCCAGCGCACGGAGCGGCAGCCTTACCCTGCGCAGCCCGGCGACGGTCAGGTCCTCCGACAATGCCGTACCTGCCAGCTCGAGCTCGAGCGTCGTGATCGGCAGCGAACCCGCCTCCATGTCGTCGATCCCAGGAGTCGCGGCCGGGTCGACCAGCACCTCCACGGTGCCCGGAACCAGCGGCAGCGCCGAGGTGCGGTCGAGATCGGGGTTCGGAACGAAGCGCTGGCGCAGCACCGGGCGCGGCGGCAGCGGGCGCGGCGGGGGCGCCAGCGAGACCTTCTGCGGCGCACCGAAGCGGCCGAACGCGTCGGCCGCGTGGACCCGCAGGGCCACCGTCGTCGCGTCGCCGGGAAGGTCGTGCGCGGCGACCAAGCCCGCCGTCGCCAGCGGACCGCCGCCCCCGGCGCGCACTCGCCCTGCGGACTGGCTCTCGCCCCCGAACATGCGCGGCTCGGCGCGCAGCGCAATCGCCGCGCCGGGTACGGCGAGTTGCGGATGGCGTGACACCCATCCGCTCGCGGTCTGCTCGGCGACCGCGGCCAGCGTGATCAGCGAACGGCTTGGAAACGCGAGCGTAGCACGGAACGCGCTGCTCGGCGCGCTGTCGACCGGCGGCTGCCAGCGGCGGTCGACCACCGCCGGCGCGTCGAGCGAGGGCGGCAACCAAGGCGGCGTCGGTGCGGCGAAGGCTACCCGCGCGCGCACCGCGAACCCTCGCCCGACGATGCCGTCGACCTGGTCGTCGAGCGCTCGCGCGGCCGGGCCGATCACGCCGGCCATGCGCGCTATCAGCCTCCGTTCCTCCGCGCTCGGCGCGGGAGGCTCACCCGCACGCGGCGCGGTCGCGAGCACGCCGACAACGGCCAGAGTGTCCCACCCGCCGTCGCCGTGGAGCTCCGGTAAATCGGGGATGTACGTCGCAAGGCCGAGCAGCCGCGCCAGGCCAGGGTCGAGCGCGGCGAACTGCAGCATTGCGGCGCGTGGCAGCGTCGCGGTCTGCCGCCGCTCGGCGCCCGGCGCGGTGATCTGCTGCGTCTCGATCTGGCGCCACGGCGGATCGGTGCCGTCGTCGACCAGCCGCGCCAGCACCGCTTCGATGCCGCCGCCGAAGCCGGTCGCCGCGAGCATCGCCTCGACCCGCAGCTGCTCGTCGCGGGGATCGACCGCGGCGAACGGCGCTTCGGCGACGTCCATTGGGTTGAGCCGCAGCGGCGCGCCCTCGGCGACGCGGGCGAGCGCCGCCGCCCGGCCAGCCCCGCCCACGTACCAGCGGTGGTCACCGTCGACCGGCAGCCCCGGCAGCGCCGCCACGTCCCACGCGTCGCCGATCAAGCGCGACGGGTCGATCGCACGGATGGCGAGGCCCGCCTGAGTGCTGCCGGAGAGCCGGAGTCGGGCGAACCGGGGGGCCGAGAAAAGCCAGCGTGAGGCGCGGCGCTCGGCGACGATGCGGCCAAGCTGGTCGAACAACGCGGCGCGCCCGATCGCGTCCGGATCGGCGGCCTGGACCTCGATCCGCACGGTCACCCGCGTATCGCTGTCGCTGAGCACCGGGATCACGTCGAGCACGCCCGGTCCCGACAGGTCGATGCCGCCGCTCACCACCGTGCCGTCGCGGTCAGTCACATGCAGCTGGCGCGGCTCGGTGGCGAATGACTTCCGCCGGACGACCACGAAGGGGGCCAGCGGGAAGCAGTCGGGGCCCGTGAACAGCCTGAGGTGCGTGCCCCGACGCAGGTCCGCGTCGGCGGGCTCGTCGAAGGCCGCGCAGGCGAAGGCGCTGAGCAGATCGGGCGGGGCGAGCAGGCTTGCCATCAAGGTTCCTCCGCGAAGCCGGGTTGCGCGGGGATGACCAGCCGCCCGGCAAGGGCGGTGGTGGTGCCGTCGAGTCGCGCGGTCGCGCGCAGCACCAGCTTCGGCTCGATCACGCGCAACACGCGTGCGCCGCCAACCGCGACCGTCTCGCGGGTGACGATCGGGAATGGTTCATCGGCAAGCACGATCAGCCGCGCGCCGATGCGGTCCTGGTGCACCGTGCCGAAGCTTTCCCGCAGCCCGGCGCGGCCCATCTCGATGGCGAACTCGTCGATCGCCAAGCGGCCGGGGCGCACGATCGGCTCGGGCGATTCGATCATCAGCCCGGCGAACTCCCATGCGCCGGACGCATCGACGCGCCACAGCCGGCTGAGCCGCGGCCCGGTGCACGGCGGCCAACGGGCGAGGCCCAGCTCGGCGAGCGCATCCTCGAAGCCCCGGTCGGTGCTCGCGCCCGCGACCGGACCAGGCGGCACGGTCACCTCCAGGTCTCCGCTGAGCACCGCATCCCCGTCGCGATCGGGGAGCGCGAAGCCGAGCGCCCCTATCATCTCGGTCGGGTCGCGCCAGCGTGAGGTGCGGAATGTCACCCCGCGCAGCCGCGAGTTTGCAAAGCTGCCATCGACGCACTTGGCGTGGGTGTACACCTCGTAGCACGCGTCGGGCTCGAGCGCGGGCTCCACCCGTGCGGTCGCGCCCGGCCCCGGCACCTCGCACGGGGACGCGAGCGCGTGAGTGAAGCGCAGCTGGTCGGCGGACGAGAGGTAGTCGGTGCTGTCAGCGTACCACCAGGCGGGGGTGAGGTACTCGGGATGGTCGTATTGCGCACCGGGCCTATCGACCCGCCGCACCGCGACCTCGATGGCAAAGCCGTAGGCTCCGGCGAGGGCGGCGACGTGGCCCTGGACGAACTGGACCTTAATCGGATCGTCGCAGAAGCGGAATTGCTCGCTCTGCCCGGGTTCGTAGCCGCCCAGGTAGCGCTCGATCATCTCGGGGTGGAACACGTCCTGCTTGCGGCGCAGCCAGTAGACGTATCCGGGTCCGTAGGGGAGCGGCTCGGCCACCGGCTTGGGCGTGGTCCTGAAGAACAGCTGCCGGCGTTCCGAACCGGTCGCGGTGTATCCTGCGGGCACGCCCGCCGCGGCGGGCGGCACCAGCTTGGGCTGGCCGAATTTGTCCTGCTCGAACAGCTGGCCGAGCCAGGTCATGTCGATATCAATGCGGTAGGTCCGGCCCGGCGTCAGAATGGTGCGCTGGTGCGCGACGTTGGCCGCGCCGGCGGCCGGCGGGCCGGCATCGGCGGCATCCTTGTGCAACGCTGCCTGGGCGGCGATTGCCGCCTGCTCGGCATCGCGCGCCGCACCCGCCGAGACGGTGATGCCGCCGATCCCGGCAACGCCGAGCACCGCGCCGAGCGGGAAGAACACCGAGACTACCGCGACCGCATCGCTGCCGGCAGGAGCGCGGTAGACCGCGGCCTTCGCCCCGCCCGGGAGGTCGCGCAGCGCGGGCGCTTCCCAGCCGCGATCGGGGTCGCGATCGTCGCGGACGCTCAGCCGGAACGGGGCCTCGCCGTCGGCAAACAGCGTCTCCTCACCGGACAGCACCAGCACCGGCGCGAGCACCGCTTCGGTCAGCACCAGGTCGATGCGCTGCCAGACGAACGGCCAGGGATCGTCCAGCAGTTCCTGCTGGGGCCGGCCGTCGAGCCAGCGCAGGCTGGGCGCGACCAGCTCGCCGGTGAACGGGTGCTCGACATCGGCGGTGGCCGCCCACATGCGCAGCGCGGGCGCGCGCAGAGAATAGGGCGGCGGCAGCACCCGCGCGCCGTCGAGCGGCGTCACCGCGCCGCGCGGCGACAGCGCAAAATGGTGCAGCCGCGCCTCGACCCGGCTGCAGAAGGGATCGAGGCTTATCGTCTCGGGCGGCAGCCGCAGCCCGGCGCCGGCGAACTCAGTCAGCCAGCCGATCGCCCAGCCCGGCCGAGCTTGCGCCTCGCGCCGGCAGATCTCGGCCTCGGCCGCAATCGGGTGGTGCGGCAGCGACGCGCCGGCATCGCCGAGCCGGTCGACCCAGAGCGTCGCCTTGGTCTCGAATAGCACCAGCTCGCTGATGTCGCCGGCACCTTGCGAGCTGCGCGGCGCCTGCCAGCAGCAGGCGAGCCCGCCCGCCACCGCCACGCCCGCGCCCGTTAGCGGATCGGCTTCGTCGGTCACGTCGAGCAGCACCAGCCGGTCGAGCGACCAGCGGTAGCGCAGCATCTCGGTGCCGAGCCAAGCTTCGGGCCGCGGCGCGCCGGGACCCTTGATCGCCGCGAACTGCGGCGCATTGCATTGGCTGACGTCCGGCGGCGCTGCGAACGGCAGCGAGATCAGCGCATCGGGCCACACCGTCTTCGGCCCGACTTCGGACGCCGGATCGTCGCCGACAGGCGACGGCGCATCCGGGATCTGGCGGGGATCCTCGACCAGCGGCGCGAGCACGCGATAGGTGTCGTCCGTCATCGTCCCGAACGTGCCGACCCGCACCCCGCCCGGATCGAGCCGGTCGAGCGGGTGGTGCTCGGGCGGGGCAAGGATCAGCGCCGGCTTGTCGCCGAAGGCGATGGTGACGGTGCCCTCGACATCGAAGAACAGCAGCTCGATGCGGCCGGTCACCCGCGCCCAGAAATGCGTCTCTCCGTGCTGCGACAGGAAGTTGATTTCCGCCTGGACGCCGAGCGAGAACGGGCCGAGGTGCAGCCCCCCGCTGGCGCGGCCGAACCCCGCGAGCGTCGGCGGCCTGGTGCCGAGCAGCAGGTCGAGGCGCATCGCCAGCTCGGCCCAGGCGATCGGATAGACCCCGAACTTGGTGTGGACGCCGAAGCCGAACGCGCCCACGAACCCGCCGGCGTCAAGCGTGCCGCCGCTGTGCTTGGGCCAGCCGTCGATCCGCCCGCAGAACATCAGGTACGCGTCCGCGCCAACGTCGAGCGTCGTCGGCAGCACCTGCGCCGCAATCGGACCGAGCCGGCGGCCGTCGTCGCCTAGGCTCAGCCACCAATCATGTGCCGCGTTCGCGAACGGGAAATGGCCGGCGATCGGAATGCGGATCCGCAGCAGCGCGCCGAGATCGACGCGGCCGAGCACCGCGAACTGGAGCGCGTTGGCGTCGATGGCGATCAGCCCGAGAAAGCTCACGCCCAAGCCGGCGCCGTCTGCGTCGCTCATCCGCACCGGCGGCTGTAACACACGGCCGTCGAGCGCGCCGCGCACGGCCACCTCGGGCACGCTCACCAGCAGCCGCGCCTTTGCCGAGAACGAGAGCCCGAGATCGGGCAGCGTGCCGACCACCGCGCCGAGCCCGAAAGTGGACTTCTCGTCATCCGGCCGGAAGGAACCCTGCGACTTAGGCTGCCAAGCGAGCTGGCGAAGAATCGGATCGGTCTGCGTCACCGAACCGTAGTCGGGCACCGCATGAAACCCGAGCAGCCCGCCGATCCCGAACAGGCCGAAGCCGCTGTTGGCGAGCGGGATCGGTGCGGGCAGATCGACATCAAGCCGCAGCAGCACCATCGGCTTGGTGCGCGGCCCCGCGGGCGGCAGGTAGACGACGCCGGCGTCGGCGGCAAGGTTGAGCGGGATCACGTTAGCGGCCAGGCTCGCCTCGAAGCCCCCGTCGCGCAGCGTCAGCGCGCCTTTGCCGCGGATCGCGCCGGGGACGTCGAGAGTGGCCTCGAGCCCGCTTATGGTCGCGCTGATGGTTCCGTCGCGCCCGAGCGTGCCGCGGATCGTCGCGCTCGAGACCCGCACGGGTCCAAGGTTCAGCTTGAACCGGAGGTCGACCTCAACCCAGCTCGAGCCGCGGCCGGAGCGGCTGCCGAGGACATCGAACAGCTGATCGAGTCCCGTAAGGTTCCAGGCGCCCGGGTTTTCAATCTCCATCTGCGCGCGGTCGAAGTCAAGGCCGATCATCTCGAGCCCGCGCTTGCGCGCATCGACGCTCATCCGCGCCCCGCGGACCCTCACCCGCATCGGCTGGTCGGGGTGCATTTCGACCGAGAACGCACCAAGGTCGAGCCCGGTCACCCGCGCCGCCACCGAATAGTCGATGGTCAGCGCCATGGTCTCGCCGAGGGGCGCCCCGTGCCCGGTCGATTCGATCTCGGCCCCGTGCAGCACGAATCTCGATTCGTCCTCTAACAGCGACGACAACGCTGCGCCGGCCGACGCCAGTGCGGCAAGCACCACGCCCGTGGTATCGCCGACCTGTGCGTCGTCGGCGACCTTCTCGTCGGCGATCAGGGCAGTGGCGAGCGCGGCGGCGGTGTTGAAGATCTTTGCCCCGCCCATCGTGCTCGAGGTCAGCGAGAGGATGCCCTCGGGTCCTTGCGCGGCGACCGCGAGCACGACGCGGAACGCGCTCGGACCGTCGAGCGCGTCGCGGGCCAGCGTGGTGGTCAGCCGCACCGGCTTGCCCGCGACGAACGCGAGCGTGCGCGGCGTGCCGTCCTTATCGCTGAACGACTGCGTGGCGCCGTCGAGCGGCAGCTCCACAGAGGCCGAGATCAGCGTCGGCAGCAGACCGGCCAATCCCTGCGCGGTCGGATCAATGCATTCGATGCGCAGCGCGAAGCCGAGCTTGCCCGGCTGGCCGCCCGCGGCGGGCACCGCGGGCTGCTCGGTGGCGACCACCAAGTTCGCGCCGCCGGCGCCGAACGGCAGGGCGAAGTAGCCGGCGATCGGTCGCCCGCCGAACACCGGCAGCGCGCGCGGCAGGTGGAACTCGATCCGCCGCGCGAGCAGGCCGCGCCAAGCCGGCGCGTCGGCCCGGATCGAGGCCAGCGGCGGCACCAGCGCGGGCACGCCGGCCAGCGAGTCGGGCGCCGCCGTGCCGCTGTCGTCGATGACGAACGCCGGGCACTCGAAGCCGATGCCCGAGCCGCCGAACACCACCGCCGGCGGCTCGAACCCGAAGGCGACCACGCCCTCGACCCCGCTGGTGTCGGGGGTGAAGCGGATGTGCGCCGCCTCGCCCGCCGAGCCGGCGACGAGCAGCGCCGGACCGAGCGTCACCCCGGGCGCGGCGCGGCTGACGATCAGCGGACGCTGCAGCGGATCACCGGCAGGGCGTGGATCGAGGCCGATGCGCCCCTCGGCATCGGCGCGCACAATCGCGCCGGTGAAGGCCAGCGACGGCAGCTTGTCGATCACCCGGAAGGCGACCTTGATCTGCCCCTGGTCGACGAGCACCAGCCAGAACTTGAAGCCGTCGGGCTCGATCACCAGCCGGAACGGCGCACTCTCGATGAGGTCGGTGGGTGCGGTCAGCGCCAGGTCGAGGCCGGGCAGCGGGCTGTCGCTGAGGTCGTCGGTGAGCGCGACCTCGCCGGTCAGAGTGCCGGGCGTGGACTCGGCGACCGAGCTGGGCACCGTCTCGAGGAGCGAGAGCAGAGTGTCGATCGGCAGCGGCAGCGCCACGGCGGACAGCACGCCGCGCTGCGCGAGGATCGTCCTGATCGTCTCGGCCACGGCTCGGCCCCCTAGTGAGCAACAGGTCGCGCGTGCTGGCCACGGTTAGCGGCGGCATTCCCGCCGCCGATCGGCAGGCTCAGGCCGGCGACCAGCGACAAGAGTCGGCCTGCCGTCGCACCGGTCTTGTCGAACAGATGCTGGAGATGCGTCTTGACGGTCGCCACATCCACCCCTCCGTTCCCTTTGTCCATGCCTCTGCTCCTCGCGGCTTCAATGTCATGTTGACAGAAACCGGGTGAACCACACCCCCGAGGAGGTGGACCAAGCCGAACATTCCAGCCCTTCGGCAACGTAACGTGCTCGAAGAAAGAAAATCACCTTCGGAGTAGGTTTACTACATGGGCCGCTTGAAGCGATTCATTGACGGTACGCTGACTGACAGACGGTACACCATCCAAGAAGGCAAAGCTCATTGTTCTGTAAGCATTTGCTCCTTGAATAAAATATTGAGACTCGCTAATATTTGCCGTAAGATGTGAATCTTCCTTGAATTCGTAGCGTAGCTTTCTATTCCATGGCGCGACGGTCGTTGCATTTAATGCATATTCACGAGCCGTGGTGGTCACATGACAGCTCACGCAGTCCTCAGCTTGCACGAACGCAAGGTCAGGGTTCTCCAGCCTATCGATTGCATCAATGGCGGCCGGCACGTCACTTCGATTGATTTCCGCGGCATTCTTCAGGATCTTTTCGATATCGCTATTTTTAACTCCTTCGCTTTCTTTTGGGAGCGTTGAAGGAGGAGTTACGGCTGTTCCGCTCCGCTGACCCTGATGTGCCGTGAATGTTTGCTCTTTTAGCGCGTCAGGAAAGCCCGGAATTCCCCCGAAATGGAGATCGATTTTTCCGCCCGGTTTATGGTCGACGTTACCCTTTTGCCAGACCCACCGTTCGAGCCTGCTGTTGCTGATCCCATAGGGCTCATCGGTGAACATCACTGCAGTTGCTAAGTAGCGCAGTTCCACGCAATATTCTTCAAGCAGATTTTTTAATTCGTCCTGAAACTCAGTGACACGTATTGAACCATTATAGGCTGCACCAAACACAGGGTGAACACCAACTGCGGCCCCATCTGTTAAAATACCGTACTCTGCATTGTTTGTTTTCATCAACTTTAATCGAAAAATGACATCACTTCGCATCACCGGATTAAGACGTACTTTAGGTTGGAGGCCAACTCCCAAATCGCTGAGAGGTCGCAGTAAGAACACCATGTGAAGCGCAGAATTGCTGAGTTGACCGTCCTTATGGACCTGCGCGATAAGCCTCAGGTTCGGCAATGCGCATTTTTCAGTGTCCCAGTCGTTTGGATATCTTGGTCCACATGGATCGAAGCGGACTCCAGTCACAATCAGATTTTCATAAACTTCATTCTCTCCCATTTGGGGATGCCCGCGCCTAATAAAGTCTCCGAACTTCATGAACACTTCACGGCTCAGCAGTGGTCTTTGACCGTCGCCGCCCGCTACGTGAATGGATACTGCCGACGGTGGAATCAGAAAGCTGACATCCGAAACTTCAAATGGCGGCTCTTGCGCCGAAGACGCTGTCGGGCTCACACAGAGCGCAATATAACTAATCAGACGGAGGATATTAATTTTCATCACAAGCACCGGCTATCGACGCCCTGACAACATTTGCGGTATCTTCGGGCCGTTTGGCGCCATCCGCTGGAGGGCCGACCACGCGGACCTTTACCGCTCATGGAGCCCATACTCAGAGGACATATGAGTTTATGAGTTAACGAGCCTCAGTCAAACATGTCTTGAGATGCTCCCAGCGGGACTGCCACAAAACACCCCGCGTGTTATCGACACCAAATATTTGATAGATGGTACCGGATCGCAAAGGCAGTGGCAAGCGGCAAGCATAATCGTGTGTCGGTAACACGTGATCTGTCCGGCTTTCGTAGCAGGTGATCTGTCCGGTTTAGAACCGTCCCGGGAAAGGGCGCGGGATGCGACGGATGGAAGCACTGCACGAGGTACGGCGAATGCGTTTTGAGGATGTTTACGGCCGGTTCGCGGGGGGCGTCTGAGCGCGATGGATGCGGCGGATTTGCTGGGCTGTTCGGAGCGGACGTTTCGGCGGCTGCGCGGGCGCTACGAGGCGGAGGGGGCCTCTGGTCTGCTTGACCGGCGGCTGGGCAAGGTGAGCGTGCACCGGATCGGTGCCGACGAGGTCGAGCGGATCGTCGCGATTTACCGCGACCGCTACGCCGGCTGGACGGTGAAGCACTTTCACGAGCGGGCGCAAGACCAGCACGGGGCTCACCGCGAGCTACGGCTGGACCAAGAGCGTGCTGCACGCCTCCGGGCTGGTGCGCCCGGCGAAGAAGCGGGCGGCGCATCGAAGGAAGCGGCCGCGCAAGCCGCTGCCCGGGATGATGCTGCACCAGGACGGCTCGCGCTTTGCCTGGCTGCCCGGCTGCGAGCGGCAGTACGACCTGATCTGCACGCTGACGATGCGACCAGCGAGATCACCTCGGCCTTTCGCGTCGAGGCGGCGCGCGGTATCCTCGTCGGCCCGCAGGATGTAGTGGTATGAGTAGGCGCGCGCAGAAACGTCTGGAAACGTCGAGCGAACGGCGGCGATCAGGCTCTCCGCGTCGGGGCCACCGGCCGCATCGGCCGCTACCGGATGAAGCAGGCTTTTGGGGCAGGTAAAGCTGTCGTCAAGCAGTTCCAGCTTCTGCAGGCCCGCCAATGCCTCATTGGCGGACTTGACCGTCCATGCCCTACCGTCCGCGGCGCGGCTGTGGGTGGCGACCATCGCCGAGACAAAGGCGGTCTTGTTGGTGTACGAGCCGATCAGCGCCTTCAGCCGCATGACCAGCTTCTCCGTCGCCGACAGGTCTTGGTAACGCGTCCACAGCTTGGCGAGGCTCGCCCCTTCGGGCGCAAACGCCATGTCGTCTTCCTTCCCTGTTGGGCGCCATCGGGCGAGCGGAACCAGGGCGACGCTGCGACCGCGAAGGCTCCTTGTCCTTGGACGCCGTCATGCTCGCGCGTCTAGTCCAGGTCGCGATCCCGCGCAAGACCTCGGGCGACATGGTTCTGGACCTGATGGCGCGCAGACGCTGATGTATTAGCAGAGCCTAACTTTGGAGGTAACCGTCCGGCTGGGGCCGCGGGCTGCTGATTTTCAGGCTGCGGCGGTATCGACGGCGTGAGCGCGCCAGTTCCAGGGCAGGAGGTCGGCGAGGCGTCGGGCAGGATGGTCGGGGATGCGGCGGAGCACGTCTTCGAGCCAAGCCTGCGGATCGACGCCGTTCAGCTTGGCCGTCTCGATCAGGGTGTAGATCGCCGCCGCCCGCTCCCCGCCGCGGTCGGACCCGGCGAACAACCAGCCGCGCCGGCCCACGGCGATGCCTCTGAGCGCGCGTTCGGCAGCATTGTTGCTCAGGCAGATGCGGCCATCGTCGAGGAAGCGGGTAAAGGCGGGCCAGCGCTTGAGCATGTAGTCGATCGCCTTGGCGACGTCGTTGTGGCGCGACAGCCGCGCCCGCTCGGTTCGCATCCAGGCTTCCAGCTCGCCGACGAGGGGTGCCACGTGCCGTTGGCGCAGCGCCAGGCGCTGTTCGACGGGCAGCCCGTTGAGGGTGCGCTCGACGTCGAAGATGGCGTCGATCCGGCGGACCGCTTCGAGCGCCAGCGGTGCCTTGGCGACGTCGGCCAGGACGAAGAACCTCCGCCGCGCGTGGCTCCAGCTAGCGTCAGTGTAAGCCCTGGAAAGGGGGAAGGATGTAGCCGGAAACCTTTCATCGTGACCCAGCGGGTTCGACACCCGCCCGGTAGAGGCGCAGCCCGCCAGCCGGAAGCGAGTCTTGCACGGGTGTCGGCGACGGCGCTCGTGAAGCGTAGACAGCGGTCGCTGAAGCCGTGTGTCAGCCTCGAAATCACGTTCGTGTCGAAGCCTTCGGTGTGTTGGACCCGGGGGCAGCACCGGAAAGTCCGCCATTGGCGAGGACGACCGGTTCGACCGGGGTCTCGGAGCATGGCAAAGGCGAGGGAGGGGTCACCTGGGAACCTGAGAGGTCCCGCTCGCGCCCGCACGTGAACAGCCGGCCTGGGAGCGCCGGCTTAACAAGGCTCCTGGCCCGACGGTGACCTCGGCATCCGTTGGGAGCGCTATGGCGAGCACGAACAGCCGGGAACGTGCGGACTCCCGAGGCGAAGCCATAAGCCGAGGGACATGCGGGGCGGGACGTCGTAGCGGCTTCGTAGTACCGAGGAAGGCGGGGAACCGGGCGCACCGGGACCCGCCGGAGGAAAGGGGGCCGCCGCGTCACGAGACCCATCGACGGGAAACACGGGAGGGAACACTGAGTCCCGCGAACCTGTCCACGAAACGACGATGGATAGCCGAACTGGCGAGGAAGGACCCGCGCCGGGTCATCACCTCGCTGCATCATCTGATCGACCTGGAATGGATGCTCGAGGCCTACCGGCTGACGCGCAAGGATGCCGCGCCGGGGATCGACGGCATGATGGCGGCGGATTACGAGGCCGACCTGGAGGCGAACCTCACGGACCTCCTGGGGCGCATCAAGTCCGGCCGCTACGTCGCGCCGCCGGTTCGCCGGCACTACATCCCGAAGGCGGACGGCACGCGACGGCCGCTGGGCATTCCGACTCTGGAAGACAAGGTGGCGCAGCGGGCGATCCTGCTCCTGCTGGAGCCGATCTACGAGACGGACTTCCTGCCGTGCTCGTACGGCTTCCGGCCGGGGCGCTCGGCCCATGATGCCCTCCGGGACCTGCGGGGCGGCTTCATGGACGTGAGGCTGGGGCTCCGCTGGGTGGTGGACGTTGATATCTCGAAGTACTTCGACACCATCGACCGCGGGCACCTGCGGACGTTCCTCGACCAGCGTGTCACCGACGGCATCGTCCGGAGGATGATCGACAAGTGGCTGAAGGCGGGGGTGCTCGAGGCGGGTGCCTTGCGCCGCACGACCAGCGGCACGCCCCAGGGCGGGGTGATCTCGCCGCTCCTCGCGAATGTCTACCTGCACCACGTGCTGGATCGATGGTTCGTCGAGGACGCCGAGCCGCGCCTGAAGGGGCATTGCCTGCTGGTGAGGTACGCCGACGACGCGGTTGCGGCCTTCGAGGACTTCCTGTCCGCGAAGCGCTTCCTCGCCGTCCTGGGCAAGCGCCTCGGTCGGTATGGGCTCACGCTCCACCCGACCAAGACGCGATTGGTGGACTTCCGGATGAAGCGCCCGCCGGGCGGCCATCCGGAGGCGTCGGGCACGACGTTCGACTTCCTCGGCTTCACCCACGTCTGGGGCCGGTCGATGAAGGGCAAGACCGTCGTCCGGCAGGTGACGGCGAAAGACCGTTATCGGCGCGCGCTCAGCGCGGTCGCAGACTGGTGCCGGGTCAACCTGCACCGGCCCTTCCGCGTGCAGCACGCCCACCTCGCCCGGGTGATCCAGGGCCACTGCGCCTATTACGGCATCAGCGGCAACAGCAAGCGGATCCGGTGGTACCATCACCAGGTGCAGCGCATCTGGAGAAAGTGGCTCCGGCGACGCGGCCGGCACAGCAAGCTGTCCTGGCTGATCAGCGACAACCACCCTGTCCGGCGCCGACAGCCAGGTTGGCCTGTGTCTCCAGCCGTAGGGCGGGCGTAGCCCGGCCGTAGGGCGGAGACGGTGGCGCGCTCGTCTTCCTTGGGGGATGGGCGTGGGTGCTGGCCGCTGCGGGCCGATACGACTGGATC
>JAXMOZ010000065.1:0-19389 GCA_034382075.1 Rhodospirillales bacterium
TATTCTGGTGCAGCATGGCGTCGAACCCTCCTCGTGTCCCGGATCGTTTGCCAACGTCCCGAACCGAGTAGAATCAACGCCATGCAACCTGTCTACGAAAACCGAACCGGACAGCCGTGCAACAAGTACGGCCATGCCGTTCTGAAGACAGAATCCCACCGCGCTCTGGAGCAACTTTTATTCGATTGAGAAACTTCGCCTATAGCACCGTCATCGCGAGCCGCGAAGCGGCGTGGCGATCCAGAAAACTTTCGCTGGATTGCTTCGTCGCCTACCGCCTCCTCGCAATGACGGCGCTTCTTCTGCTCCGACGTAGACCGGTACCTCGGTCTACAGCCAGCCGCGGTACTTGAAGAAGGCGTATGGCAGGATCGCCGAGATCACCATCAGCACCAGCGCCATGAAGTAGCCGAAGGGCCAGTGCAGCTCGGGCATGAGGTCGAAGTTCATGCCGTAGATGCTGGCGATCAACGTCGGCGGCAGGAACACCACCGCGACCACCGAGAACAGCTTGATGATCTTGGTCTGCTCGATGTTGATGGCGCCGAGCGTCGCCTCCAGCAGAAACTCCAGCCGCTCGGTGAGCCGCTCCTCGTAGCCCAGCAGCGACTGCACGTCGCGTTGCAGGCTCTTGATCCGGAGCCGGAGCTGCTTGGCGCTCGAGTGGCGCATGTTGGCGTCGAGGAAGGTCAGCACCCGGGTGAGGCTCACCAGGCTTTCGTCCGCCTTGGAGCAGCGCACCTGGTTCTGGCCGATCTGGCGCAGCTCTTCCTTGTAGTCCTTCGAGGCTTGCGGCGCGCTCGAGCCCAGCGCCAGGATGGTGCTCGCCAGCGTGTTCAGCTTCACGTCGACGAACTCGAGCGCGTCGGCGATGCGGTCGATGATGGCGTCGAGCAGGCCGACCAGGGCCGACTCGGCGCTGTCGATCAGCGACGGCTGCAGGTGGATCCGATTGAGGAAGGTCTCGAACGACAAGGGCGTCGAATAGCGGATCGAGACCATCACCCCGCCGACGATGACGAAGGTCATCGCCCGGGTTTCCGGCTCGGGGCTGTCGGAGCGGTGGAGCACGCTCGCGGTCATGAACAAGGCGCCGTTCGCCTGGAACAGCCGGCTGGATGGCTCGATCTCGCGCATCTGCTCGGGAGTCGGGATGGCGATGCCGGTGGCCGCCTCGACCAGCGCCTTCTCCTCCACCGACGGCTGGAAGACGTCGAGCCAGACGAGCGCTGGCGGCGGGGTCGGCGCCACCGTGCTGAGCGGCGAGGACACGACCGCCCCGCAGTCGTGGCCGTAGGCGGTGATCATGCGACGCGCATCAACGCGGGCGAACCTTGAGCATCCGCTTCAGCCGCTTCTTCAGCCCGAGGCGTTTGCCTTCCGTGGTCGCCGCCCGCTTCGGCCGCACGTAGTACATCTGCAGCGACCGGCGCTCGCCGGCGAAGGACTTGAAGCCGTGGTACGACCGCTCGGAGCGCTTGAAGACCAGGAGCGTTCCGCCGCTTGGCTCGACTTCGGCGCCGAAGTCGTCGATGTCGTTGGGGTTGCGCACCAGCCTGAGCCGGCCGCCCTCGTGCGCCCAGCTCTCGTTGAAGTAGATCAGGGCGGTGACGACCTTCAGCTTCGAGTCGTTGTGGACGTTGCCGTCGTCGGCCTCGCTGAACTTCCGCACGGTGATCTGCAGCGGGAAGCCTTCGAGGTCGATGCCGAACTTCCTCGACACCGCGTCCTTCATCGCCGGGCTCTGCAACTCGTCCATCATTTGGGCGAACACCGGGCCGAAGGTCAGCTCCTCCGGCGGGAAATTTCCGGGCTCGACGATCGCCGGATAATCGCCGTTGACCGCTGCCAGCATCTCCCCGCGGACGAAGTTGGGCACGACGATGAAGTCGCAAGGATCATGCTGTACCGGCGCTGCCTCCAGCGCTTCCAGATCCAGGACCGCCATGCCTCCCCTCCCCTCGTTCGACTGGCCGCAGCTCGAGCCGCGCCGATCCGGTATCACAGCCGCCGCTGCAGCGCAAACAGGGCCTGCCTGCCGCTACCAGCGCTGGGCGGTCGGCTGCGACACCGCCCAGCGCCAGACGCCGTCGTCGTGGCGGCAGATGACGCCGACGAAGTAGCCGACGTTGGCGCCGCCGCCCTTCACGTTGTAGAGCACCTCCCGGCAGGCGATCTCGCCGCCGAGGGTGCGGGTGGTCTGCACCTGCCCGCGCACCTCGCGGGGCGGGATCTCGAACTCGGCCTTCCAGTCCACGACCCGGCCCTCGCCGGCGCCGCCGGCAGCGGCGGCAATGGCCGAATGGATCGTGGCCTGGCGTCGCCGCTCGAGATACGCCTCGGCCTCGCTGGTGGCGAAGCGCACCGCAAGGCCGGTGGCGACGCCGACGAAGGGGTTCGCGGTCAAGGCGCCGGCGGCGCTGCCGGCGGCGAAGCCGGCAAGCTCGCCGGAGGCGCTCCCGGTCGTGTCGCACCCCGAGAGGGCGGCGGCCCCGGCCACGACTAAGGCTGCGAGCGCGCCGCTCCGGCGCCGGCGGACGACCTCGATCATCCTTTTGCAGCCTTCTTCGTCTGCAACACCCGCCGTAGGTTAAAGAGCACGAGCGTCGCGAACGCGCACAGTGTGCCGGTTCGGGAGGAGCGGCCAGCAAGAATAGCTTTCAGGCGGATTGCGGGACCGCTTAATGTGCCTTCGCTTGTCGGGGCGTAAAGAAACTGCCGGTCGGAGAGCCGCATGCAAATCGACGTTGACGTCGCGTTGACGCTGGTCATCGCCATCCTTGTCCTGCTTCTCGGCCGGTTCCTCATCTCCCACATCGCCTTTCTTCGCACCTACAGCATTCCGGAACCGGTGGTCGGTGGCCTGATCATCGCCGGGCTGCTGACGGTGGCGCGAACGGTGTTCGACGCTCGCATCACCTTCGACATGGCGCTGCAGATGCCGTTCCAGCTCGCGTTCTTCTCGACCATCGGGCTCAGCGCCGACGTTCGCATGCTCGCCGTCGGCGGGCGCAAGCTCGTCGTCTTCGCCGTCATCGTCTCGCTGTTCCTCATCATCCAGAATAGCGTCGGCGTTGCCGCGGCCCTGGCCCTGGATCTCAACCCGCTGCTCGGCCTGCTCACCGGCTCGACGACGCTGTCGGGCGGCCATGGCACCGGGGTCGCCTACGGTAAGCTGTTCGGCGAGGTCAACAACCTGCAGGGAGCCATGGAGGTGGCGATGGCCTCGGCCACCTTCGGGCTGGTCGCCGGCGGCATCCTCGCCGGCCCGGTCGCGCACTTCCTGATCACCCGCTACCAGTTGAAGGGCACCCCGGACACGGAGGAGATGGCAGTCCCCGGCGAGCTCGATGCCGACGAGCGGCGGCCGCTGAGCCCGGAGTCGTTCATCGAGACGCTGCTCCTGATCATGGCCTGCGTCGCCATCGGCGGCCTGCTCGCCAGGTACGTCAAGATCCCCGGCATCACCCTGCCGTCCTTCGTCTGGTGCCTGCTGGTCGGGATCGTCATCCGCAACGTCTTCAGCTTCACCCGCGTCTACAAGATCGACGCCAACACGCTCGAGCTGCTCGGCACCATCAGCCTGTCCTTGTTCCTGGCGATGGCGCTGATGGCGCTCAGGCTGTGGGAGCTGGTCAGCCTGGCCGGGCCGATGCTGGCCATCCTGGCGATCCAGCTGGTCGCCATCGTGCTCTACGCCGCGGCCGTGACCTTCGTCGTCATGGGCAGAAACTACGACTCGGCGGTGCTGGCGGCCGGGCACATCGGCTTCGGCCTCGGCGCCACCTCGACCGCCATCGCCAGCATGCAGGCGATCACCAGCCGCTACGGCCACTCGCCGCTGGCCTTCCTGCTGGTGCCGGTGACCGGAGCGTTCCTGATCGACATTACCAACGCGCTGCTGCTGCAGGGCTTTTTGACCCTCCCGTGGTTCGGCTTCTGAAAGACGACCATGCCTATCGCCATTGCCCCGCTCCGTCTCCTTGCACTTCTTTTTGTCCTGGCACTGCTGGCGCTGCTTGCCGCCTGCGGAGGCGGACCCGGCGACGAGGAGGTGGAGAAGGTCGTCCAGGACCGGATCTCCCAGGCTTTCCCCCAGGGCGCGGTCAAGCTCGACGGCCTGCGCCGCATCGGCAGCAGCCCCGCGACCGGCGGCGATGCCGATGCCGGCGGCGGCGAGCGCCGCATCGTCTACTACAACGCCACCCTCGCTGTGGATCGCGACATCGACCTCTCGTCCTGGCAGGGACTGAACCTCGGCGCCGTCGCCAGCCTGCTCGGCGCCACCGAGAAGGGCATCTCCGGGCTGAAGCAGGGCGGCAACAAGCAGGGCGACAAGCTCTACGTCCACGGCACGGTGACCTACGTCGAGGAGGACGGGCAGTGGCGGCCGATCCGCACCGCCCATGCGCCGGTGGCGGCGCCCCCGCCCGAGGACAACACCGGCCCACCGGCGCAGGCGCGCCAGATCGTCGAGACCATCCGCAAGCTGTTCGAGCAGGCCGGCCCCGCCGCCAACCAGCGCAGCATCATCACCGAGGAGCTGGAGAAGGCCTATTTCCGGATCCGCCTGCGCCTCGACCGGCTCGAGGGCTCGTTCGTGATCCTGGGCGGCCCCGAGGCGGGAGAGTACTACCAGGTCGCCAGCATCATCGCCGAGACGCTGAGGCAAGCGAACATGACCGGGCGGGCGCTGGCGTCCGACGGCAGCGTCGAGAACCTCGGCGTCCTGGCCGCGGGCCGCGCCGACGCTGCCTTGGCGCAGAACAACATCGCCATGCGGGCCGTCGACGCTCGCTCGCCGTTCACCGGAGACGCCGCCGTGCGCGACCTGCGGGCGCTGGCCAGCCTGTTTCCCGAGCAGGTGCACGTGATCCTCAGCCCGCGGGCGGAGGTCACGAGCCTCGCCGACTTGAAGGGCAAGCGGGTCGACGTCGGCCAGCCCAGTTCCGGAACCCGGGTCGACGCCGAGGCGCTGCTGGCCGCGGCAGGGCTGACGCTGAAAGATCTGGGCGAGGTCCGCGAGCAGGGCCTGGGCGGCGGTCTCGCCGCGCTCGCCCGCGGCGAGCTCGACGCGGTGATCGCCACGGTCAGCGCGCCCGCGCGCAGCGTTCAGGCCATGGCCGAGGGAAGCGGGATCGAGTTCCTGTCGCTGAGCGAAAGCGAGCAGGCGAAGCTTGCCGGCGAAGGCGCCGGATACGTCCCGGCGGCCATGCCGGCCGGGACCTATTCCGGGCAGGACCAGCCGGTGCGCACCATCGCCGCGGCGGCTCTGCTCACGGCCCGGGCCGACCTCCCCGACGCCGAGGTCGAGACGCTGCTGCGGCAGATCTTCGACGGCATCGACTTCTTCGCCGCCGGCAGCCCCGCCGGCTCGCAGATCAGCCGGGCCAGTGCCAGGACCGGCGTCGGTATCCCCTGGCACCCGGCCGCGGAACGGTTCTTCGCCACGGCCACCGGCGCGGAGGCGGGCCGGTAGCGGAGCGGCCGGCGGCGGGATCGGGCAGCGCGTCGAGCGGCTGAGCCAACATTCATATAGCTCATATGGGGACGCAACGTATGTTTGTGGCGCCCTTTCAAAAAGGGTGCAGTCTTCGCCCTGTTGGCGGAAGGCTCGCGCGCGGCTCGTGTCTGCTCCGGCAGACCATGATCAGGCGAGTAGAGGCCGCCCAATGACGAGGTCGAGGGACGGCATCGGTGGATACTCCTCTTGAATTTCTGGTCGGGCTCGCTGCCGCGGGCTCGACGATTGCTTCGCTCTTGCCGCAGCTCCTCGAAGAGGACAGCCGGGCGATCCTCAAGGAGGTCTACCTCCTCATGATCGCAGGGTTCGCGCTGTGGGTCGTCCATGGCGTAATGATCGAAAACGCCGCCGTGGTCCTCTTCGGCGTCTTCGGCCTCGCCTGCTGCGCCCTGAGCCTCACCCTGAGGTTCCGCTCCTTCGTCCGCGCCTGGTGGTAGTTCGTTCGGAAAAAGCAGCCTGGCGGCGCGGGCCGGGCGCCGCCGCCCCGCCGGCGCTACCCCATCGGCGAACTCCTGGACAGTCTCATCGCCCAGTCCAGCGCTCCGGCGTCCGGCGTTCGGAGCAAGAGATCGGGCGGCGCGGTCATTCTGCCGGTCGAGCGGGCTCCGTATACTCTCTGCATCGTCAACGCGCTTCATTCTCATGAGCAAGCGCAGCAGCAGGGAGGAGATTAAGATGCCCGCGGAAGTCGCCACCAAAGAGCAAGCCAGTATCGTCAACGGCGTCAACGTCACGGCGCTGATGGAGACGATAGATGCGGTGAAACGGGCCCCGGAGACCGCCGCATTCCGCTTCCGCGGCAGCAACACCTGGCTCGGCGGCGATCACAACCGCTCAACGTTCAAGCAGTTCTATGGCGCAGGCGCGGAACACCGCACCTCCGCCTCCGGCTTCGTCCTGGACAACGGCGAGCCGGAGGTGCTGCTCGGCGCCGACGAGGGCGCCAATCCGGCGGAGCATCTGCTCAACGCGCTGATGGGCTGCCTGACCACGACGATGACCTATCATGCCGCGGCGCGCGGCATCGAGATCAAGGGCATCGAGACGGAAGCGGAGGGCGACCTCGACCTGCGCGGTTTCCTGGGCCTGTCCGACACCATCCGCAAGGGATACCAGAATCCGGGTGCGGATGCGGGTGAAATCCAACGCGGACGGGGCGAGGCTTCGGGAGCTGGCGCAGTTCTCGCCGATCTACGACGTCGTCTCGAAGTCGGTTCCGGTGGACCTCGCCGTCGAAACCTACTGATCAGGAACCGCGCGGGCCGGGGCTCAGGCGGCAGCCGCCGCCGCGAGCTTCCGGCCCTTCCGCCAGGCCGCCGGCGGCAGGCCGAACAGCCGCTTGAAGGCGCGGTTGAAGGCTGCCTCGGACTCGTAGCCGACCTCGTAGGCAATGCGCACGGTTGGCTCGTGGCTTGTGCTGAGGCGCTGGGCGGCAACCTGCAGCCGCCAGCGGGCGAGGTAGTGCATCGGCGGCTCGCCGATCAGCCGGGTGAAGCGCTCGGCCAGGGCCGAACGCGACAGGCCGATCTCGCGGGCAAGGTCGTCCACGGTCCATGGTTCGCCGAGCCGGCCGTGGATCAGCATCAGCGCCCGGGCGACGAAGGGGTCCTTTAGCCCGGCGAGCCAGCCGCACTGGCTCGCGGGCAGGCTGTCGACATGGCGGCGCACCGCCTCGACGAACAGCAGCTCCGACAGCTTGGCCAGGACCATGTCCGAGCCGGCGCGGCCAGCGGCAATCTCGTCGGCGGCGAACTCGAAGGAGACGCGGATCCACTCCGCGGCGTTTCCGCTTCGCGTGTTCAAGCGCAGGACCGGCGGCAGCGAGCGCAGCAGCGGATTGTCGGCGATGTCGCAGCAGCCGAGAAAGCCACAGACGATGCGGGTCTCCGCCCCGCCTCCGCCATGGCAGATGGTCGAGAGCCCGCCGGCCTCCGTCGTCTGGACCAGATCATGGGAGTCGGCCGGGGCCAGGCCCAGGTCGCTCCCCATCCGGTGCGGGTCGTTGCGGGGCAGGATCACCGCCTCTCCGGGGCAAAGCGCAATGGCCGGCTCGCCGTCCACCTGCACCCACATGCCGCCGGAGACGACGTAGTGGTAGAGAATGACGTGATCGGCCCGCGGCAACAGGGCGCCGCAATCCTCCGACTTCACCTGCGACTGCAGGCACCAGGGCTCGGTGAACCGCGCGTGCAGAAAGACCCCGCCGAACAGGCGGACCACTTGCAATACGTCCGATAGGGCGTCGGCCATGGGTCGGCCCGCGGTCCAAGCGCCTTGCCCGGAAGATCAAGGGCAACTGACCCGATCTTCCTTCCTCTCCCCTTATACGCCGGTCACGGTGAATGCGCTTCTCATTATCGCAACCTTGTAGGTAGCACACGATCTGTCCGGTCTAGGTAGCACACGATCTGTCCGGTGAAGCTCTGCTCCTCTGGAGGAGGGGAGCGGATGGTTCGGCGGACGGAGGTGCTACAGGGGCTGCGGATGATGAAGTTCGTGAGCGTCCTCGAGATCGCCGCCAACACCTACGATCCGAACTCGCAGGTCGACAACCGTATGCCCCGCACCGTCGCCCCGTTCCGGATGGCGCGCTACCCAATCACCATCGCCCAGTTCCGGTCGTTTCTCGATGAGTGCCACCGGGAGGACGGATGGCATCTACCGCCGGGCTTCCCGATCGATCTGCCGACAGGCTATCCACCGCCGAAAGCCCGGGCGCGCTATGGCAACCACCCGGTCGACAGCGTCAACTGGTTCGACGCGCTAGCGTTCTGCCACTGGCTGAGTGCCCGCCTAAAGTTCGAGGTGCGGCTGCCGACGGAATACGAGTGGCAGCTTGCCGCCACCGGCGGCGACGCAGCGTTCACCTATCCCTGGGGCCCGGACTGGGATCCGGCGCAGGAACCGTGGCGGGCGAACACCTTGGAGAGCGGGCTCGGCCGCTCCACGGCGGTCGGCATGTACCCCGCTGGGGCATCGCTGGCGGGTGTCTTCGACTTGGCCGGTACCGTCTTCGAGTGGTGCCTGAACCTGTTCGACGAGCCGGACGTGACGGAATTCTCGGCATCTACCGATCGCCGTGTGCTGCGCGGCGGGTCGTGGTACTTCCGCCAGCACAACGCGCGCTCGGCCAGCCGCTTCTGGTTCAACCCATACTTCCGGCCCAACTACCTCGGGTTTCGTGTGGTCTGTTCGTCCCCATCATGAGCTCTGATTGATGATGCGAGGAGCAAGCGAAGCAGGCGGCGCTTTAGCACCGCCTCGATTTTTTTTGGGCTTGCCGCGTTTGCCGCCCTTCGCCTCCCGGCTTCCGCAAGACTCGGGCTGCCGGTTATGATCCTTGGGGAATAGGCGCGCTTTGCGGGGGGCTTGAGGCGTGAACGATAATCCGTTCCTTTTCCTCAGCTACAGCCGGAGCGACCGGGAGCCGGCGGTCCTGCTCGAGAAGCAGCTCGGGCAGGCCGGCTTGCTCGTCTTTCGCGACGACAGCAGCATCTCCGGCAGCGAGCGCTGGCTGAACGTCCTGCAGCAGAAGGTCGAGACCTGCGGCTGGTTCGTCGTCCTCGTCGGCCGCGACGGCGTGCGCCGGTGGATGGGCGCCGAGGCCAGCGTTGCCCTCTTCCGCAACATCGACCCGCAGCCACGACGACGATCGGCTGCCGATCTTCCCAATCCTGCTCGGCGACACCGCGCCGGCCGCGCTTCCCGGCTTCCTTCGCCAGTTCCAGGCCATCCGCTGGGACGGCGTCGCTCCCCTGCCGGAGGAGGACCTCGAACGGATCCGCACCAAGGCCGGGTTCGCCGTCGACCAGGCGGTCATCAAGGGCCCTCCCTTCGTCGGCCTCGACGCGTTCCAGCCCGAGCAATCCCGCCTCTTCTTCGGCCGGCAGAGGGAGACGCTGGAGTTGCTGAATTGCCTCGGCCGCACCGGCAAGACCGTCGTCCGCTGGCTCGAGATCGCCGGCAACAGCGGCTCCGGCAAGTCGTCGCTGATGAACGCCGGCCTGCTGCCGCTGGTCGACGAGGGCTGGCTTTGCCGCAAGACCGGGTGCGACCGGTGGGTGCGCATCGGCCCGATGATGCCGGGCGACAAGCCCGTGCGCATGCTGGCCGAGCATCTCGCCACCGCCTTGGGCGAGGAGATGGCGGACGTCCGGCGCCGTCTCGAGGGCGGCGACGAGCTGGCTCTGGCCGACTGGCTGCGCGGGCGCAAGCGGAAGCCGGATGCCGGCGGCGAAGCGGCTTTCCTGCTCGCCATCGACCAGTTCGAGGAGCTGTTCACGCTCGCGGAAGCGGACGAGAGGCAGCGCCTCGATCGCCTTCTTGCCGCCGCGCTGGAAGATCTGGACTGCCCGTTGTTCGTGCTGTCCACGGTGCGCGTGGACTTCCTCGATCGCTACGAGGACCTCCTGCCCCGGCTCATGGGCGCCCAGTTCAAGTTCGGCACGTCGAAGAGATTGCCGCCCATCGTCGGCGACGGATTGCGCGCCGTCATCGAGGGCCCTGCCCGGCTCGTCGCCCTCGACGTCGGGGAGGTCAGGGATCTGATCCTGTCGGAAGCGCGGGACGAGCAAGGCGCGCTGCCGCTGGTGGAGAACGCGCTGCGCTGGCTGTGGGAGCAGCGCGCGGGCAACCGGCTCAGCGGCACGCTGCTGCGGGAGGCGGGCGGCATCGCCGGCATCCTCAGCAGCGGCGCGGACGACCTGCTCGACGCGCTGGATGAGGAGGATCGGGAGCGGGCGCTTCGGCTCCTGTTCCGGCTGGTCCGGGTCGATCCGGAGGGCAGGCACACGCGACGCCGGCTCGCTTACGCGAAGGCGGTGGAGATCGCCGGCGGCGGAGAATGCGGGCACGCGCTGGTTCATCGGCTCGCCGGCAGCCAGATCCGCGACGGGGGCAAGCGCCACGGCTCCGTCCGATTGATCACCATCGGCGAGGAGCGCGGCGCGGGTGGCCCGGGCAACAACAACGGCGGCTGGGTCAACCTGATCCACGAGACACTCGTTCGTGCCCGGGGCGGCAAAAGGGCAGAGGGGGCTCGGCCTTACTGGCCGACCCTGTGGAGGTACATCGAGGACCACAAGGGCCAATCCTTCCGCCTGGAAAGCGTCCGCATGCTCGCCGACCGCATAGAGGCCGAGGCGAAAGCGTGGGATGCAGCGGGCCGACCTGACGCGGGACGGTGGAGTGAGACGTACATCGTGCAGCAGATGAGCGAGATCGTGGGAGCGGGTGAGGCCATCGAGGAGATCGTCCGCCCCGGCCTCTCGCGGGCGTTCTTGGGGCCGACCGATCCGCATGAGATCATTGAGTTGCTGAACCTCGCTGAGGCGGACGACGCGGGCCGCGGCAGCGGCCGCTACGGCGATCGCTGGCGCCTGCCGCTGGCGCACCAAGCCCGTGCGGCTCTCGCCGAGAGGCTCGCCATCGTCGGTGACCCGCGCCGCGGCGTCGGGCTGGTCGACGGGCTGCCGGATATCGACTGGTGCCTGATCGATGGCGGCGAGGTGACAATCGAGGGGCGGAGGCAGGTCGTCGAGCCGTTCCGCATGGCCCGCTACCCAATCACGGTCGCCCAGTTCCGGGCGTTCGTCGAGGACTGCTTCCGCGACGGCGAATGGCAGCTGCCGCCCGGGTTCGAGGGCGAGTTCGCGCAAGGCGACCCGCCACAGCACGGCGCAGGCGGAGGCAACTGCGGCGCGGACAGCGTCAACTGGCATGACGCCAGGGCGTTCTGCCATTGGCTGGGCACGCGACTGAAGGCCGAGATCCGCCTGCCAACGGAGGCGGAATGGCAGCTCGCAGCCACGGCCGGCGACCCTGAGAGCGGGCCTACCCCTGGAGCCGTGACTGGGATCCACAGCGTGAGCCGTGGCGTGCCAATACCCACGAGAGCGGCCTCGGCCGCGCATTGCCCGTCGGGTTCTACCCTCCGGGTGGCTCCCCCGCCGGCCTCATGGATATTGCCGGCAACCTGCGGGAGTGGTGCCAGGATGGTACGACGATGACAGAGCGTTCCGCGTGCTGCGCGGCGGCTCCTGGTTCCTCGTTGCAAGCGCCGCGCGCTCGGCGAGCCGCCACTTCACCCACCCGAGTCACCGAGACAGTAGTATCGGCTTTCGCCTGGTGTGTTCGTCCCTGTGACTACCTCTTGTCGAAGCGGGCTCACGCTTCCGCGTCTGGGATGGGCGATCGGGTGATGCCGCAGACGCGCTCGAACAGCCGGGCGTAGAGCAACAGGCGCTTCGACAGGGCGTTCATCGCCTGGACGCAGTCGCCGAACTCGCGCCAGGCGGCTTCGTGTGCGGCGACCGACGTCGACGGCGGCCGCCGGGCTTCATGCTCGCAGAGCGCGACATGCCAGCGCGACAGCACGGGCCTGATCTCGCCGTTCAGCATCCACAGCACGAGCGTCGCCAGAGACGGCTCGTCGGCGCCCCCTCCGGTCGCAAGGGACGCCCCGCCCTGGCGGAGGATGCCGCGGACCTCGACGAACAGCGTGTGATAGGACGTGATCGCCTCGCGCAGGTGGCCTTCGCTCAGCTCGGCGATCGCGATCCGCGTCGCCATTTCGACATAGATCGCCCAGGCCGCGTCCTTCGCCGCCGGGTCGGGCCGCCACTTCGACTTCGCGCTCAGCCCGAGAACAGGAACAGCAAAGCCGATCTCCACGCCTTCGAAGGCCATCGCCTGTCCTCCCGCTGCCCACTTCGCCCGCGCCAGACGGCTGCATCGCGCCGATGGCGCCTCAACGCGTTACCAGTGTGCCGCGACGCGCCGGCGACCTGCCAGCGACTGCCTCACCCGCAAGAAGCGGTCAGTGGAACGCGGTACGGCGGATCGGCTACCATGGCTATGTTGCACACGTGGAGCGACGATATGCACGAGCGCATCGACATGAACCCGAACATCATGCAGGGCAAGCCCGTGATCCGCGGCACCCGCATTCCGGTCGAACTCGTCCTGCGCAAGCTCGGCGCGGGCATGACGGTCGAGGAGATCATCGCGGACCACCCCCGGTTGACCGCGGACGACGTTCGCGCCGCTCAAGCCTTTGCCGCCGACTACCTTGCCGATGAGGAGATCGTCTACGGCTGAGGCGCTGCGGTGCGTTTGCTTCTCGACGAGTGCGTCGAGTTCGGGCTGGCCAAGATGCTTCGTGCGTCGGGGCACGACGTTGTCCTGATGCAGGACGTCGAACCGGGCGCCGACGACGGTCGGGTCCTGGAGCTGGCCGCGGCGCAGGATCGGTTGCTGGTCACCGTGGACAAGGACTTCGGCGACTTGGCCCTGCGGCGGCGGCGGCCGGTGCCGGGCGTTGTGCTGGTGCGCATCCCGATCGAGCAGAGGCACGTCGTTGGCCGGCGGCTCGCGTCGGTTCTCGATGATTTTGGTGACCGCCTGATCGGCCATCACACCGTGGTGCAGGCGGCCAAGCTGCGGATCCGCCGATTGCGGCTCGACCGGTAAAGAGGGCAAAGCGAGGCGGTAGCGGAAGAAAATCACATCCCACCGTCTGCTCCGCTTGCGCTCCCGCCAAGTCATCAGTCCCCAGCAGATGGGGACGAGCAAATGACACGGAAGCCGAAGTACACATTGCGATAATCAGGCGCGTACCAGTTGCGATTGTTTGACCGCGCATCCATTCGCTTTGCGCCCCACGAACCGCCGCGCAACGTTCGATGCTCGTAATCAAGCACGCCCGTTGGGGGCACATTAGGGTCTCCAAACTTGTTCAGACACCACTCCCAGACGGTGCCGGCCATGTCGAGCGCGCCGGTCGGCGAAGCGCCAGAGGGGTACATGCCCACCGCCGTCGGCTGACCCAGCCGGCTCTCGAACGTGTTCGCCCGCCAGGGCTCTGCCTCGGTGTCCCAGTCGGGCCCCCACGGGAAAAGGTTCCTGTCATCGCCGCCGGTCGCCGCCTGCTGCCATTCCCACTCGTTCGGGAGGCGAACCTGGAACTTAAAGCGCCGGCTCAGCCAGCGGCAGAACCCCACCACGTCGAACCAGCTAACGTAGACCGCAGGATGGTTCCCGAAGCGCCCGAACTCGTAGGTATAACCTTCTGGATCACGGTAAAGCCCGCCTTCCGGATCACGGAAGCGATCGCTGTCCCACCAGGCACTATCTTGCCAACCGTCATCGGCATCGATGAACGCGCGGTACTGGGCGACGGTGATCGGGTATCGCGCTAATCGGAAAGGCGCGACCTGCTTGCGATGCGCGTCCGCGACCGGCGAGTACGGATTGGCCGGATCGGACAGGATCGAGATCGTCACCTCTCCGGCGGGCACGTCGCACCAGTCGATCACGGGCGTCCCGTGCGCATCGACGCGAACGCCATGCCTAGGATCCCCGAGGACGTCGAGCCGCTCGCCGATCAGTAGCCGGCGCCTGTGGCTCGTCTCGGGCCGTTCCAGCTCCGCCAGCATCTCGTCGGGGTCGATGGGGTCGAGGAACTCCCGCTCCTCTTTGCTGAGCACCACCTCGGTCCCGATCTGCCGCAAGGCGGTGACTGCCTCCCGTACCCGCTCGTGCGACCACTGGTGGCTCGCGTTCTTCTGTCGCTTGAGCCAGGTTCGCGTGTCCGCTTGCACCTGGCGAACGACGCCAAGCGCATCTCGCCGCCGCTGTAGCCAGTCCTCCAGCTTCGGCCAGTGACGCAGCAGCGCCTCGTGCGCCACCTCCACCAGTTCATCACCGCTTGGGTCGCGGCTGGTGACCAACAGCCGCTCGTCGGCGAGGCGGCGCGCGACGGCCTGCCCTGTTTCGCTCAACTCCCTGAGATATGCCCGCCGGCGGAGGTCAGTTCGCGCCTCCTCCACGTGCACGAGAGCGGCAAAAACACCGGGGACGGCGTCGCGCTCCTCCGGTGTCAGCCGGGCATAGGCTGCCTCCGCGTGCGTCACGATCGACAGGGCGAGCCGGCCCATCTTTTCGTAAGCATGCATGGTCAGCGCGCCGCGCCGTCCGGTCGCCTCCCAGAGCTGCCTAAGCGCGAACTCGAGCAGCGGCAGGTCGCCCGGCTGATCTTCGGCATCGTTCAGCAGCGCCTCGACGAGAACCGGATCGACGAGCAGGCTGGTCCTTTCCGCGGGCCTCCGGATCACCGCTTCCAGGCCGCCCCGAAGCAGCGCCGGGAGGTGAACCGTCGCCTCCCCGGCGAGCCGGGCGGCGAGAGGCGGGTGATGCGTGAGCACCTCGCCCCAGTAGTCGGCGCGCAGCGTCAGCACGACCTGGATGCCGCGTTCGCGCACGGCGTCCAACAGCATGTCGATGAAGGCGGACGCATCCTCGTGGCGGTAGGTGTAGAGCTCTTCCCACTGGTCGACGATCAGCAGCAGGTCGGTGGTCCCGGGCTCCTGATCGAAGATGTCTTTGACGGCAAGACGAAGCCGGCCCGCACCATCCTCCCGGAGGCTGGCGGCCAGCGTCTTCGCCTCGGAGTAGGCTTGGTTTCTCGACCAGTCGAAAACGCGTTGCGGTTCCCAGAGCGGTAGCAGCGCCTGGGCGAGGGCGAAGAAAGGGTCCTGGCCGGGGTGATCGACGATCGCGACCTGCCAGACCCGACCGCGCGTCTGCCGGCGCAGGCGCGGGACCAGCCCCGCGCGCGCCAGCGACGACTTGCCGCTTCCCGAGGCGCCGACGATGGCGACGACAGGATGCTTGCCGACCGCCCCGGCGAGCTTCTCCAGGTCCTCCTCCCGGCCGAAGTAGAAGGCCTGGTCCTCCTCGCGAAAGACGCGGAGGCCGCGGTAGGGGCAGAACAGCGTCCGGGGATCGGGACGCGCTTCGTCGTAAAGCTCGGCCGGCGGTCTCCCCTGCAGCGCTCCGACGAGGAGGTCCGGAGCCCGCGGGTCCCACGCCTCGACCCAGACGTTTTGGGAGAGAAAGCCGAGGCCGGCGTGGGCGAGCGCGCCCTCGCTGAGCAGCACCGGGATGACCCGGAAGTTCTCGCGGCCCTCGGCGCGCTCGCGGACCTCGCGGTCGATCGCGGCGTAGACCTCGCGCTGCTGCCACGGCCCGAGCCCGTTCGCACCGATCACCACGGCGACGGCGCCGCAGTGGGCGAGGTGGCGGTCCAGCGACGATGGCCAGTGCTCGCCGGGGCTCAGGTACCAGTCGTCCTTGAACGGCGTGACGCCCCGCTCCGCCAGCGCCTTCGCCAGGCGCTCGACCTCCGCGATGTCGCGGCGGTTGTAGCTGAGGAAGATCCCGAATGGCTCGGCTACGCGTCCCCCCGTCGGCGATGGCAACGTTGTTGTTGGTCGGGAAGATTAGCGCGTCAATTCAGGCGCAGCTACTCTGCCTGCTCTGGAATTTTCAAGACGCAGCAGTACAGGGTCGATCGCTCAACCAAGCCGGCGGCGACAAACGGAGGCATCGCTTGCCGCAAGCGAGGACCAGCTCGCCGAGAAAATCGCAACGGCGCTTTCCGCGCCGTTTGCGCCGCCGGGCGGCGCTTATCAGGGATCAGTGCTCGTGGATGGGGACGAACACACCACACGAAACCCGATGTTGCTGCTCCGGTTGCTCAGGTAGCTCCTGAAGCGGAAGGCCGAGCGCGCGCCGACCCGGCCGTAGTCCCACGACCCGCTGCGCAGCACATGGAAACCACAATCGCCGCCGTTCGCCTCTCGCCACGCCGAACCGTCGCCAGGCGCGCCCTCGTAGCTATCGTGCCAGCAGTCCTCGACCCACTCGAAGACGTTGCCGTGCATGTCGTGGAGCCCCCAGGCGTTGGCCGAAAAACTGCCGACCGGCGCTGTCTGCTTGCCGCTCCATTCGCTGCCGCAGCCCATACAGTTGGCCCGCCCTTTAATGTCGTCGCTGCCATTAGGTGCCGGCAGCGCATATTGCATTCTAGTGCCGGCACGGGCGGCGTATTCCCACTCGGCCTCGCTTGGAAGGCGACAGGCACGGCCGGTCATCGCGCCGAGCCAAGCGGCGTAAGCTTGCGCGTCGGCCCAGTGCACGTTGATAACCGGCCGGTGGTCGCGGCCCCAGCCGGACTCGCTCGGCTTCTCCCGACCCGTCGCCCCGCAGAAAAGGTCGTACTGAGCGAAGGAGACCTCCGTGTTCGCAATGAAGAACGGTCGAGCGAGCGTCACGGGATGCTCCCGCTGCTCGTTAGATACACCGCTCTTGCTTCCCATGGAAAACGATCCAGCCGGGATCTCCCGGCCAAAGGCGGGCAACGGCAGCTCCTTGCCAAGGATCTGCGCCCAGCGTGCCTCCAGGGCCTGATAAGGCAGATCATGCTCGACCCTTGCCCAGTATACGCTTTCGCCGATGACGCCGGCGATGGCCGCCAGCAGCACGATCTCGACCAGCGCACGGGCCCGGCTCCAGCGCAGGTACCGCTGCTCGAGGCTGCCCGGCGCCGCGAGGCCGCGAAAGCCGAACAACGAGGACCAGCCGGTGAGCCCGAACAGCCGGGGGAGTCCGGTGCGATCCTTCCACTCCCTCGCCATGAGCTGCAGCCGTTCCCTCCGCGCCGCCCGCTCCTTGTTGGTCTCGATGTATGCCCACAGCGTCGGCCAGTAGGGTTGCGGCTTGCCGTCGGCGCCGGGCCCCTTGCTGCGGATCAGCGTCTCGTGGATGAGGTTGACCCAGCGATCCTGCCGCGGCGCCGTCGCCCCGTCGCCCACGTCCTCAGAGACGGTGATCAGACGTAGCGGCCCGTGCCGCCCGCCGCTGTTTAAACGCCGCTGGCCAGCGAGGCGGTCGACCAGGTCGCGGCCGCGCTTGCCGCCGCCGGCGATCGCGATCGCCTCGGTCAGCGGGATCCGCCGGCGGGTGTGGCGGCGGCCCTCCGGGTCGATCAGCACGGTCCGGAACAACAACTCCAGCGCCCGGTTGCGCTGGCGTGGCTCGAGGTCCGCAAGCAGGTCGTCGGCAGAGCGGCTGAGGATCCCGGCGAGCCCGCCCTGCTCGGTGAACAGCCTTCCGCTCAGCCGGTTGCCCTCGCGCTGTTGCCACAAATAGTCCAGGGCGTTCTCGACCAGCGGCAGCGCCCCTGGCTCGTCGCGCGCCTCGGCGACCATCGCCTCCTTGACCTCGCTGGCGTCGAGGCCGGCGAGCCGGGCGGGGCCGTCGATCACCTCGCGCAAGCCGTCCGCTCCCATCGGCCCCAGCGTCCACGGCCGCGCCAGCCGGTTGCGGACCGCGACCAGCCGCGGCAGGTCCTGGGCGAACCGGTCGAGGAAGTCCGAGCGCACGGTGGACAGGACGAACAGCGGGCAGTCCGCGTCCTCCAGGGCGGCCGCGAACAGGCCGTCGAACTGGCGCCGCTGGTCTTCGTCCGCGAAGGTGAACAGCTCCTCGAACTGGTCGATGGCGAGGAGGAAGGCGGTTTTGTCCGCCTTGCGCTCGCGCAGCCAGTAGCGGAGGGCGTCATCACCGTCCTGAAGCGCCTTCACGGTTTCGCTCATCTTCGCGTCGAAAGATCGCGAGAGGCTTTCGGCCAGCATCTCCACCGGATGCTGGCCCGGCATCATCGGCCCGATGCGCGTCCAGGTGTCGAACCGTCCACTGGGGCGCCACAACCAGCCCTTCTCGATCAGCGGCAGCAGCCCCGCCTGCATCAACGACGACTTGCCCGAGCCGGAGTTGCCGTTGATCTCCAGCCAGCGCACCGACGGGCTGCCCGGGCGGACGTCGAAGAAGCAGGCGAGTGCGTCCAGCGTCTCCTTCTGCCGGCCGAAGAACAGCTGCGCCTGGTCCATGCGGTAGGCGGCGAGGCCGACGAACGGGCAGCCCTCGAAGGTCGTCGACGTATCGACGGCGATCTGGCGCAGGCGGATCTGCTCCACGAGCCGCTCGGGAAACGAGGCGGCGCCATCCCAGTTCGTCGCCTGGAACAACCTCAGGAACGCCGGCAGCGTCTCGGGCTTCGTCTCTCCGAGCAGGATGGGAAAGATCGGGAGGCGCAGGGCGTCGTCGTGCGGTCCGAAGTACCGGCTGAGCGCCACCTGCGTCTCGGCGCCGATCCAGCGGCGCACGCCGTCGCGACCCACCAGAACGACGAAGGCGCTGGAGGCATCCACCGCCTGCTGCAGCCGCTCGAGCCACAGGTCGCCCTCGCGGATGCGCGCGTCGTCCTTGAAGACGGAGAGACCGCTGCGCTCCAGCTCTGCGCGCACCAGGGCGGCCGCGCCCAGGTCGTTGCGGCTATAGCTGAGGAAGACCTGCGAAACCACAGCCCCGCGCCCCCCGGATCGTTCCGATCATCCCCTTGCCGAAAGCCTACTACGGGAGAACCCAATCCATCCAACTTCTTCACGATGACGCCGACCGCCTCTTCTGACGCACGGCTGACGCAGCCAGCGTCATGCGTAAGTGGTTGATGCTGGAAGCCCTTCCTCGGGCGATGACGCTGTGACGCTGCCAGCCTCATTCAGAAAAAAAGGAGAGGGAATATAAGTCGGCGCACTAAATCCCGGCCCATCTCGCAGCCGGAGCCATGCTTCAGGCGCATGGCTCGGCACCCCACCCTGCTTACCCGCCACGGCGTAAGCCGTCGCAATCAGGCACAAAATTGGCCCTGCTGCTTACCTCCTGCTTACCCGCCGGATCGCGCGGCGGAGGCAGCTCGGCTAAGTCATTGAAATATTGGTGCGCCCGGCAGGACTCGAACCTGCGACCCACTGCTTAGAAGGCAGTTGCTCTATCCGCCTGAGCTACGGGCGCGAAAGCGGGGCTGCGGCGGCGGCCGAACCGGCTACCGCACCCGGCTCGGGCTGAAGTTCTCGGCATAGCTCTTCGGCCGGATGCGGTGGTGGTGCGGCGGGCTGAGGCGATAGCGCAGGCCGTTGCGCTCGGCATAGGCCACGGCGTCCTCGCAGCTGTCGAATTCCAGG
>JAXMOZ010000066.1:0-19075 GCA_034382075.1 Rhodospirillales bacterium
TCCCGGCCGCGTGCAGGACGCTGGCGCAGTGGCTGCTCTATGTCGGTCTGGTGTTGACCGCGGTGATGCTGATGATCCTCGGCCGCGCCAACGGCCAGATCATGGAGCGCATGCGCATCCAGGTTGTCGATGTGCTGGCGCCCATCATCGACATGATGTCGCTGCCTGTGGACGCGGTTGTCGTTGCCGCCCAGACCATCCGCGCCTGGACGGCGCTGAGTGAGGACAATGCCGCGCTGAAGCACGACCGCGAGCGGCTGCTGGCGTGGAAGGACGTGGCGCTGCGGCTCGAGGCCGAGAATGCGCAGCTTCGCGAGCTGGTGCACCTTGTGTTCGAGCCCCAGACGCGGGCGGTGAGCGCCCGAGTGGTTGCCGACAGCGGCGGCGCCTTCGCCCGCAGCCTGATCGTTTCCGCTGGCCGGCGTCATGGCGTCGGCAAGGGCCACGCCGTGCTCACCGGCACCGGACTGGTCGGCCGGGTCGCCGCGGCCGCGCCGCGGTCGTCGCAAGTGCTGCTGGTGAGCGACCTCAACTTCCGGGCGCCGGTGGCCATCGGGCCCATGCGCATCCGCGGCATTGTCGCCGGCGACAACTCCGACCAGCCGAAGATCACCCATGTCGATCCCGATGCCATGATCGAGATCGGCGACAGGGTGGTGACCTCCGGCGATGGCGAGGCCTTTCCCTCCGACCTTCCCGTCGGCACCGTCGCCACCATCGACGACGGGGTGATCCGGGTTCGGCTGTTCACCGACGAAAGCCCGGTCGAATACGTCCAGATCGTCGACTTCGGCCTGCAAGGCATCATCGACGAAGCGCGGATCGCCGGATCGCCGGCACCAGAAAGCGCGCCCGCGGCGGCAGCGGGACCCGCGGCCCCATGAGCAACGCGCTGGCCCTGAAGATCGAGTTGGCGGCGCGGGCGACGGTGCCGGCGGGGGTCACCGCCGTCCTGATGTTGCTGGGCTCGATCGCGATGAACGGGACGCACGTTCAGGTGCTCGAGCCGGTACTGGCCTTCGCCTCGATCTACTACTGGACCCTCTACCGCCCGGACCTGATGCCGGCGGCGCTGGTCTTCGCCTTGGGCCTGCTCTACGACATCCTCTCCGGCGCGCCCGTGGGTTCGCACGCGGCCATGCTGACCGTCGCCCACGCCGTGTTGACGCGGCAGCGCCGCTTCCTCATCGACAAGACCTTCGTCCTCAACTGGGTCGGCTTCGCCGTCGTCGCCGGCGGCGGCTGCATCCTGGTCTGGTTTGCGGCCTCGCTCTTCTATGCCGCCCCGGTCGATCCCTGGGGACTGCTGTTCCAGACGCTGATGACGATCGTCGCCTACCCGCTGATCTTCCGACTGCTGCTCCACTGCCACCTGTCGCTGGTCCAACCCGGGTGAGATGAACCGCGACAACGACCGGACCAAGCTTTTCACCCGGCGCGCCGTCGTCCTCGCCGGCGCCCAGGGCGGGCTGTTGTCGCTGCTGCTCGCCAGGCTCTACTGGCTGCAGGTTGTCGAGGCCGAACGCTACGCCACCCTCGCCGAGGACAACCGCGTCAGCGTCCGCCTGCTGGCGCCGCCCAGAGGCAAGATCTACGACCGCTTCGGCCGGCCGCTGGCGATCAACCGCAAGGACTTCCGCGTTACTCTGGTGCCCGAGCAGAGCCGCAATGTCGAAGCGCTGCTGGACGTCTTCGCCAGGCTCATCGCCTTGGACGAGGACGAACGCGAGCGGATCCTCACCGAGGTGCGGAAGAAGCGGAAGTTCATGCCGGTCACGGTGCGCGAGGACCTGTCCTGGCAGGAGGTGGCGCGGATCGCGGTGAACGCCCCCGATCTCCCCGGGGTCAGCATCGAGGAGGGGCAGAGCCGCGAGTACCCTCACGGCCCGGCGGTGGCCCACGTTCTGGGTTACGTCGCGGCGGTTTCGGAGCGCGACCTGACCGGCGATGTGACCGGCGATCCGCTGCTCGAGGTGCCGGGCTTTCGCATCGGCAAATCCGGCGTCGAGCAGAGCTGCGACCTGTTGTTGCGCGGCAAGAGCGGCAAGCTGGAGCTGGAGGTGAACGCGGTCGGCCGGGTCATCCGCGAGCTGGCCCGCGACGAGGGCCAGCCCGGCGCCGACATCAACCTCACCCTCGACCTCGAGTTGCAGAAGATCGCCTACGACAGCCTGGCGCTGGCGGGGCAAAGCGGCGCGGTCGTGCTGCTGGACGTGCTGACCGGCGATATCCTGGCGCTCGCCTCCTGCCCGGGCTTCGACCCCAGCGCCTTCGACCGCGGGCTCAAGGCGGCCGAGTGGCGGGCCCTGATCTCGGACCCCAAGGCCCCGCTGACGAACAAGGCCATCGCCGGCCTGTATGCGCCGGGCTCGACCTTCAAGCCGGTCACCGCGCTGGCGGCGCTGCAGGCAGGCGCCATTACCACCGAGACCCGTTTCAGTTGCGGCGGCCACATCGGCCTTGGCAACGCCAGGTTCCACTGCTGGAAAAAGGGCGGCCATGGCGCCTTGAACCTGCGCGGAGCGTTGTCGCAGTCGTGCGACGTCTACTTCTACGAGGCCGCCCGGCGCTGCGGCATCGACAACATCGCGGCGATGGCGCACCGCCTGGGGCTCGGCCAGCCGTCCGGCCTGGGGCTCTCCGGCGAGCGGCGCGGGGTGATGCCGACGCAGGCCTGGAAGCTCGCCGCCCTCGGCGTGCCCTGGCAGAAGGGGGAAACCCTGATTGCCGGCATCGGTCAGGGCTTCGTGCTCGCCAGCCCGCTGGAACTCGCGGTCATGACCGCGCGCATCGCCAGCGGCGGCCTCAGGATCGCGCCCCGCCTCATCGACAGGATCAAGACCAAAGGCGAAACGCAGCCGCCGGCGGTGGCTGCGAGCCTGGGCCTGAACCCGCAGCACCTGCGGGTGGTGCAGGACGGGATGATCGACGTCGTCGCCCGCGGCACCGCGCATAGGGTGGCGATCCGCGAGCCGGGCATGGAGATGGCCGGCAAGACCGGCACCTCCCAGGTGCGCCGCATCAGCAAGGCCGAGCGCGCCGCCGGCGTCATCCGCAACGAGGACCTTCCCTGGGAGCGGCGCGACCACGCGCTGTTCATCGGCTACGCCCCGGTCCATGCGCCGCGCTACGCGGTCGCCGTGCTGGTCGAGCACGGCGGCGGCGGCTCGGCCGTGGCGGCTCCCATCGCCCGCGACGTCATCCTGGCGGCGCAGATGCGGCCGCAGGAGGAGATCGCGAACAAGCCGACGCCGCGGGCGGGAACGGTGATGCAGGGCCTCGGCCGCCCCGGCGGCCAGGTCTGAGCCGGCATGAAGCTCGGCGAGAACCCCGGCCATCATCTCCCCCTGGCGGTCAAGCTCCGCCGGATCCACTGGTCGTTCCTGCTCCTGCTGTCCGCCATCGCCGCGATCGGCGCGGCAATGCTCTACTCCGCCGGCAACGGCAGCATCGAGCCTTGGGCGGTGCGCCACTGCGCCCGCTTCGCCATGGGCTTGACCTTCCTCATCGCCGCCGCCCTGACCGACGTGCGGCTGTGGCTTCGCTATGCCTATGCCTTCTACGCCGTGGCGCTGGTGCTGCTGGCGGCGGTGGAGGTCGCGGGCTCGGTGGGCATGGGGGCGCAGCGCTGGATCGACCTCGGCGTCATCAAGCTGCAGCCGTCGGAGCTGATGAAGGTGGCCCTGGTGCTGGCGCTGGCCCGCTATTTCCACGGCGTCGGCGCCGACGAGATCGGCCGGCCGTGGAAGCTGATCGTGCCGCTGATGATGGTGGGCGCGCCGGCGGCGCTGGTCCTGAAGCAGCCGGACCTCGGCACGGCGTTGATGCTGCTGGCCTCGAGCGGCGTCGTTTTCTTCGTCGCCGGCGTGCGGCTGTGGATGTTCGCCGTCGTCGCCGGAGCCGGGTTGGCCGCCGCTCCCGTCGCCTGGCAGTTCCTGCACGACTACCAGCGCCAGCGGGTGCTCACCTTCCTCGACCCGGCCACCGACCCGCTCGGCTCGGGCTACCACATCCTGCAGTCGAAGATCGCGCTGGGCTCCGGCGGCGTGTTCGGCAAGGGCTTCCTCCAGGGGAGCCAGAGCCACCTCAATTTCCTCCCCGAGAAGCAGACCGACTTCATCTTCACGATGTTCGCCGAGGAGATGGGCATGGTCGGCGCCGTCGTTCTGCTGCTCCTCTACGGCCTGGTCCTAGCCTACTGCTTCACCGTGGCCCTCGCGGCCCGCAACCAGTTCGGCCGGCTGCTGGTCATTGGCCTCGCCATGACGTTTTTCCTCTACGTCTTCATCAACATGGCGATGGTCATGGGGCTGATCCCGGTGGTCGGCGTGCCGTTGCCGTTGATCTCCTATGGCGGCACGGCGGCGGTGACGATCATGATCGGCTTCGGGCTGATCATGGCGGTGCAGGTCCACCGCGACGTGGTCCTCAGCCGGCACGGCAGCGAGCAGGGCTGACGCGGGGTCGCCACCCTCGGCCTGCGGTTGCCGGCCTCAGGTGGACCGGCGGGACAAGCCCGCGGGTGACGAGGAAGAGGCAACGGCGCCGCTCGGCCCGCCCCTCATTCCGTCATCGCCGCACTCGTTGCCGCGATCCAAGGTTTCAGGAGCGGACAGGCTGGCGTTGAAGCGGTCGACGAAGGCGAGGAAGTCCTTCGCCGGCAGCGGCTTCGAGTACAGCCAGCCTTGGGCGTATTGCACCCCCCGCCGGCGCAGGTGCGCCGCCTGTTCCTCCGTCTCGACGCCTTCGGCGACGATCTTCAGGCCCAGCGTCTTGGCCATGTCGACGATGATGTCGGCAAGCCCGGCGGAGGCGGCGCCGGTGCCGATGGTCTTGACGAAGGCCTTGTCGATCTTCAGCGCATCGACCCGGAAGTTGCCGACGTAGGCGAGACTGGAGTAGCCGGTGCCGAAATCGTCGATGGAGACCCGGTTGCCCTGGTCGCTCAGCGCGGCGATGACCGCCTTGCACCGCCCCTCGTCCACCAGCGCCCGCTCGGTGATCTCGAACTGCAGCCGGCCCAGCGGGAAGCCCGCCCCCGCGGCAACCTCGGAGGCGTCCGCAGCGGCTGAGACGCGGCCGTCGTTGAAGTGAACCGGCGCCAGGTTGACGGCGATGTGGAAGGTTTCGTCTTCACGAAGCCGCCGGCCGATCTCCTCGCCTACCCTGCGCAGCAGCCAGCGGGTCATCGGCACGATGTCGCCGGTGTCCTCGGCGAGCTGAATGAAGACGTCCGGAGAGACCGTGGCCCCGGAAGCCTGGGTCCAGCGGATCAACGCCTCGGCGCCGACGCAGCGGCTTTGCTGCAGGTCGATCACCGGCTGGTAGTGCACCGCGAGCTCGCCGTTTTCGAGGGCGTCGCGCAGGTCGTCGCGAAGCGACGTGCGGCGCCCGGCCATCCGCAACGCCGCCGCGACGAAGGCCACGGCCGCCACGCCGCCGGCCGTGAGCGCAAGACCGGCGGCGTTGCGCCACTCCGCCAGCGCCCAGTCGTTGCCGGCGGCGGCGCGGACCGAAACGCCGAAGGGGCGGATCTCGCGGTACTCGCTCAACCCGGCGGCGGCCGCACCCTGGACATCGGCGGCGAGCAGCGTCTCGCCGATGGCGACCTCGATGCGCCCGGCGGCGCCCAGCGCGCTGGCATCGCTGGCCGCCAGCAGTTCGGAGGGAGCGATGGCCGCGACAAGCCTGGCCCCTTCGTTGCGGCCGCGGTCGAGCCGGTGGACGGCAAGGACCGAGGTGCCCGGAAGGTAGGAGAGGTTGACCGGCTCGCTGAAGCGCACCGCCCAGCTTTCCGGGCCAAGCAGCCGGATGTCGTGGTTTCGCACCGGGATCGGCGGGTCGAAGGCGCCGTAAGACGAGCAGGCAAGGCGGCCCTCGGCGGTGATGAAGGCAAGCGCGCGGAGCCAATCGTGAGGCGCGGCCGCGGCGAAGGCCGCAACCAGCCGTCCGGTGCAGCCCTCCACGAGCGCCATGTGGTGGACCGACACCAGCGCTCCTTCCGCCGTCCACAGCACCGTGCGCACCCGCTCCGCCGTGGCCTCGGCGACGTCGCCGAGCCTGACCTTCGCCTGCGCCAGCGCCTGCCAGTAGGTGAGGGCAAGGACGAGCGCGGTTGGAACCACGGCCAGCGCCAGCGCCACGGTGGCGAACACGATCTTGCGCCGGGTCGCCCATTTCAGCCGCCAGGCCGCCCGGGGGAGCGGCGGCGCGACCTCGCTCATGCACCCAGCACGATGTCGAAGATGCCGATCAGGCCCCGGCCGGCGCCGGCGTCGGGCTGGGACGGCTCGAGCGGCACGATCACCCGCGCCCGCTTCTCCGGGTCGCGGATCCGGCTCAAGAGAAAGTCGCTGTCGTTCAGGGGCTCGCCCGCGACGTACATCTGCGTCGTCAGCGAGAAGCCCTGCACGGTGACGGCGAAGTGGATGTGCGGGGTGCGCCCGGGGTAGGCGACCGGGCGGATGGTGCGAAAGCGATAGCCGCCGTCAGCCGACGAGACGGTCCGGCCATAGCCCTGGAACCGCGGATCGGCCTCGCCCCCGCGGCGGGCGGCGTCGAGCGGGTGGTGGTAGTGGCCGAAGGCGTCGCACTGCCAGATCTCGACCAGGGCGTCGGCCGCCGGCCGACCGTCGGGCCCGAGGATCCGGCCGAGGACCTCGGTGACGACCCCGGCCGCCGGCTCTCCCTGCCCGGCGACGTGGACCAGATCGGCATCGCTGTCGAGCGGCTTCACCTCGGGGTAGAAGGGCCCCGCCGTCTGCCGCGGGGTGGCGACCAGCCCGGCGCCGACACCGGCGACCGGCAGAAGGGCGAACCCCGCCGTCGCCATGGACATGACGGTCCGGCGGCTCAACCGTGTCTTCGCCGATGCCATGCTGTCCTCCCGCGTTCTGCGCGACCCGCAGGCGGCGGTGGTCACTCCGCCGTGAACGTTCCCCTTGCGAGCTCGCTGCCGTTGGGTCCGACCGCAGTCACCGTCCAGGGCCCGGTTTGCCCGCCGTTGATGCCCTTGCGCGAATAGACCCGCCAGCGATCGCTGCCGATCTGGAAGGGCACGCTGGCGACGACGTTCCCGCCATACTGCCAGCGGTGGGTCACCGTCTTCCCGGCCATGCCGCGGATCTCGGTGAAGAAGTAGACGAAATCCTCGCCGCTCGCGGGGATGTCCACCCGGGAGCCGAGTTGGTCCACCGGCTCCCGGTTGACGACGTTGGTCGTCAGCCTCGCCCGGCCGACGTGCGCTTCGTCGAGAATGGCGACCGCCTCGCCGGCGGCAACGGGCTGCTGCCTTGGCGGCGGCGCAGGCTCCTCGCGTGTCGCCGGCTGCTGCTGCGCCGTCTGCTGCGGTTGCGGCGGTGCGGGTTGCGGCTCCGTTTGCGCCGGCACCTGTGGCGGCGGCTGCGGAGCCGGCTGCGCTACCGGTGGCGGCGCGACCGGAGGCATCGTCATCGGCGGCGTCGCCTCGGTCCGCGGCTGAGGCTCGGCAGGAGTGGCCTGAGCCGTCTCGGCCGGCGGCTTGCCGCTGGTCCTTCTGCCGAGGTCGGCGAGGGCGTCGTTGAAGCGCTCCAGCGAGAAGAACGCGTCGCGGGGCGACGGCGGCGGCCCCGAGAACGAGCGAACCACCGCCCGCTGCCCGGAACTCAACTCGGCGACGACCGCCTCGGCCTCCTGGCCGTTCCAGCGCCCCTCGCCGAAGCGGTTGGGCTGGGTCTGGTGCGGCGATTTCCCGTCGACGCGCAGGTAAAGCGGCGACTCCGGCATCAGTGCGCCGCGGACGCGGACGATGACGGCGTCGTTGTCGCCCTGGCCGTCGCCGATCTCGATCTGGCTTTCGCCGCGCCGGTCCGGCGGCGGCGCGCTCAGGGTGCAGTTGTCGCGCCCGGACGATTCGTCGCGGCCGCAGGTGACCGTCCAGTCGCCAAAGGTCTGCAGGTAGTAGACGTAGCCGACCGGCGCGGCGGCAACCTCGACCGCGGGCGCGGTCACGACAACCGCTGCGCACAGCGAGCCGGCAAGACGAGCGAAAAGCGAGCGAAAACGGGCGTTAAGCTTGGACATGCCGCACCCTAGACCATCCCCCATCATTCGGCCAGACGCTGTTGCGCCGGCTCCCGGAGCCGTTATCCGCTCCTCGTGCCCTTGTCTTCGTCCCCCTGTCTTCCAGCCACCGTTCTACAGCAACTCGAGCACGCGCTCGGGCGGCCGGCCCAGCCGGGCGTCGTCGTCGCTGACGGCGATCGGCCTCTCGATCACCGCCGGATTGGCCACCATGGCGTCGATCAGCACGGCGTCGGCGAGCGCCGGGTCCACGCCCGCGTCCCGCGCCTGCTTCGGCCGCAGCAGGTCGCGCGGACGCATCTTGAGCAAAGCCACGATCCGCGCCAGCTCGGCTGCGTCCGGCGGCGTCTTCAGGTACTCGACGATCCGCGGGTGGACGCCGCGCTCTTCGAGAAGCGCAAGCGCCGCCCGCGACTTGCTGCAGCGCGGATTGTGATAGAGAGTAATCGGCATCTTTTCCCCGCCCGCTCATACTCAAGGCGTCGCGCCCGGTTTTCAATCCAGTTTTGCCCGCGCCATCGCCATTGGCAAGTCAGAGGCTGCCGATGACCTCCCGAGCGTCGTTCCGCTGGTTGCGTCCGGCCCAGGTCAGTGCCGTTCACCGGTTGGTGCTCGCGGCGCTGATCGCCTTCGCCGTGATGATTGCGCCGGCTCCGGCCGCCGAGGCCCAGAGTGCGCCGGCCGCGGCGCCACCGGCGGCGCTCCCGTCCGCCGCCGAACTGGAGGCGCTGGCGGCGACGATTGCCGACGAGGGCAAGCGCACCGAGCTGCTGGCCTCGATCCGCGGCCTGATCGAGGCGCGCAAGGCGACGGAGGCGGACGAGCAGCGCAGCCTCAGCGACCGGCTGATCGCCGCCGCGGAGAAGACCGCGGTGTCCGGCCAGGCGATGCTGGACGGCATCGTCACCGAGGTCGGCGGCGCTCCGGGGGTTGCCCAGTGGTTCGGCCGGCTTGCCGGCGACCCGGCGGCCCGGGAGCGGCTGCTGGCTCAACTGGGCGCCCTGGCCGTCATCCTGGCCGCCGGCTGGACCGCTGAGCTCCTGGTCTGGAGGCTGCTCGCCGGCTTTCGCCGCAGCCTCTCCGCTCCCGAGGGCGCCGGCATTTCCAAGCGCCTGCCGTTACTGGTCGGCCTCGCCGTGCTCGACCTCGTCCCGCTCTTGGGCTTCGCCGCCGCCGGCTACGGAGCCTTCATCGTCTTTCGCCCGGAAGCTCCGGTCGGCGTCATCGCGGTCCGGTTCCTGATTGCCTACGTCAGCGCCCGGGCGATCCTCGCCAGCGCCCGCATCTTCTCCGCGCCCCGGCGCCCGGACCTGCGCGTCCTCCCCTGCAGCGACCAAGGCGCCACCTACCTGCAGGCGTGGGCGCGGCGGTTCGTCAACGTCGGCATCATCGGCTACTTCCTCATCGACGCGGCGCTCCTGCTCGGCCTGCCGCGGGCGAGCTTCGACGGCCTGGCGAAGCTGCTCGGGGCGTTGCTCACCGTGCTCGCCGTCGTCTTCATCCTGCAAAACCGCACCGCCGTGGCCGCCTGGCTGGGCGGCCGGGACGGGGGAGAAACGGGGGGTGAAGCGGAAGGTGAAGCCGGGCGCCTGTTCGCGGCGCCGCTTCGCCGGGGCCTCGCCGCCGTCTGGCACCTGATCGCCATCGCCTACCTGATCGGCGCCTTCGTGGTCTGGGCCTGGGAGATCGAGCAGGGCTTCGCCTTCCTGGCCAGGGCGACGGCGCTCACCGCCGGCATCGTCGCCCTGTCGTTGCTGTTGTTGCACGGCCTTCGCCGCGCCCTGGAGTACGGCTTCACCGGCACGGACGGCCAGGACCGGCGGTATCCGCAGCTGCAGGAGCGGGCGAACCAGTACCTGCCCTACGTCCACGCCGGCTTGCGGGTGTTGGTGCTGAGCGTCGCGGCCATTGCGGTCCTGGCGGCCTGGGGCGTCGACGTGCTCGGCTGGTTGAGCCGGCCCGCCGGCAGCCGCGTCATCGGTGGCGTGATCAGCGTCGCCATCGTCGCCGCCGGCGCCGTCTTGATCTGGGAGCTCGCCAACGCCGCCATCGAGAACCGGCTGGCCGGCGTCGGCGAAGGGCCGGTCACCGCGCCCCATCGGGTCGCCCGGCTGCGGACGCTGCTGCCGTTGATGCGCAAGGCGCTGTTCGCCGTGCTCACGGTGATGGTGGCGCTGGTCGCGCTGGCCGAGTTCGGGGTGAACATCGGCCCGCTGCTCGCCGGTGCCGGCATCGTCGGCTTGGCCATCGGCTTCGGCGCCCAGACCCTGGTCAAGGACATCATCACCGGCGCCTTCCTCCTGATCGAGGACGCGCTGGCGGTGGGCGACGTCGTCACCGTCACCGGCATCGGCGGCGTGGTCGAGGACCTGTCGATCCGCTCGATCCGGCTGCGCGACATGTCGGGCAACGTCCACACCATCCCGTTCAGCTCGGTCGATACCGTCACCAACATGACCAAGGACTTCTCCTACTACCTGCTCGACATCGCCGTCGCCTACCGCGAGGACACCGACGAGGTCTCCGGGGTCTGCAGCGAGATCGTCGACGAGATGCGCCTCGACCCGGAGCTCGGGGCCTTCATCCTCGAGCCTTTGGAGGTGCTGGGGATCGAGCGCTTCGCCGAGTCGGCGGTGATCCTGAGGGCCAGGATCAAGACCACGCCGATCAAGCAATGGGCGGTCGGCCGCGAGTTCAACAGGCGGATGAAGAAGCGGTTCGACGCCTTGGGGATCGAGATGCCCTTCCCGCACCGGACCATCTACTTCGGCGCCGACAAGGACGGCAACGCGCCGCCGGCGCGGGTCAGGATGACGGGCGTGGCGCCCGCCCCGGTGACGGTGGCGGCGCTTGCCGCTACCCCCACCGACCGCGAGGAATAAACCCGGAGGTCGGGTTAGGGCCTCCGGCTACTGCGAAAAGCCGCCGATGGCGGCGATGCCGGCGGCGCCGCTGCCCGCAAGGCGGAGGGTGGTCGCCGCAGTCATCCCGCCAAGGGCGTAGACGGGAAGGCGCGTTCGTCGCGTCAAGGCGGCGAAGCGCAGGGGACCGAGCGGAGCGCCCCCCGGGTGGCTCGCCGTCGCAAAGACCGGCGAGAGCAGCAGGGCATCGACCCCGGCGCGCCGCGCCCGGGCTACGGCCAGCGGCGAATGCGCCGCGGCGGTGACTAACCAACCGGGCTTGCGCCACAGCCGCCAGCGGCGGTCGCCGGAGCGGGCCGCTCCTTCCGGCAGGTGCAGACCGTGGCTGCCCACGGCCACAGCCAGGCGAACGTCGCCGGCAACGAGCAAACGCAGCCGGCGCGACCGGCACAGCCGAGCCAGGCGCGCAGCGTAGGCGGCGCGGTCGGCGGCGCCGTAGTCGCGAAGGATCACCACGGAGCCTCGGGGCAGCTCGGCGATCGCCGGCCCAGGATCGGCGAGCCGCGCGCGCTCAGCGATCAGGATGCAGGCGGGCAGGATGCAGGCCGGGCGCCGGGCCGCTCCTCGGCCGCCTTTGAGGCGCAGCGCCGCCTCTGCTAGGCTCGCCGGCAACCGACCTCCTTCGCCACTTTGCGGGACCCATCATGAGCGATGCCAGCGGCGTCGATGTGCGCGCCAACCTCGCCGCCGTCAAGCAACGGATCGCCGCGGCGGCCACGGCCGACGGCCGAACCGCCGAGGACGTGACCCTGGTCGCGGTGTCGAAGACCCACGGGCGGGAGCGGATCGAGGCGGCCGTTGCAGCCGGACAGATCGCCTTCGGCGAGAACCGCGTGCAGGAGGCGGAGGGCAAGTGGCCGGCGGTCAAGGAGGCCTGGCCGGATCTTCGCCTGCACCTGATCGGCCCGTTGCAGCGCAACAAGGTGCGCCGCGCGGTTCGGCTGTTCGACGTGATCGAGGTCGTCGATACCCTGCGCCTCGCCGCCGCCATCGCCGAGGCGATGGACGAGGCCGGGCTCCGCCCCGGGCTGCTGATCCAGGTGAACACCGGCGAGGAGAAGCAAAAGGCCGGCGTTCTCCCGGCGGAGGCCGACCGCTTGGTCCGTGACTGCATCGAGGACCTCGCCCTGCCGGTGCGCGGGCTGATGTGCATCCCGCCGCTGGACGAGGAGCCGGCGCTGCACTTCGCGCTGCTCCGCGAGATCGCCAGGCGCAACGGGCTTGCCGACCTCAGCATGGGGATGAGCGAGGACTTCGAAACCGCCATCCGCTTCGGCGCCACCATCGTCCGCGTCGGCAGCGCCATCTTCGGCGCAAGGCCGTCAGCGCTCGGTTGACGAGGGCGCGATGACGATGCGATCGCCCGGCGCGCAGTCGCGAAGCAGCGCCAGGAGGTGGGGCAGGGCCAGGGCAACGCAGCCGGCGGTGGCGGCGTAATCCGGCGCGGCCACGTGGATGAACACCGCGCTGCCGCGTCCCGGAACCACCGGCGCGTCGTTGTGGCCGATGACCACGACGACGTCGTAGAGCCCGTCGTCGCGCCATAGCGCCTCGTGGGAGTAGGGGTGAGGGCGGCTGACCGGCTGGTTGTAGCGGGGGTCGTTCGGATCGTCCGACCAGCCGTCTTCGGGTCCGAGTGCCCGGACCGAAAGGCCGGTTAGCGGCGCTTCAAGCCGATCCGGCCGATAGAGAACGCGGCGCAGCAAGAATGAGCCGGCCGGCGTTGCGCCGTCGCCCTCGCGCTTGTCGGCGCGGACGCCGCCCCGCCCCAACGCACAGCGGACCCGCCCCTCCGGCCAAGCCAGCCAGCCGTCAGGGTTGACCCGGATGTCCATCCCATGCCCTCACCGACCCGCTGCGCCAGCCATTGCCCCCGCCCGCCTGGTGCGAGCCTTTCCCTCACCCTGCCCACTACGCGGGGTGCGCCGCGTCGCGGAGTACCCCTCTCCCACGGCCTCCCCGCGGGCGAGGGCAAGTGCGGCAAGTTCCCCTCTCCGCGCGCGGAACGCGCAAGCGGGAGAGGGCCGGGGTGAGGTCTAATCCGGGTAGGTGGGTAATGTAACAGGTTGGACCGGCACATGGATAACAGGTTTCCTTCTGGCGGGAGGGCCTTGCCAATGCCGTGGAAAAAGACCTGTTCTGCTGGAAGAGCGGATGCGGTTCGTTTTCGCCTGTGAGGCCGGTGCGGAGAGGTGTTCGGCATTGTGCCGGGGGTACGGGGGTGAGCCGGCGGATCGCGCTGCGTCGGACGCATCCAACGGCGAGCCCGCCGGCAGCCTCGCTCGGCGCCCAGATTGCCCGCTTCGAGAGCTTCCAGGACAGCTACAACCACGACCGGCCGCACGAGGCGCTGGGCCAGCGGCCGCCGGCCACGCTCTACCGCTGCTCGCCGCGGAGCTGGGACGGACGCCTGCGCGAGCCGAGCTACCGGGCGGACGCCGTCATCCGCCGCGTCCGCTCCAACGGCGAGATCAAGTGGAAGGGCAAGCTGATCTTTCTCAGCGAAACCCTGATCGGCGAACCGGTCGGGCTGCGGCCGGCGGAGGACGGGCACAGCAACGTCTGGTACGGCCCGATCCGGCTCGCCAGCGTCGACCACCGCGGCCTCCTGACCCGCTACAGCCCGACCCCGATGGCGAAACCCATGTCCACGGTTGCGCAGTGAGAGGCCGGAACGGGGAAAGGTGGTAGGGTGACGGCTGCAGGGGATGAGTACGCCGTCAGCCACCTCGATCGCCGCGGAGATCATGCCCTCAAGCTTTGCAGCGCCGTCGAGGCAGGGCCTTGAAGGTCTGGGGCTTGCCGTAGGCAGGAATGGGGGCGGGGTCCGGCCGAGCTGCTACAGCACGCCGGGAAGCAACGGTTCACCCTCGTCGCTTCCGAAGCCATGCTCGACGAGCTTAAAGGCGAGCCCTGGCGAGCACCGAACACAGTGTCCGGAGGCTCGACGCCGCCGTCATCGCTCCTATACGAGATTCCTACACCCGCGCGTCCCGGCCCGCATCGCTTCCCTATGCTTCCTTCGTCATCCTGGTGGGGACGCGACGGAAGGGAGAGAGGCGATGCTCGACGCTCTGGCGATCCTGGCGCTCGTGGCGGCGACCGCGGCGGCCATCGGCTATGCCCACCTCTGCGAGCGGCTGTAAGGCCATGGTGCTCGACTATGTGCTGGGCGGGGCGGTCGCCGCGATGATCCTCGCCTACCTGGTCTACGCCCTCGTCCGCCCCGAGCGGTTCTAAGGGAGGCGTCGCCATGACCCTCATCGGCTGGGTGCAGATCGCGCTCTTCGTCGGCCTCGTCGTGCTCGTCGCCAGGCCGCTCGGCGGCTACCTCGCGGGCATTGCGCAAGGCCGGCGGACCCTGCTGTCGCCGGTGCTCCTGCCGGTGGAGCGGGTGTTTTATCGGCTCGCCGGCGTCGATGCGAAGGCCGAGCAGCACTGGCTGACCTACGGGCTGGCCATGCTGCTGTTCAACGGCGCCGGGCTGATCCTGCTGTACGCCCTGCAGCGGCTGCAGGCGGTGCTGCCGCTGAACCCGCAAGCACTGCCGGGGGTGCCGCCGGACCTGGCGCTGAATACCGCGGTGAGCTTCGTCACCAACACCAACTGGCAGAACTACGCCGGCGAGGCGACCCTCGGCCATCTCGTCCAGATGGCCGGCCTCGGCGTGCAAAACTTCCTCTCCGCCGCCACCGGCATCGCCTTGGCCATCGCGCTGATCCGCGGCTTCGCCCGCAAGCAGGCGGCGACCGTCGGCAACTTCTGGGTCGACCTCACCCGGATCACCCTCCACCTGCTGCTGCCGCTGTCGATCGTCATCGCGCTGGTTCTCGTCTGGCAGGGAACGCCGCAGACGCTGGGTCCGTGGGTCGAGGCTGTGACCCTGGAGGGCGCGAAGCAGACGATCGCGATGGGCCCCGTCGCCAGCCAGGTCGCGATCAAGATGCTGGGGACCAACGGCGGCGGCTTCTTCAACGCCAACTCGGCGCACCCCTTCGAGAACCCGACGGCATTGACCAACCTGATCCAGATGCTGGCGATCTTCGCCATCGGCGCCGCACTCACCAACACCTTCGGCCGGATGGTCGGCAACGAGCGCCAGGGCTGGGCGATCCTCGCCGCCATGCTGGTGCTGTTTGTGGCCGGCGTCGCCGTCGCCTACTGGGCTGAGGCGCAGCCGAACCCGGCGCTTGCGGCCCTCGGCGTCGATCCGGGCGCGGGAAACATGGAGGGCAAGGAGGTGCGCTTCGGCATCGCCTTGTCGGCGCTGTTCGCCACCGTCACCACCGCCGCCTCCTGCGGCGCGGTCAACGCCATGCACGACAGCTTCATGCCCTTGGGCGGGATGGTCCCGCTGATCAACATGCAGCTCGGCGAGGTGATCATCGGCGGCGTCGGCGCCGGGCTCTACGGCATGCTGCTGTTTGCGATCCTCGCCGTCTTCATCGCCGGGCTGATGGTCGGGCGCACCCCGGAGTACCTCGGCAAGAAGATCGAGGCCCGGGAGGTGAAGATGGCCATGCTGGCGATCCTCTGCCTGCCGTTGATGATGCTGGGCCTTGCCGCCATCGCCCTCGTCCTGCCGGAGGCGCGCGCCAGCATTCAGGATCCTGGCCCCCACGGCTTCAGCGAGGTGCTCTACGCCTTCACCTCGGCCGCGGCCAACAACGGCAGCGCCTTCGCCGGGCTCAGCGGGAACACGCCCTTCTTCAACCTCACCCTGGCGCTCGCCATGTTCGTCGGCCGCTTCTTCGTCATCGTGCCGATGCTGGCGATCGCGGGGAGCCTCGCCGGCAAGACGACGCTGCACGCCTCCCAGGGCACCTTCCCGACCGACGGGCCGCTGTTCGTGGGCCTGCTGGTCGGGATCGTGCTGATCGTGGGCGGGCTCACCTTCTTCCCGGCCATCGCCTTGGGTCCCGTCGCCGAGCACCTGGCGATGGCGGCCGGGCGGACGTTCTGAGGGAGGCCCGGATCATGAACGACACTCCTGCAACTCCGCTTCCCGAGGGCGCCGGCGGCCACCGCTCGCGCCGCCGCGCCTCGCTCCTCGACCGGGCGATCCTGAAGGACGCCGCGCTGGGGGCGGTCCGCAAGCTCGATCCGCGAAGCCTCGCCCGCAACCCGGTGATGTTCGTCGTCGCCGTCGTCGCGGTGCTGGCGACCGTGCTCTTCGTCCGCGACATCGTGACGGGCGCTGCCAACCTCGGGGTCTCGGCGCAGATCGTGGGCTGGCTGTGGATCACGGTGCTGTTCGCCAACTTCGCCGAGGCCGTGGCCGAGGGTCGCGGCAAGGCACAGGCCGCGAGCCTCAGGCGAACCCGCACCGAGGCGTCCGCCAAGCTGCTGGCGGATGCGGGCGGCGAGGCCTGGCGGGAGGTCTCGGCGCTGAGCCTGAAGCCCGGCGACGTGGTGCTGGTCGAGGCCGGCGACCTCATCCCCGGCGACGGCGAGGTGATCGAGGGCGTGGCCAGCGTCAACGAGGCCGCCATCACCGGCGAGTCCGCCCCCGTCATCCGCGAGAGCGGCGGCGACCGCTCGGCGGTTACCGGGGGCACCCAGGTGATCTCGGACCGGATCAAGGTCAGGATCACCGCGGCCGCCGGCTCCACCTTCCTCGACCGGATGATCGCGCTGGTCGAGGGCGCGGAGCGGCAAAAGACCCCGAACGAGATCGCGCTCAACATCCTGCTCGCCGGGATGAGCCTCATCTTCGTGCTTGCCGTCGTCACCATCCCGGCGTTTGCCGCCTACGCCGGCGGGGCGGTGCCGATGATCGCCCTGGTCGCCCTGTTCGTGACCCTGATCCCCACCACCATCGGCGCGCTGCTGTCGGCCATTGGCATCGCCGGCATGGACCGGCTGGTGCGCTTCAACGTGCTGGCCATGTCCGGGCGGGCGGTGGAGGCCGCGGGCGACGTCGATACCCTGCTGCTCGACAAGACCGGCACGATCACGCTCGGCAACCGCCAGGCGACGGCGTTCGTGCCACTGCCGGGCGTCACCGAGGGCGAGCTTGCCGACGCGGCGCAGCTCTCGTCGCTGGCCGACGAGACGCCGGAGGGCCGCTCCATCGTGGTGCTGGCCAAGGAGCGTTACGCCATCCGCGGCCGGGAGATGGCGCCGCTGCATGCTCGCCTGGTCGCGTTCAGCGCGCAGACGCGGATGAGCGGCATCGACATCGACGGTGAGGAGATCCGCAAGGGCGCCGTCGACGCGGTGGTGGACTACGTCCGCGCCAGGACCGCCAACCGGCACATGCCGGCGCCCAAGGCCTTGGCCGAGATCGCCGACGGCATCGCCCGGGCCGGCGGAACGCCGCTGGCCGTCGCCCGCAACGGCAAGATCCTGGGCGTCGTGCAGCTCAAGGACATCGTCAAGGGCGGCATCCGCGAGCGCTTCGGCGAGCTTAGGCGGATGGGCATCCGCACGGTGATGATTACCGGCGACAACCCGCTCACCGCCGCGGCCATCGCCGCCGAGGCAGGGGTCGACGACTTCCTCGCCGAGGCGACGCCCGAGGCCAAGCTCAAGCTGATCCGCGACGAGCAGGCCAAGGGCAAGCTTGTGGCGATGTGCGGCGACGGCACCAACGACGCCCCGGCGCTGGCCCAGGCCGACGTCGGCGTGGCGATGAACACCGGCACCATGGCGGCGCGCGAGGCCGGCAACATGGTCGACCTCGACAGCGATCCGACCAAGCTCATCGAGATCGTCGCCATCGGCAAGCAGCTGCTCATGACCCGCGGCGCGCTCACCACCTTCTCCATCGCCAACGACGTCGCCAAATACTTCGCCATCATCCCGGCGATGTTCCTGGCCTTCTATCCCGACCTCGGCGCGCTGAACGTCATGGGGCTGGCGAGCCCGGAGAGCGCCATCCTGTCCGCGATCATCTTCAATGCCTTGGTCATCGTCGCCCTGATCCCGCTGGCGCTCAGGGGCGTGCGCTACCGGCCGAGCGGCGCCGCGGCGCTGCTTCGGCGCAACCTGCTGGTCTACGGCCTCGGTGGCGTGCTGGTGCCGTTCATAGGCATCAAGCTCATCGACCTCGCCGTCTCCGGCCTCGGCCTCGCCTGAAGGAGATGCCCATGCTCCGCGAACTCCGCCCCGCCCTGGTGCTTCTGGTCCTGTTCACCGTGCTCACCGGCCTTGCCTATCCCTTGGCGATCACCGGCCTTGCCCAGGTTCTGTTCCCCGACCAGGCGAACGGCAGCCTGGTCGTCCGCGGCGAGACGAACGTCGGCTCGCGGCTGATCGGCCAGGCCTTCACCGGCGAGCGCTACGTCCATGGCCGGCCGTCGGCGGCCGGCGCCGACGGCTACGACGCCTCGGCCTCCTCCGGCTCCAACCTGGGGCCCACCAGCCGGGCGTTGGTCGATCGGGTCGCGGGCGATGTGGCCGCGCTGGATCCGCCGGTCGGAGGGCCGGTCCCGGCCGACCTGGTGACGGCGTCGGCGAGCGGCCTCGATCCGCACATCAGCCCGGCGGCCGCCCTCGCCCAGGCCGCACGGGTCGCCGCCGCCCGGAACATGCCGGCCGACCGGGTGCGGGCGCTGATCGAAGAGCACACGGAAGGCCGCCTGTTCGGCATCCTCGGCGAGCCCAGGGTCCACGTGCTGGCGCTGAACCTCGCGCTGGACGCGGCAAAGCCTTAACCTTGCGCACGAGGTCGCGGCAGCGGGCACGACCATGGCCAGCACCGACAGCGAGACCGACAGGCGCCCTTCGCCCGACGAGCTCCTGAAGCAGGCGGAGCGGGAGACCCGGGGCAAGCTCAAGATCTTCCTCGGCTCCGCGCCGGGCGTCGGCAAGACCTACGAGATGCTGGTCACGGCGCAGGCGCGCCGGCGCGAGGGCGTCGACGTGGTCGTGGGCCTGGTCGAGACCCACGGGCGCATCGAGACCGCCGAGCTGCTGGAGGGGCTGGAGCAGATCCCCCGCCGTGCGGTCGATCACCGCGGCATCGTGCTGGAGGAGATGGACCTGGACGCGATCCTCGCCCGCCGGCCGAAGCTCGTGCTGGTGGACGAACTGGCGCACACCAATGCGCCGGGCTCGCGCCACCCCAAGCGCTACCTCGACGTCGAGGA
>JAXMOZ010000067.1:0-19014 GCA_034382075.1 Rhodospirillales bacterium
TCGCCTCGGAGGTGATGTTCTTCTTTGCCTTCTTCTGGGCCTACTTCAACGCCAGCGTGCCGGCGATCAACAGCGCCGCCCACGAGGTCTGGCCGCCGGAAGGCATCACCCCCTTCCACACCTGGGGGCTGCCGTTCCTGAACACGCTGATCCTGCTCACCTCCGGCGCCACGGTGACGATCGCCCACCACGCCGTGCGTGCCAACGACCGGCAGAAGATGGTCTTCTGGATCGGCGCCACCTCCGTGCTCGGCTTCATCTTTCTCGGCCTGCAGGCGTTCGAGTACAGCCACGCCGCGTTCGGCTTCAAGGACGGCATCTACCCGTCGACCTTCTTCCTCGCCACCGGCTTCCATGGCTTCCACGTTTTCGTTGGCGCGGTGTTCCTGACGGTCTGCTACTTCCGCGCCCGGGCCGGCCACTTCACCCCCAACCAGCACGTGGGCTTCGAGGCCGCGGCTTGGTACTGGCACTTCGTCGACGTGGTCTGGCTGTTCCTGTTCGTGGCGATCTACTGGTGGGGCAGCTTCGGCTACTCCGGCCCCGCCGGGCATTAGGCTAAGGGAGGCCCGCGCGCGGCATGGCGGATGCACCGCAACCACCGACGCCGTCGATGTGGGCCACCGGCTTGCGCGGTCGCTGCCCCCGCTGCGGCCGCGGCAAGCTGTTCAAGGGCTTTCTCACCATCGCCGAGCGGTGTTCCGAGTGTGGCCTGAGCTTCGTTGGCCACGACGCCGGCGACGGTCCGGCGGTTGCCGCGATCTTCATTCTCGGCTTCGGCGTGACCGGGCTCGCCGGCTTCGTCGAGTACTGGTTCGTGCCGCCGATGTGGGTGCACGTGGCTTTGTGGTTACCGCTGATCGTGTTCGGGACGTTTGCGCTGCTGCGGCCGCTAAAGGGGCTGACGGTGGCGTTGCAATACCGCTACCGGGCGGTGGACGAGCCGGAACGGCTTGGAGGGCTGTAACGGCGGCTGCTTCAACCCAAAGTCGTCACCCCCGGACTTGTTCCGGGGGTCCATGAAGACGTGGATCGCCGCAACAAGTGCGGCGATGACGGTGAGAAGATCATAACGGTTGGCCGTGCCGTAGGGCGCATGCGAGGGGCGCTTTCGCGATCGCACCGGGAGGTCAGCCAAACCTGGGGCGGGGAACAATGAACACGCAGGTCCGCAAAGGCACCTACCAACTGCCGGTGACCATCAACGAGATCCCGGAAGTGGATCGCTCGGGCCGCTGGCTGTCCGCCGGCTGGCGCGACTTCCGCAAGACCCCCGGGGTCAGCCTCGCCTACGGCGGCGCCTTCGTCGCCATCAGCTTCGTGCTGGTCTACGGCCTGATCGCCGCCGGCCTGGGGTCTTTGGTGCTGCCGCTCGCCGGCGGCTTCATCATACTCGGGCCGATCCTGGTGGTCGGCCTCTACGACGTCAGCCGGAGGCTGGAGAAGAACCAGCCCGCCCGCCTGGCCGACGTCTTCAGCGCCTTCGGCGAGAGCGCCGGGCAACTCTCGGCCATGGGCGTGGCGTTGCTGATCGCCTTCCTGGTGTGGGCCGAGGTGGCGCTGTTCCTGTTCATGATGTTCTTCAACCTGACCCCGCCGCCGCTCGACCGCTTCCTCGAAGAGGTGGTGTTCTCCATGAACGGCGCGCCGCTGATGATCGTGGGATCGCTGGTCGGCGCCGTGTTCGGCCTCGTCGTCTTCTCCATCTCCGCGGTCTCGGTGCCATTGATCTACGACCGGCCCATCGACGTCGTCACCGCCATCAGCGCCAGCCTGCTCGCGGTCCGGCGCAACTGGCGGCTGATGTTCGGCTGGGCGGCGATGATCGTGGTCGTGCTCATCTGCGGTTTTGCCACCTTCTTCGTGGGCCTCGCGGTGGCCCTACCGGTGCTCGCCTATGCGACGTGGCACGCCTACCGCGACCTCATCGCCGTGGAGGATCGCCTGGTGCGCAAACCCGCCTCGGCGGTGCAGGCCTAGGCGCCTGCCCGTCCACAACCCCGGCACCGAATAGCGCCGCCGGAGCGACGCGCCGCTGGTGCGCCGCCGCCGCGGCTGCCACATAATGAAGAAAAGCAGGACCCGGGAATGGCCGGGCCCGAGGGAGGATACGATGGCCAATGACACGATCGGGCTTACCCCCGAGTGGCAAGCCTTGTTCGAGCGCAGCAAGTCCGTCACCGAGGCTTACCAGAAGCGACTGAAGACCGAGGACGTCTTCAGCGCCGTCAACCCGGCGCTGATTGGCCAGCTCTTCGTGCAGGTGGCCGAGCAGCTCATGGCCAAGCCGGAGAGCCTGAAGCAGGCGCAGGAGAGCCTCGCCGAGGACTACGCCAAGCTGTGGCAGGCGACATCGGCTGCGCTTCAGGGCAAGGAGGCGGAGCCTGTCATCGAGCCGCAGCCCGGCGACCGGCGCTTCAAGGACGAGGACTGGACCGCCAACCCGACCTTCAGCGCCATCAAGCAGTTCTACCTGCTGGCCGCGCGTTGGCTGGAGTCGATGGTGGCGGACGCCGATGGACTGGATCCGCGCAGCAGGCAGAAGGCGATGTTCTACCTTCGCCAGTTCCTGAGCGCGATGGCGCCCACCAACTTCGTCGCCACCAACCCGAAGGTGCTGAAGCTCGCCGCCGACAGCAACGGCGAAACCCTGCGCAAGGGCCTGGGCAACCTGCTCGACGACATGGAGCGGAGCCGCGGGCCGCTGCAGGTGTCGCTGACGGACACCAGCGCCTTCGAGCCCGGCCGGAACATCGCCACCACGCCCGGGAAGGTCGTCTACCAGAACGACCTGATGCAGCTCATCCAGTACACGCCCACCACGGAGACCGTGTACCGCCGGCCGCTGATGATCGTGCCGCCGTGGATCAACAAGTACTACGTCCTCGACATGCAGCCGAAGAACTCGTTCATCCGCTGGGCGGTGGGCGAGGGCCACACGGTGTTCGTGCTCTCTTGGGTCAATCCGCACGGGGAGTTGTCGGCCAAGACCTTCGACGATTACCTGCTCGAGGGACCGCTGAAGGCGCTGGACGTGATCCGCGAGGCCACCGGCCAGAGCGAGGTGAACGCGCTCGGCTACTGCATCGGCGGAACGCTGCTGGCCTGCGCACTGGCGTGGCTGGCCAAGGAGGACGACAAGCGCATCGTCTCGGCCACCTTCTTCACCACCATGCTCGACTTCTGCGATCCCGGCGAGCTCGGCGTCTTCATCGACGAGGAGCAGATCGGCCTGGTCGAGAAGCACATGGAGAAAAAGGGCTTTCTCGACGGCTCGCAGATGGCGCAGGTGTTCTCGATGCTGCGCGAGAACGACCTGATCTGGTCGGCGTTCGTCAACAACTACCTGCTCGGCAAGGACCCGCCGCCATTCGACCTGCTCTACTGGAACTCCGACTCGACGCGGATGCCGGCGATGATGCACGGCTTCTACCTGCGCGAGATGTACCTCAACAACAGGCTGATCGAGCCGGACGCACTGACCATTGCCGGCAGGACCATCGACCTGCGCCGGATCAAGATGCCGGCCTACCTGCTCTCGGCGCGCGAAGACCACATCGCGCCGTGGCGTTCGACCTTTGCCGCGACCAAGCTGTTCGCCGGTCCGATCCGCTTCGTCCTCGCCGCCTCCGGGCACATCGCCGGGGTGATCAACCCGCCGGTCGCGAACAAGTACCATTTCTGGACGAACACCCGGAAAGGCCGCACGCCGGAAGCCTGGCTGAAAACCGCGGAGCGCCACGAAGGCTCCTGGTGGCCTGACTGGAGCGCCTGGGTCGCGCGCAAGGGCGGCGGCAAGGTCCCCGCCCGTGAGCCGGGCGCGGGCGCGCTGCCGGCGATCGAGGATGCCCCCGGCTCCTACGTGAAGATGCGGCTGTAGCCCCCGGCCCGGCCGGAATTGACCCTCGCGCGGGCCCGCCCTTGCATCGGGGTTGCGCGGCGCCGCCGGTTGCCCTTCTATCGCCGCCATCCATCATTGCGGTAGGGGATGCCCGTGGGCCGGCCTCCGGCGAGACGTGGCGAACGGATTGCTCGATCGCCGCAGAAGAGCGTCGCGATCGACATCGCCGCCGTGTTCTTCTTCGTCGGCGTCGTCGTCGTCGGCTTCGGCGCGGCGATGCTGCTGCCGGCGCTCCTCGACCTGATCGACGGCAACATCGACTACGCGGTGTTCCTCACCTCGGCGGGGATCTCGATCTTCACCGGGCTCAGCTTGGCGCTCGCCTGCCACCGCAGCCGCCACAGCATGGGCGGCCGGGAGGTCACCCTGGCGGTGTCGGCGACGTGGCTTGCCGCAGTTGTGGTGGGCGCCCTGCCGTTCATGTTCTCGCAGTTCGGTTTGTCGTTCGTCGACGCCGTGTTCGAAACCATCTCGGGGCTGACCGCCACCGGCTCGACCGTCATCGTCGGCCTGCAGGGCGCGCCGCGCGGCCTGCTCCTTTGGCGGTTCCTGCTGATCTGGATGGGCGGCTTCGGGGTGGTGACGTTGATGGTGCTGGTGCTGCCGTTCCTGCGCATCGGCGGCCAGCAGCTGTTCACCATCGACCTCTCCGCCCAGAGCGGAAAGATCCTGCCGCGGGCGACCGCGGTGGTGGCCAAGATCGGGGTCGTCTATGCGACCATGACGCTCATCTGCGCCATTGCCTTCCGCATCGAGGGGATGAGCGGCTTCGACGCCGCCGGGCACGCCATGGCCGCCATCGCCACCGGCGGCTTTTCCTCCCACGACAGCGGCATCGGCTTCTTCAAGAGCCCGGCGATCGAGTGGACCGCCAGCGGCTTCATGCTGCTGAGCGCGCTGCCGTTCGTCCTCCTCGCCCAGATCTTCGGACGCAAGGGCCCCCTGGTCCTGTTCCAGGACGCGCAGGTGGTCCTGTTCCTGGCGGTCATCGCTGCCGCGGCCGCCGCGGTGACGCTGTGGCTGATGACACACCTCGACCTGGGCCTGCTGGAGGCGGCGCGGCAGGCGGTGTTCAACGTCGTCTCGATCATCTCCACCACCGGGTTCACCTCACAGGACTTCGTCCAGTGGGGCGACTTTCCGCTGCTGGTCCTGCTCGCCTGCATGCTGGTTGGCGGCTGCACCGGCTCGACCGCCGGCGGGATCAAGATGTTCCGCCTGGTGATCCTGCTTCGCGCGGTCCGCGCCCAGATCCACCGGCAGATCTTCCCGCACGTCGCCTATACGGTGACCTACAACAAGCAGCCCGTCGCTGATCAGGTCCGCGCCGGCGTCGGCCTCTACTTTTTCGTCTACCTCTCGACGTTCCTCGCCTTCGCCCTGACGCTCGGCTTCACCGGCCTGTCGTTCGTCGAAAGCATCGGCGCTTCGGCCACGGCCCTGGGCGGCGTCGGCCCGGGCCTCGGCGGCGCCATCGGCCCGTGCTGCACGTTCAGCCCCATTCCAGATGCGGCCAAGTGGCTGCTGTCGGTGGAGATGCTGGCCGGCCGGCTGGAGATCCTCGTGCTCGTGGTGCCGATCACCCGCACCTTCTGGCGGAGCTAGCTAGAGCGCCGCGCGATCATTCTGGCCCCAGAGGAAAACGCCGTCATTGCGAGGAGGCGGTGGCCGACGCGGCAATCCAGTGCAAGTTCTACTGGATCGCCACGCCGCTTCGCGGCTCGCGATGACAACGTTTTGTTTCGGGCGGGTCAACATAATATAATATAACGTGCCATTGCGAGGAGGCGGTCGCCGACGAAGCAATCCAGTGAATCTTAAACTGGATCGCCGCGCCGCTTCGCGGCTAGCGATGACAGCGTCGGAAGGCGGGTGCATCAACTCACTCCCGAACCTCTGTCGCTCGAGCGTCGGGCTGCGGCGGCGCCGGTTCTTCCGGCCGACCGACGCGTGCAGGTATCAGCGCCGGCTTGCGGCGAGGGCGCGGCAGGCGGCGGCGCCGACGTCGGGGTTGTCGGTGAAAAAGCCGTCGATCCCGGCGGCGAGGAAGGCCGCGATCTCCCCCTGCCCGTCGCCCGCAACCGTGGCCGGACCCTCCACGCGGTACTGGGCGGGGAGGAAGTGGTTCTCGGCGCGGAAGGTGTAGGGGTGCACCAGGAGCCCGGCGGCGTGGGCGTCGGCGACGAACCGGCTCGCGCGGTCGCCATCCAGCCGGCCTTCGGCGTCCAGAGGGATGACGAAGTGGTTCTTCTCCGGGCCGACGCCGTCGGCGTAGGCGGCGATGGCCTGCAGCCCCTTCGCCGTCGCCATGGCGTCGTAGGTCGTGGCGCCCCCCTGCGCCTGCACGTCGAAGGGCTTGCCGTCGGTGTCCAGGAGCTGGATCAGCGCCACCTCGGTCATGTCGTCCAGCGCCTTGAGGTTGGCGATCTCGAACGACTGGATGAACACCGGTGCGTCCGCCCCGTCGAGCCCGTGCCGCTTCAGCGTTTCGACCAGCGGGTGCTCCATCGCCAGCCCGAGCGACTGGAAGTAGCTGGGATGCTTGGTCTCGGGATAGACCCCGATGGCCCGTCCGGTCTCGCGTTCGAGCTCAGCCCTGAGGGTGAGGATCTCGTCGAGAGTGGGGAACGGGTAGCGGCGGTCGAACATGGCGTTGCCCGGGCGGACCTGCGGAATGCGCTCGATGGCGCGCAGGGTCTTGATCTCCGAGAGCGTGAAGTCCTCGCTGAACCAGCCCTCCACCTCCTTGCCGTCGACCGACTTCTTGGTTCGGCGCGCCGCGAACTCGGGGCGCTGGGCGACGTCGGTGGTGAGGTCGAGGAGGTTGTCGTGGCGGGCGATAAGCACGCCGTCGCGGGTCATCACCAGGTCCGGCTCGATGTAGTCGGCGCCCATGCGCGCCGCCAAGGCATAGGCCTCGAGGGTGTGCTCGGGGAGGTAGGCGCTGGCGCCGCGATGGGCGATCACTACGCAGGGGCGCGGTCCCGAGGCGTTCACCGGCCGGTCCGCGGCCAAGGCCGAGGGCGGTGCCGGGAGAGCGATGACGAGGGCCGCGGCGACCAGGGCCGCAAAGATCCGGCAGCGCCGCATGGCAGTCTCCTCCGCGCCGAGCGCCCGCCCTCGTCGCCTCGGCAGGGCGCGTCGTCGTCGCAAGGGCGTCCTAGGCCAGAAGCGTGGCAGCGCCGTGACCAACCGACGACGATACCGTGAATTCGAGCCGACGCGGCCGTTGCGCCCGGCTCAGCCATGCCCGGAGGTGGGGACGAAGCCCGGCGGCGTCGGCAGCTTCGGATCGACGATGGCGAAAGCCTTGAACAGGATTCCCATGCCGGAGGGATGAACCAGCCGGCGCACCGCCCCCATCACCGCCTGGAACTGATCCGGCGGAGCGCCCAGAAACAGCGACTCCGCCCGCCGGTCGATCCCCAGGCGGCCGAGGAACAGCCCCTGCGGAATCGGCCCCAGCGCCTCGGCGCCGGCCTTGTCCGCCGCCTTGGCCAGGGCGGCGAAGTCGACGTGGTGGGAAAGGTCGGTTTCGCCGGGGTGCTCGAGGATGCCGTGGAACTGATGCTGGCGAACCGCCTGCAGGGTGTCGCCGGCGGCGCTGGCGCCGTGGCCGTAGTCGATGATCAGCGCCGCCCCGCCCTGCCCCGCCAGCCGCCGGCCGATGTCGCCGGCCAGGGCCTCGCCCGCCGCCCCCACCTCGACCACGTCGCCGTCGCCGACGTCGGCGAGCCCCAGCGGCAGGCCGAACGGGAACGCCGGCTTCAGGATGAACTCCAAGGTTGCGCCGTCGGCGGCAAGCCCGACGCGGCGCTCCTGCCAGCCGGCGCCGGCCTTGACGTACTGGACGATCGGCAGGGCGTCGAAGAACTCGTTGCCGAGGATGATCGAGGGCATGGCCGGGACGGCGGCGAAGTCGTCGTGCCAGCACGGCGGCTCCGTCAGTCCCAGCGTCTCCAGCCGGCTCGCCTGCTTCTGCCGCAGCGCCGGGCTGGTCTCGACCAGGTGGATGCGCAGCGCGGCGAAGGCCGAGGGCGTCATCTGCTTGATGGCGCGAAGCGCGTCCGCCAGCAACGTGCCTCGGCCGGGTCCGAGCTCGACCAGGGCCGCTCGTTCCGGGCTGCCCATGCTGGTCCAGACGCTGGCGCACCAAAGGCCGATCAGTTCGCCGAACACCTGCGAGATCTCCGGCGCGGTGATGAAGTCGCCGGCCCGGCCGAGCGGGTCCCTGGTGGCGTAGTAGCCCCACTGCGGATGGCCGAGGGCGTCGCTCATGAAGTCGGCGACGCTGATGGAGCCGCGTTCGGCGATACGGCGGTGGATGTGGGCGACGAGCGGCGACAGCGGGCCTTACCTCCCCTTGGCGCCGAACCAGACCAGCGCCAGGCCGGCGGCAATCATGGGCAGCGAGAGGAGCTGGCCCATGGTGGCGCCGGCGAAGAGCAGGCCGAGGTTGGCGTCGGGCTGACGGAACAGTTCGGCGAGCGAGCGGAATACCCCGTAGCCGATCAGGAACGCCCCCGAAAGGATGCCGGGGCGGCTCCTGATCGCCTCCATTCGCCAAAGGATATGAAGAAGCGCGAACAAAACCAACCCCTCCAGTGTGGCTTGATAAAGCTGGCTGGGGTGGCGAGGTTCCGCGTAGCCCGGAAAGATCATCGCCCAGGGCACGTCGGTCGGCCGGCCGACGAGCTCGGCGTTGATGAAGTTGGCGAGCCGGCCGAGGAACAGCCCGATCGGGGCGGCGCAGAAGATGATGTCGGCGAACGGCCGGATCGCCAGCCTGCGGCTGCGGCAGAACAGCACGCCGGCGACGACCACCCCGAGCAGCCCACCGTGGAACGACATGCCCCCCTGCCAGACCTTGGCGATCTCCAGGGGGTTCGCGAGATAGAACTCCGGGCGATAGAACAGCACGTAGCCGAGCCGGCCGCCGAGGATGACGCCGGCCGTCGCCCAGATCAGGAAATCGTCGACGTCCAGGGGCGCCACTCGGCCATTCGAGCGCGCCGCGAGCCAGCGGGCATAGCGCCAGCCCAGGATCAGCCCGAACAGGTAGGCCAACGCATACCAGCGGATGGCGAATGGCCCGATCTCGACGAGCACCGGGTCGATGTAGGGGTACGGTATGGCGAACATGTCAGCCGATCCGGCAGGGGGACGACGCGGCCCGCCTACGCCGAAAAAAGCAGGGGCCGCCGGTAAGGCGCAGGGGGTCGGTCGCAGCGAAGGGTATCGGACGTCAGGGGCGCGATCATATCCACGCGCAGCTGCTTGGTCCATCCGAGGATGGCTGCGGATCGGCCAGCGCTGAAGACGGCCCGGACGATCCTACCATAGGCACTCGCGCAGGACCTCGAAGGACGCCGCGGGCGTCGCCGATCAGGTGTGGACGCAGGCTTTGCCGGAACATAAAGTCCCCGGCGGCGGGGTTGTTCCGCGGCATGTACCTCGGGACCAAGGGAACATGGACGAGCAGCGGGGTCGAGCGCTTCTCGCGCGCCACGCGATGGTCGTCGTTGGCTACTGGCTGTTGTGGTTCGTCGGCTGGCGGCTGGCGATCCCGTTCGAGGTAACGCCCAGGATCAGCGTCTGGTGGCCGCCCTCCAGCGTCAGCCTCGCCCTTTTGATCGTCTTCGGCCTGCGCTACCTGCCGGCCGTTGCCATCCCCCAGCTCGCGCTGATGTCGCTGGTCGTCCCGGGCCAGCCGCCGATCTGGGTTGCCATCACCGTGCTGGTCTGCGCCGGCTACGGAACGGCGGCGGCGCTGGTGCGCCGGTATGCGCAACCGGAACCCTTCGCCAGCGTCGGCGCCGCCTGCATCTTTTTCCTCGCGGCCATGGTCGCGGCGGCGGCGGTCGCCGTCGCCGGCTCGACCATCTTCGTTTCCTACGCCGGCGAGCGGTGGAACGACGCGGCCGGCTCCAGTCTGGCCTGGTGGATCGGCGACCTCGCCGCCATGAGCATCATCACCCCGTTCCTGGTTCTGACGCTCGATCCCCTCCGCCACTGGGTGAAGGGGCGGGCGCAACCGCCGAGCGAGCGGCCGGAGCCCGGCCGGGTCCCGTCCGTGGTCGCCGCGTTGGCGCTGACCGTCATCGCCCTGGCGGTCGTGGTCGCCGGTGCGCGAGCCACCGGCTACACGTGGTACTTCGTGCTGTTCCTGCCGACCCTCTATGCCGGCTATGCCCTCGGCCCCCGCGGCGGCGCGGCCACCGCGCTGGTGGTCGCGCTGTGTTCGCTGGGGCTGCTGCACGCCGGCCTGGTGGCGACGCGCCCGCTCGACCTGCAGTTCTTCATGATCGGCACGGCGGTCGCGAGCCTGCTGTTCGCCATCGTCGCCGAGAACTGGCGGCGCGCGAACCGGACGCTGCTGGCCGGGCGGACCGAGCTCGAGCAGCGGGTCCAGGCGCGCACAGCCGAGCTCGCCGAGACCAACGCCTTGCTCGAGGCCGAGGTGCAAGTTCGCCGGGAGGCGGAACGCGAGCTGCTTGAAGCCAAGGACGCGGCGGAGGCGAGCTACCGGGAACTCGAAACGATCTATCGCAACGCCCCCGTGGGGCTCGCCCTGTTCGACCGCGAATTGCGTTACCTGCGGATCAACGAGACCCTTGCCGCTGTCAACGGCGTTTCGGTGCACGAGCATCTGGGCCGGGCGCTTCAGGACGTGGTGCCGGCGCTTGCGCCCGAGGTGGTCCCGCAGATGCGGCGGGTGATCGAGACCGGCGAGCCCGTGAGCCTCGAGGTGCGTGGCCGGACCGCCGGCAGGCCGGGCCCCGACAATGTTTGGATCGCCGACTTCTATCCCCTGACGCGGCCCGACGGGAGCGTCGAGGCGGTCTGCTCGGTGGTTCGCGAGGTCACCGAGGAGCGCCGTGCGGAGGAGGAGCTTCGCCGCTCCATGGAGGTGGCGGAGCAGGCGAGCGCGCTGAAGTCGCGCTTCCTCGCCGCCGCCAGCCACGATCTGCGCCAGCCGCTGCAGACGCTGTCGCTGCTGCAGAGCGTGCTTGCCGAACGCAGCAAGGACGACGACGTGGCGCGGCTGATCGGGCAGATGGGGATGGCAATCGAGGTGATGGCCGACACCCTGAACGCGCTCCTGGACGTCGATGGCCTGGAGAAGGGCCGGATCGAGCCGCGCATCGGCGACTTCCCGGTGCAGGTGCTGTTCGACCGGGTGGCGAGCGACTTCGCCTCGCAGGCCTTCTCCAAAGGCGTCGCGTTCAAGCGGGTCGACTGCCGGGCCACGATTCGCAGTGACCAGCGCCTGCTCGAACGGCTGGTCGAGAACTTCGTCGCCAACGCCGTGAAATACACGGGCCGGGGCAAGATCCTGTTCGGCTGCCGCAGGCTGGGGACCGTCCTGCGCATCGAGGTCTGGGACACCGGGCCCGGCATCCCCGAGGGCGAGCGGGAGCTGATCTTCGAGCAGTTCTACCGCGGCAGGACCCCGGCCGGCGGCCGCCAGCGCGGGCTTGGCCTGGGCTTGGCCCTGGTTCGCAGCCTCGCCGACATCCTCGGCCACCGCGTCGGTGTCCGCTCGGTCGAGGGCAAGGGCTCGATGTTCTTCGTCGAGGTGCCGATCAGCGAAAAGCCGGCCGCTTCCGTCCCGCCGCCGGCGCGGCCGCTCCCGCTTCCGGTCGAGGCGCCGGCGGTGCTGATCATCGAGGACGATCCGGCGGTTCGCGACTCGCTGGAGCTGGTGCTGGGTCGCGGCGGCTACGACGTGACCGCTGTCTCCAGCGGCGAGGACGGCGTCGCGCTGGTCGAGGGCGGGCGGCTGCTGCCGGCCATGGTGATCGCCGACCATACCCTCCCCGGTGTGCTCAGCGGCGTCGACGCGGCCCAGCGGATCCGCGGCCGCCGCGACAAAACCGCCGGCCTCATCCTCACCGGCGAGGGGTCGCGGGAGAAGCTCGACCGGTACTCCCAGCTCGGCCTGGCCTGGATGCAGAAGCCGGTGAAAGCCGAGGATCTGCTCGCCCGTGTGCGCGAGCTGCTGCCGGCCTCGGCGGAACAGCAGGCGGCGATCGGGGGCGGCGAGCCGATCCTGGTGCCGGTGCCGGGCGAAGCCGAGGGAGAGGGCGACACCGGCGCACCCACGGTCTTCATCGTCGAGGACAACGAGGGCCTGCGGACGGCGTTGACCATGGTCCTCGAGAACGAGGGCCTGCATGCCCGCGCCTACCCCACCGCCATGGACTTCCTCGCCGCCTACCGCCGCGGGCGCAGCGGCTGCATCCTCATCGACATCGGCCTGCCCGGCATGAACGGGCTGCAGCTGCAGCAGCGGCTGAAGAGCGAGGCGATCGAGCTGCCGGTGGTCATCGTCTCCGGCCGCGGCGAGGTGGCGCTGGCGGTCCAGGCGATGCGCGACGGCGCCGTCGATTTCCTGCAGAAGCCGGTCAACGACCGGATGCTGATCGACACCGTGCGCCGGGCGCTGCGGCGGTGGGAAGTCTCCTCCGAGATCGAGGCGGAACGCGACCAGGTGAAGGAACGGGTTGCCCGGCTGACCCCGCGGGAGCGGGAGATCATGGCGATGGTCGCCTCCGGCCTCGCCAACAAGGAAATCGCGGCGCGGCTCACCATCAGCCAGCGCACGGTGGAGAACCACCGGGCGCGGGTGATGCACAAGATGGAGGCGAGATCGCTCGCCGACCTGGTCCGCGCCACCGGCATCGCCGGCGTGGCTCTGGCCGCGGCGAGGACGCCGGCGGCCGCGCCTCGGCCACGGTAAGGCGCTCTTTCCGCTCCTGAGTAGAAACCCCTACGTACAATCCGAGGCTACACTTGGCCTTAGCGGCTTCATACGCTTCCTCATCGAAAGTCCGACGGTGCGCATCGGCGCATCGCCGGGTCGAACGAGCGGGATAGATTAAGGGAGCGGAGAAGACGATGAGCCTCCAGACCTTGGCGTCACCGGGCCAGCTTGAGCCTGCGGGCAACGTCAACCGCGACTTCCTCAAGCACATCAGCAAGCTGGCGACCGGCTCCGAAAACGAGATCGGCCTGCCCATCCGCCTGGAGACGAGGCGGATCGCCAAGAACCACGACGTGTTCGCCGAGGGGGACACCCTTCGCGACGTCATGTTCCTGCGCCAGGGCTGGGCCTTCCGCTATCGCCTGCTGGGCGATGGCCGCCGGCATATCGTGAACTTCCTGATCCCGGGCGACTTCGTCGGCCCCTACTTCCCGACGGCGGCGCACTTCTGCGGCACCCTGACCGACGTGGTCGTTTGCCAGGCTCCGCGCGCCGAATTCACGAAGGCGAACCGGGACTGCCCGGCGCTGGCGTCGGCGCTCGAGGCGATCATGGCCAGCGAGTACCGGCTCCTCTCCGAGCGGCTGGTGAGCCTGGGCCGGCGCAACGCCCGCGAGCGGATGGCTCACCTGCTGGTGGAGCTGTACGAGCGGATGCGCCGGGTGGGGCTGGTCAACGACAACTCCTACGAGTTCCCCGTCACCCAGGAGATCCTGGCGGATACCCTGGGCCTGAGCGTGGTCCACGTGAACCGGACGCTCCGCAGCCTGCGCGAGGACGGGTACGCCACGGTCGGCTTCGGCCGGGTGTGCATCCGCGACCTGCGGGGGCTGATGGACGTGGCCGGCGCCGAGGATCCGGCGGAGGCCTATTGGGCGGGCACCGGTTCGTCGCTGCCGCTGGCGGCGGCGTCCTGAGCCTCTGCTGAGGCCAGCGTGCCGGCGGCGACGAGGGAAAGGTACTCCCAGACCATCGTTGCCCCGGCAAGCGCCGTGATCTCCGAGACGTCGTAAGCCGGCGCCACCTCCACCAAGTCCATTCCGACCAGGTGGAGGCCGCCGAAGCCCCTGAGGATCGCCTGAGCTTGGTAGCTGCTCAGGCCGCCGATCTCCGGCGTGCCGGTCCCCGGCGCAAAGGCCGGGTCCAACGCGTCGATGTCGAAGCTGAGGTAAACCGGGCCGCCGCCCATGACGGTGCGCACCGCCGCGGCCACCGCCGCCGGCCCCTCCTCGTGGACCTGCTCGGCACAAAAGATGCGCACGCCCTGCTCAAGGGTCCAGTCGTAGACCGCCTTATCCGTGGGCGAGCGGATGCCGATCTGCACCATCCTCCGCGGGTCGACCAAGCCCTCGCGGATGGCATGGTAGAACGCGGAGCCATGGCCATAGCGCAGGCCGAAGCTGTCCGGCCAAGTGTCCACGTGGGCGTCGAAGTGGATCAGCCCGAGGCGCTGGCCATGTCGCGGCGACAGGGCGCGCAGCAGCGGGAGGGTGACGGTGTGGTCGCCGCCCAGCGCAACCAGGTGGCCATGCTCCCGGGCCTGCCGCTCGATCATCCCGAGGCTCGCCGCCAGTTCGCCCATGGCGATCTCGAAGTCGCCGATGTCGGCAAGTCCCATCTCCGCGGGAAGAACCCAGTGGGTCGGGTGGCGGCCGTCCACCAGCATCCGGCTGGCCTGCCGGATCGCCGCGGGGCCGAAGCGGCTGCCGCTGCGGTTGGTGGTGCCGATGTCGAGGGGAATGCCGGCCACGGTGACGCCGCCGCCTGCAGGCCCGACGCCGAGGAAGGTGGGCGGGATGGCGAACGTCGGCGGTGGGCGCATCGGGCCGGCTCGATGTTGTCGAGGGGCGGAGGTAACTCGCGGCCGGCGCTCAAGCCAGCAGGGCGTAAACCAAGCCGGCGAGCGCCGAGGCCGCGAGCACGACCAGCATATGCGTCTTCAGCACCAGCATCGCAACGAGGGCGGCCAGCGAAAGGGCCGCCGCGGCGACGTTGATGCTGTCCGGCCGTGGGATCATGAGCTGCAGCCAGCCCACGTGGCGCTCGTGGATCTCGGCGAAGATCACGTGCAGGGCGAACCACAGCGCGAGGTTGGCGATCACCCCGACCACTGCGGCGGTGATCATGCTGAGCGCCGAGTTCAGCCGGGTCAGCCCGCGCAGCCGCTCGACGTAGGGCGCGCCGAGGAAGATCCACATGAAGCAGGGAACGAAGGTCACCCAGACGGTGAGCGCGGCGCCGAGGATCCCGGCGGCGGGTGGCGACAGCGCCCCGGGGTCCCGGTAGGCGCCGAGGAAGCCCACGAACTGCACGACCATGATCAAGGGCCCGGGCGTCGTCTCGGCAAGGCCGAGGCCGGTGATCATCTCCCCGGGCTGGAGCCAGCCGTAGCCGTCCACCGCCTGCTGGGCGACATAGGAGAGGACGGCGTAGGCCCCGCCGAAGGTCACCACCGCGACCTTGGAGAAGAACACGCCGATGTCGGCGAAGACCGGGGACAGGCCGGGGATCGCCGCCGTGACCAGCGTCGGCGCCGCCCACAGGGCCAATCCGATCGCCAGCGTCCTGACGGCAAACCACAGGCCCGGCGTCGGTCCGGCCGTGACGATCGCGGCGGCCGGCTCCGCCTGCGGGCGGTGGTTCAGCAGCCAGCCGAGGAGGCCGGCCGCGAGCACCACCAACGGAAAGGGCGCGGCGAAGAAGAAGAGGGCAATGAACGCGGCCCCGGCCACCAGCCGGGACGCCCTGGTCTTCAATGCCCTGCGGCCGATCCGGGCCATGGCGTCGACGACGATTGCCAGCACCGCGGCCTGGATGCCGAACAGGATCCCCCGCACCTCGGCGACATGCCCGAGGCTGACGTAGAGGACCGATAGCGCCAGCATCACCAGCGCGCCGGGGACGATGAACAGGAGCCCGGCGATCAGGCCGCCCTTCACCCGGTGCAGGAGCCAGCCGATGTAGACGGCGAGCTGCTGCGCCTCGGGGCCAGGGAGCAGCATGCAGTAGTTGAGCGCATGCAGGAACCGGCCCTCGTCGATCCAGCGCTTCTCCTCGACGATCAGCCGGTGCATCAGCGCGATCTGCCCGGCGGGGCCGCCGAAGCCGAGCACGCCGACCTTGAGCCACAGCCGGGTCGCTTCGCCCAGCGGCACGGCGGTGGCGGCGGCCTCCTCGCTTGGCGCCGCGGGCGCTCTTGGCTCGTTCATGCCTGATCCCGCCTGTGACCCGGAAGCACCGTTAGGGGCGCGGCGGCGCCGCGTCAACGCCCCTTGGGCTGCGGTCGGCGGCGGCCACGCGCTTTGCGGCCTTTTCAACCCGCCGGGGCATGGCTAGGGTCGGGTCGCCTGAACGCGGCTTGGCACGTCGTGCGCGTTGAGGATGGCGGCGGATGCAAGACCTGAAGGCTGCCCTGGCGCAGCATTTCCTCCTCAAGGACCTCTCACCCGAGGACCTGGAGCGGGTCGGCGAGCTGGCGACCACCCGCGTCTACCAGACCGGCCAGTCCGTCTTCATGAAGGGCGAGCCGGGGACGGCGATGATGGCGGTGCTCAGCGGCCGGATCCGGATCTGTGCCTACTCCGCCGACGGCCGGGAGGTGGTGCTCAATGTCATCAACCCCGGAGAGGTGTTCGGCGAGATCGCGCTGCTCGACGGCGGCGAACGCACCGCCGACGCCTTCGCAATGGAGCCGACGGAGCTGCTCAGCCTCACCCGGCGCGACTTCCTCCCCTACCTCGAGCGCAACCCGAAGGTCTGCATCAAGCTCCTGACCATCATGTGCCAGCGGCTCCGTTCCACCAGCGAGCAGCTCGAGGACCTGAATTTTCTCGATCTGCGCTGCCGGCTGGCCAAGCGGCTGCTCTATCTGGCCGCCCTGCATGGCGAGGAGACGCCCGCGGGCGTCCACATCGGCGTCCGCCTGCCGCAGCACCTGCTGGCCAGCATGATCGGCACCTCGCGCGAGGCGGTGAACAAGCAACTCCGCGAGTGGCAGGCGAAGGGCTTCATCCGCGTCCGCCGCGGCTCGATCACCATCCTCGACCAGCCGAGCCTGCAGGCGCTGGTGGAGGATCAGAGCTGCTCCCCCGATGGCATCGCCACTGGCCGCGACGCCTGAGCCGGCGCACCAAAACAAAGGGCTGGCCAAAGGCCAGCCCTCCGCTTCGTCGCAACAGCCGCGATGTCTACCGCATATGCTCGACGTCGACGTCGTGGCTGCGCTTGCCGTAATGGTCGGTCCACTGCGGCCCCTTCGGGATGTAACCCTTGGGAGCGTGCAACTCATCGGACCGCCGATGCTCGTGATGTCCGAAGAGCGCATGCTCACCCTTCATCAGCCGCATCCAGTTCGCCGCCACGAGTCCAGTCGCGCAGAGGGCGGAGGCCATCGCCGCTTGCTGCATCCTCAGAGAGAGGTTCACTGCGTCTAACATCGTCGTTCCTCCTCTCCTTACGCTCCTGGTAATTTCACAGGATAGCTGCCGTAGTTGCAGTGCACAAGAGATATCTTGGCATGGCAGCCGCGGCTGGGGCGCAGATGTTGATGCCAGCCGCGTCACGGGCCACGTCACTGCACCCGCATCGGCTCCTCGGCCTCGGTTTCGGCCGGCGGCGGACAGGTCCCGGCCTGGTGGTGGACCAGCCGCCACCAGCCGTCCTCGCGCACGAAGATGTTGGTCGCGGCCAGCACCGCGTCGCTCAGGTGCTCGTAGCAGACGACGAAGGCGACCTCGCCCAGCAGCGTCGCCGCCGCGCCGCTGATCTTCACCTCGGGCGACTGCGGGTTGGTGAGGATGGCGTGCCAGCTCTCCATCACCGCCTCGCGGCCGAGCAGCGCCGTCCAGCCGGGATGGATACAGGTCACGTTCTCCCGGTCCGACCACACCTTGTTCATCGCCTCCAGGTCGCGGACCGGTGAAGGCGGCGTAGAAGGCCTCGTTGGCGAACAGCACCTCTACGTCCATTGTCGGCCCCTCGCATGTCGTGATGTCGAGCCCGGCGCGCCTGCGCCGCCGCCGAGGCACTGTAGCGGACGCGAACCGGGCGTGATACGAGGGAACACCTCCCCGCCTCAGCCCGCGTTGAGCAAAGCCACATGCGCTTCGACCGCTTCCGCCTCGCCCGGCCGCTTCTGCACGCGATCGACCCGGAGCGGGCCCATGAGCTGACGGTCATGGCACTGCGCGCCGGCCTGGCGGGACGAAGCGCGGCTCCGTCCGATCCGGTTCTGGCCACGCGGGTCCTGGGCCTGGACTTTGCCAACCCGCTGGGGCTGGCCGCGGGCTTCGACAAGAACGCAGCCGTCGCCGACGCCATGCTGGGCCTGGGCTTCGGCTTCGTCGAAGTCGGCACCGTCACCCTGCGCCCGCAGCGCGGAAACCCGAAGCCGCGGCTGTTCCGGCTGCCCGCGGACGGCGCCGTGATCAACCGCATGGGCTTCAACAACGACGGGCTGGATGCGGTCCGCGCCCGGCTCGAAAGCCGGCGGGCGAACGGGAGAGCCAGGGGAAGGAGAGGTATCGTCGGCGCCAACGTCGGCCCTAACAAGGACGCCGCCGACCCGGTCGCCGATTGCGCCCGCTGCGTCGAAAGCTTGGCGCCGGTCGCCGACTATCTGGTGGTCAACGTCTCCTCGCCGAACACCCTTGGGCTCCGCGCCCTTCAGGCCAAGGACGCGCTGCTGCCGCTGCTGGGTGCCTGCCTCGCCGCCCGCGGCTCCGGGGGGCGGCCACCGCCGCTCCTGGTCAAGATCGCACCCGATCTCTCCGGGGAGGAGCTGCAGGGCGTCGCCACGGCGGCGATGAGCGCCGGCATCGACGGGCTGATCGCCACGAATACCACTTTGGCGCGGCCGCCCTCGCTCCGCGACGTCCACCGCAGCGAGGCGGGCGGGCTCAGCGGCCGGCCGCTGTTGGCGCCCTCGACCGCCATCCTCGCCCAGCTCTTTCGGCTGACGGAAGGCGCCGTTCCGCTCATCGGCGTCGGCGGCATCGCCAGCGGCGCCGACGCCTACGCCAAGATCCGCGCCGGCGCCTCGCTGCTGCAGCTCTACACCGCCCTGGTCTACGGTGGCCCCGGGCTCGTCTTGCGCATCCTCACCGAACTGGCCGCGCTGCTGCGCGCCGATGGCTTTACCTGCATAGGCGACGCGGTGGGCAGCGGCGTCGGCGACCGGGGTGATACCAGCGCGCCCCATCGCGGTTGACTTGCCGATCGCGCGTGGCATACTCCCGCGCTCGTTCCGCACGGGAGCGAGCGTCCGTTCCCCCTGTGCCCATCTCAAGCCTCGTATCACCGTCGGATTCTCGCGGATGAAAACCTATTCGGCCAAAGCGGCAGACAT
>JAXMOZ010000068.1:0-18952 GCA_034382075.1 Rhodospirillales bacterium
CGCTCTTCGACCGCCAGCGCCCGGACCTGATCCCCCACGACATGGCGCTCTACACCAGCAGCTTTCCCAGCCAGCACTCGATGATGGCGGCGATCGTCTACCTGACGCTGGCGGCGCTGCTGGCGCGAACCCAGCCGAGCCGAGCCTTGCGCGTCTACCTGCTGCTGCTGGCGGTGGGCCTTTCGGTGGGGATCGGTTTCAGCCGGGTCTATCTCGGCGTCCACTGGCCGAGCGACGTCCTCGCCGGCTGGTCCGCGGGTGCGGCGTGGGCCACCTTCTGCTGGCTCGTCGCCCGGCGCCTCCACCTGCATGGAGATGTCGAAGCGGAAGAGGAACGCCTGGCAAGCCCGCCGCCCGCCCCGCGCCTTTAGCCGGCTTCGGCGGAGAAGGTGGTGTTGCGGCGGGCGCGCGCCGGCAGCGGCGGCGCTTCGCCGCGGACGAACGCCGCGGCCGCGTCCATGATCCCGCCCTCGCCCTGGAACGGCTGGGCCAGGGCGGCGACGATGAGGTAGTGGCCGAGGCCCTCGTATTCGATGAGCTCGACGGCCGTGCCCGCCCGCTCCAGCCGCTTGGCCAGCCGCCTCGAGTTCACCGGCTTGACCGTCCCGTCATCGAGGCCGTGCAGCAGCAGCATCGGCGGCGCGCCGGCGCCGGCGAAGCCCGCGACCTGCGTCTCGGCGGGATCGGCCGTCTCGAAGATCGGCCGGGTCGAGCTGTAGAGCAGCGGGTTGAAGGCATACGGGCCGGCGATGCCGACGACGCCGGCAATGACCTCCGGCGAAAGACCTTCGGATGCGAGGTAGCGGCCGTTGACGCTGATCATCGCCGCGTTGTAGGCGCCGGCGGAGTGGCCCATGAGGTAGAGGTGGTTCAGGTCGCCGCCGTAGTCGGCGACGTTGTTGCGCACCCAGCGCACCGCCGCGGCGCTGTCTTCGAGGAAGTCGGGGAAGCGGGCGTTGGGGAAGATGCGGTAGTCGGGGACCACGGCGAGGAACCCGCGCTTGGCCAGTGCCTGGCCGACGAACCGGTAAAGCTCGCGCTGCCCGGCCTTCCAGCCGCCGCCATAGAAGAACACGACCACCCGAAACGGCGGCTTTGCCTCGACGGGCACGTAGACGTCCAGCTTCTGCCGGGCCTCGCCGCCGTAGGCCATGCCGTCGTAGCGGACATAGCCGTCCTTGGGCGCGAGCGCGTCGAGGGCGGCGAGCGGCGAACAGGCGCCGAGCAGGAGCAGCGCGCCCGCGGCGCGAGCGAAGGAAAAGCCGGCGCCGAGACTGAAGCCGGATGATGAAAAAGGCATGGCGACGACGGTTGCCCTGGCGTCCGAGGAGGCTAGTTGGCCAGCCAGATCCCGGCGTTCAGCGCCGTGGCGTAGCCCACCCAAAGCAGATAAGGCACGAACAGGAGGCCCGCAATCCGGTCGATCCGCCAGAAGGCCGCCGTGGTCGCGGCAATGACCAGCAGCAGCACGACGATGTCGATCAGGGCGATCCCGATCTCATGCGCCCCGAAAAACAGGAACGACCAGACGCCGTTGAGCAGGAGCTGGATGGCGAACAGGGTCAGGGCGTTTCGGCCGCCGGCAAAGCCCACCTTTCGCCAGACCCGCCACCCGGCAACGGCCATGGCCGCGTAAAGCACCGTCCACGCCGGCGCGAACACCCAGTCGGGCGGGGTGAAGGCCGGCTTGTTCAGCGTCGGGTACCAAGTGGCGACGCTGTCGGCGGTCACCGCGCCGGCGGCGGCCGCCACGGCGAAGCAGGCGAGGAGAAAGCCGGCGAGCCCGAGGAGGTCGGAGCGGCGCGACGCAGGTCCCGCGCCGGCGGCGGATGCCGCGCTCATTCGGCCGCGGCTTCCGCGGAAGGCGCCGCCGCGGCGGTCGGGCAGCTCAAGCCGGTGCCGCCCAGGCCGCAGTACCCGCCGGGGTTCTTCGCCAGATATTGCTGGTGGTAGGCTTCGGCGTAGTAGAAGGCGGGCGCATCGGCGATCTCGGTGGTGATCTCGCCGAAGCCGCCCGCGCTCAGCACGCGCTGGTAGGCGGCGCGGGAGGCCTCCGCCGCCTGCCGCTGCGCCGGCGAGCAGGCGTAGATCGCGGAGCGGTACTGGGTGCCGATGTCGTTGCCCTGGCGCATTCCCTGTGTCGGGTCGTGGCTTTCCCAGAACACCTTCAGCAGCGCGTCGAAGCCGATCGCCTTCGGGTCGTAGACGACCAGCACCGCCTCGGTATGCCCGGTCATCCCCGAGCACACCTCCTCGTAGCTGGGATTGGGGGTGGCGCCGCCGGCGTAGCCGGCCGCGGTCGAATGCACGCCTGGAAGCTGCCAGAACTTCCGCTCCGCTCCCCAGAAGCAGCCGAGGGCGAAAATCGCCGTCTCCAGGCCGTCGGGAAACGGCGGCGTCAGGGAGGCGTGCTTGACGTAGTGCATATCCGGAACCGGCATGCTTTCCGCCCGCCCGGGCAAGGCCTCGTTCGCCGCCGGTAGGCTCAGCTTCTTCTTCGACGTCAACCACATCATGAGTGCCTCGCTTTTTTCCGCCGTCGAAGGTCACGGAGCCGCCGACGACAGTTCAATTACACCGTGGCATGTGGCCGCGAATGGCCTCAGGTTAAAGGCGCGCAAGGGATTAGCCTGCACACGCGGGGGAAGAGGGAGACCAGCGATGAAGATCGGCGTCATCGGTGCCGGCCATGTCGGCAGCACCGCAGCCTACGCCATGGTCATGCTCGGCGTCGGCAGCGAGGTGGTGCTGGTCGACCTCGACGAGAAGCTGGCGCAGGCGCAGGCCCAGGACATCATACACGCAGCGCCGTTCGCCTCGCCGCTGGTGGTTCGCCCCGGGCACTACGCCGACCTCGACGGCGCCGAGGTTGTCATCCTGACCGCCGGCGTCAGCCAGAAGCCTGGCGAGACCCGCATCCAGCTTCTCGAGCGAAACGCCGCCGTGTTCAAGGCGATCATCCCGCAGGTGCTGGCGGCGGCCCCGGAGGCCATCCTGGTCGTCGCCACCAATCCGGTCGACGTCATGACCCAGATCGCGACACGGATCTCGAAGCTGCCGCCGACCCGGGTGATCGGCTCGGGGACCATCCTCGACACCGCCCGGTTCCGCTCGCTGCTGGGCTCCCACCTCGGCGTCTCGCCGCAGTCGGTGCACGGCTACGTGCTCGGGGAGCATGGCGACAGCGAGGTGCTGTGCTGGTCGTCGGCGCGGGCCGGGACGATCCCGATCGAAGTCTTCGCGGCACAGGTCCGCGCGCCCATCACCGAGGCGGTCCGCGCCTCCATCGACGACGGCGTCCGCCGCGCCGCCTACAAGATCATCGACGGCAAGGGCGCGACCTATTTCGGCGTCGGCGCCGGCCTCGCCCGCCTCGTCCGCGCCATCCAGGACAACGAGAACAAGGTGTTCTCCGTCTCGATCGTCAACGACGACGTCGAGGGGGTGCGCGAGGTGGCGCTGTCGCTGCCCAGGGTCGTCGGCCGCGCCGGCATCGTCGCCGACCTGTACCCAGAGCTCGACGACGTCGAGCACGCCGAGCTTCGCCGCAGTGCCGAGATCCTCAAGGAGGCGGTGTCCTCCGTGCCGCTCGACGCCTGACCGGCTCCTCGCCAGAAGCCGAGCGCCGGCGGACGGCGCCCGGATCAGTGTCAGATCGGCCTTGAGTTTGATTTTGAACGAGCATAAGCGTCTGAGGACGCGCCTGCGCACGAGGCGAGATCTGGGGTCGGGCCGCGCGCCGCCATGTTGCGGCGCCAGGCGGCCATAGGTAAGGAGGTCAAGGCGATGGCGGGAGCTTCAAGGCGTTGGGCTGCGGCCGCGGTAGCGGCGGTGCTGCTCGCGGGGTGTGCCAGCAGCGACGACAAGTCCGCTGCCGACCGCAGGCCCGAGAGCGAGGGGTTCGCCTGGTCGGGCAAGGGCGAGCAATCGAACTTCGGCAGCGACTACAATTTCTGCACCCGCAACACCGGCGGCGTCGGCCGTTCGCAGACCACCACCCGGGCCGTCAACGACATCGCCGGCAACGCCACCAACATGGGCAGCTCCGAGGCCTACGGGCCGATGCGCCAGAACGCCACCCGCGGCAGCTATGCCGACAAGCGTGGCTTCTGGGGGTGCATGGAGAGCCGGGGCTGGCAACTCGTGGGCGGCCGCTGAGCCACCCGCCCTGCGTCCTGCGCACGAGCGCTGACGCTGACCCGGCCTGATCCGAGCGCCGGGGCAGGCCCTGACAGCCCATAACGGGAGGTGGACCATGAGCATCCTCAAGGAGTTCCGCGAGTTCGCGGTCAAGGGAAATGCGGTCGACCTCGCCGTCGGCATCATTCTCGGCGCCGCCTTCGGCAAGATCGTGAGCTCACTGGTCGACGACGTGATCATGCCGCCGATCGGCTACGTGCTGGGTGGCGTCGACTTCTCCGGCCTGTTCATCACCCTCACCGGCCAGGACTACCCCTCGCTGCAGGCGGCCAAGGACGCGGGCGCGCCGGTCATCGGCTACGGCACCTTCGTCAACACCGTGATCAGCTTTCTGATCGTCGCCTTCGCCGTGTTCCTGCTGGTGAAATGGATCAACCGGCTGCGCCGGATGGTCGAGGGAGACGCACCCGCCGTCGAGGCCCCGCCGCCGCCGCGCGAGCAGGTGCTGCTGGAAGAGATCCGCGACCTCTTGAAGCAGAAATAGCGCCCATGGCGGAGTTCGGGGAGGACGACGTCGCCATCGAGAGCCGCGAGACCGTGTTCTCCGGCTACTTCCAGGTCGACCAGTACCGGCTCCGCCACCGCCTGTTCGCCGGCGGCTGGAGCGGGGTTGCGGGCCGCGAGGTGTTCGAGCGCGGCCACGCCGTCGCGGTCATCCTTTACGACCCCGACCGCGACCTGCTGGTCCTGATCGAGCAGTTCCGCATCGGCGCCTTCGCCGCGCTTCGCTCCCAACCGCATCTGGCCAGAACGAGCCCGTGGCTGCTCGAGGTGGTCGCCGGCATCATCGACGAGGGCGAGAGCCCCGAGACCGTGGCCCGGCGCGAGGCGATGGAGGAGGCCGGCTGCGAGATCGTCGAGCTTGAGCCGGTTTCCCGGTTTCTGCTGAGCCCCGGGGTGATGACCGAGTCGCTCGAGCTATTCTGCGGCCGGGTGGACGCCGGCGTCGTCGGCGGCATCCACGGGCTGGAGCACGAGCACGAGGACATCCGCGTTCTCGCCGTGCCCGTCCACGAGGCTTTCCGCTGGCTGGACGAAGGGCGGTTCATCAACGCCACCGCGCTGGTGGCGATGCTCTGGTTCCGCCTCCATCGCGACGACCTTCGCCGGCGCTGGCGGCGCTCCCCTTGAGGGGGAGGATGAAAACCGAAAAGACGCCATCCACGTCCGGCACTTGGTAATCGCGAGGAGGCGTTAGCCTCCGAAGCCGTAGGGCGGGTCGAGGCGAAGCCGGACCCGCCGGCAAAACGGCGGGTTACGCCTCTGGCCAACCCACCCTACGCCGCCACGCCGCCCGCGGGACGTCTGTAACAAAGCGGGGTTCTCGCGGATGACCGGGACAAGCCCGGTCATGACGATTACAGAAAAACGCCCGCCGCCACGTCACGTCGTGGATGACCGGAACAAGCCCGATCATGACGCGGAGATGCACCAGCACGCTATACAATGCCGTCATGGCCGCACTTGTTGCGGCCGTATAATTCTCGGTGACGTCTCGGTGCCGAAGCAGCGTTCGTGGATCCTCGCGACAAGCGCGAGGATGACGAGGAGGGGAGGCGATACGATGAACCCCTGCGTTGCCGCCAGTTCCGCGCACCTTCCCGTTTGACAGCGGCACGCCGGCGGATATAGTGCACGGCTCTTGCGCGCGCCCCGCCGTGCGGCGTACGAGCGCGTTTTCCTCGAATTTGGCGTGGTTGGGACGATGTACGCGGTAGTTCGCACCGGTGGGAAGATGTATCGGGTGGCCGAGAACGATCGGCTGCTGGTGGAGCGGCTGCCGGGCGATCCCGGCACGACGGTCACGCTTAACGAGGTTCTGATGATCGCCGGCGACGGCGACGCGCCCAAGCTCGGCGGCGACCTCGGCCAGGCGGCGGTGTTCGCCGAAATCCTGGCGCAGAAGCGGGGCAAGAAGATCCTCGTCTTCAAGAAGAAGCGGCGGAAGAACTACCGGCGCACCCGCGGCCACCGCCAGGAGCTGACGGAGTTGCGCATCGCCGGCATCAGCCTCAGCGGCGAACAGCCGGTGTCGGCCGAAGCCCCGGTCGAAGCGCCTGCCGAAGCCCCTGCCGAAGCCCCTGCCGAAGCCGAGGCGGCGCCTGAGGCCGCGAATGCGGTCGCGCGCGAAGAGGCGGCGAAGGAGTAGAGCGAAATGGCACACAAGAAGGCGGGGGGAAGCTCCCGCAACGGCCGCGACAGCGCCGGCCGCCGCCTCGGGGTGAAGAAGTTCGGCGGCGAACTGGTCATCCCTGGCAACATCATCATCCGCCAGCGCGGCACCAAGTTTCATCCCGGCAGCAACGTCGGCATGGGCCGCGACCACACCCTGTTCGCGCTGACCGAAGGCCACGTCGCCTTTCGCCGGAGCAGCGGCGGGCGGACCTTCGTGATGGTGACCCCGCGCGAGGCGGCGCAGGCCTAGGGATCGCCCGGCCCGCCTGTTGCCGCGAGCACAGGGCCCTCACCCCGACCCTCTCCCGCCCTGCGGGAGAGGGAGGATCCGCGCAGCGGGCGGGTGAGGGCGGTCCCGGCCACCTGCGACGGGGACCCGCGGCCAGCACCGCTGCCTGACCAGCCATGGTGAAGTTCCTCGACGAGGCCAAGGTGTATGTCTCCGCCGGCGACGGCGGCAACGGCTGCTGCTCGTTCCGCCGGGAGAAGTTCATCGAGTTCGGCGGCCCGGACGGCGGCGACGGCGGTGACGGCGGCAGCGTGATCGCCGAGGCAACCGCCGACCTGAACACCCTGATCGACTTCCGCTACCGCCAGCACTTCCGCGCCGAGCGCGGCCACCACGGCATGGGCGCGGACCGCACCGGCGCCCGGGGCAAGGACGTGGTCCTCACCCTGCCGGTCGGCACCCAGATCCTGGCAGAGGACAAGCAGACGCTGCTGGCCGACCTGACGGGCGCGGGAGAGCGGATCGTGATCGCCCGCGGCGGCCGCGGCGGCGCCGGCAACACCCGCTTCAAGTCCTCCACCAACCGGGCGCCGCGGCGCGCCGATCCGGGGACGCCGGGGGAGGAGGCGTGGATCTGGCTGCGGCTGAAGCTGATCGCCGACGCCGGGCTGATCGGCTTGCCCAACGCCGGCAAGTCCACGTTTCTCGCCGCCGTTTCGCACGCGAAGCCGAAGATCGCCGATTACCCGTTCACGACCCTGCACCCGTCCCTGGGCGTGGTCGAGGCGGACGCCAACCTGTTCGTCCTGGCCGACATCCCCGGGCTGATCGAAGGCGCCGCGGAGGGCGCCGGCCTCGGCACCCGCTTCCTCGGCCACATCGAGCGCTGCCGCGTCCTGCTTCACCTCGTCGACGGAACCCAAGAGGACGTGGCCGGTGCTTACCGCACGGTGCGCGCGGAGCTCTCGGCCTACGCCGGGGGGCTCGAGGGCAAGCCCGAAGTCCTCGCGCTCAACAAGATCGACGCCCTGTCGCCGGCCGAGGCGGAAGACCGGCGCCAGGCGCTGGCGGCCGAGGCCGGGAAGGACGTTTTGGTGACCTCCGGGGTCAGCCATGCCGGCATCGAGGCGGTGCTGCGCGGGCTGTGGGCGGAGATCGCCGCCGCACGCGCCGCCGAGGGCGAAGCCGGCGGCGAGCCCGCCTTCTCGCCATGAGCCCGCACCGCAGCTCCACCAGCCTCGCCGCCGGGCGGCGGCTGGTGGTGAAGATCGGCTCGGCCCTCCTGGTCGACGAGGCCGACGGCACGATCCGCCGCGACTGGCTGGCCGCTTTGGTCGAAGACATCGCCGGCTGCCGCAAGGCGGGGCAAGAGGTGCTGATCGTCTCCTCGGGCGCCATCGCCGTCGGCCGCCAGCACCTCGGCCTCGGCCGCCGGCCGCTGCACCTGGACGAGAAGCAGGCGGCCGCCGCAACCGGGATGATTCGCCTCGCCCACGCCTACCAGGAGGCGCTGGCCGCGCACTCGATCACCGTCGCCCAGGTGCTGCTCACCCTCGACGACAGCGAGGACCGCCGGCGCTACATCAACGCCCGGAACACGCTGGCCACGCTGCTGCGCTTCGGCGCGGTGCCGCTGATCAACGAAAACGACACGGTCGCGACCGACGAGATCCGCTTCGGCGACAACGACCGGCTTGCCGCCCGTGTCGCCGCCATGGTCAGCGCCGACACGCTGGTTCTGCTCTCGGACATCGACGGGCTTTACGACGCCGACCCGCACGCGAACCCGACCGCTCGGCTGATCCCCGAGGTGCACGACATCACGGCGGACATCGAGGCGATGGCGGCGGGCACGGCGGGCGGCTACGGCACCGGCGGGATGGTCACCAAGCTCGCCGCCGCCCGCATTGCCCTTGCCGCCGGCTGCCGGATGGTGATCGCCGACGGCCATCCGCTGCATCCGCTGGCGCGCATCGACGAGACGACGCGGCGCACTTGGTTCATGCCCGCCGCCTCGCCGCAGGCCGCGCGCAAGAGCTGGATCGCCGGCACGCTGGCTCCCGCAGGCAGCATCGTCGTCGATGCCGGGGCGGCGCGGGCGCTGGCGTCGGGTAAAAGCCTGCTCCCGGCGGGCGTGACCGCGATCGAGGGCGACTTCGGGAAGGGCGCCGCGATCGTCGTCAAGGACGGCCGCGGGCGCGAACTCGGCCGGGGCCTCAGCGCCTATTCCGCCGCCGACGCGCGCCGGATCATCGGCAAGAAAACCGGTGAAATCGAGGATTGCCTCGGCTACCGTGGCCGCGACGAACTGATCCACCGCGACGATCTCGCCCTGCATCAAGGCGCATCGGAATGAGCCCGGCGGACCTCGCAGCCATCGACCGTCCTTCCCTGGCGTCCTCGGACGACATCGCGCGGATGATGCGCGGCCTCGGCGAACACGCGCGCGAGGCGGCGGACGCCTTGGCCACCTCCTCGGGCGAGGCGAGAAACGCCGCTCTCGCCGGCGCCGCGCAGGCCATCCGCCGAAGCACCGAGCAGATCCTCGCCGCCAATCGCAGGGACTGCGACGCCGGCCGGGACAAGGGGCTGAGCGCGGCCCTGCTGGACCGCCTGACCCTCGACGGGGCGAGGGTCGAAGCGATGGCGCGGGGGCTCGACGACATCGCCACCCTTGCCGACCCGTTGGGCCAGGTGATCGCCGCCTGGGAGCGGCCGAACGGGCTGCACATCGAGCGGGTGCGCACGCCGCTCGGCGTCATCGGGGTGATCTACGAGTCGAGGCCGAACGTGACCGCCGATGCCGCGGGGCTGTGCCTCAAGGCCGGCAACGCGGCGATCCTGCGCTGCGGCTCGGAGAGCTTCCAGACGTCGGGCGCGATCATGGCCGCGCTCGCGGACGGCATCCGCGCCGCCGGACTGCCCGAGGCGTCGGTGCAGCTCGTGCCGACCACCGACCGCGCCGCCGTGGGCGAGATGCTGCGGATGGACGCGTACATCGACGTCATCGTCCCGCGCGGCGGCAAGTCATTGATCGAGCGGATCAGCGCCGAGAGCCGGGTGCCACTGTTCAAGCACCTCGAAGGCCGCTGCCATACCTATGTCCATGCTGCCGCCGACCCGGAGATCGCCGGGCGGGTGGTCTTCAACGCCAAGATGCGCCGGCCCGGCATCTGCGGCGCGACCGAGACCCTGCTGGTCGATCGCGCCGTCGCGGCCGACATCCTTCCGCCGATCCTCCAAGACCTGATCGCCGCCGGCTGCGAGATCCGCGGCGATGAAAGCGTCCAGGCGCTGGACCCGCGGGTTCGCCCGGCGAGCCCCGAGGACTGGGACACCGAGTACCTCGACGCGATCCTGTCCGTCCGCGTCGTCGACGGCCTCGACGAGGCGGTCGCCCACATCAAGGCGCACGGCTCGCAGCACACCGAGGCGATCATCACCGAGGACGGGGCCGCGGCCGAGGCGTTCTTCCGCCGGCTCGACAGCGCCATCCTGCTGCTGAATGCTTCCACCCAGTTCGCCGACGGCGGCGAGTTCGGCATGGGCGCCGAGATTGGCATCGCCACCGGCAAGCTTCACGCCCGCGGCCCCGTCGGCGTCGAGCAGCTCACCAGCTTCAAGTACGTGGTCCGCGGCGCCGGCCAGTGCCGGCCCTGATGCACCGGCCGTTCCCCGTCGGCCGGCCCGGCTGAGCCTCAGCGGCGGATCATGCGCGCCATCGGCCTTCTCGGCGGCTCGTTCAATCCCGCCCACGCCGGCCATCGCTACATTTCCCTGGAAGCGCTGAAGCGGCTGCGGCTCGACGCCATCTGGTGGATGGTCTCGCCGCAGAACCCGCTGAAGGACGCGGCCGACCTCGCCCCCTTCCAGGTCCGTCTCGACCACGCGCGCACGGTCGCCGACCATCCGCGGATCCGCGTGACCGGGATCGAGGCCGAGATCGGCACGACCTATACCGTCGACACGCTGTCGGTCCTGGTCAGGCGGTTTCGCGGCATTCGCTTCGTCTGGCTGATGGGCGCGGACAACCTCGTGCAGATCTCCACCTGGGAGCGGTGGCCGCGGATTTTCGCTCTCGTTCCCATTGCGGTGCTGGTGCGCCCGTCCTATGCTTTCAGGGCGCAGGCGAGCATCGCGGCACGGCGTTTCGCGAAGGTGAGAGTGGCCGAAGCTCGGGCGGCGGGGCTGGCAAGGCGAAAGCCGCCAGCCTGGGTGTTTCTCCACATCCGCCCCCATCCCGCCTCGGCAACGTCCATCCGCGCCAAACGCTTCCACCGCGGCCAAGTGCCGGCGCGCGATGCCGAAGACATCGCGGATCCACGAACCTAGGGAAGTTGGACATACCAGCGACCATTGATCCGTCTTCGGGCCCGACCCTCGTGTTCGGCTCGAAGCCCGTGCCCGACGCTGCCGCCGTACTCTCGGCCGTGACAGCGACCCTCGACGACAACAAGGCCGAAGAGGTCGTCGTCATCGACCTTTCCGGAAAAACCAGCATCGCCGACTACATGGTCATCGCCTGCGGCACCTCGCAGCGCCACGTCGGGGCCATGACCAGCAAGCTGCGCGAGCGGCTGAAGGCGATGGGGTCCGGGGTCTCGGTCGAGGGGGAAACCCACTGCGACTGGGTGCTGATCGACGCCGGCGACGTCGTCGTCCACCTGTTCCGCCCCGAGGTGCGCACGTTCTACTCGCTCGAGCGGCTGTGGGGCGGGCCTGCGCTGACGGGGGCAACGGCGACGGCCGGCCCGGCGGCGGAGGCCCACTACCCGACCTGAGGCCGGTCGGGCAACAGAGGGAACTGCGGCCGGTCGCTCTTCGCCGGAGGCATGATCTGCGCTCGCAGCCTATTTGCTGCTGCGCGGCAATGCGTCTAAACTCCGCCGCTGACGATCGCTCGGGTGGAACGGCCCCGCGTCGTTCCAGGGGATAAGGGAAACAACCAATGACCTCCACGCTGATCCTGCTCCGCCACGGCGAGAGCGAGTGGAACCTTGCCAACCGCTTCACCGGCTGGATCGACGTCGATCTGTCGCCCAAGGGCCGGGAAGAAGCGGCCTGGGCGGGTAAGCAGCTCGCGAAGGAAGGGTTCAAGTTCGACATCGCCTTCACCTCGGTGCTGAAGCGGGCGATCCGCACGCTGTGGTACTCGCTGGACGAGACCGACCAGATGTGGGTTCCGGTTTACCGTGCCTGGCAGCTCAACGAGCGCCACTACGGCGCGCTGCAGGGCCTGAACAAGGCGGAGACCACGAAGAAGTTCGGCGAGGACCAGGTCAAGGTCTGGCGGCGCAGCTACTCGACGCCGCCGCCGCCGCTGGACATCAACGACCCGTCCCACCCGCGGTTCGAGCGCCGCTACGAGCACCTCGACCCGGTCATCCTGCCGTCGACCGAGTCGCTGTCGATCACCCTGGCCCGGGTGATGCCGTACTGGTCGAACGAGATCGTCCCGCACCTCAGGCAAGGCAAGACGGTGCTGGTCGCCGCCCACGGCAACAGCCTGAGGGCGCTGGTGAAGCACCTGAACAAGATTTCCGACGACGACATCGTCGGGCTGAACATCCCCACCGGGATCCCTCGGATCTACGAGCTCGACGACGAACTCGGCGTGATCTCCGACCGCTACCTCGCCGACGAGGAGAAGGTGCAGGCGGCGGCGGCGGCCGTTGCGGCGCAGGCAAAGGCCTGAGCAACTCTCCCGGCCGCGGCGCCCGCGTCGCGACTGGCCGATGAACGACTCTCACCGCGACCCTCTCCCGCCGTGCGGGAGAGGGAGCCGCGGCGGCGCCGACAGGCCGCTCTCCGGTGGCAGTCGCGGCCGGGGTCCCGGAGCCTCCCGGTCGCCTCCCGGTCCGGGCACTTGATCTGCCTGGATCCGGCAAAATATCATGCCGGATGACCGCTGGGCGCCGCCGGCGGGGCGCAGCGTTTTCGTGCTCGCGCGCTATAGCATCCAGGGCCGGACGCAGTCACGATAATGCCCTGGTAAGGCCCCAAGGCCTGGATCTTACGGCGCATCCGGCTTTCATGATTGGGACAGGTGCATGATCGTTCGCAGTCTGCTTTCGGCGGCCGTTGCCGCGGTTTTGCTGTCGCTCTCGGCCAGGGCCGAGGAGGCGCAGCAGAGCCGGATGGAGACCTACGAACTCCTCAACCTGTTCGGCGACGTCTTCGAGCGGGTGCGCGCCGACTACGTCGAGGAAACCACCGACGAGGAGCTGATCGAAGCCGCGGTCAACGGCATGCTGAGCGCGCTCGACCCGCACTCCTCCTACCTCGACCAAAAAAAATACGACGACATGAAGGTCCAGACCCAGGGCTCCTTCGGCGGCCTCGGCATCGAGGTGACCATGGAGGGCGGGGTGGTGAAGGTGGTCTCGCCCATCGACGACACCCCGGCGTTCAAGGCCGGGCTACAGCCCGGCGACCTGATCACCCACATCGACGGCCAGGAGATCCTCGGCATGACCCTGGCCGAGGCGGTGGAGAAGATGCGCGGCAAGATCGGCACGCCGATCAAGCTCTCGATCCGCCGCGCCGACCGCGAGCCCTTCGACGTCACGCTGACGCGCGACGTGATCAAGATCCGCTCGGTCCGCTCGCGCCTCGAGGGCAGGGTCGGCTACATCCGCATCAGCTCGTTCAGCGAGCAGACCGACGAGGGCGTCCGCAACGAGATTGCCAAGCTGAAGAAGGAAGCTCCGGGCGGGCTGCAGGGGCTGGTCCTGGACCTGCGCAACAATCCTGGCGGGCTGCTGGCGCAGGCGGTGGCGGTTTCCGACGACTTCCTCGAGCAGGGCGAAATCGTCTCCACCCGGGCGCGCAAGACCGAGGATGCGCAGCGGTTCAACGCCCGCACCGGCGAGGTCGCCAAGGACCTCCCGATCGTCGTCCTGATCAACGCCGGCACGGCGTCGGCCTCCGAGATCGTCGCCGGGGCCCTGCAGGACCACGGCCGCGCGATCCTGCTCGGCACCAAGTCGTTCGGCAAGGGCTCGGTCCAGACCATCATCCCGCTGGTCGGCCACGGCGCCATGCGGCTCACCACCGCCCGCTACTACACGCCCTCGGGGCGTTCGATCCAGGCGGTCGGGATCGAGCCGGACATCGTCGTCGAGCAGGCGAAGATCGAGTCGCTGGCCCAGGCCGCCCAGCGCCGCGAGGCCGACCTTCGCGGGGCGCTCGACCTCGCGGTGCCTAATGGCGGCGCCGGCGGCAACGCTCCCGCCGGGAGCGGGGGCGGTGGGGCCGGCGGCGGCAGCGGCGGCAATACGCCGCCGCAGACCCGCGCCGCCGGGGAAGGGCCGGTTCCGGCGGAGGAGGATTATCAGCTCATCCGCGCCCTGGACCTGGTCCGCGGGTTGTCGCTGTTTTCCGAAAAGACGAGCCAGCGCGCGCAGTGAGCCGCTCGTGAGCGGGCGGAGCTCCGGCATGCGCGCGTCGCTGACGCCGTTCGCGCGGCTTCGCGGCCGGCCCCGGCTGGCGCTTCTCGCCGCGGCGGGGTTGGCCGGCGCGGCGGTCCTGGCGTCGTGGCTGGCGGCGTCGTTTCCGCCGCCGGACGAGGGCACGGTGGAGGTGGAGGTGGCGCTGCCGCCGCCGGCTGCCGAGGAGCGTCCCGGCGAAGCGCCTCCGCGGCTAACGGCCGGCGTTGCGGATCCGGCCGACGTTCGCCCCGGTGCGGGAAACGCGCTGACGGTGCCGCCGGTACCGGCCGAGGCCTTCACCCATATTCCGCTGCCGCCGCGGGCCGCGGCGCTGCCGCCGGCACCCGACCCGGCGCTGGTCGAGACGACGGCGGAGGGGCCGCTCCCCAAGCGTGGAGCCGACGGCCGCCTTCCCTGGCAGGTCTATGCCCGGCCGTTCGCCGCCAGCGAGGGCCGTGCTCCGGTGGCGGTCGTGGTCACCGGCCTCGGCCGCAGCGCCATCGTCACCGGCGAGATCATCCGCAGGCTGCCGGCGGACGTCACTCTCGCCTTCGAGCCCGTGACGACCGCCGCCGACTGGGGTCGGCAGGCGCGATCCGCGGGCCACGAGATCATGCTGAGCTTGCCGGTGCAGGGCAGCGCCTTTCCGTTCACGGACCGCGGCCCGGAGGCCTTGGCCGGAGACGCCGGCTCGGCCGAGGCCCGGCCTCGCCTGCATCGTCTGCTGGCGAGCCTAGCCGGATCCGTCGGCGCCCTCGCCGACGTCGGCGACGAGGAGGCGGACGGAGGCGACGCGGCGGCCTCGCCGGCCCTGGACCTTGCCGGCCGTGAGCTGGCCGAGCGCGGCCTGCTGCTGGTGAGCCCGTTTCTCGACAAGGCCCAGGCGGGGGAGGCGCCGCGGCTCGGCGTGGACGCAACCATCGGCCCCGATGCCGATGCCGGCACGGCCCGGTCGCGGCTCGCCGATCTGGAGGCGGCCGCGGCGGCGAAAGGATACGCGCTCGGCGTCGTCGAGCCGACACCGGCGGCGGCCGAGGCGCTGGCGGCTTGGGCAGAGGGGCTGGCGGGCAAGCCGGTGGTTCTGGCGCCGGTCTCGGCGGTGGCCAAGAGGGTGCAGGCGGATGCCCGCTGATCCCATCGTGCCGCCGGCCGAGCTGCCCTATCGCCGCGGCGTCGGCGCACTGCTGTTCAACGACGACGGCGCCGTCTTCGTCGCCCGCCGGTTGGATACCCATGACGCCTGGCAACTGCCCCAGGGCGGGATCCACAAGGGCGAGACCCCGCGCCAGGCGGTCTTTCGCGAGCTGGTCGAAGAGATCGGCACCGATCGCGCCGAGGTGCTGGCCAAGTCCAGGCGCTGGCTCCGCTACGACCTGCCGCAAGACCTCGTGGGCAAGGTGTGGAACGGCAAGTACCGCGGCCAAGAGCAGCGCTGGTTCGCGCTGCGCTTCATCGGCAGCGACGCCGACATCGACCTGGCCGCCCACGGTAAGCCGGAATTCGACGCCTGGCGCTGGAGCGACTTCGAAGACTTGCCGCGTCTCGCCGTAAGCTTTAAACGGGCGCTCTATCGGGATCTGGTCGAAGAGTTTCGGCCGGTCCTGGCTTCGCCGGCGAAGCTGCGCCGCTAGCCAGACGTGTTTCATTTGACGCGCTTGACTTTACAACAGCGTCATCGCGAGCCGCGGAGCGGCGTGGCGATCCAGTGCAAGTCCAGTGGATTGCTTCGTCGGCTACCGCTTCCTCGTAATGACGACCCATTTCTTGATTCAACTTGATCACCAGCTGCTTTAGCCCGTTGCACCTCCGCAGGCTTCACGAAAAGGGCATGCCTTGACCCGTTCCGTACTCGTGACCGGCAGCGCCAGGCGGATCGGCCGGACCATCGCCCTCGACCTCGCCAGGAACGGCTGGCGGGTGGCCGTGCACCATCATCTCTCCGCCGAGGACGCCGAAAGGGTGGTGGCGGACATCGAGGCCGCCGGCGGAAGCGGCGCGGTGGTCGCCGCCGACCTGGCGCGAGAGGAGGATACGGCCGGGCTGGTGGAGCGGGCCGCCGCCGCCGTCGGTCCGCTCTCGGCGCTGATCAACAACGCCTCGGTGTTCGAGCGCGACGGCGCCATGGACGCCAGCCGCGCCTCCTGGGACCTGCACATGGAGGTCAACCTCCGCGCTCCCTTCGTCCTGACCCAGGCCTTCGTGCGGCAGTTGCCGGAGGACGCGGGCGGCAACGTCGTCAACATCCTCGATCAGCGGGTGTGGAACCTGACGCCGTTCTTCACCTCCTACACCCTGAGCAAGGCCGGGCTGTGGACCCTGACCCAGACCCTGGCGCTGGCGCTGGCGCCGCGGGTCCGGGTGAACGCGGTCGGGCCCGGGCCGACGCTGCCCAGCGCCCGGCAGACGGAGGACAGCTTCCGCAGGCAATGGCAGGCGATGCCGCTGGCCCGATCGGTGCAACCGGAGGAGGTCGCCGCCGCGGTCCGCTTCATCCTTGACGCACCCTCCGTAACCGGCCAGATGATCGCTGTCGATGCCGGCCAGCACCTGTGCTGGTCTGCCGCCCCCGGCAGCGTGGCGGGCGGGGCAGACGAATGACGGCGGCCCCGCTGGGGCTCCGGGGAGAACAAGCGGAGATGACGGCCACACCCGCGGCGCACATCTACCCCGTGCGCATCGCCGATGCGCGCAACGCCATACGCCACGTCTTCATCCGCGACCTGGTGCTGCTCTGCAGTATCGGCGTCCACCGCCACGAGCGGGCCGACCCGCAGCGCATCCGGGTGAATATCGACTTGGCGGTACGCGACGATCGCGACCTTGACGACGACCTCGGCAACGTGGTGTGTTACGAAAAAATAACGTTGGGGGTACGGGAGCTTCTCTCGGACCGGCATATCAAGCTGGTCGAGACCGTCGCTGAGGAGATCGCGGCGATGTGCTTGGGGGACAGCCGGGTCAGTTCGGTGCGCGTTCGCGTCGAGAAGCTCGACATCCTGCCAGACGCCGCAAGCGTGGGGGTAGAGATCGAGCGTTTTTCCCAGCCCTGACAGGCAGCAGTTCAGACTTACCCGCACGCGTGACCCCGGATGGGGTCATCGCGCTTACGCCCTTCCACAGGTTGCAGAAGCTGCCGCTTCCGCGCCGGCGCGTCCGCCGGCTGGCGCTTAGCCTATGTTGCTGCGCGATATTCCATTTTGAAAAACAAGGCTTTGCGGATCTGCCTACCAAGCGGTCATGGCGGTAAAAGGCGAGTAGTTTCCGCAGCCAAGGGTCCCTGCCCGGCGGTTCGTCAACAAGCTTATCCACAGGCTTAGGGGATTATCCGCAGCCTCGCCCCTCATGCTCCTCCCAGTGTCGACCCAGTGTCCGAAAACCCTTGCGCCGCCGGCAGCGACATGATTCGGTGGCGGCGGACCGCGGCGAGCAAGTGGGCCGCGGGTGTTCCCGGGATACGCCGTCGTCAGGCGTCGGCGGCATTTCGCCTCGGCCGCCACTTCTACCGGCCGCGCCAAGAGCGAGAGCGGATGGAGCCGAGCATGGGGGCAGGGGGCGGCGGCGTCGATTTCGGGATCGCCGGGCTGGACCAGGTCCTTGCCGATGGGGTCCCCGCTGCGGCGCTGCTTTTGCTCCAGGGCGTTCCCGGATCCGGGAAGACCACGCTCGCGCTGCAATTCCTGCTGCATGGCGTCGCCAAGGGCGAGCGCTGCCTGCTCGTCTCCAACGCGGAAAACCCGGCGCAGATCAACGCGGTTGCCGCAACCCACGGCTGGGACCTCGCCGGCCTGCGGATCTTGAACTGGAGCGATCAGGGTGAAGGCGCGGCGCAGTCGGACGCGGACGATTACACCCTGTTTCCGGAAGCCGAGGTGGAGGTAGGCGAGAGCCTCGGCCAGCTCTTTGCCGAGGTGGACAGGGTGCGGCCGTCGCGGCTGGTGATCGACACGATCTCGGCCCTCCGGGCGCTGGCGCCGACGCCCGCCTACTACCGACGCCAGCTCCGCAGGCTGCGCAACTTTCTGCTCCCCTACGCCTGCACCACCATCATGATCGACGACGGCTTGGTCACGGAGAAAGACGCCCGGAGCCAGACCCTCTCGGACGGCATCATCGAGCTTCAGCAGCTCGATCTCAGCTACGGCGGCGACCGCCGCCGCCTGCGCGTCCGCAAGATGCGCGCCACCACCTACATCGGCGGATACCACGACTTTCGGATCGAGAAGGGCGGCCTCGCGGTGTTTCCCCGGCTGGTCGCGGCGGCCCGCGAGGAGGAAGAGTTCAGGGACGCGCCGGCGCTGAGCGGCGTCGCCGCGCTCGACGGCCTGGTCGGAGGCGGCCTCCCCCGCGGAACGAGCACGCTGATCATGGGCCCGGCCGGCAGCGGAAAATCCACCGTCGCCGCGACCTATATGCGGGCGGCGGCCGAGCGCGGGGAGCGGAGCGTCCTGTGTCTCTTCGACGAGAGCGTCCGGACCTGCTTCGCCCGCTGCCGGGGCGTTGGGATCGACATGGAAGGAATGGCCGCTTCAGGCCAGGTTCTCATGGATCACCTCGATCCCGCGGAACGAACGCCGGGCGAGATCGCCGGGCTCCTGGTCCGCCAGGTCGAGGAGCGCAACGTGCGGCTCGTCGTCCTCGATACCCTGAACGGCTACCTCCAGTCCGCCGCGGAGGAACCGATGGTGCTGCTCCACCTGCGGGAGCTGCTGACCTACCTGTCGCGGCGGCAGGTCGTGACGATCCTCATCCTCACCCAGCACGGCATCCTCGGGGCGGAAATGGCGACGCCGATCGACGTCAGCTTCCTCGCCGACAACGTCCTGCTGCTGCGGTTTTTCGAGGCGGAGGGAAGCATTCGGCAGGTTCTCTCGGTCGTGAAGAAACGCGAGGGAAAGCATGAGCGGACGATCCGCGAGCT
>JAXMOZ010000069.1:0-17978 GCA_034382075.1 Rhodospirillales bacterium
AGTCGAGCGTCGTCATCGGTGCCGCCGCAGGAGGGTGGGCACATCATCCTCGTCCCGAGCCGGCCGGGCAACCGTTACCGGAGACCGGCCGCCCTGGCGGCGCCGCCCGCCACGCGCACCCGGCCGTTTCCTGCAGGGCTTGGGGAGGGTCGGGGCGTTGCACCGCGCCGAGCTGGCACCTACGATCCTGAAAAGCCCGGCTGAAGCGGTTCCATCCGCGGCGGAAGCGGCCCACTTCTACTCCTGTCGGCGGGATTCCTCAGGAAGGCAAGAATGTTCGGATTGGTAGACACCCCACGGCCCGAGCGTCCGGTGCGCGGCAGCCCGCGCATGTTCAAGGCCAACTGGGTGGAGCGGTACTTCTCCCGGGTCCGGCCCTGGCACGTGCTCGCCATCTGGGTCCCGATCTCGCTGGTGCTGCTGTATCTGGCGCATGCCGCCGGCGCAGCCCCGGCTGCGATCGCCGGCCTGGTCGTGCTGGGCTTGGTGCTGTGGACGCTGCTCGAGTACGTCTTGCACCGGTTCGTGTTCCACTTCGAACCGCGGGGGAAGACGCAGGAGGAGTTGGCCTTCGTCATCCACGGCATCCACCACGACTACCCCTGGGACGCGGACCGTCTGGTGATGCCGCCGGCGGTGAGCCTGCTGATCGGCGCGGCGCTGTGGTTCCCGGTGAAGTGGACGTTCGGCGAGCCGTGGTTCTACGCCGTCTACGCCGGCATCGTCGTCGGCTACCTCTGGTACGACCTCAGCCACTACGCGGCCCACCATTGGAAGCCGCGGACCGCCTGGGGCCGTTACATGCGGGGCTATCACCTGGTGCACCACTTCAAGACGCCCGCCCGCCGCTACGGCGTCTCCACGCCCCTCTGGGACTATGTGTTCGGCACCGCGCCGCAGGAAGGCGATACCCGCCGTGACGCCGCAGAGGCCGGAGCGCCTGCGGGACACTAGTAGCCGTCCGCCACAGGACAGTGGGAGATCCGCTGCGCCTCGGTCAGGAATGATTTATACTGGCCACGTCATTCCGCAGAGGTTGCCATGGTCGAAGTCACGTTGGACTTACTGGGAAAACTTCTTGAGGATCTGCAGCGAGAAGCGGCGCACCATCGCCACACGTACGACTTCGTCCTGAAGCGAACGGACGAGATGATTTCGCGGATGGATGCGCTTGCCAGCCGGGTGGATCTTCTCGACAGCCGCGTCGGCCTTGCCGAAAGCAGGCTGAGCAGTCGTGTCGGTGCGCTGGAGGGCCGCGTCGGTGCGCTGGAGGACCGCATGGGCGCACTGGAGGCCCGTATCGGTGCGCTGGAGGACCGTATCGGCGCGCTGGTGGACCGCATGGGCGCGCTGGACGGACGCATGGGCGCATTGGAAGACACGATGAACGCGCGCTTTGACGTCCTGGAGAAGCTGCTGCGGGAGCGCTCGTAGCGTTCGAAGCGGAAATCGCGCGATTGCCCGACGCGGACCCGCCGGCGTCGTAAGGCTACGCCGGACGCACCCCGGCACGGCCGGCGTGGAGGCGCAGGGTCAGCCGCCGGCGGCCACCGCCTGGGCCAGAGCCGGGGCGCGGCCGGCAACGTCCAGCCGTTCACCGCCGGCGGGCTCGAAGCGGCCGCTGCCGGCGTTGTAGCGGCGAAGTCTGAGCTCGATCCGCCAGCCGGAGGCCGCGCGCTCAATCCCGAAAAGGTGGTACTGGCCGATGGGGCGGTGCTTCTCGACCACCGCGGAGGCCGATGGGACGCCAACAGAGGGAACCCCTCCGAGTGGGCCGGGCATCCTGCGGACGCTGCAGCGGTGATCGTGGCCGTGGAGCAGGAGTTCGGCGCCTCGGCCGGCGATGAGCCGTTGCAACGCCGGGCCGTCCGCCAGCCGCTTGCGGACCGGGTTGTCGCCCTCGATCGGGGGATGATGCAGAAGGATCAGGCGGAAGGCGCCCTCGTCGCCGAGGTCGGCGAGGAGCGCGTCCAGGCGCTCCAGCTGGCCCTTGCCCAGCCGGCCGGAGGCCCAGCCCGGCGGCGTCGGCACGGCAGTGGACAGGCCGATCACGGCGATCTCGCCCAGCCGCCGGAGGTAGGGAAAATCCTCCGGACCCGACGGCGGCGCAACGCGGCCGCCCCGCTCGCCGCTCATGTGCGCCGACCACAACCCGCAAGAGTCCGCCCAGGGCACGGCCACGTAGGCGTCGTGGTTGCCGGGAACGACGCTCACCCGCTCCGGCGGGCCCAGCGTCTTCAGCCAGCGCGCGGCGGCGGGGAACTCGCCGGGAAGCGCGATGTTGACCAGGTCGCCGGTCACCGCGATGTGGTCGGGGGCGATCTCGGCGAGATCGCGGGCGAGCGCGTCGAGCACGGTCTGGCTGTGGATGAAGACCCGGCGGCGGTGCCACGACCAGTAGCCGAAGATGCGCTTGGAGGCGATGATCGGCAGGCCGAGGGTCAGCGGAGAGGGAACGTGCGGATCCGAGAGGTGCGCCAGGGTAAACATCAGGTGCGCTCGGCCTTCATCCGCCGGTCGACCAGGATCTGCTCGACCAAAGCCAAGTCTTCCTCCTTGTCCACGTCCACCGCGGCCTCCGGCTGCCGCAAGATCACCGCCTTGACCTCGGCGCCGACGCGGTGCGAGGCCCGCCGCAGCGCCGCTGCGAGCGTCAGCCGGCCGCTCAGGTAGGCGAGCAGCGCGGTAAAGCCGAAGGCGCGGACGATCCGCAAGGGTCGCTTGCGTTCGCTCTCGATCCGCCGCCAGAACTCCAGCACCTGCCGGCTTTCCGGGGTCAGGAAGGCGAAGAGATTGCAGCCGGTGTAGCGCTCGTCGCGAAAGCGCAGCCATGTGCGCTTGGCCTCGGGATAAGCGGCAAGGACGCTGGTCGCGGGAGCCATGCCGACGGCAAGATCGGCGCCCGACAGCGCCGCCTCGGCGACGAACAGCTCCACCAGCTCTGGCGTCAGCAGCGGATGATCCGCGGTCGTCACCAGCAGCGGCGGCGGCTGGTCCAGCTCCTCGATGCCGGCGGCAACGCTCAGGCTCGGCGATTCGGCGCTGGTAAAGACGCGCACCCTGGCCGCCGCGTCCTCCGGCATCCCCGCGACCAGGGCCGCAACCGCCTCGGGGTCGTCGATGGAGACGCCGATCAGGCCGATGGCGCGGCAGCCGGCCAGAGCCGTCAGCACCCGGACCAGCATCGGCCGGCCGCCCACCGGGATGAGGCACTTGTGGCTGACGCCGGCGGCGCGAGCCAACGGATCTTCGCCGCCGCGCCGGCCGGCGAGGACGAGGGCCGTGAACTTCCCGGGACTATCCAGCGACAGCGGCGCGTTCATACGAGATCTTTTGCATAGAGCCTGTACGTCTTATAGGGCTTCGATCCGTACATTTCGATGATTCGCCGCGTCGAGTGGTTGTCTTCGAGCACCCACGAGAGCTCGCCTCCAGTGGTGCCTCGTCGGCGGTGGGCCAGCCGCAACCGTTCGATGGCGCCGAGGGCAAGGGCCGCGCTCAGCGAGCCGCCATGGTAGCGGCGGCGAACGCCCATCAACGGCAGCCGCGCCGTCTTCGTTCCGCGCACCTTGAGCCGCCAGAGGAGCTTTGCCCAGTTAAACGGCAAGAGCCGGCCATGCAGGTCGGCGATCGCCTCGTTGACGTTGCTGATGCTGACCGCCATCGCCACCGGCTCACCGTCGATCTCGGCGATGGCGACCTCGTCGGGGCGCAGCAGCGGCTTCAGCGAGCCAGCGACGTGGTCCAGCTCCTCCCGGGTGAAAGGGACGAAGCCCCAGTTGTCGGACCAGGCGTCGTTGAAGATTTCGAAGATCGTCCGGACCTCGTCGTCGAAGCGTTTCATGTCGATGCCGCGAAAGCGGATGTCGTGCTTGCGGACGGCGCGCTCGACGAAGCTCGCAAGCGAAGGGTCCGGCTCGGCCGCGCTGTCGTAGCTGTAGGCGATCAGGTCCTTGACCTTGCTATAGCCTTGCGCCTCGACGCGGGCGCCATAGTAGGGGCGGGCGTGGCCCATCATGAAGAAGGGCGCGGACGCGAACCCCGAAATCAGAAGCCCGCTTTCGTCGTTGATCGAGAGCGTGAACGGCCCGACCACCCTGCGCATGCCGCGCCGGCGCAGCCAGTCCTCGGCGGTGCCGAACAGGGCGGCGAAGACCTCGTCGCTGTCTTCCGCCTCGATGAACCCGAAGTGGCCGGTGGCGTCGGCGTGCCGGCTGAGGTGCGCCTGGTTCACCTGGGCGCTGATCCTGCCGACCGGGACGCCGTTGCGCCTGGCCAGCCAATAGCCGACCTCGGCGTGGGCGAAGAACGGGTTCTTGCGGGGGTCGAGGTGCTGCAGCCGTTCCTGCAACAGCGGCTCGACCCAGAACGGGTCGCCCGCATAGATGCGCCGGGCCATCTCGATGAATTCGACCCGTTGGCGCCGGCTGACGACCGGTTCGATCAGCACGTCTCCGCCGGCGCGCGCGCCAGGGGTGCCCGCTCCGGGTGCGGCGGCTTCGGGCTTTGCAGCGGCGGGGCCGGCGGCGCTCACGCCGCCAGGCGGTCCGGGACGCGCGAGCGCTCCATCACCTCGAAGGCGTCCTGGCGAACGTGGTTCAGCCGCATCTCCTCGCGCACCTCGGCCTCGGTGACCGTGCCGGCGTCGATGCACTCGCGCAGCAGGCCGAAGAACAACCGCTCCTGGTTGGGGTCAGGGTGGCGGCGATAGCGGCCGAGGAGGCCGTGGTCGCCGAAGGCACGCCGCCTCCAGCGCATGACCCAGCCCACCGGCGGAAACAGCGGGAAGGTGTCCGCGGGGGTGAAGTCGATGGGCAGCCCGGTCTTCCACGGCTGGGTCAGCCGACCGGTGTTGTGCAGCATCTTGGTCTCGGGCGTGAGCTTGTCGAAATCGTTCCACTCGTTCTCGAACAGGCGGATGCTGCCGGCCGGCTCGAGCTTCAGCGAGATCCAGGCCATGTAGTCGCGCTTGAGTTCGAACAGCTCGTTGAACTGCTCCTCGCAGCGCCAGTGGGTGAGCCTGGCGCAGTCGAGCAGCATGACGCTGCTGGCGTAGCAGCCGAGCAGCCGCTTTACTCCGTTGCGCATCCGGCACATGATGGCCGCGCCCTGCATGTCGCGGCTGAGCAGCTCCCAGACGTCGGCAATGGCGAAGATGTCGGGATCGATGACGATGGCCCGGCCGCGGTAGCCCATCAGCTCCGGCGGCAGGAACCGCAGCGGGGTGAAGGACTGCAGGTCGTCCATCCGCCAGCGGCGCTTCACTCCGTCGCGGAGAAACTCCTGGCCGTCGCGAGCGCGGAGGAACGGAAAGTCGTCCGTGTGGATGATCCGGACGTCGAAGTCCCCGGCGTAACGGGAGCTGCGCTTCAGCGCGTGGGTCGCGACCTTGGCGCCCAGCATCTGCAAGGCGTTGGTGTGGATGAACACGCAGGGCTTCGGCTCGGCCGAAGCCGCGTTTGCCATCACCGTGTCATTCGCGCCGGCCGTCGGCCCGCTACCGCTCTCCGCCGCCCCCGTGTGGGGATCCGTCCCGTCCATGTCCTCGCCTCCGCTATTGCCGCCGCCGCCGGTGCCGCCGGATGTCCTCAAGCCGATGCCGTGGCTGCGGACGCCGTGGCTTCCGGGACGGCCGGCGTCGCCCCGCCATACCCGAACACCGGGTCCAGGTCGTGGGCGATCATCTCCTCGATCCGGTGGGTCTGCTCCGGGGTGAAGTCCTCGCGGTAGCCGCCGACCTTGGCCCTGCGCACCTTGAAGGTGTTGGGGTTGTTGCGGTCCTTGGCCACCATCCGCCCGCCGCTCAGCCAGAACACCCGCTTCTGCTCCAGCGCCCGCATGTTTTCGATCGACGCGAATTGAACCGCCTCGGCCAACTCCTCGGGTGTGCCTGGGGTGCCGATGAACTCGACGATCTTGCGCAACGCCTCGGCAGGGTCAGCGCGCATGTCCTCGTAGCGAATCACCAGGAGATGTCTCAGCCGCGGGAGCTCCCGCGCCCAGCCGTTCATGAAATCGATCACCTTGGGCAGGCCGGCGTTCGGCCGCATCACAAAGTCGTAAAGCGAAATGTCGGCCTCGGGGTAGTCGTTGATCAGCTTCTTCACCGGCCGCATCCGGTACTTCCACTGAAAATACTGCGACACGGCGACATCGGCCGGACTGCGGACCAAAAGCACGACCTTCTTCTCGTAATAGTCGGCCTTGTTGTCGGCGTTCCCGGTGAAGTCCTTCAAGTAGTTGTCGTGGGTAAAGAAAATCTTCGGGATCGCCCGGTTCTTGCCATGGAGATTGTCGAAGCCGATCAGGTGGCGCTGGGCCAGGCCATGCTTCACCTGATAGAACCGCGACAGCATCACCCGAAGCCAGGTGCGGCCGCTTTTGCCGAACGAGACGATGACCGCGTCGGCGAGGCCGAGCTTGCGGCTCTCCTCGCGCCCGCGCAGCCGGCGGTCCAGCGGGATCTTCTTCTCGTCGGGGAGGAAGAACAGCGACGACATGAAGACGTGTCGCAGGGCGCTTCGATAGGCGATAGACATCGTCGGAACCCCGAGAAATGATGCAGTGCGGCGAAGCCGCGTCTTTCATAGATGCGCGTCGGCGGCGGTGGAAGTCAAGCCGTGCCCGACGGTTCCTGCCCGCGTCCGGCGCGAGCCCAGCGGCAGATGCCGCGGGGATAAAGATAAGGTCAATGCTTGCGTTTCCGGGGCGGCTTGGCTAGCAGATCTTCCAGCTGCGAGTGCGAGTAACAAACCGTAACAAAGTTTGATTTGAGACGGGTGCACGCGGCTGCCCACCATATGCTGTGGAACAACGGGACGACGGTGCCGGCTTGATACGGCGCCGATCTGGAGGATGCACGGGTGCCCCACGGAATGAGCTTGCCTGCCGCCGCCGTGCGCCGTGCGCCCAGGGTTTGGGCGATGCTGGGGCACAAGGCCGGCGACAACTCGCAGGTGCTGGCTCTGGCCGAGGCGCTGGGTCTCCCCTTCGAGGAGAAGCACTTCGTCTACAGGCCCACCGAGCTCGTCACCAACCTGCTGCTTGGGCCGACGCTGGCTGGGGTCGTCACCCGGAAGTCGAGCCCGCTGTCGCCCCCGTGGCCGGACCTGATCATCTCCGCCGGTCGGCGCAACGAGCCGATCTGCCGCTGGATCCAAGAGCAGGCTGCACCGCAGCGGGTGCGCCTGGTCCACGTCGGCCGGCCGTGGGCGAAGATCGAGCGGTTCGATCTGATCGTCACCACGCCGCAGTACCGGCTGCCGATTCGCCCGAACGTGCTGCACAACAAGACGCCTTTGCACCGGATCACCGCCGAGCGACTGCGCGGCGACGCCGGCGCCTGGGCGCCGCGGTTGGGGTCGCTGCCCGGCCCGTACATCGCGGTGATGATCGGCGGCAACAGCGGCCCGTTCAGCTTCGACCGCGCCGCAGGCGAGCGCCTGGCCCGGCAGGCGAGTGCGCTGGCGAACGCCCTCGGCGGCTCGCTGCTCGTCTCCACCAGCGCCCGGACACAGCCGCCCGCGGTCGATGCGTTCATGGAGGCGGTGTCGGCGCCGGCGCATGTCTACCGCTGGCGGAAGGGCGATCCGGAAAATCCGTACTTCGCCTTCCTTGGCCTGGCGGAGGAGATCATCGTCACCGGCGACAGCATGTCGATGCTGGCCGAGGCCTGCGCCACCCACAAGCGGGTGCACATCTTCGATCTCGGCGAGGGCCGCTACGCCATGCGCGAATCGGTAGCCGCAGCGGCGCGCCGGGAGAAGAGTGGCCAGCCGTGGTGGAAGAGCTTCGAAAGGGCGCGGTGGGACGCCTTCTGGTATCGGCAGATGATGCGCTTCGGCCCGCAGCGGCTGTCGCGCGACATCCGCATCGTCCACCGGCATCTGGTCGACTCTGGGCTCGCCGTCTGGCTGGGTGACGAGTTTCCGGCCGATGAGCCGTTGCCGTCGCTGGACTGCGTGCCCCGGGCGGTGATGCGGGTGCGGGGGCTGCTCGAGGACGGCAGCTTCACCGTCTCCGCAGAGGACGAGGCCTTCACCTGGCGCAAGTCGGCGTAAGCGATCGACCCGCCGCCCTGCGCCGCGCCCACCCACCACCTCGACGGGCGGCCTTCCCAGTCGGAAGCTGCGGCGGCTTGGTGTACCATGTCTGCCGACGAGGCGTGGGAGCAGGCAATGTCCGAGCGATTGGTTCTTACCGTCGAACTCGATGCCGAGGTGTCTCAGCAGCTTACGGCGGAGGCTGCGGCCACCGACCGCTCGGCGTCGGATCTCGTGCGCGATCTGGTGGGCGACTTCATCGAGCGTCAGCGCGCCGCGCGGGAGCACGACGCCTGGTTTCGGGCGGAGGTCGAGCAGGGGCTGCGGGAAGCAGACGACCCGGACGTCGAACTCGTCGATCATGAAGAGGTAATGAAGAGCTTGGAGCGCCTGCTCGAGGAACACGCGAAGAAAGCGAGCGTCGAGACTGGGTGAAGGTCGAGTGGCTGCCGCGGGCGCTGAACAACCTCAGAGATCAAGTTGTTTACGTGAGAGAGCGGAACCTGCCCGCGGCCAGGGAGCTGGCCGGCGCCGTCAAAGCAGCCGCGGGTCAGATAGCGAAGTTCCCGTATAGCGGCCGTAAGGGCCGCGTGCCTGGGACACGGGAAGTGGTCGTATCTCGCACCCGCTTGATCCTCGTCTATCGCGTCGAGCAAGATGCGGTGGTGATCATCCGCGTGCTCCACGCGGCGAGCAGATGGCCCTAGGTCAGAGCAGCTTGTGATCGCTTTGGCCCAAAACTAGACGCAGTCATTGCGAGGAGGCGAAGCCGACGCGGCAATCCAGTGCCTGCAATACTGGATCGCCACGCCGCTCCGCGGCGAGACAATGGCCGTAGCGGCCGCCTAGGCGGCCAGCGGCGGGGTGCGCTCGATCACCTCCAGCGCGTCGTGGCGGACGTGGTTCTCCCGCATCTCGGCGCGGATCATGTCTTCCGTCACCAGCCCCTTCTCCATGCACTCGCGCAACAGGCCGAAGAAGAACCGCTCCTGGTTGGGGTCGGGGTGGCGCTTGTAGTGGCCAAGGAAGGCGTAATCGCCGAACAGGCGCCGGCGCATCCGGTTCAAGGTGCCGAGCATGATGAAGCCGGACGGCTTCTCCGGCGGGAGAAAATCCACCGGCAAGCCGGTCTTCCACGGCTGGGTCTTGCGCTTGGTGTTGTGGAGCATCTTCGTCTGCGCGGTGAGCTTGTCGAAGTCGTTCCACTCGTTCTCCAGCAGCGCGATGGTCTTCGGGTCCTCGTACAGCAGCCCGATCCACTTCATGTAGTCGCGCTTGAGATCGAACATCTCGTTGAACTGCTCCTCGCAGCGCCAGTGCGCGAGCCTGGCGCAGTCGAGCAGCATGACGCTGGTCGCCATCATCCCGCGCTTTTCCTTGGCGCCGGAGCGGGGCCGGCACATGATCGCGGCCCCGCGCATGTCGCGATCGAGAAGCTCCCAGACGTCGCCCACGGCGAAGACGTCCGGGTCGACCACCACCGCCCGGCCCTGGTAGCCCATCAACTCCGGCGGCATGAAGCGCAGCGGCGTGAACGACTGCAGGTCGCTGTTGTGCCAGACGCGGGTGACGCCGTCGCGGAGGTATTCCTGGCCCTCGCGGCGCTGCAGGAACGAATGGTCGCCGGTGTTGATGACGCGAATGTCGAAGTCGTCCGGGCGCCGCGAGTTCCGCCGCATGGAGTACTGCGAAACGATGGCGCCGACGATTTGCTTGGGGTTGGTGTGGATAAAGACCGTGGGCTTCACGATGACCTCCGTCCCTGAACCGCCGCCTCTGCCGCTGCGCACCGGTCCCCTGCGCGGCCGGCAGGTGCGGCCGCTGCCTCTGCATGAGCTCGACCAGCATAGCTTAGGCTCCGGTCCGCTTCAGCGATAATGCTCGTAGCGATAGCCGACGCAGGTGGCAAGGCGGCCCAAGGCATTCGCGAGCTCGAACAGATGCCCGTAGATCTGCGCTCGGCCGCGGGCGCAGACCAGCGCCGCAATCAGCAGGCGGCCCTGCGACAGCGCCTTTTTCAGCGCCTTCCTGACGCTCCCCGCCGAAGCCGGCCCCCGGCTGCGTGGGGCGCCGACGGGTTGCTCGGCCTCCATGGCTTCGATCGCCGCGCGGACGTTGCCGCAGCGGAAGTACTCCCGGGCAAGGTAGGCAAACGTCGCCCGTTCGCCGGGAACATGCTCGCTGACCATGGCCTCCGGCGACCAGACGATCTCGGCGCCCAGGGCCTTGAGGTCGCGGAAGAACAGCACGTCCTCGCCGCCGGTCAGGCCGAAGCGTTCGTGGAACCGGACCCCGCCGCGGCGCACCTCGGCCATGCGGACCAGCACGTTGTTGGTCGAGGCTTCGTCCACCGGCGCGCCGTCTGCGGCTTCGACGCAGACCCCCAACGGTCGGCGCGGCTGGCGAAAGAAGCCGCCGTCCTCGATCCACCGGGGAGGCGCGGCGGCGAAGGCCGGCGCAACCGGGCCGCAGACGACGGCGGCGCCGGTTCGCGCCTGGGTCTTGAGCAACGCCTGCAGCCAGCCGGGGGAGGGGATCTCGTCGTCGTCGATGAAAGCGGCGAAGTCGCTGTCGGCGGCGATCAGGTCGAGGGCGGCGTTGCGGGCGTGGGAGATGCCACGGCTCGGCTCGACCACGCACCGCGCCGGGATCCCGCTGCCGGCGGCGAAGGCCTCGACCAGTCCGCCGACCCGCGGGTCGCCCTCGTTGTCGACGACGACGACGTCGAGGTGAGGCGGGGTGGCGTTTGCGAACTCCTGCCTGGCGATGCCGGCGAGGGTGCGCTGAAGCAGGGCTGGGCGGCGATAGGTGCAGATGGCGATGGTGATGCGAACCGGCTTCGGAGGCGCCGGTTCGCCTGCTGCAGCCGGCATCTGCGTTTCGCTCACGCGCCGGTCCCCGGACGGCGCCTCTGCCTAGCCGTAGAGCTCATAGCCGCGGCCGGCGAGGCCGTAGAGCCGCCCGCTCAGGTTGGCGATGTCGAGGACCGGCTTCACCCGGCGAAAGGCGTCGTGGCGCATCGCGCCGAGCAGGGCCGCCGGCGCGAGAAGGAAGATCTTCAGGGCCAACTTGGCCGTCGTGCGTAGGGCATAGCCGAACAGCCGGCCGCTGCCCGGCGTCTCGCTGCGCTCGAGGATGGCGGCGGCGTAGCCGACGCTGAATTCCCGGCGGAGGATGTAGCCCCAGCTCAGCCGCTTGGTCTCGACGAAGTGGTCGACGATCGCGTGCTCGGCCCAGACGAAGGCCGCGCCCTTGCCGAACAGGTCGAGGAAGAACCGCCGGTCCTCGCCGCCGATGCGGCCGAACCGCTCGTTGAAGCGCACCCGGCTTCGGCGAAGGAAGGCGGCGTCGAACAGGATGTTGCCCATCACCCCGAACCCCACGGCGCCATGGTTTCTCGGTTGCTTCGCCCTGGGGCTGGCGAAGAAGCGGCCGCCGCGGATCCAGTCGGGCACGCCTGCGCCGTAGACCGGGAAACAGGGGCCGGTCGTGGCGGTGGCGCCGCCGGCCTCCGCCACCGCCAGCAGTTCGTCCAGCCAGTCGGGCCTCGGGACCAAGTCGTCGTCGAGAAAGGCGACGTAGCGGGCAGTCTCCGGAACGTTGTCGAGGCAGGCGTTGCGGGCGTGGGAGATCCCGCGCCTGCCTTCGACGACATAGCTTACGGACAAGCCCGCCGCGGCGAAGTCTTCGACGACCACCCGGGTCGCCTCGCCGCCCTCGTTGTCGACGACGACCACGTGCAGATCCGGCCGATCGCCCAGGCGATACTCGAGCCGCTGGAGACCATTCAGCGTCGCCCGCAAGCCCTCGGGTCGGCGAAAAGTGCAAATGCAAACTGCAATTAACATATACGAACGTCTATCAGGCCCATGCGGAACAGAGAGCAGATCCCAGTGTAAGTCCTGCTCGGGTAGATTTCACCAGTCTATCTGTTCCCCTCGCGCCAAGCGTTGCATGTTACCAAGCGGCGCTTTATACGCGGCGCGGTCGAGCGGCGCAACCGGCCGGGCGCTTCCTCCCGCCCCGGCCAGCAAGCTCGCCGCGCCACCGGCAAGCTCATCGTGTGCAACAAACGTGGAGGGATCGTGGCCGTTCTTCTGCTGCTCGGCTCGAAGCCGGAGCCACGCCTGCCGCCGAACGACGCCTACGACGCGGTCGCCTGCGCCAACGCCTCCGGGCGCCTGGCCCGCACGCTGGGACTGCCCGACCCGATCTTCACGGTGATATCGAGCGTGCTCGGCTCGCGGAAGAACCCGTCGAGCGGCGCCGCGCTGAAGGCTCTGGCGGGGCTCAGCACCAAGACCCTCTATTACTGCCCGCGGCAGATGTACCGGCACAATCTGCTGAAGCGGCTCTTCAATCTGCGCGAGCTGCGCGACTGCGCCCCTGGGCCGTTCACGCGAACGCTGCGCGCCTCCGGCTACCGCTTCGAGACCATGGTCGTCCGGCCGCTGAAGAGCTATATCCGCCTCGTCGAGACCGTATCCGGCGACGACCCGGAGATCGCCCGGGAGCTTGCGGCGAAGCACCCCTCCACCGGCGTTTTGGCGGCGGTGATCGGGCTTGCGGAAGCCGGCTTCGAGCGGGTGATCCTGAGCGGCTTCAGCTTCGAGATCACCCATGCCTACGCCGACAACCCCGCAATCGCCAGGCGCGGAACCGCGATCAGCCGGCATGCGGACGCAGACATCGCCGTGCTTCGCCGCATCTCCGCCCGGACCGGCAGGCTGTTGACCACCGAGGCTGTCGTCCACGAGCGCACCGGCATCCCACTCATCGAGGGTTGATCAAGCTGCTTCTGAAGATCCAATCACGACCGTTACTTCTCGTTCCGAAGCGAACATTCGGCTTCGTCGACCGCGTTTGCGGGTGGTAACCTGTGTCCGCATTGTGGCGCGGAGTGCTTGCTCGAGTGCCGGCGGACCTCGCCGGTTGCCTTCAGGCTTCTTCTCCCCGCCCAAAACAGGGGCAGGCGCGGATTCTCGGTGATGCTGATCGACAAACCTTGCGTTGGCTTCTCCCCATCGGGCTCGCAGAAGACTTCACCGCTCGGGCCGGCGGAGGCTCGGCTTTCGTTCGATCATCTTCGCTTTCGCTATGATCCATACCCCATCGGGGTTGCGCATCCGGTCTGCGACGCCGGGCTGTATGCCGAGCTGGTGGAACGCTATCCGCCGCTCTCCGCTTTTGCCTACCTGCCGAAGGTCGGGCACAAGTATTCGCTTTCCGAGAAGTTCAACGGCGAGGCGTATCACCGCTTTCTGCAAAGCGAGCCGCTGTGGCGGGATTTCCACGGCTGGATCAAGAGCGAGGCCTTCCTGGCTGAGGCGATGGACGCGCTCCGCGTCCACGGCATCGACCTGGGCTACCGCGTTCAGCCGCCGCCCGGGCGCAGGCTGCTCAAGAGCCTGAAGCGCGTGCTGCGGCCAAGCCAGAAGCCGCGGACCCGGCGCCTGAGCGCCCGATTCGAGTTTTCCATGCTGCCGGCTGACGGCGGCAGCGTCCTGCCGCACACGGACCTGCCGTCCAAAATCGTCACCATCATCGTCTCGATGGTGGCGGACGGCGAGTGGGATCAGGCCATCGGCGGCGGCACCGACGTCAACCGGCCGTTCGACCCGCGGCAAATCTTCAACCGGCTGAACGCCCGGGGCCGGTTCGAGAACATGGAGATCCTCGAAACCTATCCCTTCCAGCCGAACCAGGCGGTGATGTTCGTCAAGACCTTCAACTCCTGGCACTCGGTCCGGCCGATGACCGGGAGCGGGTCGAAGGCCATGCGCAAGACCCTGACCATCAACATCGAGGCCCGATAGGGCCGGCAGATGTTCCTCTCCCTCGACGCGCTGACCATGCGCTACCGGCCCTTCCCCATCGGGATCGCCCAGCCGGCGATGACCGAGGAGCTGTACCAGCGCTGCACCGACGCCTTTCCGCCGCTGGAGCTGTTCGACAACTACGACGCCATCCTCAAGCCCGGGAAGAAGTACACGCTCTCGGAGAAGGAGAACCCGAAAGCGTTCAACGACTTCATTCGCTCGAGCCCGGTGTGGCGGGACATCTACGCCGACGTGAAGAGCGACGGCTTCGTCTACGTGGTCCTGGACGCCTTGCGCAGCCGCGACATCGACCTCGGCCCAACCTATCTGCCGCCCAGGCGCCGCCTGCTCAAGCGGCTGAAGGACCTTTCGCGGGGGCGCTTGACCCCGGAGGCGGCGCGGCTGAAGGCGCGGTTCGAGTTCTCGGCGCTGCCGGCCGACGGCGGCCACCTGAACCCGCACACCGACGCGCCGAGCAAGATCGTCACCCTGATCGTTTCGATGATGCGCCCGGGCGAATGGGACCCAGCCTTCGGCGGCGGCACCGACGTCAACGTCCCCAAGGAGGACCGCTTCGCCTTCAACCAGATGAACCGGCTCGCCCGCTTCGAGGACATGGACGTGCTCGCCACCTACGACTACGCCCCGAACCAGGCCGTGCTGTTCGTCAAGACCTTCAACTCCTGGCACTCGGTGCCGCCGATGACGGGCCGGGGCGCCAGCACCCTGCGCAAGACGCTCACGATCAACATCGAACGCTTCCTGTAGCCGCCCCCGGTCCCGGCCGCGCAGCGGCGAAGCGGGGTGGTCGCCGACGCCGCGGCATGCCACCTGGGCGGGAGACGGGTCTGGGCAGGCGGGGTGCCGGGTGAAGCTTTGCGACATCACCATCGCCTACAACGAGAGCAGCGGCGGCATCCGGACCTACATCGACGAGAAGCGCCGCTACCTGCGGGAGCAAACCAGGCACGACCACCTCCTGATCGTGCCCGGCGTCGAGGACGCGGTCGAACGGGGCGAGCGGAGCACGGTGGTCTCCCTCGCCGGGCCGCTGCTTCCCGGCCAGGACAGCTATCGCTTCTTTGCCCGCCCCGGCAGGATCCGCGCGGTGCTGCTCGAGCACCGTCCGGACGTCGTCGAGCTCGGCAGCTACTACCTCTCGCCGTGGGCTGCGTTTTCTTACCGGCAGCGGCTGCGCGCCGCAGGGCACGGCTGCGTCATCGGCTGCTACTTCCACACCGACGTTGCCGAAGCGTATGTCGCCGCACCCCTGCGCGGGCTGGTCCATGGCCTGTTCGAGGACTGGAGCGAGACCTTGTCTGGGGCGGGCAACCGGATCGTGGCGCTGCTCGCCGGCGGTACCGAGCGCTACGTCGGCGCCGTCTTCGCCGCCAGCGACATCGTCTTCGCCCCGTCTCCGGCGCAGGCCGAACGGCTTCGCGGCTACGGCGTCGATGCCGGCGCAATCGTTCCGTTGGGCGTCGATCTCGACCTGTTCCACCCAAGCCGGCGAAGCGAAGCGATCCGAGCCCGCCACGGCACCGGGCCCGACACGATCGCCCTGGTTTATGCCGGGCGGCTGTCCAACGAAAAGCGGGTGTCCGTGCTGATCGAGGCGCTCGCCCGCTTGCCCTCGAGCTTCGCCGCCTGCCTTTGGATCACCGGCCACGGCCCGCTTCTGGGCGAGGTGGCGGCGGCCGCGGCAGCAAATCCGGCGCTGCGGCTGCTTCCCTACCAGCGCAGCCGCGAACACTTCGCCGCGCTCCTGGCCTCGGCGGACATCTACGTCACCGCCGGCCCGCACGAGACCTTCGCGCTGTCGGTGATCGAGGCCCAGGCGGCGGGGCTGCCTGCCGTTGCCGTCGATGCCGGGGCGCTTCGCGATCGGGTGCCGGAGGGGCTCGGCTACCTCGGCCCGGTCGACGACCCCGCGGCCATGGCGGAAAACATCATCAGGGCCGCGTCCGCTCGGCGGGAGCTCGCCGCCCGGGCGCGCGCCCACGTCGAGGCCCGGTTCGGCTGGGACAGCACCTTCCGCACCCTCCTGTCCTGCTACGAGCGGACGCTGGCGACGCTCGACCTGCCGCTGCCTTCGGCCGGCGCCTGAAGCGAGCCCTCACTCCCGGACTGTGGCAACCACGCGCCCTGTGTAGAAGTAGGCGACGAACCGCGGCCCCGGCGCGTAGCCGGCCTCGCCTCCGACGTGGCGGAAGCCTGCGGCTTCGATCAAAGCATCCATCTCGCGGTTGAGGTGGCAGCCACCGCTGAGCCGCCGCCAGGCGGGGGTCAGCAGGTCCTGCAGCCGTTGCACCCCCGGCTCCGGCGCCCGGCCATGCTCGACGTAGTGGAGCGTGCCTCCGGGTTTGAGGACCCGGCGGATCTCGGCCAAAGCCGCGGCCGGATCGGCAATGGAGCAGAGCGTCCAGGTCAGCACCGCCGCGTCGAAGCTCGCCTCGGCGAACGGCAACCCGGAGCCGTCGGCCAGTACCAGCCGAACCGGCAGTCGCCGCTTGCTCGCCCGCGTCGCCGCCTTGCCGAGCAGCGCCGCCGACATGTCGACGCCCACCACCTCGGCCGCGGCGTCGCCGTAGAAGGCGAAATTGTGACCCGAGCCAATGCCGATCTCGAGGATCCTGCCGTGGGTCGTGCCGACGACGCCGCGGCGGTACGGAGCGAGCATGCCGCTTCGCATCGTCCGGTCGATCAGCCACGGCAGCAGCCGGTCTTGGTAGATGCCCATCCTCTCGCAGATATGGGTCGGGCGCGGCGCTAGCGCCGCGGCGTCGGTGGTGTCTGGCGGCGTCTCCTGCCTCGCCGAGCCTCGATCCATGACATTTGTGCGTCGCAGCGGAACAGAGTGCACCGCACAACGTTAGTCGGCTGTCATCACGAAACGAGCAGCCGGAGGGGCAGGGTGAGCGAGGAGATCACACGCGAACCGATACCTGTCGTGGAAGAGACCGTCACCATCGACAAGCGGCAGACCGTCAAGGGCGTCGTCCGGGCCAGGACCGAGACCCATGAGGATGTGGTCGTGGTCGACGAGCCGACGCTTTGCGAGCAGGTCGAGGTCGAGCGGGTGGCGATCGACCGCTTCGTCGACGCCCCGGTGGCGGTGAGGCAGGAGGGCGACACCACCATCATCCCGGTCTTCGAGGAGGTGGTGGTCGTCGAGAAACGGCTGAAGCTTGTGGAGGAGGTCCGCCTGACGAAGCGGCAGACGACCACGCACCAGCCGCAGACCATCACTTTGCGGCGCCAGGAAGCCGTCGTCGAGCGGCTGCCTGGGCCCGAGAGCGACCCCCAGGGCAGCTAGAGTTTCCCTTACAGATCAATCTCATAGACGCAACGCGAGGAGAGCTATGTCTACGACTATCATTGCGATGTACGACAACGCGGCCAAGGCCGAGAAGGTCGTGAACGAGATCGTCAACGCCGGCATCAGCCGGGACCAAGTCGAGGTCCTGAGCGGCAACGGCAACGGCGCCTCGTCCCTGATCGGCAAGCTGAGCGAGCAGGGCGTGGAGAAGGACGAGGCCGCGGTCTATGCCGAGGCGATCGGCAAGGGCCGCTCGATGGTAACGGTCCAGGCTCCGGACGAGCGTGCCGACGAGACCTTCGAGATGATGAACGACCTCGGCGCCCAGGATCTCGATGAGCTTCTCGCCGAAGCCGAGGCTTCGCAGGAACAGGAAGAGACCGAGGAGACGGTGCCGGTGGTCGAGGAGCAGGTCTCCATCGGCAAGCGCAAGGTGATGCGCGGCGGCGTCCGGGTGACGTCGACGGTCAGCGAGCGGCCGGTCGAAGAGACGCTGCGGCTCCGCGAGGAGAAGGTCGAGGTGGAGCAGACTTCGGCCGATCGGAAGCTGAGCCCGCAGGAGGCGGAGAAGGCCTTCGCACAGAAGACCGTCGAGCTGGCCGAGACTGCCGAGGAAGCGGTCATCAGCAAGGAGGCCCGCGTCGTCGAGGAGGTGTCTCTGCGCAAGAGTACCGCCGAGCGCGAGGAGACGGTTCAGGCCAAGGCCCGTCGCACCGACGTCAAGGTCGAGGAGCTCGAGGCGGAAGAGCCGCAGCAGCGCTAGGCACTCGGACCGGTGCGGATGACAGACCTCGAGAA
>JAXMOZ010000070.1:0-17616 GCA_034382075.1 Rhodospirillales bacterium
CCGGCAAGCTCGAGGTTCCCGCCAACATCACCTTGCTGTTCCTGCCGCCGGTCAGCCCCGAGCTCAATCCCACCGAAAACGTCTGGCAGTACCTCCGCCAGACCTACCTCTCCAACCGGGTGTTCGAAAGCTACGAGGGCATCCGCGACACCTGCTGCGACGCCTGGCGAAAGCTCACCGCCGAAACCGGCCGCATCCAGTCCATCGCAACCAGATCCTGGGCTACCATCGGTCAGGCCCAGTGAAGGTTGGTATTATCTGCTCCTTCTTGGACCGGCTGGCTCAAAGCTCCGGGAGGCCTTCGGGCCCTTGAGACCATCCGCGACGACGCGCTGCTCGAGCGCATCGACAAGGCCCGCGCGCCTCCGGGTCGATCACCGTGCGGTTCTCAGACGACAACAGCCAGCAGGCGGCGCGCACCGCGATTGCCGCGCAGCAACCGCTGGCGCTGACCTTTGTCCTCTCCGATCCCCGGCGGCTGGTCGCTCGGCTTGTCAGCACCCCGCGTGCTGCTGTCAGGCGCGGAAGCCCCCGGTCGTTGGTTCCGGCCGCATCTCGCACACCTTCAAGCGGCAGGGCGAAGACCACGACGCCAGCCATTCTCTAGCGGCCACCCTCATCAACACGGCGCCGGCTATCTGTGATCCGCAGGTGGCATCACGCCACGCCTGAAATTGGTGAACGCGCCGATCATCGTACTTGCACAGCCTATAGGTTCCGCCGGAAGCGGCTGGGCTCAAGAACCGGAAAGAGGCGCCACTTGTACAATTATTCGGATAGCCAAGCGCTCAGCATCTCGATGTGAATGGCGAGGTCTCGCTCTTCCGTCGGACCGCCCTTTTGAATAACCCCCACGACCGCGTTATCGCTGTCGAGGAGGGGGCCTCCAGACATGCCTTGCGACAGCTTTTGGGTCACCTCGATCAGCTTCACGCCGTGTTTGACGGGAAGCGAGCTTACCTTCCCCTCTCGGACGTTGAGCCCGTCCCCCGGGCCAAAGTTGGGGTATCCGATGGCGATTAGATGATCGCCCTGCGCCACAGTCTGGTCCGAGCGAGCCAGCTCAAAATACTCAGTGTTGGGAATATCATGCTCTAGAAGAGCAATATCCCTATCTAGGTCCATTTTCAACACGCGGGCCGCGAACGTATTGGTCCGCTTCGACGGATGATAGACCTGAACCTCAGTCGTCTCTTTCACGCAATGTGCGGCTGTGAGCAAGCCGACATCCTTGAGAAAGAAGGCACTGCCTTGCGTGATGAGCGCGTCATTGTCGACCACCCAGACGGATCGATCGCGAATCTCGGCTGATGTGGGATCAACTTTTAGCGCCATCTCGGGAAAGCAGGCGTTGAACCGACACGTGATGCTGCGCACGACGGGGTCCGACCGACCCTTGATGTGGGTCAGAAACGCGATCTTCCCTCGAAGATGCGTAGCGAGGCCGCAGTTGCCGCCATGCTTGTCGTGGAACTTCGCTTGTGCCTTGGCGATCCCGAGCTTCTCGATCGAGAAAAGGGCCGCCCGGATATTTCGGACGTAGCGGCGATCCACGTTCAGCAATTCGTTAATCTTGAGTCCGGTGACAACCCGTCGCGAATTCCGGTCAGCATAGTGCGACTTCTCGGAACTGATAACGAAGCCGTTGTGCTGGAAGACGTCGCGAAGCTTCAGCGCGAGTAGGTCAGGCGGGAAATGCCCAGGAGACGGGACCGTGGCATCGAAGAGCGCGACCGGCGGTTGGTGGCCGGAGAAGGTGATGTCATCGGCATAACGCGTGTAGATGCAGCGTGCGTCCCTGGCAACCGCCATGAGTTTCTTGTCCAGTCGGAAGCAGATCATGTTGGAGAGCACCGGACTGGTCGGAGCACCCTGAGGTAGGCAGTTGTCTTGGCAGCACAGTCTGGCGATGATGCTAGCGACGCATCTCCCGAGACCGACAGACTCCAGAAGGCCTGTGACACGATTTTCCGTGATCGATGGGAAGAAATCTTTCAAGTCGATGTTAAGTACAAAGCGTCTGCGTAGATGCGCTAATGCATTCGTTCTGACTGATCTTCCAGGCACGAATCCATGTACAGGATTACGGACGCGATAGAGATTATTGAGTGATAAGGCGATCTGACGCTGCAAATACTTGAGACGTTCATCCGGAGCAGTGATGATCCTAGTCTTGTTTTTTCCTTTGGAAACCTCGAAGCGGCGGTACATGCACTTCCGAAACCACCATATCTTCTTCAGCTCTTCTACAGACACGCCGAGATAGGTGATGAGGGCCGCTTCACTGGCCAGTTCAGGAGGTATCTTGACACCAGCAAGAGGCGGACCAAAAACGAGCCGCGGCACGAGGTCTCCCCTCCAGTCACTCGATGGGTCAAGGTGTAGCTATGGCGCAACGATATTCACAGACATTAGCTCTTACGCCGCAGTTGTCACAGCGCGTATGCGAGGGGAGACCCCATAGGAGAACCTAACAGATCGCCGGTGGTTCATCTAGTCCACTTGCCCGCACTCGCGCCGCTTCCGGCACAAGCGGGACGGCAGTACGGGTCTGATGATGGGCCTACCTCCCCTATGCATCTGACAGGGGCTGGGGGTTGCTGTAACCGGGCTCGACCCGAGCTTCATAACTTCCTGCCGTTGGAATGCCTTGCATCTTGGTCACGCTGCGGATTATCGCCATCGCCGTGCCGCTCTGCGGCGCCAATCGTTCGTGCGCCGTCGGTTGTTGGCCTCATCAGGGCCTTGCTGGCGACTCGCGGGGGTCTGCCTTAGACCCTGCCGAAGGACTTCCATGATCGATCTTGCGACCGCGCGAGAGTCGCTGTCGCGTGACCTCGCAGCGTCCAGGGCCAGGTGCGACCGCTGGCTGCGTCGCCGACGCTGGCCGTCCGGCAGCGGCTCCGCCAAGACGACGGTACGGGCGGAGAACTGGGAGGTCAGCGCATCGGGGGGCTGGTGAAGGCGCTCGCCTGCGGGGCGGTCTTGGTCCGGGACGGTGCCGCCGAGGCGGGCGTCCGGTGGACCCGTCGGCCGAAAGCGGGCGCCGTGATCGAGCGCTGGCCGCTGCAAAGAAATGGTGCCGCCGGAGTGAATTGAACACTCGACCCCACCCTTACCAAGGGTGTGCTCTACCCCTGAGCTACGGCGGCACGACCGGCAAGGGAGGCGGCACGATGCCATAGCCACGCCGGCCATGACAAGCGTAGGCTGCTGGGGGATGCCAGGGGGCAAGCGGACGCGGGGCGACGCGGGTGGACGAAGCCGACGAGCGAGGCGGCGCGGGCGGCAAGCCGGAGGGCGGCGGGAAGGCCTCGCGCGAGGAGCGGCTCGCCGCGGCGCTGCGCCAGAACCTGCGCCGGCGCAAGGCGCAAGCCAAAGCACGCAGCGGCGCCGGCCGCGGTGGCGAAAGCGCGGCGGACCCGCCCGGGGACGCACCTCGCGATCCGCGAGCCGATCCGCGGCCCGATCCTCCCGGTGATCCGGATCCGGATCCGGACCCGGCTTGAGTACCCCCGCCCAATCGCGTACAACAGCCGTCATCGCCATGTCATGAGCACCGCCGCGGCGCAGACCCTGCGGCGTCTTTCTCGGGGCGGGCAGCCCCTTCCACATCCTTAAGACCCAGCATGGACCGCATCCGCATTCGCGGCGGCACGCCGCTCCAAGGCGCCATCCCCGTCAGCGGCTCGAAGAACGCCTCGCTGCCGCTGATGGCGGCGAGCCTGCTCACCGACGAGCCGGTGCGGCTCGGCAACGTGCCCAAGGTCGTGGACATCGCCACCATGGCCGGTCTGCTCCAGGACTTGGGCGTCGCGGTTGCGACCGAAGCGGACGGGGACTACGGCCAGACCGTGACCCTGCGCGCCGCCTCCATCGACCACACCACCGCGCCCTACGACCTGGTGCGCAAGATGCGCGCCTCGGTGGTGGTCCTTGGGCCGCTGGTGGCCCGCCACGGCCACGCCCGGGTCTCGCTGCCGGGCGGCTGCGCCATCGGCACCCGGCCGGTGGACCTGCACCTGAAGGCCCTGGCCCAACTCGGCGCCGAGATCGAGCTGTCCGAGGGCTACATCGAGGCCCGGGCGGCGAAGGGGCTCTCCGGCTGTGCCCTCACCTTCCCGCTGGTCACCGTCGGCGGCACCGAGAACGCGCTGATGGCGGCGAGCCTGGCGGACGGCGAGACGGTGCTGGCCAACGCCGCCCGCGAGCCGGAGGTGAGCGACCTGGCCCGCTTCCTCGTCGCCATGGGTGCGGACATTTCCGGCATCGGCACCGACACCCTGCGGATCCGCGGGGTGAAGCGGCTTTCGGGCGTCGACTACACCGTCATCCCCGACCGCATCGAAACCGCGACCTATGCCTGCGCGGTCGCGATCACCGGCGGCGACGCCGAGCTGACCGGCGCCAGGCTCGACCTGATCGAGGCGGTGGCGGAAACCCTGCGCGACGCCGGCGTCGAGCTCACGCCGACCCGAGCCGGCGTCCGCGTCGCACGGGCCAAGGGCCCGCTCGCCGGCGTCGACGTGATGACCGAGCCCTACCCCGGCTTTCCCACTGACATGCAGGCGCAGATCATGGCGCTGATGACGGTCTCGGGCGGGGCCTCGATGATCACCGAGACGGTGTTCGAGAACCGCTTCATGCACGTCCCCGAGCTCTGCCGGATGGGCGCCAACATCAACGTCCACGGCGCCTCCGCCATCGTCCGCGGGGTGGGCCGGCTGTCCGGCGCGCCGGTGATGGCGACCGACCTGCGCGCCTCCGTTTCCCTGGTCCTCGCCGGCTTGGCGGCCGAGGGCGAGACCGTTGTCAACCGCGTCTACCACCTGGACCGCGGCTACGAGAAGCTGGAGGCCAAGCTCGCCGCCTGCGGCGCCGAGATCGAGCGGCTGGCGGACTGACGGCCGCCGGCGCTTCCGCTCCCGCGCGCGCGTCTGGCGGCCCGGGGTAAATCGCCCTACGTTGAGCGGCGATGCCGCGCCCCCGCTCACCCGTCCGCTCCGCACTCTCCCCGCTACGCCGGCGCCGATGCTGATCATCGCCCTCTCGATGCTGTTCGGCGATCGCGGCAAGTATCTCGGCATGATCATCGGCGTCACCTTCGCCGCGCTGATCATGACCCAGCAGCCGTCGATCTTCGTCGGGCTGATGTCGCGGACCTTCGCCTTCATCGACGACGTCAGCCTGCCGGACATCTGGGTGATGGACCCCGGCGTCGAGTACGTCGAGGAGAGCAAGCCGATGCGCGACACGGCGCTGACCCGGGTGCGCGGAGTGACCGGGGTCGCCTGGGCGGTGCCGATGTTCAAGGCGATCATCAACATTCGCCTCCCCGACGGCCAGACCAAGAGCGTCAACCTGACCGGGCTGGACGACGCCACCCTGGTCGGCGCGCCGCCGGAACTGGTCGAAGGCAGCCTTTCCGACCTGCGCCAGACCGATGGGGTGATCGTCGATCAGGAGGCGGCCAAGGACCGGCTGGCGTTCGTCGGTCCCGACGGCCGCTCGCGGGCGCTCGCGGTGGGCGACGAGGTGGAGATCAACGACAACCGCGCCGTGATCGTCGGCATCGGCCGCTCCAGCCGCGACTTCGTCCTGGTGCCCAAGGCCTTCACCACCTATTCCCGGGCGCTGGCCTGGGCGCCGCCGCAGCGCCGGCAGCTCACCTACGTGTTGGTCAAGGCCCGAGAGGGGGTCGATCCGGCGGAGCTTGCCCGGCGCATCGCCGACGAAACCGGGCTCACCGCGCAGACGCAAGCCCAGTTCCGCCGGGCCACGCTGACCTACTGGATGGAGAACACCGGCATCCCCATCAACTTCGGGATCTCGGTGGCGCTGGGCTTCCTGGTCGGGGCCGCCATCGCCGGGCAGAGCTTCTTCAACTTCGTCCGCGAGAACCTGGACCAGTACGCGGCGCTGAAGGCGATGGGGCTGCGCACCGGCGTGGTGGTCCAGATGGTGCTGCTGCAGGCCGCGGTCGTCGGCCTCATCGGCTATGGCCTGGGCGTCGGCATCGCCGCGATCTTCGGCGCCAACGTCAAGGACAGCGTGCTCGCCTTCGCCCTGGTCCCGGAGATCCTGGCCTTCTCGGCGGCGGGCGTGCTCCTGATCGTCTCGCTGTCGGCGCTGCTCGGCATCCGCCAGGTGATCCGGCTCGACCCGGCGGTGGTGTTCCGCTCATGACCGCGAGCCCGGCCGCAGCGGCGATGGCGATCGAGGCCGAGCCGGCGGCGGCGGTGGTCTGCGAGGGCGTGAGCAAGTCCTTTCCCACCGCCGCCGGGCCCCTGTGGGCGCTGCGCGGCGTCGATCTGGTGGTGCCGCAAGGTGGCGTCACCATGCTTGTCGGCCCGTCCGGCTGCGGCAAAACCACGCTACTCTCGGTGATCGCCGGCATCCTGGCGCGCGACGGCGGCCGCTGCCGCGTCTTCGGCACCGACAGCGAGACGCTCAGGCCCCGCGACCGGCTCGACTTTCGCGCCGAGACCATCGGCTTCATCTTCCAGCAGTTCCACCTGCTGCCGTCTCTCAGCGTGATCGACAACGTCGCCATCCCGATGATCATCAACGGCGCTGCGAGGCGCTCGGCGCTGGCCGCAGCCGAGGCCTTGCTGGCTCAGGTGGGGCTCGGCGGCCGGGAGCGGGACGCGCCGGCGACGCTGTCGGGCGGGGAGCAGCAGCGGGTGGCGATCGCCCGCGCCCTGGTCCACTCGCCCCGCCTGGTCGTCTGCGACGAGCCCACCAGCGCCCTCGACCACGACACCGGGCAGAAGATCATGGCGCTGATGCGCGAGATCGTCCGCCGGCGCGGCACGACGCTGCTGATCGTCACCCACGACAACCGGATCTTCCCCTTCGCCGACGGCATCGCCCGGATGGACGACGGCAAGATCCTCGGCGTCGAGGCGCCGCCCCCGGCGGACCCGCAGCCATGAAGGGCGCGGTTACCCGCATCGTCGTGCCGGTGCTGGCGGTCGCCGGCATCGCCTACGCCGTCGCCTTCTCGACGCTCAGCGGCGAGCGCGAGGCGCCGCCGCCCAACCAGCTGGCCATGCCGGCCGAGAGCCGCTACGCTGTCACCGTTGCCGGCAGCGGCCTGATCGAGGCCAACACCCGCAACATCGCCGTCGGCAGCTTCCTCTCCGGCATCGTCGCCGAGGTTCCGGTGAACGAGGGCGACGAGGTCACCAAGGGCCAGCCGCTGTTCGTCCAGGACAGCCGTCAGGCCGAGGCCGACGTCGCCACCGCCGGGCAGCAGCGCCTGGCGGCGGCGGCCGAGGTGGCGGAGGCGGAGGCCCTGCTCGCCGACCGGCTGGACCAGCTCCGCCGGCGCGAGAAGCTGGAGCGCGGCTTCGTCCTCAGCGAGGACGCCTGGGCCAGGCTTCGCTTTGCCGTGGACGCCGGCCGAGCGGCGGTGGCGGCGGCGAAGGCCCGGGTGGACGTGGCGGCGGCCGAGGAGGAGGCGGCGAAGGTCACCCTCGACCGGCTGACCGTGCGCGCGCCGGTGGACGGGCGGATCCTCAAGGTCAACATCCGCCCGGGCGAGTTCATCGCCGCCGGGCCGAGCGAGACGCCGGCGGTGCTGATGGGCGGCGAGCGGCCGCTGCACGTGCGCGTCCAGGTCGACGAGAACGACATCTGGCGGCTGAGGCAAGGCGCGCCCGCGGAAGCGGTGGTCCGCGGCAACCGCGACATCCGTTTTCCGCTCGCCTTCGTCCGCATCGAGCCGTACGTGCTGGCGAAGCGCTCGCTCACCGGCGACATCGCCGAGCGCGTCGATACCCGCGTGCTCGAACTGGTCTACAGCTTCGACCCCGACGGCCTTCCCGTCTACATCGGCCAGCAGGTCGACGTGTTCATCGAGGCGGGCGAAACGGCGCCAGGCGGGTGAGGCGAATGGGGGCAACACGCGACGCCTTGCGTGGTTCATCAGCGGCTACAATGCTCCGCTGCAGGATGCGCTGGGGTAAAGCTCGATGCTCGCATGACAGGGGCTCTCGAAGAGGTTCGCGTTCGCGTCGACCTGACCGCGGTCGTGATCGCCGTGCGGGCATATGTCCCGCACGTGTTGACGGTCGGCAGGGCGGCGCCGGCGCCGGCCCTGGCTGCGCTCCCGTTCGGGCCTCTGCAGCCCGGTCACCGGTCCCTTCAGGCGGGGCTGCGGGCCTGGGTGGAACGACAAACCCACCTCCGCCTGGGCTACGTCGAGCAGCTTTACACCTTCGGCGACCGCGTCGGCACCGTCGCGGAACTCCGCCAGGACATCAATAACCGGACGATCTCCATTGCATACCTCGCGCTAGTGTCCATCGGCAGTGAAGGGCTGCCGATCCAGGAGGGCTGGCGGCCGTGGTATCATTTCTTTCCCTGGGAAGACCGACGCGCCGGCGGTTCGCCCCTACCGTCCGTGCTTCTCGACCGGCTGTTGGACTGGGCGCGTTCCACCGGCCCTCGCCTCGACAAGGACCGCGTCGGCCGGTTGCACCTCACGTTCGGCCTCGATGGGGCGCCGTGGGACGAAGAACGCGCCCTGGAACGCTACGAGATGCTCTACGCGGCGGGCCTCGTTCCCGAGGCTTCTCTGGACGACGGCCTCGAGCCGCCTGCGGATCTCGCGCCGGTCGCAGGGGCCGCGATGTTTGCCGACCACCGGCGCATTCTCGCCACCGCCATCAGCCGCCTTCGGGCGAAGATCAAGTATCGGCCGGTTCTCTTCGAACTGATGCCGCCCACGTTCACGCTCTCGGCCCTGCAGAAAACTGCGGAGGCGCTCTCGGGCGTCGCCCTGCACAAGCAGAACTTCCGCCGGCTCATTGCCCAGCAGGGCCTCGTCGAGGATACCGGCGAAACGGCGACGGGTACCGGCGGGCGGCCAGCCAAGCTCGTGCGCTTTCGCGGCGAGGTGACCCTGGAGCGCCCGGCACCCGGCGTTCGCCTCTCGGCGACGCGCCGCGGCAGTTTTCCTTGACCCGCGGCGAACGCCGGTTATGCTCTGGCCGAGCATAAGCGCGCTGGGGTGCGTGCTTTTTTTGAGCATGATATGCTCGCGAGGAGCAAAAGGGGTCAGCCATGCCCGCACCTGCCGTTGCCAAGCCGGAGGCGCCGGCCTTCACGCCCGAGGTGGAGGCACGCACGGCGGAGATCCGCCAGCGCCTGAAGAACACCATGACGGCGTTCAAGTGGCCGCAGTTCGCGCCGGAGATCGACGCCATCTGCCGTCTCAAGAAGGAGCGCAACGCCGTCATTCTCGCCCACAACTACCAGACGCCGGAGATTTTCCATGGCGTTGCCGATGTCGTTGGCGACTCCTTGGCGCTGGCCCGCCAAGCCGCAAAGACGGACGCGGACGTGATCGTTCAGGCCGGCGTCTACTTCATGGCCGAGACCGCGAAGCTGCTCAATCCCGACAAGACGGTTCTCATCCCGGACGTCGAGGCCGGCTGTTCCCTGGCGGCGTCGATCACCGGTGCCGACGTCCGCCTCCTCCGCGAAGCCTATCCCGGCGTTCCGATCGTGACCTACGTCAACACCTCGGCGGAGGTGAAGGCGGAGTCGGATGTCTGCTGCACCTCCAGCAATGCGCTGCGGGTGGTCGAAGCGCTCGGTGTGCCGAGGGTCATTCTTTTGCCGGACCAGTACCTCGCGCAGTATGTCGCCAGCCAGACCACCGTGGAGGTCATCGGTTGGCGAGGCCGCTGCGAAGTGCACGAGCAGTTTAGCGGCGACGAAATCGAGGCGATGCGCGATGTGGTCGACGGGCTTGTCGTCATCGCCCACCCCGAGTGCCCGCCCGAGGTCATCAACGCCTCAGACTTCACCGGCTCGACCGCGGAGATGATCGACTACATCAACGCCCAGCGCCCAGCCAAGGTCCTGCTGCTCACGGAATGCTCCATGGGCGACAACATCGCCGCGGGAACCCCCAACATCGAGTTCATCAAGCCCTGCGGCCTCTGTCCGCACATGAAACGGATCACGCTCGAAAAGATCCGGCGATCCTTGGAAAGCATGCAGACGGAGGTCACGATCGATCCGCACGTCGCGGAGCGGGCGCGGCGCTCCGTCGAGCGAATGCTGGCGCTGACCTAGCAGCCTCGGCCGTGATGTGAGCCGCGCCGGTGCGCGTGAACGCTGCCCGCAATAGGTGAGGAAAGAACGTATGAGTGGCGCGTCGACGTGCCTTCCCGACATCTTGATCGAGCCCGTGATCAGGGCGGCGCTGCTCGAGGATCTTGGTCGGGCGGGAGACATCACCACCGACGCAATCGTTCCCGCGACCCTCGGGGCTAGCGCGGAGATCGTCGCGCGTGAGCCTGGAACGGTCGCCGGGGTGCGTGCTGCCGAACTCGCTTTTCGCCTCCTCGATCCGGCGATGCGCGCGGACGTCCTCGCAGCCGATGGAACGCCGGTCGCGCCCGGCGACGTCGTCATGTGCCTGAGCGGCAGCGCCCGGGCGCTTTTGTCTGCCGAGAGGGTCGCGTTGAATATTCTGTGCCGGCTCTCCGGGATCGCCTCTGCAACGTCTCAACTTGTCGCGGCCGTCGAAGGCCATCGGGTGGCGATCACCTGCACCCGCAAGACGACGCCGGGCCTGCGCGCCCTGGAGAAGGCGGCCGTGCGTGCCGGCGGCGGCGCCAACCACCGCTTCGGCCTCGACGACGCCGTCCTCATCAAGGACAACCATATCGCCTTGGCCGGCGGCGTCGCGGCGGCCATCGAGCGCGCTCGGCGCAGCGTCGGGCACTTGGTCAAGATCGAGGTCGAGGTCGACACGCTGGAACAGCTTGCCGAAGCGATGGGCGGCTCGCCAGACGCCGTCCTTCTTGACAACATGACGCCGGCTCAACTGAAGGACGCCGTTGCGGTGGTGGACAGGCGCGCCATTACCGAAGCGTCGGGGCGCATCACCCTTGCCAGCGCGGCCGCAGTCGCGGCGACCGGGGTGGATCTGATCTCCGTCGGCTGGCTGACGCACAGCGCCAAGAGCCTGGACTTGGCTCTCGATATCGCGCCGGGTTGAAGAACGGCGTCGGACGCCGACGTGCAGCCAGTACTCCGTCAGACGCTGCCCGCGCGCGCGGCTCCTTGACGCGGGCGGCTGTGCGGTGATGACTGCCGCCATGCCGATCCCCTGGATCCCCGACGCCGTCCCGCACCTGGTGCTGCTGCTGGCGGCGCTGGCCATCGACGCCGCGGTCGGCGGCCGGCCCGGACCGTTCGGGATGCTGCCGCACCCGGTGCGGCTGATCGGGGCGCTGATCGACCGGCTGGAGCGGCGGCTCAACGATCCGGCCCGGAGCGAGCGCCAAAGGCGGTGGCGGGGCGGGCTGACCGTGCTCCTCGTCTGCGGCGTCTCGGGCGGCCTCGGCTGGGCGGTGGCGGCCATGGCCCGAGAGCTCCCGGTGCTGCTCCTCGTCGAGCTCGCCCTGGTCGTCTCGCTGCTGGCGCAACGGAGCCTGTTCGACCACGTCCGCGCCGTGGGCCGCGCCCTTCGCGACGGCGGCATTGGCTCCGGGCGCGAGGCCGTGGCCCACATCGTCGGCCGCGACGTCACCGCGCTGGACGAGCATGGCGTCGCCCGCGCCGCCATCGAGTCCTGCGCCGAGAACTTCAGCGACGGCGTCGTCGCGCCGGTGTTCTGGTACGCCGTCGCCGGGCTGCCGGGCCTGCTCGTCTACAAGGCGACCAATACCTTGGACAGCATGATCGGTCACCGCTCGGAGCGCTACCTCGCCTTCGGCTGGGCCGCCGCCCGCCTGGACGACGCGCTGAACCTGATCCCGGCGCGGCTGGCCGGCCTGCTGCTTGCGGGCGTCGCCGCCGTGATGCCCGGCGCCAGCGGACGCCGGGCGCTCGCCGTCATGCGCCGCGACGCGCGGCGACACCGTTCGCCCAACGCCGGTTGGCCCGAGGCCGCCGCCGCCGGCGCGCTGGGCCTGGCGCTCGGCGGCCCACGCCGCTACGGCGAGGAGGAGGTCGCCGACCCATGGCTCGGCGACGGCGACACCGAGGCGACGCCCGAGGACATCGGCCGCATGCTCCGCCTCTATACCGCCGCCTGCCTGCTCGCCGCCGCGGTCATTGCCGCGCTGGCTCTGGTCTGAGGCCTTCGCTCCGCTCGAACCGCAAGCCCATCCGGGTGTTGTTTGCCGACAGCATTCGCAGCAGGAGGCCGAACCATGGCGGGCGAGTTCTACCCCGAAGCCGACAGGGCGCTTGTCGACGACCGCAACAATCTGGCGCCGGAGATCCAGCAGGCATTCCAGGAGTTCCAGAAGAAGGTGTTCGCCGACGGCGCGCTTGCGGCAAAGACCAAGCAGCTCATCGCCGTTGCCGTGGCCCATGTCACCCAGTGCCCGTACTGCATCAAGGGCCACACCCGCGGGGCGCTCCGCGCCGGCGCCAGCGAGCAGGAGATCATGGAGGCCATCTGGGTGGCGACCGAGATGCGCGCCGGCGGCGCCATCGCCCACAGCCTGCTCGCGGTCGATACCATGCGGGGGACGGCGAAGAAGGAGGGGTAGCCGCGCGCCACCGCCCGCGGCGCTATTTCTCCGCCCTGAGCCCGAGGTGGTGGCGGTCGAGCCGGCCCATGGCGGCGAGCAGCCGGTAGCTGGCCAAAGCCGCGTCCGCCTCGGCCATGGTCTGGGCGATCAGCGCGGTGGTCAGTTCGTCCTCGGCATCGAGCACGTTGATCGCCGTCTCCCGGCCGGCGGCGCGGAGCTTGCGCCGCATCGCGAACAATTGCTCGGCGATGACCACGCCGTTCTTCAACAGCTCGCGGCGCTCTCTCGCCGTCTCCAAGCCGTGCCAGGCCACCCGGACGGCCTCGATCACCCGGCGCTCCAGGGCGTCATGATCGCTGCGGCTGCCTTGGTAGCCCGCCGCAGCCGAGGCGGTCGCGGCGCTGGTGGCGAAGCCGTCGAACAGGGTCCAGGTGGCGCGGAGCAGGAGCGAGACGTCGGTTCGCGTCCCCTCGACGAGGTCGGTGTCCTTTTCGTAGTTGGCGCCGGCGACCAGATCGAGGCTGGGGTAGTGGCCGGCACGCGCCAGCCTTCGTCCCTCGCCGGCCTCGGCCACGGCGGCGAGGCTCGCGTTCAGCGCCGGGTTGTCGGCGCGGGCGGCGGCGATGGCGGCATCCAGGTCGGCCGGCAGCAGATGCAGGGGTAGCGCCGGCAGGGCCATGGCGTCCACCTGCGGCGGCCGGGCGAAGATCTGCAGGTAGCGGCCGATGGCCGCTCGCAGCGCGCCTTCGAAGGCGATCCGCTGTTCCTTCGCCACCTGCAGCCGCGACTTGGCCTGCAGCACGTCGACGGCGATGCCGGCGCCGCGCTGGACGCGCTCGTCCTCGAGGCGGAGCTGGCGCTTGATCGTCTCCTCGCTGCCGCGCGCGAGTTCCACCAGCCTCCGCTGGCGCAGCACCTCCAGGTAGGCGGAGATCCCGTCGAACAGCACCTGCTGGCGGGCGGCCGCCAGGGAGAAGACCGCGCCCTCATGGTGCAGCGTCGCCGCCTGCACCTGCGCCGGGGTGGCGAAGCCGTTGAACAGGTTCTGCGAGAGGTGGACGCCGGCGAGCTGGGCGACCGACAGCCACTCGCCGCCGCCGGCGCGCTGGGTCAGCGGGCTGTCGATGTATTGCGGGCCGAAGCCGGTGGAGATGTCGAGCTTCGGCAGGTAGCCGGCCGAGGCGCGGTCGATGTCGCTGCCGGCGGCGTCGACGGCGTGCCTGCGGCCGGCGATCTCCGGATGGGTATCGGCGAGGACCTGCAGCTCGTCGGTCAGCGCCTGAGCCCCGACGTCGCCCGCCGGCAGCAACGTCACGAGGGCAAAGAGAAGGGCGGAGCGGAAACCGTGAGCCAAGGATCCCCCACGCACGCGCGGCGCAGGGGCTCATCCTACCACGGTCGGAGGCGCTGATTAACCCATATGGGTTGCCTTCTCCGTTTGCGGCGGCCCATCATCCCCGTCTCCTGGGGCAAGCGTCGTTCGCCTCCCTGTTGCGGTCCTCGTCCCTGTCCGGTCGAACGAGTAAGCGCCCTCACCCCGACCCTCTCCCGCTTGCGCGGGTCGCGAAGCGGGAGAGGGGGACTCTCGCGGACCAGTGTTGGCGAACATGCCCTCGCCCGGGCGAAGCCGTGGGAGAGGGGTGCTCCGCGAAGCGGCGCACCCCGCGAGCCGTCGCGAGCGGGAGGGTGAGGGCTGCGGCAAGAAGAGGGCCAATAAGCGTGGTCTTTGCGCCTCCCGCCCTACATCGCCGCGCCGTGCTGGGCTCGGGAAACGACGTTGCCGCCCCGGGCGCACGAGGAACTGGGCCGACGGGCAAGGCGCTTTCCCGGATCACGTCCAACCGATGCGGCCTCGCCTTGATCCGCCCGGGGGAACCGTCGCCGTCGGCGCTCCGGCCACCGCCGCCTCGGTGATCAGCCGCAGCGGGCCGGTTCTCGCCACAGTGGCCATCTGCGCCTCGTCGTGGACGAACAGCGAGCCGGCGTAGCCCAGGGCGTTGACGCCGATGCCGCCCACCTGCTCGCGGCTGCGCGGCACGATCAGCATCCACCGCCGCGTCAGAAGCAGGTTGTAGGGCATGGCCGGCCTGGCGTCGGCGCGCACCGCCGCATCGGCGGCGGCAAGGCCGGTGGCGGCAAACAGCCGCCGGTACCCCCGGTCGAGGTCGGCGGCGTCCGCCCGGCCGCCAAGGGCGAGCAGCGCATGGCGAAACGGCAGCCCCGGAACGGTCGCCGGTTCGCCCAGGTCTGCTGCGGCGAGGACCGGCGCCAGCAGCGGCTCGATGGGCAGCGCCGGGCCATGGCCCTCGCCGGCGAGCGGCAGCGGCACGAGCTGCAGGTGCTTGTGCGGTTGGCTGGCGCCGGCGGCGGTGCCGCCATTGAAAAAGCCGAGCCCGTCGATCTCCGCGAGCACCACGGCCATGGCGTCCAGGTCCGCCGGCGTCAGCAGCCGCCCCTGATCCTCGAACGCCCGGGTGACGAGCAGCAGATGGCTGTCGACCACATTGAACTTGTTGAGCAGGCAGAAATGGGTGGGCGTGAGGTCGGCCACGAACAGCCGCGGGTCGTGGGGAAGGAACGGGTTCGCCCGGTCCTGTCCACGAGCATTGCTGTCGGCCTGCGCTTGCGCCTCCCGCTGCTTCTGCTTCAGGCTGGCCAGCACCCGCACGAGGAAGCGGATGCCGCCGTCGTCGATGCAGTGCAGCTCGGTGGCGATCGACTGCAGCGCGCCGTTTCGCCGCGCCTCGCGGACCCGCTCGGCCGCCAGGGCGGCGAGGCTCCCGGGTTCAAACAGGCCCGCCGCCGTCAACTCGGCTGATGATCGCCGACGGCCAGGCGCATTCGCGCCAGCGCCAGCCGGACCCGCGATTTCACCGTGCCGAGCGGCACGTTCAGTTCGGCCGCGACCTGGCGGTGGGACTTGCAGCCGAAGTAGACCTCTCGCAACACCACCGCCTGATCCTCCGGCAGGGTTCCCATGGCCCGCTGAAGGGCCCGGCCGGTGGCGTTGAGGTGAACCGAAGCCTCCGGATCGGCGCCATCATCGGCCACGTCCGCCGCCCTGTCGAGGTCGGTCTGGCGCAGCCGATCGCGGCGGAGGTCGTCGATCCGCTTGTTGCGAAAGATGGCAAAGACCCAGCGCGAGGCGCTGGCGCGGGAGCGCTCGAACGTCCTGGCCTTGCGCCAGAGGCTGATCATGGTTTCCTGGGCCAGCTCTTCGGCCACGGCCGCGTTCATGCCGCTGCGCATGCCCCAAGCCTTCAGCCTGGGAACATAGTGGCGGAAAATCGCCTCGAAGGAGCTCAGGTCGCCCGTTTCCGCGACCCGCTCGATAAGGTCCGCAAAAACATCCGTTATTTCGTCTGCCGCAACACTACTGCCGCAGCCGCAAGAGCGGCCCCGCTCACCCGTGTCCGCCATTGCCGTCCCCGCTGATTATTTTTCTGGTACTTTATGCAAAACTACAGCGTGTGCCAACATGCAAAGGATGAAATGTCGTTTAGGCAACCCTGCGTCGCGGCCTTCGAAGGCGAGCAGGGGCAAAGTCTGCACCCGGCGTTGACCGCCGCCTGCCGCACCCTTATGATTGCCGTCCCTATCGGCAACCTCGGCGCGTCCCATGGGCGATCGGAACGCGGCGGCAGCGAAGCCGCTGGTCGCCTGCCAGGAGTGCGGCCTGCTCTACGCGGCGCCGCTCCGCGGCCTTCGCGGCCGGGTGCGGTGTAGGCGCTGCGGCGCCGAGCTCTACCGCCTCGGCGGCGACGGCATCCATCTCGCCCTGGGGCTGACGCTGGCCGCGCTGGTTCTCCTCGTCGTCGCCAACGTCTTCCCGCTGATGACCTTCCGCTATGAGGGCCGCGAGCAGGGAAACGTCCTGATCTCCGGGGTTTTCGAGCTTGCGCACCAGGGGCTGTGGCCGGTTGGGGCGCTGGTGTTCCTCCTCACCATTGCCGTGCCGGCGGCGAAGCTGTTGGGCTCGCTGTGGGTGCTGCTGCCGCTCTACCGCGGCCGGGTTCCCGTGGACGGAGCCCGGGTGTTTCGTCTGGTCGAGACGCTGCATCCATGGGCGATGACCGAGGTCTACCTGCTCGGCCTGCTCGTCGCCTACGCCAAGCTCGCCGACATCGCCGACGTCGCGCTCGGCCCTGCCCTGTTCGCCTTCATCGCCCTGATCGTGGCGATGGTCGCGGCCGAGATGACGCTCGAGCCGCGGGCGGTCTGGGAACGGCTGCAGCCGAGCCCCGCCGTTGCGCCGCCGCCTGCCGAAGCCGGCGACCGGCTCGGCCGCTGCCAGCGCTGCGGCTTGCTCAGCCGCCTCGCCTCCGGCGCCGAGGCCCAGCGCTGCCCGCGCTGCCACGCCGCCTTGCACCGGCGCAAGCCCGCGAGCATCAGCCGCACCTGGGCACTCGTCCTGACCGGCGCCATCCTTTACGTTCCGGCCAACCTCTATCCGATCATGACTGTCATTTCCTTCGGCCGGGGCGAGCCGGACACGATCCTGAGCGGCGTCGTCCGGCTATTCGAGGCCGGGATGTGGCCCCTGGCGCTGCTCGTCTTCTTCGCCAGCATCACCGTGCCGGTGCTGAAGCTCGCCGGCTTGAGCTTCCTTTTGCTGTCGGTGCAGCGGCGCTGGCGGTGGCGGCCGCGCCAGCGCACTTTGCTCTACCGGGTCATCGACGCGGTCGGCCGGTGGTCGATGATCGACATCTTCATGATCTCGATCCTGGTGGCGTTGGTGAAGCTCGGCTCCATTGCCACCGTCGAGCCGGGCATCGGCGCCAGCGCGTTTGCCGCCGTCGTCGTCGTCACCATGTTCGCCGCCACCGCCTTCGACCCGCGCCTGATCTGGGACGCCATGGAGCCTCCGCGGTGAACGATCGCGCCGAGCCTCAGCCCGCGGCCGAGCTTCCGGAGGCGGTGGTCGAAACCCACCGCCGCTTCCCGGTGATCTGGCTGATCCCGCTAGTGGCCTTGGCAGCGGCGGTCTGGCTTGCGGTCGTCACCATCCGCGCCCAGGGCCCGGTGATCTCGGTGCGTTTCGAGAACGCCGAGGGGATCGAGGCCGGCACCACCAAGGTCAAGTACAAGAACGTCGACGTCGGCGTGGTCG
>JAXMOZ010000071.1:0-17382 GCA_034382075.1 Rhodospirillales bacterium
TATTCTGGTGCAGCATGGCGTCGAACCCTCCTCGTGTCCCGGATCGTTTGCCAACGTCCCGAACCGAGTAGAATCAACGCCATGCAACCTGTCTACGAAAACCGAACCGGACAGCCGTGCAACAAGTGCGGCCATGACGAAGGTGGGGTGGGGTTGTGACCGCTCTCACCCGTCATCCTCGCACTCGTCGCGAGGATCCAGGAAAACCCGCCTGAGACCGATCGCTCACCGGGGCGTAGATGGCCGCAACAACTGCGGCCATGACGAAGGTGGGGATGGGTTGCGGCCGCTGTCACCCGTCATCCTCGCGCTCGTCGCGAGGATCCAGGGACGCCGCCTCGGACCGGCCGCTCACCGGGGCGTGGATGGCCGCAACAAGCATCAACAATGCGGCCATGACGTGCAGACAAAAACGTCATCGCGAGCCGCATAGCGGCGTGGCGATCCAGAAGACCTTTCCCTGGATTGCTTCGTCGGCTACCGCCTCCTCGCAATGACGGCGCTTCTGTTGTGCGTCGGTTACCCATGCCTCTTTGCCCGCAATCCCTTTATTCGTCATCCTCGCGCTCGTCGCGAGGATCCAGCGAAGCCGCCAGAGGACGGCCGCTCACCGAGGCGTAGATGCCCGCAACACGTGACAACACGTGCGGCCATGACGAAGGTGGGGTGGGGTTGCGGCCGCTGTCGCTCGTCATCCTCGCGCTTGTCGCGAGGATCCAGGGACGCTGCCTGAGACCGGCCGCTCACCGAGGCGTAGATGGCCGCAACACGTGCGGCCATGACGAAGTGGAGTTGTGAGACCGGCCGCTCACCGGGACGTAGATGGCCGCAACACGTGCGGCCATGACGGAGGGTGGGGTGGGGTTGCGACCGCTGTCACACTCGTCATCCTCGCGCTCGTCGCGAGGATCCAGGGAAGCGCGGCCGTTCTGTCGTCCGCCCCAAAAGAAACGCGGGGCCGAAGCCCCGCCGCGTTCGATATCCCGCTCTTTTTGCTCTCTGAGGGCGGCGGTCGTTCCTAGCCGAGGGACTGGACGATCTCCTCGGTCATCTTCTTCGCGTCGCCGAACAGCATCATCGTCTTGTCGCCGAAAAACAGCGGATTGTCGACGCCGGCGTAGCCGGACGCCATCGACCGCTTGACGAACAACGTGGTGCCGGCCTTGTCGCAATCGAGGATCGGCATGCCGTAGATCGGGCTCGACTTGTCGGTGCGTGCGGACGGGTTGGTGATGTCGTTGGCGCCGATGACGTAGGCGACGTCGCAGGTCGAGAACTCGTGGTTGATCTCCTCGAGCTCGAACACCTCGTCGTACGGCACGTTGGCCTCGGCCAGGAGCACGTTCATGTGCCCGGGCATGCGCCCGGCGACCGGGTGGATCGCGAACTTCACCTCGACGCCCTGCTCCTTCAGCAGGTCGGCCATCTCGCGGACCGCGTGCTGGGCCTGGGCAACGGCCATGCCGTAACCCGGGACGATGATGACCTTGTTGGCGTTCTTCATGATGAAGGCCGCGTCCTCCGCCGAACCCGGTTTCACCGACTTGCCGCCCGAAGAGGCCGCAGCCGCCGGCGAGACGCTCTCGCCGCCGAAACCGCCGAGCAGCACGTTGAAGATCGACCGGTTCATCCCCTTGCACATGATGTAGGAGAGGATGGCGCCCGAGGAGCCGACCAGCGCGCCGGTGATCACCAGCGCCGGGTTCTGCAGGGTGAAGCCGATACCAGCCGCCGCCCAGCCCGAGTACGAGTTGAGCATCGAGACCACCACCGGCATGTCGGCGCCGCCGATGGGGACGATCAACAGGAAGCCGATGGCGAAGGCCAGCACGACGATGACCCAGTAGGCCGCCGCCGACTCGGTCGTGCAGAACCAGATGATCGACAGCAGGATGAGGATGCCGATCGCCGCGTTCAGCGGATGCTGCATCGGGAAGGTGATCGGGTTGCCGCTCATCTTGCCGGCGAGCTTGAGGAAGGCGATGACCGAGCCGGAGAAGGTGATGGCGCCGATGGCGGTGCCCAAGGCCATCTCGATCAGGCTGCCGGCGGAGATGTTGCCGGTGGTGCCGATGTTGTAGGCCTCGGGATGATAGAATGCCGCGGTCGCGACGAACACCGCGGCCAAGCCGACCAGGCTGTGGAAGGCGGCGACCAGCTCGGGGAGCTGGGTCATCTGGATCTTCAGCGCAACCGCGGTGCCGATGCCGCCGCCGATCAGGATGCCCAGGATGATCATCCAGTAGCTGACGACGCCGGGGCTCAGCAGCGTGGTGATCACGGCGATCGCCATGCCCACCATGCCGAAGATGTTGCCCATGCGGGCGGATTCGGGGTTGGACAGCCCGCGGAGCGCCAGGATGAACAGCACCGCGGCGATGAGGTAGGCGAAGCCCGTTAGATTTTCGGCCATGAGAGCTCCCCCTTCCCTACTTCTTCACTTTTTTCTTGAACATCTGCAGCATTCGCCGGGTGACGATGAAGCCGCCGAAGATGTTCACCGAGGCGAGGATGACGGCGAGAAAGCCCATCACCTTCGAGAAGTCGAAATGCGCCGGACCGGCGGCGAGCAGGCCGCCGACGATGATCACCGACGAGATGGCGTTGGTCACGCTCATCAGCGGCGAGTGCAGAGCGGGGGTGACGCTCCAGACGACGTAGAAGCCGACGAACACCGCCAGAACGAACACGGTGAACAGCGACAGGAAGTTGCCGTGGCCGCCGGCTTCGCCGCCGACGACGGTCATCTGCGCCGCCGACGCGGCCATCTCGCCGGCCTTTGCCGCCAGCGCCGCCGCCTCGTTGGCGAGCTGGGCGGCCTTCTCGACGATCGTTGCCTGATCCATGGTCACTGCCCCTCCCCGGTCAGCATCGGGTTGACGATCTTGCCGTCCTTGGTCACCAGGGTGCCGGAGACGGTTTCGTCTTCCCAGTCGAAGGCCAGAGACTTCTGCTCCTTGTCGACGTGCGGCGTGAGGAAGTTCAGGACGTTGCGGGCGAACAGCTGGCTCGCGTCCTTGGGCAGGCGGCCCGGGACGTTGAGGTGGCCGACGATCTTGACGCCGTGCTTGACGACGACCTTGCCCGGCTCGGTCAGCTCGCAGTTGCCGCCGGTTTCCGCGGCGAGGTCGATGATCACGGCGCCCGGCTTCATGCTGGTCACCATCTCTTCAGTGAGCAGCTTCGGCGCCGGCTTCCCTGGGATCAGCGCGGTGGTGATGACGATGTCCTGCTTCTTCAGGTGCTCGGCGACGACCTCGGCCTGCTTGCGCTTGAAGTCGTCGGACATCTCCTTGGCGTAGCCGGACGCGGTCTCGGCGTCCTTCATCGACGCCTCGTCGACCATGACGAACTTGCCGCCGAGGCTCTCGACCTGCTCCTTGGTCGCCGGGCGGACGTCGGTCGCGGTCACGATCGCGCCGAGGCGCTTGGCCGTGGCAATCGCCTGCAGTCCGGCGACGCCGACGCCCATGATGAAGACCTTCGCCGCCGGGACGGTGCCGCCGGCTGTCATCATCATCGGGAACGCGCCGCTGAACTCGGCGGCGGCGTCGATCGCCGCCTTGTAGCCGGCGAGGTTGTTCTGACTGGAGAGGATGTCCATCGACTGCGCGCGGGAGATCCGCGGCATGAGCTCCAGGGCGAAGGTGGTGAGCCCCGCCTGGGCGTACGCCTCCACCTCGTCGCGATGGGTCAGGGCGGCAAGCTGCGCAACCAGGATCGCGCCGCTCTTCATCATCGTGACTTCGTTCAACCGGCCATCCATGACCGGGCGTTGCACCTTGATGACGACGTCGGCGTCGCCAAGCGCGGACGCCTCGTCCTTCGCGATTGTTGCTCCAGCCGCCTCGAAATCGGCGTCGGGAATGGCCGCATCCTCGCCGGCTCCCTTCTCGACCACCACCTCGAAGCCAAAGCCGACGAGCTTCTTCACCATGTCCGCTGAAGCGGCGACCCGGGTTTCTCCGGGCATCCGCTCTCTCGGGATCGCTACTTTCATTTCTCCTCCCCCGCGCTGTCCCTCCGCACGCTGAGAGCGGCGTTATGCACGGTTGAACCGAACGACACAAGCTTTCCTGAGGCTCGTTCGCAACCGCCGCGGCACGAGGCTCGTGGCCGCCAGCAGCCAATCGGCCCTTGCCTCCGGCCGCGTCTGCCTACCACCTGAGCATCGAGATGAGAGAGCCCGGCCCCTCGCTGACCCGTCTCACCGATCTGATCGCCCGGCGCACCGGCGACGATCCGGCCGTTCTCGCCGACGATACCGAGGGGCTGCAGCGGCTGAGCTCGGGCGAGCTGTCCCGGCGGATCGACGCCGTCGCCCGCGGCCTCGTCGCCGGGGGCGCCACCCGCGGCGAGCGCATCGGCCTGTTCGCCCCGCCCAGCCTGGAGTGGATCGCCGTCCGGCTCGGCATCGGCGCTGCCGGCGCCGTCGCCGTGCCCATCGATCCGCTGGCGTCCACCGACGAGGCGGCGATGATCGTCGGCGCCAGCGGCACGGCCCGGCTCTTCACCACCGCAAGCCAGCTGCCGCTGCTGGACGACATCGAGGCCCCGACCCTGCACGGAATCATCGTCATGGACGAGGCCGAGGTGGCCGCCGCAGACCACGGGCCGCGGCGGCTTTCGCTCCGTGAGTTGACCGCGGCCGCGGGCGAGGCGGTGGCGCTCCCGAACCTCTCCGGCGCAGAGCCGGCGATGATGGTGTTCACCTCGGGGACCACCGGCGCACCCAAGTACTTCACGCTCAGCTACGACAACATCGAGGCGAACGTCCGCGCCATCGCCGGCACCGGGCTGATCGGCGGCAACGACCGGCTGCTGGTGCCGCTGCCCTTGCACCACGTCTACCCGTTCGTCGTGGGCGTCCTGGTGCCGCTGTGGACCGGCGCGGTCATCGTGCTCCCGCAGGCGGCGCAGGGGCCCGCCATCGTCCGCGCCCTGGAGCGCAGCGCCGCGACGATGATGATCGGCGTTCCCCGGCTGTACCAGGCCCTGGTCGCCGGCATCGAGGCACAGGCTCGCGCCCGCGGGCCGGCGGCCTCGCGGCTGTTCAAGCTCATGCTCGGGCTGTCCATCGAAGCCAAGCGCAGGCTCGGCGTGAACCTCGGGCGGCGGCTGTTCGGCGCCGTCCACGCCCGCTTCGGCGGCAGCATGCGGCTGATGGTTTCCGCCGGAGCGAAGCTCGAAGCGCCGGTGATCTGGACCATCGAGGGCCTGGGCTTCGAGCTCCTGACCGGCTACGGCCTGGCCGAGACGGCCTCGGCCTTCACCGGCAACGTCCCCGGGGCCAAGCGCATCGGCAGCGAGGGCCGGCCGTTGAGCGGCGGTCAAGCGCGGATCGCGGCTCTGGCCGACGCGGAGGCCTTGCCCGACGCCGACGGCGAGATCCAGCTCAAGGGACCCAGCGTGTTCGCCGGCTACCTGGACAATCCCGACGCCAACGCCCAGGCCTTTACCGGGGACGGCTGGTTTCGCACCGGCGATCTCGGCAGCATCGACGCCGACGGCTTCGTCTACGTCACCGGCCGGGCCAAGGAGATGATCGTCCTCGGCGGCGGCAAGAACGTCTTCCCCGAGGACCTGGAGCGCATCTACGGCGAGACGCCCTACTTCACCGAGATCGCGGTGCTGGAGCGCGACGGCGACCTCGTGGCCCTGATCGTGCCGGACCTGGAGAAGATCCGCGCCGACGGCTACGCCTCGCTCGACGACGTGGTCCGGGTCGCGCTGTCGGCAAAAGCACATGGGCTGGCCTCGCACCAGCGCCTTTCCGGCTACGCCATCAGCCGCGAGCCTTTGCCGCGCACCCGGCTCGGCAAGTACCAGCGCTTCCTTTTGCCGCAACTTTACGACCGGGCGCTGAAGGGCGAGACCAGGCCGACGCAGCCGCCCGAGCCGAGCGACGAGGACAAGACCCTGCTCGCCGACCCCACGGCGGCGGCCGCCTGGGCGGTGATGCGCGAGCGCTATGCCGAGAAGCGGCTCAGCATGGACGCCAGCCCGCAACTCGACCTCGGCATCGACTCGCTCGAGTGGCTGGGCCTGGGCATGGCGCTGGAGGCGGCGACCGGGCGGACGCTGGAGCCGGAGCGAATGGCCGGCGCCGAGACCGTCCGCGAGCTGATCCTTCTGACCTGCGAGGCCCCGGCCGGGGAGGCGACGACAGCGGGCGCGCTGGAACCCTCGGCGGCAGCGCGGGCGCAGGTGGCGGCCGACGCGGAGCGCTGGCTGGCGCCGACCAAGGCCGGCACCCGGGCGTTCGGGGCGGTGCTGGCCGGGCTGAACCGGCTCCTAGTCCGCGGCGTGTTCCGGCTGCGGGTGGAGGGCGTCGAGGGGCTCCCGGCGGCAGGTTCCTGCATCCTGGTCGCCAACCACGCCAGCGACCTGGATCCGCCGGCGCTGTCGGCATCGCTTCCCTGGGAGGCGCTGCGCCGGGTCTACTGGTCGGGCGACCGGGGGCGGCTGTTCGCGAGCGCGCTCTCGCGCCGGTTCTGCCGCGCGGTCCACATCTTCCCGGTGGACGAGCGGGCGCCGGGGGCGACCCTGGCCATGGCCGAAGAGGTGCTGGCCCGCGGCAACTGCCTGGTGTGGTTCCCGGAATCGTGGCGGACGCCCGACGGCAAGCTGCAGCGGTTCCGCCCCGGGATCGGCGCCCTGCTGCTGCGCCGGCCGGTGCCGCTGGTGCCGACCTGGATCGACGGCACCTTCGAGGCGCTGCCGCGGACGAAGCGGCTACCGAAGCCGCATCCGCTGCGGGTGCGCTTCGGCGCGCCGATCGACCCGGCCTCGCTTGTGCAAGCGGCAGGCGGCGATCCGATCGCCATCGCCTCCCGGCTCAGGGACGAGGTGGCGGCGCTCGCCCCCGGCGCACGGTCGGGCGACGCCGCCGGCTGACGAAAACGTCAGCGAACTGTCACCCCGCACGACGAAGCGGGCCCCATAGAGTCCCTTTCGCCGGTACGTACTTCGCCGGCTGGACTTATGGGGAGAGCACCAATGGCTGGCAGCATTGAAGAACCCGGCGTGGCGGACACCGGCGGGGTCGCGACGTTGTGGAAGTCGATGGTCGACGGCCGCGGCGGTTACGGCACCGAGCCGCTGCTGACGATCGGCGAGAGCGTTGAAGGCTCCGGCGCCTTCACCGGGCAAGCCGGCAGCTACACCCCGGTCGGAATTCCCGACGGGCTCGGCGCCTACAGGCTCGACGACGACACCGTCCGCGTCTTCATGAACCACGAGATCGCGGAGGGCGGAGCCGCCTACACCGTCAACAACGGCGTCGAAGGCGCCGCGCCTCTGTCTTTGACCGGCGCCCGGATCAGCTATTTCGACATCGACGCCGAGACGAAGGGCATCGAGGACGCGGGCATCGCCTACAACAAGATCTACGGCATCGACGGCAAGCTGATCACCTCGATCGAGCAGTTCGGCGAAACCGCCGCCGGAGGCGAGGACGGATTTACCCGGTTCTGCTCGTCGTCGCTGTTCGAGCCCGGCACCTTCGGCGCCGGCACCGGTTTCGTCGACCCGGTCTACTTCGCCGGCGAGGAGACCGACGACGGCGTCTTCTACGCGCTCGACGTCGCGAACGGCGAGATGCACGCCGCCCCTGCGCTCGGCCGGGGCAGCTGGGAGAACCTGACCCTCGTCGATACCGGCGATCCCGACCAGGTCGGCCTCCTCCTCGGTGACGACGTCGCCGAGAACCTGCTCTACCTCTACGTCGGCGAGAAAAACGCGCTGGGCGACGGCAGCTTCCTCGACCGCAACGGCCTTGCCCAGGGCCAGCTCCACGTCTGGGCCGCCGACGGCCGGGATACGGCCAGCGGGCTCTACACCGATCCCACGACCTTCAACGCCCAAGGCGAGAGCCTCGACGGCAGCTTCGTGCCGATCGTCTCCTATGACGCCAGCAAGGCCGGGACGGAGGGGTATGACCAGCTCGGCTATGCGCTACAGGACACGCTGAAGGCGCAGGGCGCCGACATCGGCGCCATGGAGTTCGTCCGGATCGAGGATCTGGCCACCGATCCCGAGGACGGCGGTTCGGTCGCGTTCAACGTCACCGGCCGTTCGGACATCTACGACAATGCCGACGAGCTGGGCTCGACCATGCTCGCGGACCTCGACTTCAGCGACCCCGCGGGGCCGAAGGGGAAGCTCTCGATCCTCTACGACGGCGACAGCGACCCGGACGCGACGCTCCGCAGCCCGGACAACATCGACTGGGCCGACAACGGCCACATCTACGCCCAGGAGGACCGCGCCAGCGACATCTGGGACACTCTGCCCAACCAGAACGAGGCGTCAATCGTGCGGCTGTCGCCGGACCTGAGCAATCCGGATCCGGTTCGGGTAGCCGAGATCGACCGCTCCGCGGTCGTTCCGGCCGGGACCACGGACGCCGATGCCGGGGAGCTCGGCGCCTGGGAAACCTCGGGCATCCTCGACGTCTCGGACCTGTTCGGCGAGCCGGGCGGCTCGCTGTTCGTCTATGACGTCCAGGCCCACGGGATCGAGGACGGGCCGATCGCGGAACAGGACCTGGTCGAAGGCGGGCAGCTCGGCTACCTGGTCGGGCCGCAGGCCGTCGACGACTTCGCCCTGCTGGCCTGAGGGTCGCGCACGCTTACATCGTCAGCAACGGCATCGTGAGCAACGGCGGTCGCGCCCGGTGCGCGGCCGCCTGTCACGGGATCGTCGGTGCCCGTGAAGGAATGCCGTCCCGTGGCGGCTTAAGGTGACGGATGAGCGGCAGGGTGGTGCGCCGGGCGGTGCTCGCGACGGGCTCGGCGGCGGTGGCGCTGACGCTGCTCCCTCTTGTCCCGAGCAACGAATGGTGGATCCGGGTCTGGGATTTCCCGCGCATCCAGCTCGCCGTCATGCTGGCGCTGGTCCTGCTGGCGGCCCCCGCCGTCGTCAGTGCAAGGCGCCGTCCGGTCCTGTTCTTCCTCGCCGCCCTTGCCGCCGCCCTCGCCTGGCAGCTCTACCGCATTTGGCCCTACACTCCCGCCTCGCCGCCGCAAGCGGAAGCCGTCGCGCAATGCGCCGAGGGCTCCCGCATCGGCCTGCTGGTGGCAAACGTCCTGATCGACAATGAACAGGCCGGGCCCCTCCTCGATCTCGTTCGCCGCGTCCAACCCCAGGTCCTGCTGCTGGTCGAGACGGACGCGCGGTGGGATCGCCAGCTCGAGCCGCTGCGGGCCGACTATCCGCACGTCGTCAGCCGCCCGCGAGACAACGGCTACGGTATGCACCTGTTCAGCCGTTTCGAGCTGGTCGACCCCAAGGTCCGCTTCCTGATCGACGATTACGTGCCCTCCATCAAGACGGGCCTGCGGCTGCCGTCCGGCGCGCGCGTCGATCTCTACGGCGTCCACCCAAAACCTCCGCCCCGCCAGGACACCGCCCGCCGTGACGCCGAGCTGCTCATCGTCGCGCGCGAGGTCCGCCAGGAGGCTGCGCCGGCAATCGTCGCCGGCGATCTGAACGACGTCGCCTGGTCACGCACCACCCGCCTGTTCCAGGATGTCAGCGGCCTGCTCGACCCCCGCATCGGCCGCAGCCCTTACGCCACCTTCAACGCCGACTGGCCCCTGCTGCGCTGGCCGTTGGATCACGTGTTTTTCGAAAGCTCGTTCCGGCTCCTGGACATCGCGGTGATGGAGGACATCGGCTCCGACCACTTCCCGCTGTTCGTGGGCCTGTGCCACGACGCCGACGCCGCGGCCGCGCAGGCGGAGCCCCACCTCGACCCCGCCCAAGCCGACGATGTCCGCGAGCAGATCCGCGAGGGCCGCGAGGAGGCTGACCGGTAGAGCCGTCGCTCGCTGTCGCTTGATGACGTCTCAGCCGTAACGGAGGTGCGCCGTCCGCCCCCGCTGCAGGCAAGCATTCGCGAACGCCCGCCGTCGCCTGCTCGCTGAGCTCCGATGACCGCGCTCGTCCCTCAGGCCGCGGCGATCGCCTGCTCGATGGCGTCCAGGGCCGCCTGCGCCTGAGCGGCGTCGGGCCCTCCGGCCTGGGCCATGTCCGCCCGGCCGCCGCCGCCCTTGCCGCCGACCGCGGCCGAGCCGGCGCGAACCAGGTCGATGGCGCTGAGCCGGTCCTTCAGGTCGTCGGTGACGCCCACCACCAGCGACGCCTTGCCCTCCGCGGTCGAAACCAGGGCGACCACGCCCGAGCCCAGCTTCTTCTTCAGATCGTCGGCGAGGCTCTTCAAATCGCGGGCGGGAACGCCGTCCAGCAGCCGCGGCGAGAACCGCACGCCGGCAATCTCGCGGAAGCCGTCGCCGGCGCCGTTGCCGCCGCCGCCCGTGGCCAAGGCCCGGCGGGTGTCGGCAAGCTCGCGTTCCAGCTTCTTCCGCTCTTCCAGCAGCGCGCCGACCCGGCGCGGCAGCTCATCCGGGCCGGCGCGGAGCATTTGCGCCAGCTCGCGCAGGCTCGCCTCTTCGCGGGCGACGTGCTCCACCGCGGCTCCGCCCGTCACCGCCTCGATCCGGCGAATGCCGGCACCGACCGCGCCTTCGGAGACGATCTTGAACAGGCCAATGTCGCCGGTGCGGCGCACGTGGGTGCCGCCGCAGAGCTCGGTCGAAAACGGCCGGCCGGTGGCCCGCGAGCCCATCATGACCACCCGCACCTCGTCGCCGTACTTCTCGCCGAACAGCGCCATGGCGCCGGCTTCGGCGGCGGCCTGGGGATCCATCAGATGGGTTTCCACCGGGCTGTTGTCGCGGATCTGGGCGTTGACCTCAGCCTCCACCGCGGCAAGCTCTTCCGGCGGAATGGCATGCGGATAGCTGATGTCGAAGCGCATCCGCTCAGGCCCCACCATCGAGCCTTTCTGCGTCACCTGCTCGCCCAGCCGGCGGCGGAGCACGCCATGGAGCAGGTGGGTCACCGAGTGATTGCCGCGGGTCGCCTGCCTGCGGTCGTGATCGACCTCCAGGGTCACCTCGTCGCCCACCGACAGCGTTCCCTCCTCCACCTTGCCGAGGTGGACGATGAGGTCTCCGACCTTGCGCTGGGTGTCGCTGACGCCGACGACGGCGCCCGAGGCCGAGCGGATGGTGCCGTGGTCGCCGAGCTGGCCGCCGCCCTCGCCGTAGAACGGCGTCTGGTTGCAGACGATGGCGACGGCGGTACCGGCCTGCACCCGCGCCGCCTCGACGCCGCCCACGACCAGAGCCGCGACCTTGGCTTCCGCGCTCTCGGTGTCGTAGCCGAGGAACTCGCTGGCGCCGCAGCGTTCGCGGATGGCAAACCACACCGCCTCGGTCGCGGCCTCGCCCGAGCCGGTCCAGGCCTTGCGGGCCTCTTCGCGCTGGCGGGCCATGGCGGCGTTGAAGCCGTCGGTATCGACGCCGATGCCCTTGGCGCGGAGCGCGTCCTGGGTGAGGTCGAGGGGGAAGCCGTAGGTGTCGTAGAGCTTGAACGCGGTCTCGCCGTCGAGCACGCCACCGGACGGCAGCTTCTCGGTGGCGTCCTCCAGCAGATAGAGGCCGCGCTCCAGTGTCCGGCGAAACCGGGTCTCCTCAAGCCGCAGGGTGTCGGTGATCAGCCCCTCGGCCTGGAGGAGCTCGGGATAGGCCTGGCCCATCTCGCCCACCAGTGCCGGGACCAGCCGCCACATCAACGGCTCGCTGCAGCCGATGAGATGCGCATGGCGCATCGCCCGGCGCATGATCCGGCGCAGGACGTAGCCACGGCCCTCGTTGGCCGGCATCACCCCGTCCGCCACCAGGAACGACGAGGCGCGCAGGTGGTCGGCGATCACCCGGTGCGAGACCGCGAACGGCCCGTCGGGCTCCGTGCCCGTGGCCTCCGCGGAGGCGTGGATCAGCGCCTGGAACAGGTCGATCCGGTAGTTGTCGTGGGTCCCCTGCATCACCGCGGCGGTGCGCTCGAGGCCCATGCCGGTGTCGATCGAAGGCCTCGGCAGGTCGACGCGCTGCTCGGGTGAGACCTGCTCGAACTGCATGAAGACCAGGTTCCAGATCTCGATGAACCGGTCGCCGTCGGCCTCGGCGGTGCCCGGCGGGCCGCCGGGAAGATGCGGGCCGTGGTCGTAAAAGATCTCCGAGCACGGGCCGCACGGGCCGGTGTCGCCCATCGACCAGAAATTGTCGCTGGTGGGGATCCGCAGGATCCTGCTCTCGGGCAGCCCGGCGATCTTCTTCCACAGCTCGAACGCCTGATCGTCGTCGGCGAACACCGTGACCAGCAGCCGCTCCGCCGGCAGCCCGAACTCCTTGGTGACCAGGTTCCAGGCGAGCTCGATGGCGACGTCTTTGAAGTAGTCGCCGAAGGAGAAGTTGCCGAGCATCTCGAAGAAGGTGTGGTGCCGGGCGGTGTAGCCGACGTTCTCCAGGTCGTTGTGCTTGCCGCCGGCGCGCACGCACTTCTGCGAGGTCGCGGCGCGGACGTAGTCGCGCTTCTCGATGCCGGTGAAGACGTTCTTGAACTGCACCATCCCGGCGTTGGTGAACATCAGCGTCGGGTCGTTGCGGGGCACGAGCGGGCTGGAGGCGACGGCGCTGTGGCCGTGCCTGACGAAATAGTCGAGGAACGCCTTGCGGATGTCGTTGACGGTCTGCATGGCACTCATGTAGGCGACCTCGTGGCGCGGTGAAATGCCCTTCCGGAGCGGCTCTCCGGCGGGCGGCGCAGGCGCGCTTTTACCGCCGCCCCAAGACGCTGACAAGGAAGTGGCCGCCGAGGTTCGCCAGGCTCCGCCGCAAGTGGCGCAGAATCCTGCCGCGGGCGAGCGGGCGCCGCTCTCACCTCAGGAAGCAGCGCACCCGTCGGCGTGCCGGGCGAGCACGAACAGCTGTCGCCGCCGCTTGAGGATCGCGATCAGCCGGAAGGCCAGGCGGTGCAGGCCGACGGCCTCGAGGAAGAACACCCGCGGATCGATGGCGGCCGAGACGATGCGGATCTCCACCGGTGCGAGGCCCGCCTCCTTCAGCACGTTGCCGAAGAGCCGCGGCGTCCAGGTCTGTAGATGGTAGTCCACATCCGCCTCCGACCAACCCCGTTGCCAGCGCTCGCGGAAGTCGTCGATCGGCAGCTTGAAGACGAAGCGGCCGTGGGGAGCCAGATGTTGCCGCAAGGTCTCGAGGGTGCCGCAGACGTCGCGGACGTGCTCCAGCACGTGGTTGCTGATGATCCGGTCGTAGGTCTTCTCCGGCGGAATGGAGCCGATGGCGTCGTAGACGGTGAAGCCGGCGTCGCGGCCTCTCTGCGCCGCGGCCGGATTGACCTCCAGGCCTTCGATGGCGGCCACCCGGTGGCGCAGGGCGTTCATCAAGCCGCTGTTGCCGCAGCCGAAGTCCAAAACCCGATGGGACGGCTCGAGGTAAGGCGCGAAGACGTCGGCCTCGAAGCGGAAGGAGGGGTGCTTGAGGTTCGACCAGTAGTCGTCCCCGGATGCGTAGGCCTCGTACGCTCCGCCCGTATAATGGGCGGAGGCCTTGACGGAGTTGACGCTCCCGCCGATCGTTCCGTCCATGCTCGTTTCCCCTTGAGCCGTTCAGCCAGCACCCCATCCGGCGCGCGCGAACTTTCGCCAACATGGGCGCGCCAACGGGGTGAATCATCGGCGGGGAGCCGTCGAGCGTACAGGGCGTTCTCCTCCAAGGGTAGGCGCCGCCTAACCCACTCGCGTGTATCGGCTTTTACTTGCCGCTATGGGCAGCGGCGGCCCGCCCAGGGCGCAAGCCCGCCCAACGGCTGCGAATCTCTTGGCGCGTGTGCCGACCAACCGTTTTCCTCGGCATGTTCGCAGCGAAGGTCGCGATTGCAGGCGGACACGGTAGGGAGCCGCTGACGGCGCGGCGACCCGAAGAGCGCACGGGTTGCCGCCCACGATCCGAGCGGCGAAGCGCGTTCGCATGAAGCCGGCAAGCCGGTATCGACGGGCGAACCCAGGCGGGATACTGGGCGGCGGCAGAAGCCAGGAGGCCGAGAGCGCGCCGCAGGCCGCAGCGGCGCCATTCTTAGCGGCTATGCGCGCCCGCCTCTGTGCCCCGCCGGCTCGACGCCCTGGTGCCCTCCGGCCGGGAGTGGCCGGAGGGAGGGGGTCGAGCGGGCGCGGCGGCTTCGACGAGGCATGGAGGAGGGGTCGTGAGGCGCGAGGAGGCGCCGAGAATGCGCCGAGGAGGGGTCGTGAGGCGCGAGGAGGGGCCGATGCCGCGCGGTGCGGCATTGATCCGCCTCGGATGCGGAAAAGGCGGCTTTCGCCGCCCCTTCGCTTTCAAAGATTTCGGTCGCGGGACAGAAGCCCGCACTGCGCAAGGAGGTGTGCTCGAACGTCTCGCTCTGCTCTAGATCCGTCGCCTGTCGAACGCTGTTCTCAATCCGCCGGTTCTTGTCGCCGCGGTGCATCTCCTGAAACGCCGGGCCGAACACGTCGCTCGACCGGGCACGACCTTAACCAGGTGGCTTTCGCCAGCCGGCTCTTCACGGTACACCTCGCCGGCCCGACCAGCCGGCGATCCATGTGGCCGGCCTTAGCGCCGGCTCGTGGAAACCGCCGGCTGCGGCTTTTGTGCCCGTTCCGGCCTTTGCAGCACAACTATAGCTCCGGCGACAACCAGTGACGACCCCCCCCTGGGGTGCCGGCGTCGCCGCCGGAAAATCCGAGTGCAGGATCGGCAATCGCCGGCCTGACCACAAGCAAGGCTTTGGTGAACGCGGCTCGCCCTGTGCTCAGTGCACCGCGATCCCGACGTAGGCAGGCTTGCGGGCGAGGGCCGCGGCCGGCGGCGCCGCGTAGATCTGCTTGGTCGCCTCCAACATGACGACGCCGGCGAAGGTGGTGAACCAGCGCTGGCCGATCTCCTCCCAGGCCGAGGCGGACGACAGGATCATCCGCGAGCCCACCGGCGGGACGTACAGCGCCGTGCCCGACTGGTAGGGCGTGAACATGGCGTCGCGCAGGCTGCGGGAGAGCTGCCCCGACGAGTACGGCCGGCCGTGGCCGAAGGGGGTGCGCTCGAAGCGGGCCCAGACGCCCCGACGGTTGGGCACGACCACCAGCAGCCGCCCGCCATCCGACAGCACCCGCCAGACCTCACGCATCATCGGGCCGGTGCGCTCGGCGCACTCCAGTGCATGGACGATCAATGCCCGGTCGATGCTGTTGTCGGGCAGCGGCAGGTCGGTGTGGTCGCCGAGCGCGGTCAGCCCGGGCTCGTCGGGCGGCCAGTGGATGACGCCCTGGGCCGCCGGCATGATCGCGATCACCCGCTCGGCCTCGCCGCGGAAGCCGCCGAGGAACGGGGTGACATAGCCGAGGCCGAGGACGTTGCGGCCGCTCAGGTCCGGCCAAAGCTGGCGGATACGCCTGGCGATCATCCGCCGCGCAGTCCGGCCGAGGCCGGTGGCGTAGAAGTCGCGCAGGTCGACGACGTCGGTCCACATGGCTGGAGTCTAGCTCAGCCGGCCGCGCCGGTGATAGTCTCGCCGGCCACGGAGGCGAACACCAACAGAGGCTCGGGGACAGGCCAATGAGCGGGCTCCAGGTCGTGCAGATCCCGGTGCTGCGCGACAACTACGTCTACCTCGCCCACGACACCGCCACCGGCGCCTGCGCCGCCATTGATCCGGCGGTGGCGGGGCCGGTGCTGGCGGCCCTGGATGAGCGCGGCTGGCGGCTGAGCCACATCCTCAACACCCACCATCACCACGACCACGTTGGCGGCAACCTGGAGCTGAAGCGGGCTACCGGCTGCGTCATCGTCGGCAACGCCGAAGATGCTTCGCGGATCCCCGGGATCGACCTGCGGCTCGGGGATGGCGACGGCTTCGCCCTCGGCGCCTCGAAGGCCGAGGTGATCGCCGTGTCCGGTCATACCATCGGCCACATCGCCTACTGGTTCGCCGGCGCCGGCGTGCTCTTCTGCGGCGACACCCTGTTCGCTCTGGGCTGCGGCCGGCTGTTCGAAGGGACCCCGGAGCAGATGTGGCACAGCCTGAGCCGGCTGCGGTCGCTGCCGCCGCAGACCCGTGTCTACTGCGCCCACGAGTATACGGAGGCCAACGCCGCCTTTGCGCTCAGCGTCGATCCCGCGAACGCCGCGCTCGTCGACCGGGCGCAAGCGGTGCGGGCGGCGCGCCGTGCCGGCCTCGCGGCGGTGCCGTCGACCATCGACGAGGAGCGGCGGACCAACCCGTTCCTGCGCGCGGACGAGCCGGCGCTGGCGCAAGCGGCGGGGCTGTCCGGAGCCGGGCCGGAGCGGGTGTTCGCCGAGATCCGCAGGCGAAAGGACCACTTCTGATGATGAAGCTGCGCTACTCGCCGACCTCGCCCTACGTCCGCAAGGTGAGCGTCGTCGCCATCGAGACCGGGCTCGACGCCCGCCTGGAGCGGGTGCCGACCGACATTCGCGCGCCATCGGCCGAGTTCCACCGGGACAACCCGCTCGGCAAGGTGCCGACGCTGATCACCGAAGGCGGGGAGGCCCTCTACGACTCGCCGGTGATCTGCGAATACCTGGACTCGCTCCACGACGGGATCGCGCTGTTTCCGCCGCCTGGCGGGCCGCGGTGGACCGCGCTCCGGCGACAGGCCTTGGCCGACGGCATTGCCGACGCCGGGGTGCTGGTGCGGATGGAGATGCTGCGGCCGGACGCCGAGCGGTCGCCCTCCTGGATCACCCGGCAGACCGCCACGGTGAGGCGCGGCCTCGATGCGCTCGAGGAGGAGGCGGCGGGGTTCGGCGCGGGCTGCACCATCGGCCACATCGCCATCGGCTGTGCGCTCGGCTTCCTCGACTTCCGGCTGCCCGACCTCGATTGGCGGCAGGGGCGAATCGAGCTCGCCCGATGGGCGGAGCGCTTCTTCGCCCGCCCGTCCATGGCGGCGACGATGCCGAAGGAAGCGTCCTGAGGCCGGACGGCGGACGGTAGCCGCCGATCGTTGCGCGGCCGATCCGCCGCTCCTTCCACCGCCTTCTCGAGACGCCGGCAGGAGCCGGTCGCGCGCCGTGTTACAAGGGCAACGACCTGCTCTACGGCGGAGCCGGCGACGACTTCGTCAAAGGCGACGACGGCGACACCCTGGTCCAGGGGAACACGAACGGAGCCCCGGGAGCCGAGATCGAGATCGTCGTCGAGGACGGCGGGTCGCGCCCGGCGCTGGGCCGCCGAAGACTTCTCCTTTAAAGCGGCTCGGCCTTACGATGCTTCGCCAGAAGCAAAGGGTCGTCATCGCGAGCCGCGGAGCGGCGTGGCGATCCAGGATCTTTACTGGATTGCTTCGTCGGCTACCGCCTCCTCGCAATGCTGGGTGGACGGCCCCCTGACGGCATCGCGATGTGCCAAACTGGGGTGCATTGAACCGACCAGCGAAGGAGACCGTCCAGATGAACGCTA
>JAXMOZ010000072.1:0-17088 GCA_034382075.1 Rhodospirillales bacterium
AATCACATCTGGACCCGGCCATCCACCCCAAATCCAGTTTCAAGACGGCCTCTTAAAGACCAGTGTCGCCGGCTTTCGCATGGGCAGGCATACGCTCCGGTCGTGCCGGGGATTCGCACCCCTCCCCTCTTCTTCCCTAACCCGTTATTGCATTGCTGGCTGCCGAAGCGCAACATGTCGTGCGGTTTTGACGCAGCATGGCGCACAGGTAGTGCTAGCGAGTTCGGCCTGTCGCTTGATGACGTTCCTGTGAGGTTGTCGCAACGTTGGTACGACATTGAGGCAACCTTGAGGGAAAGGAAGGGTCTCGTGATCATCGTGGCCGGAGGCATCAAGGGCGGGTCGGGCAAGACGACTGTCGCCACGAACCTTGCCGTCATGCGTGCGCGCGATAAAGCTGACGTGCTTCTCATCGACGCGGACGACCAGGAGACCTCCTTCGACTTCACCGTCCTTCGCAACGAGCGCACCGGGAACCAAGCCGGCTACACCTGCATCAAGCTCACTGGCGCAGCCTTACGCGCCGAACCCTGCGCCTCTCTGAGAAGTACGACGACATCGTGATCGACACCGGCGGCCGCGACACGACGAGCCAGCGTGCGGCGCTCTCGGTCGCTCACGTCCTCCTCGTTCCGTTCGTTCCACGCTCCTTCGACGTGTGGACGCTCGAGAAGGTCGCGGGCGTTGTCTCCGAGATTCAGACCGTGAACGACAAGCTCGTCGCCTTTGCCTTCCTCAACCGCGCCGACGCACGGGGTAAAGACAGCGAGGAGGCGGCGGCCGTCATTCGCGAGACCCCTGCCCTCACCTTTCTCGACGCGCCGCTCGGCACGCGAAAAGCCTTCGCGAATGCGGGCGCGCTCGGGCTGGCCGTTTGTGAGCTCACACCCGAAGACCCCAAGGCGAGCTCGGAGTTCATGACGTCGTATGAACGTCTGTTCAACGTCACTCCGACATTGTCTGCGGTCGCGGAGTAAGCCGATGCCGGTCGCGCGAAAGCCGGTTGCGAGGCCCAGCGCGTCGGACGCTGCGGCAGCTCCTGACGAGGCCACCATCCGGGCGGTGATCGAGCGTGGCGGCACCGTGGCGGGCGAAGGCGGTCGACCGGATGAAGCAGTACGCAAACTCCTCCAGCTGCGCCTGCCTACCAGTCTCATCGACCGCATTGACGGCGTACGTCGCGCGCATGTCGTGCCGCCCTCTCGGCACCACTGGATCCTCGAAGCGATCCACGAAAAGCTCTTGCGGGAGGAGGGCGATGCGGACGGGTAAGCAAAGGCTCCACGAGCTCGTCGCGTTTGTCGAGCCCGGGAGCGACGACGTCACCTTCACCCACGCCGTCTTTGCGCAGTGCTTCCTTCCGATCCGGAGGCTTGCCTCAGGCGACAAGCGCTACGAGGTGCGCCACGGGCGCGCGGCGCTCCTCATCACCGCCGGCGACCTTCTCAATCCGTCGACGCAACAGTTCGTGCAGATGGACGTGCCAAGCGGCTCCGCCGCCCGGATCGCGCTCGCGCACATCAACAACCACATCATCCGCGCCCGGAGCCTCGAGGAGGCGCTCTGCGTTCCCTGGGCGACAGCCTCCGGGATTTCATGGACTACCAAGGCCTCGCCATCGGCGGGAAGAACGGCAAGGAGGTGACGCGGCAGATTCACAATCTCGCCGCGGCCCGGATTGTTCTTGGCGTCTGGACGGCCGAGCACGCGCGTCAGGTGAACACACAGATCGCCGACGCCATCGACTTCTGGCTGGAGCGCGACCGGCGCCAGCGGACGCTCTGGCAGCCCGTCATGCGGGTGTCTGACCGCTGTGCTAATGCCATCCGCGAGCATTGTGTGCCGCACGACATGCGGCCCCTCGTCGGCCTCTACAGCAATACCCGCGCCATGGACATCTACACGTGGCTCGCGTACCGCCTGCCGCGCGTGAAGGAGCGGACGGATGTGCTCGTCCGTTTCGACGACCTGAAGCCCATCTTCGGAGCGTGAAGGACGGCTACAAGTTCCGCCAGGCGTTCAAGACCGCCCTTTGGGAAGCGATGCGGTGGTACCCGGTCGGAAGGGTTGGGATCGAGAAGGAAGGCCTCCGGCTCTTCAACAGCCCCTCACCAGTGCCTATCGACCTTGCCCGCTCGCCCTACGGCCGCACGGTTGCCGCCGGTCGACCGCGTCTCACTGTGGTCGAGAAGTAGGCGACACGCAACGTCAGCACGACGTTGCCCTAATGTCGTCCTAACATTAGCTCAAGTAGCGCGCCGCAGTACGCCAATGGTGCCCGGACGGGCCGGCCCCACCGACTTCGTAACGTCTAATCAACGTATTTATAACGTTGATCCAAGGTGCGGCCTTGGAGCCTGCGACACGCAGCGCCAGGCCCGCGACACGGCTTGGCCGCTGTGGGCAAGTGGCCTCGGAGGAGGGTTTTGGTGTGATAGTTCATGCGCTATCGGAGGCGTGGTCCCTTCCTCAGGATGGTAGCGCGCCGCAGGAGGATCAGGAGGGATGCGAGCGCAAGGTTGGAGGCCGCGTCCCGGCAGTCTGCCAACAACCTAGAGCACGTGCGGCAGACCGCTCTCACACTCTGTTTGGGCGCTGATGCCCCGCCAGTACTGTGGTGCCTCCCGCCGGTAGCGGCGGGCGACGAGATTGGCGATCAGCCCCGTCCAGCCGGTCTGGTGCGAGGCACCTAGGCCCTGACCCGTCTCGGCGTGAAAGTATTCGTAGAACAGGAACAGATCCTGCCACTCGGGATCGCGTCCGGACGCCGGCTGACCCTGCATGGCGGGAACGCGCCCCTGCTCGTCTCGGCGGTACAGACCGACCAGCCGCTCCGCGAGCAGCGTCGCTATCTCTCTCAGGTTCAGCATGCGCCCGCCCAGGCATGGAACGGCGACGACGAAGCCGTCGCCGAGGAAGCGGTGGAACTTCTCGATGGCTTGGATGAGGGTAAAGTTCACAGGGAGCCAGATCGGCCCCCGCCAGTTGGAGTTGCCGCCGAACAGGGGGGAGTTGGACTCGCCCGGCACGTACTCGATCATCGCCTCGCCGATGCCGGGCAGGATGCCGAGGTCGCGGTGTTGGGCGTGGATCCGACTGACGCTGCGGATGCCGTAGTCCGACAGGAACTCGTCCTCGCTGAGCAGGCGTTCGAGGATGCGCGGCAGCATCTCGTGATCGACGATCGACAACAGTCGCTCGCCGCGCTCGTTTTCCCGCTCCGGACAGGCGCAGATGATGTTGCCCTGGAAGGTCCCGCCGCCGTGCTCATGCAGGCGCGCGCGGAACCGGGGAACGTTGGCCAGCAGCCGCCGGTCGATCACCTCGGTCGCGAACAGCGGGATCAGCCCGACCATCGAGTAGACGTCGATCCGGTGGTACTTGCCGTCGGGGGTCACCACCAGGTCCTTGAAGAACCCTGCCTCCGGATCCCACAGGGAGACGGCGCCGCCAGCGTCCTCGGCGTCACCGTGGCCACCGATGGTGTTGGCGATCGCCAGGAACTGCTCGTAGGTCTGGATGGCGATGTTCTCGTAGCCGGGATCATCGACGGCGAGTTCGAGCGCCATCACCGTCATGTTGAGAGCGAACATGGCGACCCAGCCGGTGGCGTCGGCCTGCTTCAGGCTGTAGCCCTGCGGCAGCGGCTGGGAGCGGTCGAACACCGAGATGTTGTCGAGGCCGAGAAAGCCGCCTTCGAAGACGTTGTGGCCGTCGGCATCCTTGCGGTTGATCCACCAGGCGTAGTTGAGGAGGAGCTTGTGGAAGACCCGCTGCAGGAAGTCGCGGTCACCGCGGCCGCGCTGGACCCGTTCGGCCCGGAAGCACTTGAGTGCGCCCAGCGCGTGCACCGGAGGGTTGACGTCGGAGAAGTTCCATTCGTAGGCGGGAATCTGGCCGTTGGGGTGCAGGTAGCGCTCGCACAGCATCAGCTCGATCTGGTCCTTGGCGAAATCGACGTCGACGAGGGCCAGCGCGCCGCAATGGAAGGCGAGGTCCCAGGCCGCGAACCACGGGTACTCCCAGGTGTCGGGCATGGAGATGACATCACCGGCCGAAAGGTGCTTCCACTGGCGGTTTCGGCCCGCGCGGCGCGCGGCCGGCGGGGGGTGGCGGTCGCCCCGCAGCCAGCGCGACACGTCGTAATGGAAGAACTGCTTGCTCCAGATCATCCCGGCCAGGGCCTGGCGCATGATCCTCCGGTCTTCCGCCCCAGCCTCGGGCAGCAGCCGTTCGTAGAAGACGGAGGCCTCGGCCTCGCGGGCGGCGAGCACCGCGTCGTGTGTGGCGAAGGGCCGCGCCATCGGCTCAGCCGATAGGACAAGGTCGATGCTCGCGTCCCCACCGGCGGGGATCTCCAGGACATGCCAGGCGGCGAACTTGCTGCCGGAGCTTTCCGGACTGGTGGCTTCGGCCACGCCATCGACCACTCGGCTGTGGAAGGCGTCCTTCACGAACGGCGTTGCGTTCGGCTGGCCCCATAGCCGATTCGTGTTGCTGTCGTTTTCGGTGAAAAGCCCGGCCGCCGCATGAGCCCCGTAGAGGTGATAGGCGCCGAGCCCGGCATGCTCGGCACGCACCGCCCACGCGGCGGCTGAGGGCGCGGGAACCGTCCGGAGCCGGGGCCGCTCCTCGAGGCCGTCCCAGGACCAGGTGTTCCGGAACCACAACGTCGGCAGCAGGTGGAGGGGCGCAGCCTCCGGACCGTGATTGTGCGCGGTTATCCGCAGGTGGATCTCGTCGGGCCCGGCCTTCGCGTAGACGACCTCGACGTCGAAGTACCGCCGCTCGTCGAAGACGCCCGTGTCGAAGAGACCGTAGGGAGGTGCGTTCCGGTCCCGCCTCCCGTTCTCGTCGACGAGCATCGCGTACGGGTAAGGCTCCTGCGGGTACTTGTAGAGATAGCGCAGGTAGCTGTGGCTCGGCGTCGCGTCGAGATAGAAGTAGTACTCCTTGCCGTCCTCGCCGCGATTGCCCTGCGCCCCGGTCAATCCGAACGCGCGCTCCTTCAGGATCGGGTCGCGGCCGTTCCACAGGGCCAGGGCGAGGCAGAGAACCTGGCTCTCGTCGCTGATGCCGGCGAGGCCATCCTCGTTCCAGCGGTAGGCGCAGGAACGGGCCTGGTCGTGGGAGAGATGGTTCCAGGCGTCGCCCTGCTCGCTGTAGTCCTCGCGAACGGTGCCCCACGCTCGCTCGGAGAGGTACGGGCCCCAGAGCCGCCAGTTCGCGGCCCCGTTTCGCTGCGCGTCGAGGCGGCCGAGCTCGGCGTTCCCATTGGTCTTGCCCGCCATCCTGGTGCTTCCCTCCAACACTGTTCCGCAGCCCGAGCCTGAACGGCGCAAGCCACCCCACCCCCTCAGTGTCGCGAAACGCCGCCGCCGATGGAAATGACCCGTTGCCATCGCCTCCATAGCCGGCGGGTATGACCGCCCGGCGCGGGCTTGGAGGCGCTGCATGCGCAGCTATCGACACGATGCCCCCCGGGCATTTCCCCGCACTCGCCGGCGGGCGGAGACTGTGCGGACGATCCCAACCTTGCGGGGGAGGAGATGGCGCAGGAACCGGTGTCGCACGGCGAAGCGGTGCGGAAGCACTGGCCCGAATATCTGATGGAGGCGGGTGGCCTCGGCGCCTTCATGGTCTCTGCCGGCCTCTTCGCCACGGCGTTCGAGCACGCCGGCTCGCCTGCCCGAACCTGGATCGACGAGCCCGACCTGCGCCGGGCGGCGCTCGGTGTCCTGATGGGGCTGACGGCCATCGCCATCATCTACTCGCCGTGGGGCATGCGCTCGGGAGCGCATCTGAACCCCGCCGTGACACTGACCTTTTGGCGGCTCGGCAAGGTCCGCGGCGTCGACGCCCTCTGCTACGCGACCGCCCAGTTCGCCGGCGGCGCCCTCGGCGTCCTGCTCGTCTGGCTGCTCCTCGGCACGGCCTTCGCCGAGAAGCCGGTGTTCTTCGTCAACACCGTGCCCGGTCCGAACGGGGTCTGGCCGGCCTATGTCGCCGAAGTCGGCATGACCTTCCTGCTCATGCTCACCGTCCTGACCTGCGTCTCGTCTCCCCGGCTGACCCGCTTCACCGGCTGCTTCGCCGGGCTTCTCGTCGCGGCCTACATCACCCTCCTCGCCCCCGTTTCCGGGATGAGCATGAACCCGGCGCGGAGCTTTGCCTCGGCGCTGCCGGCGGGGCTGTGGGAGTTCCTGTGGATCTACTTTACCGCGCCCGTCACGGGGATGCTTCTCGGCGTCGAGGCGTTCCGGAGGTTGCGACTGGGCCGCCGGTGGTTCTGCGCCAAGCTGGTTCACGATGCCCGCTACCGTTGCATCCACTGCGGGCACGACCCCGCCGGCTCGGCTCACCCTGCTGGCGCACGCATGGCCGATGGAGGGCCGCAGCGATGAACGAGGCGTACGACGTGATCGTGATCGGTTCCGGCGCCGGCGGGGCCGCCGCAGCGTATGCGCTGGTCAAGGCCGGGCGACGGGTGCTGATGCTGGAGAAGGGGAAGGCGCTTCCCCGCGACCGCTCCACCCTCAGCGTCAAGCAGGTCTTTCGCGACGGCCGCTTCAAGAACCGCGAGCTCTGGGTTGATGGCTACAACAAGCAGTTCATTCCCGGCGAATACTACAACGTCGGCGGCAAGACCAAATGGTACGGGGCCGCGCTGCTCCGCTTCTCTCCGCACGAGTTCGAGCCGGACGAGGACCACCAGTGCCTCGGCTGGCCGATCGGCTACGACGCTCTCGCTCCCTACTACGATCGCGCCGAGCGGTTGTTGAACGTGATGCGCTTCGACGACGAACCGGAGCTGCGGGCCCTGCTGGACCGGATCACCCAGCCCGGGAACGGCTGGCGCAGCGAGCCGCTGCCGCTCGGGCTCAAGCGCGAGATCCTGATGGACGAGGAGGAGGCCAAGCACTTCGACGGCTACGCCTCGCCGTCCGGCTACAAGTCCGACGCGGAGAGCTGCCTGCTCGAGCCGCTCGGCGACGCTCCGAACTTTACGCTTCGGCCGGATGCGCCGGTCGCCGCGCTCGCTTCGGCCGCGGAAGACCCGGCGGTGATCGCCGGCGTCGTCTGCGCCGACGGCAGCCGCTACGACGCGGCCAGCGTGGTCCTGGCCGCGGGCGCGATGTCGTCGCCCCGCCTCTTGCAGGACCATCTGCGGGCGAACGGGCTCGACGTCGCGCTCCCCTGCGCCAGCCTCGTCGGCGCCAATTTCAAGTTCCACATCAACAGCGCCTTGCTCGGCTTTTCCCCTTTCCGCAACACCGACGTGTTGCGCAAGACCGCGATTCTTTTCAACGACGCCTTCCCGCATTCCACCGTGCAGTGCCTCGGTTGGATCGACGGCGAAATCCTCGGCACGCAGCTTCCCGCCGCGGTGCCGAAGTTCGTGAGCCAGGCGGCCGGCAACCGCGCCATCGGCTTCTTCGTCACCACGGAGGACGGGTCCGACAGGGACAACCGCATCGTCTCCGGCAGCCTCGGCGGGATGCCGATCATGAACTACGACCTTCGCCGCTTGCGCCCTGCGGACAAGGAGCACCGCCGCGTGGTCCGTGCGTTCATTGGCCGGCTGATCCGGGCGGGCCTCGTCGGCGTCGACCGCTACATCGGCATGGCCGGCACCGCCCATGCGCTCGGCACCCTCGTAACCGGCGCCGACCCCGCGTCCAGTGTCTGCGATGCCGACGGCAGGGTGCACGGGATGCGCGGTCTCTACGTCGGCGACGGCAGCGCGCTTCCCCGCTCGTCCCGCGTCAACCCGGCCCTGACGATCTACGCCTGGGGTCTACGCCTCGGCGACCACCTGGCCTCGGGCGCCACGGGTTGAGCCGGATCGGGAAACCGCGCCTAAGCGGCGGGGGTGGTGCGCTGCGGCCCCCACTCCCCGCCCCTGATCAGAACACCGCCACGGGGGCAACGAAGGCGGCCGTCGATCCCCGGGTCCGGCCGTGCGTGCTGACGAACAGGAACTCGGTAACCCCGCGGCGGGCGAGTTCCTCCGTTGCCAGGTTCTCGAAGCCGAACATTCCCATCTTCACGTACATCGTCTGCGGCACCAGGAACGGCCGGTTGGGATCCTCGCCCGGCACGGGGCCGATGCTCCAGGTATCGGCGCCGAGCGCAGCGATGCGCCGGTCGTACAGCCAACGGACAAGCTCCAGCCCGGGGCCTGGCTCGCCGCCGAGAAAGCGGGCATTGTCGACGGCCCAAAGCCCGCCCCAACCGGTGTGGAGAAGGACGACGTCGCCCGGGACGATCCTCGTGCCGCCCCTCGAAAGCGCCGCTTCGACGTCATCGATGGTGATGACGTAACCGGCTTCCAGCCGCTCCACCCCCTTTGCTCCGGCGACGTCGAGCAAGACGCCACGGCCGATGATTGGCGGGATCGTTTCGGTCCCGAAGCGGTTCAAGCCCCAGCTCTCGACGACGTCGTCTAGCTTCCAGCCGTTGTAGAAGCGGTCGCCGATCTGGATGTGGCCAATCGAGTCGAGCTGCGTGCCGACCTGGAAGGTGCCGACCTGGATCTCGGTGATCCAGTTCAGCTCCTCCTGGCCCCAGCCAATGCCATGGGCGTCCGGCCGGCGCCGGTTGGTGAGGTGAGGAGCGAGGTCGATGGTCTGGCGCCAGTAGCGGCCGGGGAAGGTCGGGATCGTCTCGTCGATGACCCGGCCGAGGCTCACCCGCTCGCCCTTGCGCACAAGGCCGACGGCCGCCAGGACCCTCTCGGGGGTTAGCTCGTTCAGCGTTCCCGACTGGTCTTCGGCGCCGTACCTGCTCGGCCACCACGGCGCCTCTCCTGCCGGAAGGCCGTCGCGATCGGCGCGTGAATCGGAGGTCGGAGCGGCCGTTGGTTCCTGGCCCGCCGCAGCGGTGGCGGCCAGCGCCACGGCGACGAAGACGCCGCCGCGGAGCCGCGCCTTTCGGCTCAGCACGCGCATCGTGGCACCCCCGTCCCGGCCGGCTCCTCGGCCGGCTGAAGCTCTCGATGGGTTGTGGCCGGCCGCCGCCGGGCAAGAACCGGACGCACCTCGATCGGCACCGTCGGCATCTCAGCCTCCCGTCTCGAACCCGGGATAGAGGGTCATGCCGCCGTCGATGTAGAGGCTGGCGCCGGTGATGTAGTCGCTCTCGTCGGAGGCGAGCCAGACGGCTGCGCGGGCGATGTCGTCCGCCTCGCCGATGCGCTTGTAGGGGACGAGCTTCATCAGCTCGGCGTAAGCCTCTCGCGTGCTCCAGGCCTGCATGTTGATGGGCGTGCGGATTGCGCCCGGGCAGATCGAGTTCACGCGGATCCGCGACGGCGCGACCTCCTGGGCGATGCTCTTCATCATCATCGACACCCCGCCCTTGCTTGCCGCGTAGTTGACGTGGCCGGCCCAGGGGATGACGTCGTGCACGGAGCTGATGCAGATGATCTTGCCGGCGGAGCAGGAGATCTCCGGCCGCACGCCGCGTCGGCAAAACTCTCGGACGGCCGCGCGTGAGCAGAGGAACTGCCCGGTGAGGTTGACGGAGATCACCTTGTTCCACTGCGCGAGCGTCATCTCGTGCAATGGCGCATCCTGTTGCAGGCCGGCGTTGTTGACCAGGATGTCGATGGTGCCGAACTCGCGGATCATCCGCGCGATCATTTCCTCGACCTGGTCCTCCTGGGACACGTCGCAGCGGTGGGCGTAGGCGCGACCGCCACAGCGCCGGATCTCCTCGACGGCGTGTTCCGCCTCCTCCTCGTCCTTGACGTAGTTGACGACCACCTCGGCGCCGGCATGGCCGAGCCCGACGGCGATACCCCTGCCGATGCCCGAACTCGCCCCGGTCACCAGCGCTTTCTGGCCGACGAGCTTTCGCTCGATCGGGCAGGACGGCATCACCACCGCCGGCAACGTCGGGTCCTGCATCGACGACAGGTCCGTCTCCATGACCAGGTCGCGGTCCATTGGCGCTTCCTTTCGTCGCTATCCCGGCCGCCGTCGCTCCCGCGGCAGCGTGTTCAGAAGGCATGCTCCCGCACAGCGGCTGCGGTCGGAAATGCCGACAGCCTCTCGTTTCCATGACGCACGGCTATGTCCGCGACGGTTCTCGGGGCGCCCGTGACGAACGGGCGCGACATAGCGTTCGGCTATGAACGCCATAGAGCCCCGACATTTCACTTCGCGAAGCAGTCGCACGACCTTGGGGGCAGGTCAGGTAGCCCACCGGCGGTGCAAGCGCCACGGACGCGCCGGCAGACCTCAAGACAATGACTGCATCTCAAGGAGGTACCCGATGAAGACGTCAGCTCTCGCCCTTGCTTCTGCCCTCGTCAGCGCCGTCGGCCTGTCCGCCGCGGCTTACGCCCAGTCCGGCCCGGCTGCACAGCCGTCCTTCAAGTTCGAGAAGTGTTACGGCGTGGTGAAGGCGGCGAAGAACGACTGCCAGACTGCGACCGGCTCGTGTGCCGGCAGCGCGAAGCGCGACGCGCAGGCGGACGCCTGGGTCTACGTGCCGGCGGGCACCTGCGACAAGCTGGTCGGCGCCAGCACGTCGGCGAAGCAGTCCTAGTCGGACCGCCAACCGACCCGCTAGGGGAGCGACGATCATGCGGACGCCGAGTGCGGATAGGCATAGGCGGGCGGGAGTCGGTTTACGCGCGCCTCACTATGCCGGGATCGTCGCGACCCGGCCGCGGGTTGGGTTCCTGGAGGTTCACGCCGAGAACTACATGGCCGGAGGCCCGCAAACGCGACAGCTCGAGAGGCTGCGGGCGGACTGGCCGATCAGCCTGCACGGGGTCGGCCTGTCGCTCGGCAGCGCCCGCGGCCTCTGCCCGGGGCATCTCGATCGCCTGGCGGATCTCGTCGACCGGACCGAGCCGGCCCTCGTCTCCGAGCACCTGAGCTGGAGCGTCGCCGGTGGAGCCCATCTCAACGACCTGCTGCCACTGCCCTACACCGAGGAAAGCCTGAACCTGTTCGCCGCCAACGTCGGCCGGCTCCAGGACCGGCTGCGGCGGCGGGTCCTGGTCGAGAACCCGTCGGCGTACCTGCGCTTCGTGCACTCGACGATCGACGAGGTGGAGTTCCTGAGCGATCTCGTCCGCCGCACCGGCTGCGGCTTGCTGTTCGACGTCAACAACGCCTACGTGACCTGCGCCAGCCTCGGTGGCGACCCGATGCGGTGGATCGCGGGTCTGCCGGCTCCTGCGGTCGCCGAGATCCATCTGGCCGGCCACAGTGCAAACGAGGCCGACGGCGCCGTCATCCTGATCGACGACCACGGCGGCCCGGTTCACCCCGACGTCTGGACCGTCTACGAGCACGCCGTCCGGCGCTTCGAAGACGCGGATGTGCTGATCGAGTGGGACTGCAACCTGCCGGCGCTCGAGGTTCTGGTCGCCGAGGCGGCGGAAGCAGACCGGCGGCGCGACCGCGCCCTGGCAGAGCGCGTCGATGCCCGCGCTGCATGAGATCCAGGCGGCTTTTGCCGAAGCGGTCATCCGAGGGAATGCGGAGGTCCTCCTGCCGCAGGTCGTGAACGATGCGCCCGATGCCGCCGGCCGTGTCGCCATCTACGCCAATCACTATCGCGTGACGGTGATCGAGGCGCTCGCGACGACCTTTCCGGTGACGCTGCAACTCGTCGGCGACGCGTTCTTCCGCGCCGCCGCCCGACGCTACGTCCGCGTGGTGCCGCCGGCCGGCCCGTGCCTGTTCGAGTATGGCGAGAGCTTCCCCGGCTTTGTCGGCGATCTCCCGGAAGCCGCTGGCCTGCCCTATCTGCACGACGTGGCGAGGCTCGAGTGGACCATCAACGCCGCGCGGCATGCACCCGACCCGCAGGTGGAAGATCGGCTGGGACCCGACCGGGCGTGGCTCCGCCTCCATCCTGCCTGCCGGCTGTTCGCCGCGTCCTTCAACGTCGATGAGATCTGGCAGGCGCACCAGGACGGTAGCGGGCGCCTGGATGCCGTCGACCTGAACGCGGGCCCGGTGCGCCTCCTGGTCGGCCGGATGGCTGACGATGCGGTCGGCTGGATCCGCCTGCCGGCGGCGGAGGTGGGCTTCGTGGAGGCGCTGACGGGCTCCGGCGACATCGCCGCCGCCCTCGCTCGCGCTCAGGCCGCGGACCCGGCATTCGATCTTGTGCCGTTCCTCGCCGCTCTCATCGAGAACGGCTTTGCCTTACCCAGCCACCTCGACCGCGAAGAGGAGACGGACAGATGAACACCACGATCTCAAGTTCAGCCTTGCTGCCCCGGACGGCGACCTTGGCCGTCGCTTCCGTCCGCGCGCTGCTGGACCGTTTCCCAACGGCCGTGCTGGCCTTGGCCTTCCGCTTCGCCGTGGCGACCGTGTTCTTCCGCTCCGGCACGACGAAGCTGGCGAGTTGGGACACGACCGTGGCGCTTTTCGAAATGGAGTACATGGTGCCGATCCTGCCGCCCGTGATCGGCGCGTACCTCGCCACCGCGACCGAGCTCGGCGCCTCGCTGATGCTGATCCTCGGGCTCGGCACGCGGTTTGCCGCCGCGGCGCTTCTCGGACTGACGCTGGTCATCCAGGTGTTCGTCTTTCCGGAGAATTGGCCCGATCATTTGCTGTGGGCCTCCATCCTCGCCTGGCTGCTGACCCGCGGCCCGGGCGCGCTCTCGCTCGACCACGTTGTTGCGCGGCGGTTTTTCGGGACCGCCTGAAGGCTGGAGAGAGCAATCAGGCGCGGCCGTTTTGGGAAAAAGGCGATCGCGATGTCGGCTGGCCCGCATCCAGCGCCGGGGAGCAACCGGACACTCTCGGTGTTCCGGAGCGCCGGCGACGCGGCGGATTGGCTCGAGAAGGCGGCAATACGCGAGGGTGCGCTCCGCGAAGGCGAAGTGGTTCCCGACTTCGAGCTCATCAACGCCACCGGGAACGTGGTCGGCGTGCAGACGCTGCTCGACCACGGGCCGGTGGTGATCGTCTTTACGCTCGGCTGCCGCTCGGCCCTCTGCCGCTGCTCCCTCTGCGCGTTGCAGGGTCGGCTGACGGAGATCACGGCGCTCGGCGCCTCCCTCGTCGCCCTGACCCCGGATCCGCCGGCGGTTTCACGGACCCTTGTTCGCAAGCTCGCTCTCGGCTTCGAGCTGCTCGACGATCGGACGGGCCGGCTGGCAGCCCTGTTCGGAATCGCCTACCGGCCACCGATCGCGATGGACGACTGGCTGGCCTTGCTTGGCCTTGAAGGTCCCGCGGCTTGGCCGCCGAGGGACGTGCCTGTTCCTGCCGCCTTCGTCGTTACCTCGGACGGCGTGGTGCGGCTGGCGCATGTTCGGTCCGACCCACGCCCCCGGGTCTCGCCAACCGACGTCCTCGAAATCCTGGCCACCCTATCCCGCGGCCCTTTTCCTTCCGCTTGGTGAGGCCTCGGCAGCGAAGGCAGCGGGCGCCGCCCTCGGCTGGTCCTGACCCAAGGCATCCGGCGCAGCCGGCGTCTCGCGCAGGGCCACTTCCCGTGCCGCCGCGACGTCGCCGGAGCGGGAACCGCTGCCGGGCCAGGGAAAACTGCGGGCGGCGCGAACGAAGGCGCCAACCGCCGGCGAGTGGGGTCGCCCGCGCATGGTCACCAGGCAGACGGTGCGCACCATCTCCGGCTCGATCAGCGGCCGGCACTCGAGGCCGGGCATGGTCACGGCGTACTCCGGGAAAAACCCGAAGCCGAAGCCGGCACAGATCATGCCCTGAATCCAGTCCTCGCGGGTGCTCCGCATCACCCGCCTCACCTTGATCCCCCGCTCGCTGAGGATGCCGCCGGCATAGGTGCCGAATTCGCAGTTGGAGCGGTTCACGTACGCTTCCTCATGCAAGTCGGCACAGCGCACAGTCGGCATCGACGCGAAGCGGTGAGTCGGGGCAATGACGACGACGAACTGCTCCCGGAACAGGGTCAGTGTGTGGAAGCGGTTGTCGATCCCCTCGGGGAGGCCGTAGAGCGCCACCTCGATGTCGCCGGAGAGCAGCAGGTCGCCGAGCGCCGAGCCGGTCGCGTCCAGCATCTCGACCTCGATCCCGGGATAGCGGCCGCGGAAGCTGACGAAAAGGTCCGCGAGCATGCCGGGGCCGATGGTGCACATGACGCCGATCTTCAGCGGGATGTTGTCCAGCCGGGCAAAGGTCTTTGCTGCGTCCCTCGCCGCCTGGGTCTGCTGATACACCTGCTCGAAGTACGGCCGCATCACCCGGCCGAGTTCGGTCAGGTGCGTGTGCTGCCGCTCGCGGTGGAACAGCGGCCCGCCGAACTCCCCCTCCAGGTTCTGGATGGCGCGAGTAAGGCTCGGCTGCGAGACGTTGCACTTCTCCGCCGCACGCGTAAAGTTCAAGAGTTCGCACAGCGCGAGGAAATAGCGGACTTGGTAAAGCTCCATGATGGTTTCAGCTCCCGCTCATGCCTTCTTGTCGGCATCTTGCTGCGAAGCCAGAAGACTAGCATGGGCATTCGCTCACGCGCGGTCACTTTCGCGTTTGCCGGTTCCGACAGGCTGCTTCGGCGCTCAGTCGCCGGCGCCAGCCTCGGCGCCGGTGATCAACCGCATGCTGCGGTTATAGGTCAGGTAAGCCCAGAACCAGTCGAACATCACGACGATGCGGCTGCGCAGGTCGAGCAGAAGGGCCACGTGGACGAAACCCCACAGCCACCAAGCGAGACTGCCGCTGAGACGCAGCCGCCCGGGCAGATCGGCAACCGCCGCCTTGCGTCCGATCGTCGCCATGGAGCCCAGGTTGCGGTAACGGAAGGGGCCGGGAAGGCGTCTGCCCTCCGTCGCGTTCCGGATCACCTTCGCTACGTATCGACCTTGCTGTTTCGCGACGGCCGCAAGGCCGGGCAAAGGCCGCCCGTCTGCCCCCGGGCACGCGGCGGTATCGCCGAGGGCGAAGACACCAGGAAGGGAGGCTACGGCGAGATCGGCGCCGACGACGATGCGCCCGGCGGCGTCCCGCTCGGCGCTGATCCAGCGGCCGGCGGCCGAGGCCGCGACACCCGCCGCCCACAGCACCGTCCGCGCCTCGATCCGTTGGTTGCCGATCGTCACCCCCATGTCGTCGATGCCCTCGACCCGGGCGCTCGTCAGCGTTTCCACCCCGAGCGCCTGCAGGGACCGCGCCGCGGCCGCGGACAGGCTTTCGGGCAACGCCGGAAGCAGGCGCGGAGCGGACTGGACGAGGATGATCCGTGCCGTGGTCGGGTCGGCCGTCCGGAACTCCTCTTTCAACGTCTGCCGGGCGAGCTCGGCGATGGCTCCCGCCAGCTCCACCCCGGTCGGGCCGCCGCCGACGACGACGAAGGTCATCTGCCGGCGTCGTTCGGCCTCGTCGTCGGAGGCCTCGGCGCGTTCGAACGCCGCGAGGATGCGGCTGCGCATGGCCGTGGCGTCGTCGATCTTCTTCAGCCCCGGCGCGAACGCCTCCCATGCGTCCTTGCCGAAGTAGCTGTGCCGGGCGCCGGTGGCGAGCACCAGGTAGTCGTAGGCTATCCGCTGGTCGCCCATGAGCACGTGCCGGTGATCGACGTCGACGCCGCACACCCGCCCCATGAGCACCCGGCAGTTCGGCTGGTCGCGAAGCAGCGCCCTGATCGGCACGGCGATGTCGGCGGGCGACAGGGTCGCCGTCGCGACCTGGTAGAGCAGCGGCTGAAATGGATGATAGTTGCGCCGATCGACCACGGTCACCCGCGCCCACGCATGGCGCAATGCTCGCGCGGCAGCAATTCCGCCGAAGCCCGCGCCGACGATGACGACACGCGGTGCTTCGGCAAGCCAGCCGGCGTCGCCGGAAAGCGACGGGCAGAGCCGGTGCACGAGCGGCGCCAGCAGGCGATCCGCGGACAGCAGGCCGCCGCCGTGGGCGACGAAGATCAGCAGCAGGAAAAGCCGCGGCATGGGATCGCCCAGCGCGACCGAGGCGGGGACGGCGGCGGTGCCGAGGATGGCGAGGAGCAGGGCTGAAGGCCGCACGGCGAGGCCGATGGCGAGGAGGATGCACAGCGCGGCGCCCATCACCTGGAACGGCACCGCGGTCTGCGCGAAGCCGGCGTTCCACAGGATCCATGCCAGCCCGCAGCGGATCATCGCCTCCCATCCCGGCGCCAGCACGCCCTCGACCGTCCGCGCCAGACCCAGAATGGCCGAAGCGCCGGGGATGGCCGACGTCGCGAGATGACCCGCGACCATCCGGTCCAGCGACAGCGCGCCGCCGCCGCGCACGATAAGGAAGCCTAGCAGGGCGATCCAGTAGAGGTGGTCGGTGAGCTCGCGATAGGTGACCTGCAGGAAAATGGCGGTCAAGAGCAGCGGGATAGCCGCGAGCCGGGTGAACAGGCCAAGAGCGAGGAACACCGGGAAAACCAGTTCGATCCCGGTGGCGACCAGCGCGGCGACGTTGGGATCCACCCCAAGCACCGGATGCTCGGCGGTGTACAGCCAGACGGTGGTGGGCCAGGAGGCCGCCTTGAGCACGCCCGAGAGGAAGAAGATCTGGGCCAGCCAGAACCGGACCCCAAGGCTGATGATGGGTCCGAGGGTCCCGGCAAGCAGGCCGGTGACGTCCGCCCAGCCCTCGCACCACGGCGCCAACCTCGTCGATCGGCGCACCTTCATGTCCGTCGCGCTCATCGGCTGCTCGCTTCCGCTATAGGTTCCACTACAGCCGATGATGAGCGCGTTCACGCCGCGGTCGAAATGCGGCGTCGCTTCCATGTCGATAGATGCTGCCTATGCGCAAGCGGCGCGGCTGGGCCACATCGCGTCTAGCAAGGATGCCGCCGAGGAGCTGAAAGTGCGTCACGCTGCCGTCCGGCTTCATACCGCGGAACGCCCCAGCTACCGCAGCTTGTTCTGCAATAATGAACCGTCAGAGGCGGTGCGCCCTAGATGAGGGTTTACATAGAGCATAAGAAAAGCGCGACCGCGCCATCCTCTCGACCTTCCTCTACCACGGCTTAAGAGTCCGACTCGAAACTCATTGTATGCCCAGCCGTCGGGTGAGGAGCATGACGGAGGCGGCGTAGAGGAAGGTGACGGCGGAGTCGATGGTAGCCTCGAAGTCCTTGGCGAGGCGGCGGTTG
>JAXMOZ010000073.1:0-17075 GCA_034382075.1 Rhodospirillales bacterium
GCGGCGGTTCTGGGATCGCCCCGGGGGTACAATCGGTGAATACGGATATTTTGGCCTTGGTTAAAGACATCCAGGATCGCGTTCGCGAAGTAGCCTACCTCATGTGGGAGTCCGCGGGGCGTCAGCATGGCATGGCGCTCGAATATTGGCTGTCCGCGGAACGCGAGGTCATCACCACCATGCAGGCAGCGAGCGACCGGATGATGCCGGCGCAAGGGCGCGACGCCGAAGAGGCGTCGCCGGACGCTGCTCCCGCCAATCCCCCCGTCAGTGCCTCCGTTACTCCACCCGTCACTCCCCCCGTCAGCCAGGCGAGCGACAGGGTGGTTGCGGCAACGGCGGCGGCCAAGGCCGTTCCCGCGCCGAGCGAAAGCCCGTCGGCCGATGCCGATGCCGATGCCGAGCCGGTGCCGGCGAGCCAGGCCAGCAAAGCGGTCGTCCAGGCCACCGCGGAGACCGCCGAAGGCGCGGCCGCCGCCGGTTCCACCGCAGCCGCGGCAAAGGCGGCGGCAAAGCCGACCCGCAAGGCCTCGACGCGGGCCAAGCGCATACCGCCGCCGGCCTCCTGATCCTTCCGGGGTCCGCCTCGACCGAGGCGGCTGGATCACGCCGTCACCGTCGCAGGCGTTGGCGGCAACGATCCGGAAACCGTTCCGCGGCTAATCTCCGCGGATGGATCATGCCCTCCCCAACGGCTGGTCGGGCCCGCCCTTCCAGGACAGGTACCGCGCCGGCGCCGTAACGAGCGGCGGCGCCCATGCCTGAGGCCGGCTCGCCCGTTCCCCTCGCGGCCGAGCGCGAACACGCCCCTCCGCGCGCCGCGGCGACCGGCGTCGGCGACCCGGCGGCGGAGGCGCTGTGCCTGTTCGCCGCACTGGTGTCCGCCGGCGAAGCCCCGGCGCTCTGGCGAACCCTGGAGGGCGAAGCGGCACGGCTGTTCGCGGCGGACCGCGCCGACCTCTACCTTGCCGGCGGCGGGGCCGAAGGACCAACGGCGGTTTCGCTCCGTGGCGACCAAGGTGGCGACGCGGTTCGCGCGGCCATGGCCGGCCGCCGGCTGGTCCGCGGCCGCGGGGCGATGGCGGCGCCGATCATCGCGAATGGCAGCCCGGTCGGGGTCCTCCAGGTCACCGGCGAGGCCGGCGTCGCATTCACCGCCGCTGAGGCGCATCGGCTGGCCGCACTGGGCGTCGCCGCAGGCATCGCCCTGAAGACGGTCGAGCACGCCGCCGAGCTGAAGACGCTGAGAAGCTACTGTGACGCGGTGGTCCAGGCGACGTCGAACGGCGTCATCGGCCTGGACGCCCGCGGCCGCATCGTCGGCTGCAACCCGGCGGCGCTGCGAATGCTGCGCCGGCGTGCCGGCGACGTCATCGGCAAGCCGGGGCGAAAGATCTTCCGCGGCGACAACGCCTGGGTGATCGACAGGGCGAAACACGTGGCCGCGACCGGCCTCGCCGAGGTCGCCTCGGATGCCAGGCTGCGGTTCGCCCGTCGTCGCTTCGACGTCAACGCCACGATCCTCCCGATTGCCGACCGCGTCGGCAAGCCGATGGTCGTGGTCGTCCTCGACGATGTCAGCGGCCGGGAACAGGCGAGGGAGGTGCTGTCGCGCTACCTCGACCCGCGGCTCGCCGGGCGCATGCTCGTCTGCGGCGAGCGCCGGGCTCCGGCGCGGCCGCTGCGCGCGACCCTGCTGTTCTGCGACCTCCGCGACTCGACCCGCCTGGCCGAGAGCCTCGGCGCCCAGCGGATGCTGGCGCTGCTGAACGAGCATTTCGCGCTCATGGAGGAGTGCCTGCGCGCCGAGGGCGGCATGATCGACAAGTTCATCGGCGACGCGCTGCTGGCGACCTTCGGCGTTCCCTACCCGGCCGGCGACGACGAAGACCGGGCGGTGCGGGCGGCGCTGGCCATGACCGCGGCGCTGCATCGGTGGAACGAGACCCGGGCCACGGTCGACCTGCTGCAGGTGGAGATGGGCATCGGCATCAACACCGACGTCGTCGTTGCCGGCGACGTCGGCTCGCCGAGGCGCACGGATTTCACCGTCGTCGGCGCCGGCGTCAATGCCGCTGCCAGGCTGGAGAAGGCGTGCAAGACCTCGGGCGCGGCCATTCTCGCCACCGCCAACACCGTTCGCCGGCTGAAGGGCCGCTATGCCATCCGCCCGGCCGATCCCCTGATCGTCCCAGGCAGGGCCGAGCCGATCGAGGTCTTCGAGGTCCTCGGCCACCTGGACGCCCAGGCCACCGCCCATCTGCAGCGGCCGCTCCTGCTCTACCGCCGCGCCTTCGCCAGCAAGCGCAACGGGCGGTTCTCCGAGGCGATCGCCGGGTTCTCCGAGTGCCTGTCGCTCGACCCCGCGGACCATGCGGCCGCCCGGCAACTGGCCATGTGCCGGGCGGCGGTTGCCGCCCGTCAGGACTGAGCGCGCCGTCGCGCACGCCGCCGCCTGCAGCCGGCGCCATGCTGCGCTGCACCTAAGTTGTTGCGCGGTCACCACCCCCCGATATGATGGGTTCCGCCTCGTGCCTCATGCCGCGCCTTCGCGGCAGCGCAAACGGGCGGCGCAAGGGCTGAAGCCGTCCGCTGTGCGCCGGGGCGGCGACGTGGACCGAGAAGCGACGCCGGCAATGACGATTCGCAACCTCGACAAGATGTTCTACCCGCGCTCCGTCGCGGTGATCGGCGCCAGCAACCAGGAGGGCATGCCGGGCCACCTGGTGATGCACAACCTGCTGCACGGCGGCTTCGAGGGGCCGATCATGCCGGTGACCGGGCGCGACCAGGCAATCGCCGGGGTCCTGGCTTACCCCGACGTGGCCGCCCTGCCGGTGGTCCCGGACCTCGCGGTCATCTGCACGGCGCCGCCATCGGTCCCCGAGACCGTCCGCGCCCTTGGCGAGCGCGGCACCCGCGCCGCCGTCGTCGTCAGCGACGGCTTCGCGCCCGAGACCAAGATCCGCGAATGCGGCTTCCATTCCGCCGTGCGCGCCGAGGCCGAGCCGTTCGCCCTTCGCCTGCTTGGCCCCAATTGCCTCGGCCTCATGGTTCCCGGCATCGGGCTGAACGCGAGCTGCGCCCACATCTCGGCGGGTCCCGGCGGCGTCGCCTTCGTCTCCCAGTCCTCCACCATCAGCACCGCCGTCCTCGACTGGGCGCAGCACCGCAACATCGGCTTTTCCCATTTCGTCTCGCTCGGGGACACCGCCGACATCGACTTCGGCGACATCATCGACTACCTCGGCAACGACCCGATGACCCGGGCGATCCTGCTCTACGTCGAGTCGGTCAGGAACGGCCGCGCCTTCCTCTCCGCCGGCCGGGGCGCCAGCCGCAACAAGCCGATCCTGGTGATCAAGTCCGGCCGCGCCCCCGAGGGCCAGCGGCTGGCGGCCATCCGCAGCGGCGCCGCCATCGGCTCGGATGCGGTTTACGATGCCGCCATTCGCCGCGCCGGCATGCTCAGGGTGTACAGCTTCGGCGAGCTGTTCGCCGCGGTGGAGACGCTGGCCAGGGCGCGGTCCATGCGCGGCGAGCGCGTCGCCATGCTCACCAATGGCTGCGGCGTCGCGGTGATGGCGATCGACGCGCTGCTGCTGAACGGCGGCCGGCTCGCCGCGCTGGGGGAGACGGACGCGGAGGCTTTGGCCAACGTCGTGCCCGAGGGCTGGCCGCGGGCCAACCCGGTGACCATCGCCGACAACGCCCCGGCCGAGCATTACGGCGTCGCCGCGCGCGCCCTGCTGGCGGCGGAAGGGGTGGATGCGCTGATGGTGCTGCACGCGCCGACGGCGATGGCGTCCAGCACCGACGCCGCCCGCGAGGTCATCAAGGTCGCCAAGGAGCTGCGCGGCAACGTGCTCACCAGCTGGATGGGCGGCGAGCGCATGGCGCCGGCGAGGCGGCTGTTCGCCGACGCCGGGATCGCCACCTACGACACGCCGACCCAGGCGGTCGACGCCTTCATGCATCTCGTCCGCTACCGCCGCAACCAGGACATGCTGATGCAGACGCCGCCGTCGAAGCCGGCGGAGTTTTCCCCCGCGGTGGATGCGGCCGAGGACATCGTCAAGGACGCCCTGGCCGACGGGACGACGCTGCTCAGCGGCCGGGCGGCGATGTCGGTGCTGTCGGCCTACGGCATTCCCACCACCCAGCGGCGCTATGCGGCGAGCGCGGCCGAGGCGGCCGATGCCGCCGACGCCTTGGGCTACCCGGTGGTGGTGAAGATCCTTTCGCCCCACATCCCGCACCGGGCGGAGGTCGGCGGCGTCGAGCTCTACATCCAGGGGCCGGAGGCGGTGCGCCAGGCGGCGGAGACGATGCTCGAGCGCGTTGCCCGCAAGCGCCCCGATGCGCGGGTCGAGGGCTTTGCCGTCGAGCGGATGGTGCTGGAGCCGGACGCCCAGGAGATCCGCATCGGCATCACCGACGATCCGGTATTCGGCCCGGTCATCACCTTCGGCGAGGGTGGCCCGCTCGCCGACGTCATCGCCGATCAGGCGGTGGCGCTGCCGCCCCTGAACCTCAGCCTTGCCCGCGAGCTCATCTCGCGCACCCGGGTGTCGCGCCTGCTCCATGGCCATGGCGACCGGCCGCCGGCCAACATCGGCGCGCTGTGCCTGACCCTGGTGCAAGTCTCGCAGATGGTGATCGACCTTCCCGAGCTCGACGCGCTGGAGATCAACCCGCTGTTCGTCGACAGCGAGGGGATCGTCGCCGCCGACGCCTGGATGCGGCTGGCGCCGCCCACCCGCGACGCGCCAAGCCAGCGCGAGCTCGCCATCCGCCCGTACCCCAAGCACCTCGAGGAGGAGTTCGTGCTGGAGTCGGGGCGGCGGGTGCTGATCCGGCCGATCCGCCCGGAGGACGAACCGGCCCACTACGACTTCCTCGCCCAGGTGACGCCCGAGGACATCCGCCTGCGCTTCTTCGGCACCGTCCGCACCCTGCCGCATTCGGAAATGGCGAGGCTTACCCAGATCGATTACGACCGGGAGATGGCCTTCGTCGCGGTTGCGCCGCGTCCCGACGGAAGAGGGTCGGAGACGCTGGGGGTGGTGCGCACCGTCGCCGATCTCAACAACGAGCAGGCGGAATACGCCATCCTGGTCCGCTCCGACCTCAAGGGCCAGCGGCTGGGGCGCAAGCTCATGGACAAGATGGTCGAGTACTGCCGCTCGCGCGGCACCAAGCGCATCTCGGGGATGATCATGCGCGACAACAGGCGCATGCTCGACATGGTCCACGACATCGGCTTCACCAGCCACCCCATTCCCGACGACGACGTGATGGAGGTGATGCTGGAGCTGCAGGTCGACGCCTGAGGCTTTCGCCTCACTCCCAGCCGTCGGTATCGGCGACCGCCTCCAGCCAGTTCAGCGTCCGGGCTTCGTGCCGGTCATCCCGCAACAGCCGAGACTGCCTCCGGCATTCTTCGGCGAAGCCGCGGCGCCGGGTGTCCGGCACCCAGACCTGGATGGGACGAAGGCCTGCGGCCCGTAGCTTCTCGCGGTGCCTGCGCACCCGCTCGCCGCCCGCTTCAGCCATCGGACCCTCATTCGTTCGTTTCATGTAACATCGATGTGCGCCCGTCCCGGTTCGTCTGCAAGAAAGGCACGGCGCGGATCTAATATGTTACCCATTTGTGGTAGAAGCCTCGGTCATGCGGTATAGTCCCGGCCACCATGACCGAGGCCCCCGCCTCGCGCCGCTGGCTGCGCGATCTCCTCACCCCGCTTTCCGGCGCCTTCCTCGAGGTCGCCGCCTTCTCCTTCGCCATCAACCTGCTGGCGCTGGCCGTGCCGGTGTTCGTCCTCCAGGTCTACGACCGGGTCGTGGCCTACGCCGGGATGAGCACGCTGCAGGGCTTGGCCGTCGGCATGGCGGTCGTGCTCGGCTTCGATTTCGTCCTCCGCCAGGCGCGCGGGCGGATCCTGCAGACGGTTGCGCTCCGCCTGGACGTCGCCGTCGCCCGGCGGCTGTTTGCGACCCTGACCGACGCGCCGTTGCGCACGCTGGAGCGGACCGGGGCTGAGCACTGGGCGTCGGCCTTCCGCGACGTGGATACGGTGCGCAATGCGCTGTCCGGTTCGACCGCGCTGCTCTTCTGCGAGCTGCCGTTCCTGGTCCTGTCGTTCGCCCTCATCCTGCTCATCGCCGAGCCCGTCGCCACGGTGCTGCTCGCGGTCGTGCCGCTGATGGCGAGCGTCGCCTGGCGTTCGAACGCGGCGATGAGCGCCGCCGGGCGAAGCGAGCGCGCCGCCGGCCAGAGCCGCGACGCCCTGCTCAGCGAGATCATCGTCGCCCGCGGCGCGCTGAAGGCCCACGGCGCGGGCGCGGCGCTCGAAGCGCGCTGGGGACAGGCGCATGCCGAAGCAATCGCCGCGGCGGCCGTTCGCGGCGGGCGCAGCGACACGTACGCCAACCTCGCCACCACCCTGACGCTCGCCACCACCGTGGCGATGACGGCGGTGGGCGCGCTGGCGATCCTCGAGCAGACGCTGACCATCGGCGCGCTGGTGGCGGCGAACATGCTGAGCGGCCGGCTGCTGGGGCCGCTGCACCAGCTGGTCGCCGGCTGGCGCGGCGTCATGGCCGCTCGGCTGGCCATCGAGCGCCTCGGCGCGATCTTCGCCCTGGCCGCCGCGCCGCGCGGGCGCACCGTCGCCATGGTCAGGCCCACGGGCGCCATTGTGCTCGACGAGGTCGGCTTCGCCTTCGCCCCCGGAGCAGCGGCCGTTGCCGGGGTTTCCTTGCGTATTCCGCCCCGCGGGCTGCACGCGCTGACCGGCGCCAACGGCAGCGGCAAGACGACGCTGTTGAAGCTGATCCGCGGCCTCTACCGCCCGGTCGAAGGGCGGATCCTGATCGACGACGCCGACATCGCCCAGTTCGGAGACGACGAGCTCGGCCGCTGGATCGGCTACCTGCCGCAGGACGACGCCCTGTTCGCCGGCACCGTCCGCGACAACATCGCCCTCGCTCGTCCCGACGCCGGCGACGGCGAGATCGTCGCCGCGGCCAGGCTTGCGGTCCTCCACGACGAGGTCGCGGGCATGGCCGAGGGTTACGCCACCGAGGTGGGCGAGGGCGGGCGCCGGCTCTCCGCCGGGCAGCGCCAGCGGGTGGGCCTTGCCCGGGCGCTGCTGAAGGATCCGGCGATCGTGCTGCTGGACGAGCCCTCCAGCCACCTGGACGAGGCGACGACGGTGCGGCTGCGGGAAAGCCTCAGCGCGCTGGCCCGCTCCCGGCCGGTGGTCGTCGCCACCCACAGCCGGCTCCTGCTTGCCGCCGCCGACAGCATCACCCGGCTTGCCCAAGGCTCGATGGCCGCGTCCGCGTCCGCCGACCAGGCGCTTGCCGGTGGCCCGCCGCCACGGCAGCAGCGGGTGGCGCCAAAGGTGCAGCACTCCCGTTCGGACGAGGCTGGGCGGGGCGGAGCCGCCGCCGTGCCGGGCGCCGCCGAATGAGCGGGGTTCACGGCGACCTGGACGCCCTGCTGGTTCGCCATCCGCTGCCGACCTGGCGCAAGGTGGCATGGCCCTCGGCGGCGCTGCTCGCGGCATTCGTCGGCTGGTGCTTTTTTGCACGGCTCGACGAGGTGGCGGTCGCCGAAGGGGCGGTGGCGCCCCAGGGCCGGGTGAAGACGGTGCAGCATCTGGAAGGCGGGATCGTCGCCGAGCTGCATGTGGCCGAGGGCGACGTGGTCGAAGCCGGCGCTCCGCTGGTGCGGCTCGATCTTGCAACCGTCGGGGTCAACCGGCGCGAGCTGGAGGCCCGGCTCGACGGCGAGCTGTTGCGCCGCCACCGGCTCGCGGCGGAAGCCGAAGGCCGCGCCCCCGGCGCGGCCGAGGGCGAGGCGGCCCACGCCGCGTCGCGCCGGCCGGAGCTGGCGGAGGCAGAGGCTCGGGCCTTCGACGCCCGCAAACGCGAGCTCGCCGCCGCCGAGGACGTGGTCCGCGCCCAGGTGCGCCAGCGCAAGCTGGCGGTCGACGAGCTGGACGCCCGCGCCGGCGCGGTGCGCCGCAACCTCGGGCTTTCGCGCCAGCGCCTGGAGATGTCGGAGCAGCTTCTGGCCGAGGAACTGACGGCGCGGATGGAGCATCTGGAACTGAAGGCCGAGGTGGAAAGCCTGCAGGGCGAGGCGCAAAGCCTCGCCTCGGCGATCCCGGCGGCGCAGGCGGCGGTGGTGGAGGCGGAACGCCGGCTGCACGAACTCGGCGTACGCTTCCGCCGCGAGGCGGAGCAGCAGCTCGGCACGAGCGAGCAGAGCATCGCCCAGCTCCGCGAGCTTCTCGCCGAGGCCGACGACCAGGGCCGGCGGACGACGGTGCGAAGCCCCATCGACGGCGTCGTCGACAACATCCGCACCACCACCATCGGCGGCGTCATCGCCCCCGGCGAGCCGATCATGGACATCGTCCCGACCAGCGGCAAGCTGGTGATCGAGGCGAGGCTCCGCGCCATCGACCGCGGCTATGTCCGCGAGGGCCAGCCGGCGGTGGTGAAGATCTCGACCTACGACTTCGTTCGCTACGGCACCCTCGACGGCATGGTGATCCGGGTTGCGCCCGACGCCGCCGCGTCCGAGCGGGGCGAGCCGTACTTCCCGGTCACGGTGGAGACGGGACGCTCGCATCTCGGCGACGCCGCCCAGCCGCTGCCGATCACCACCGGTATGCAGGCCACCGTCGACATCCACACCGGCAGCCGCACGGTCATCGACTACCTGGTGAAGCCGGTGCTGAAGCTTCGCGCCGAGGCCTTCCGCGAGCGGTGAGGAAAGGGTGGTTCGGGTCGCCCACCCCGGCGCGCCGCGGCGCCCTCCCTACGAGCGGCGGATCAAGTATTGATCGCAGTGTCGCATGGATGGCCGCAACAAGTGCGGCCATGATGGATAGACGAAACGCCCGATATCACGTCACGTCTCGTGGACTGCAAACAGGGCCGGTCATGACGGTCATAGAAACAATAAGCACTCAATACGTCATGGCCGTGCTCGTCACGGCCACCCACGTCTTCTTCTTCGTCATTGCGAGGAGGCAAAGCCGACGAAGCAATCCAGTCTGAGGTTCTGGATCGCCACGCCGCTTCGCGGCTCGCGATGACGTCCGTAATACAGCGGAGTCCCGCGGATGACAGGACCAAGACTGACCAAGACCGGTCGTGACGAAGAGGAACGACCAGGAGGTTCGACGCGGCATGGTCGTGCCTGTGGCGCTTCAAAGCGCTTGCCTTGGGCGGCGGCCCGTCGTGGATCCTCGCGACAAGCGCGAGGATGACGAAGAGGCGCCGCGGCGAGGGCGCATCCCCCTCCGCATGTCATGGCCGTGCTGGTCATAGCAGGCCACGCCTTCTTGTATTTCCGTTTCCGCCGGATACCAGTCGACGTCGTATCTGCAGAAATACAGCCGCCGCGTCAGCTCCCCAGCTTCTTGCGCAACAGCGCGTTGACCTGCGGCGGGTTGGCCTTGCCCTTGGTCGCCTTCATGATCTGGCCCACGAGCCAGCCCAGAACCTTGTCGTTGCCGGCGCGGAACTGCTCGACCTGGGCCGGGTTGGCTGCGATGGCCGCATCCACCGCCGCCTCGATGGCGGTCTCGTCGGTGATCTGGCTCAGGCCGCGCTCGGCGACGATCGCCTCGGGCCTCCCCCCCGTCTCGGCCATGACCTCGAACACCTCCTTGGCCTGCCGGCCGGAGATCCTGTTGGCGCTCATCAGGTCGAGGAGGGCGCCGAGGTCGTCGGCGGCAATGGGCGAGTCACTGATGCTGCGGCCCTGCTTGTTCAGCACCGCGAACAGGTTGGTGATCAGCCAGTTGGCGGCAAGCTTGGGATCGCGGCCGGCCGCGAGCCGCTCGTAGTACTCCGAGGCCTCCTTCTCCGCGGTCAGCACCGAGGCGTCGTAGGCGGAGAGCCCGAAGTCGTCGATGTAGCGCTGCTTGCGCTGATCGGGGAGCTCGGCGAGCGTCCGCCGGATCTCCTCGACGTACTCGGACGTCAGCGTCAGCGGCAGCAGGTCGGGGTCGGGAAAATAGCGGTAGTCGTGGGCGAACTCCTTCGCCCGCATCGACCGGGTCTCGCCCTTGACGGAGTCGTAGAGCCGGGTCTCCTGGCGCACGCTGCCGCCGGCGTCGTAAACGCCGACCTGGCGCTCGGCCTCGCGCTCGATGGCCTGCATGACGAAGCGGACCGAGTTCACGTTCTTGATCTCGGCGCGGGTGCGCAGCTCGTTGTCGCCCACCGGGCGGACGCTGACGTTGACGTCGCAGCGCATCGACCCCTGCTCCATGTTGCCGTCGCAGGTGCCGAGGTAGCGCATGATCGCCCGCAGCTTGCGCAGGTAGGCGCCGGCCTCTTCCGGGCTGCGGATGTCCGGCCTGGAGACGATCTCCATCAGCGCCACGCCGGCGCGGTTGAGGTCGATCAGGGTGTAGGCAGGGTGCTGGTCGTGCAGCGACTTGCCGGCGTCCTGCTCCACGTGCAGGCGCTCGATGCCGATGGTCTTGCTGGAACCGTCGGCGAGATCGACGCTGACCCAGCCCTCGCCGACCAGCGGCCGCTGGTACTGCGAGATCTGATAGCCGGCCGGCAGGTCGGCGTAGAAATAGTTCTTCCGCTCGAAGACGGAGACCAGGTTGATGGTGGCGTTCAGCCCCAAGCCGGTGCGCACCGCCTGCTCGATGCAGTGGCCGTTGAGCACCGGCAGCATGCCCGGAAAGGCGGCGTCGACCGGCGAAACCTGGGAATTGGGCTCGGCGCCGAAGTCGGTGGCGGCGCCGGAAAACAGCTTGGCCTTGGAGATTACCTGGGCGTGGACCTCCAGGCCCACCACCACCTCCCACTCCTGGGTTTCGCCACGAATTCGATAGGTCATTGCGGCGCTTTCGTCTCCACTCGGCGGCGGTTCGATGGAAGGGCAGGAACGAAGAGGACCGTCGCTGCTACGTGAGCAGCGGTGCGACGCTCCGGAACTCGCGTGTGGTTCGCCGGCTTCGCCGCCCCAGGCGGCTCGGACTGTACCCAGGCGCCCGGCGTGCGGCCAGCGAAAATCCAATGGCAGGAGAGGCTTCGGCCGGTGCGGCCGGACCCGGCGGCGCCCCTACGGGGCCGAGCCAGTCCCAGCCTGGACAGGCGCCTTCAAGTCGGCGGCAAATCGCGTTACAAGATAAAGACCTTTCCCTGCCGGCGGCTTTCGCCCGTCATGGACATCTATCTCCCGATCGCGGAGCTGAGCGCCAACGTTCTCGTGCTGCTGGGCGTCGGCGCCGGCGTCGGCATCCTGTCGGGCGTGTTCGGCGTCGGCGGCGGCTTCCTGCTCACGCCGATGCTTCTCTTCCTCGGCATCCCGGCGCCGGTTGCGGTGGCCTCCGGGGCCAACCAGGTGGTCGGCGCCTCGGTGTCCGGCGTCATCGCCCATTTCGAGCGCGGCAACGTCGACGTCAAGATGGGCCTGATCCTGCTGATCGGCGGCCTGGCCGGCTCGGGGCTTGGGGTCTGGCTGTTCGCCCTGCTCAAGGCCCTGGGCCAGATCGACCTGGTCATCGCCGTCTCCTACGTGGTGATGCTGGTGGTGATCGGCATCCTGATGCTGATCGAGGGCGTGGGCACCGTGCTCAAGCGCCACCGCACCGGCGCCAAGAGCACCTCGCGGGGCCCCGGCCGGCACACCTGGATGCACCGCCTGCCGTTCAAGATGCGCTTTCGCAAGTCGATGCTGTACATCAGCGCGCTTTTGCCGCTCGGCATCGGCTTCGTCGTCGGTGTGCTCTCGGCGATCATGGGGGTCGGCGGCGGCTTCGCCATGGTGCCGGCGATGATCTACCTGCTGGGCATGCCGACCCGGGTGGTGGTCGGCACCTCGCTGTTCCAGGTGACCTTCGTCACCGCCAACGTCACCGTGCTGCAGGCGGTGCACACCCGCACCGTCGACGTGGTGCTGGCGATCCTGCTGCTGGTCGGCGGCGTCATCGGCGCCCAGATCGGCGTTCGCCTCGGCGCCAGGCTCGCCGCCGAGCAGTTGCGCATCCTGCTCGCGGTCCTGGTCATCGGCGTCGGCGCGAAGATGAGCCTCGACCTGGTGCGGACCCCGGAGGACCTCTACTCCTCGGTGACGGTGGTGCCGGTCGCGACGCCAACGCCGGAACCCGGGGTCGAGCCGCCCAAGCGGCCGATCGTCCCGGGCGCGTCCTGAGCCGCAGCCGCGGCCGAAGTCGAGGCTAGCCGGCGGCGGCGAGTGCCGCCGCGTCCGCACCCTGCTTGCCGCCCGCCGGGTCCTGTGCCCGGGGCAGATACAGCCGAACCGTCGTCCCCCGGCTCGGCTCGCTCTCCACCTCGACGTGCCCGCCCGACTGCTTGGCGAAGCCATAGACCATGCTCAGCCCCAGGCCGCTGCCTTCGCCCGGCCGCTTGGTGGTGAAGAACGGCTCGAAGATGTGGGCGATGACGTCCTTCGGAATGCCGACGCCGGTGTCGCTCACCGCCACCGTGATGTAGGCGCCGGGCGCGATCGTGTCGTTCGCCTCGGCTTCGACCTCCGGCGCCTCGACCACGACGTTCGCCGTCGACAGCGTCAGCGTCCCGCCGCCGGGCATCGCGTCGCGGGCGTTGACGATAAGGTTCATCAGAGCGCTTTCCAGCTGTCCGCGGTCGATGGTCGCCGGCCACAGCCCCTGTTCCAGCGTCTCCTCGACCGCGACCGCTGGGTTGCCCGGGCTGCTGCTGGCGACGGTGCGGCGGACCAGCTCGATCATCCCGCCGATCAGCACGTTGACGTCGGTGACGGCCGGGTTCAGCGGCTGGCGGCGGGCGAAGGCGAGCAGGCGGTGGGTGAGCTCGGCGCCGCGCTCGGCGGACCACAGCGCGTCGGCGACCAGCTCGCGGGCGACCGGGTCGTTGCCCAGCCGCTCGCGCAGGAGCTGCAGGTTGCCGAGGATGATGGCCAGAAGGTTGTTGAAGTCGTGGGCGACGCCGCCGGTGAGCTGGCCCACCACCTCCATCTTCTGGGCGTGACGGAGTTGCTCCTCGGTGGCCTGACGCTGGGTCACGTCGTCGAACAGCTCGACCACCTCGCCGCCGGGAAGCTTGTAGACGATGCTCTCCCGCCAGCCGCGGATCCGCTCGTCCTCGTAGAGGCGAGGGGGCAGGTGCTCGGCCTCGCCGGTCAGCCAGACCCGGCGCAGCACCTCGAGCAGGCCGGACGCCTCCGCGCCGGGAAGGACCTCGGCCAGCGGCCGGCCGAGGAGCGCGCTGCGGCTCACCTGGTCGATGCGCTCGCCGGCGGGGTTGAGGTCGGTGAAAAGGAAGTCCTGGCCCTCGCCGGCGGCGCGGAACACCGCGACGCCGCTGCTCATGCTTTCAAAGAGATCGCGGAAGCGGCGCTCGCTGGTGCGGATGTGCTCGATCATGGGGGCGCCGATCTGGACGAACAGGGTGGTGCCGAGGCCGATCATGACCAGCGCCAGAGCCAGAACGGCGAAGCCGGCGCGTTTGAACGGGGCCCGGAGCTCGGCGAGGTCGATCTTGCTGACGACGCCGAGGTCTCCCGCGGGCACCGGCTCGTACGCCGCCATCACCGTTCGCCCGAGGTAGGCGATGCTGGTGAAAACGCCGTTCTCGCCGTTCAGCGCCCTGCGCATGGGCTCGACCTCGGGCGCATCGAAGGCCGTGTGCAGCGGCCGGCCCACCGGCTGATCGCTGCGGACGAGGAAGACGATCTCCTTTCCCTCCCGCCGCGCCAGGTTGAGATCGCCGACGGCCGACGCCCCGCCGCCCGCGGCATAGGCCAAGCCGATCTGGATGACGGCGTTGCGCTGCGCCGCCTCCACCGGCTCGCCCAGGGCCAGCTCGTGGCCGACGATGGCGTCGATGAGGATGGCGTGGCTGCGCGCGGTCTCGGTCAGCCGCTCGCGAGCCTGGGTCATCGCCGTCTCGTAGAGGATCAGGATGGCGGCGCCGCCGACCACCAGGGTGACGCCGGTCATGATCAGGATCAGGAGGATGACGCTGCGGTACTCGCGCACGCTGGGGTCCTTCCGCCGACCCTCGCCTAGGTCCGCTGCGAAGCTTGCGGCGTCGCCTGCAGGGCTTGTCGCAGCGAGGCCACGCTCACCGGCTTGCGCAGCGTGGTCACGCTCTTCAGCCCCTTGAACTCGGCCAGGATCTTGGCGTTCGTCGCGTAGTCCGGGTTGTAGCCGGTGCAGATGATCAGGTCTGCCGGGCTGCGCCGCTGGGCGAGCCAGAGGATCAGCTCGTTGCCGTCCATGTCCGGCATGATCATGTCGAGGACGATGACCGTCGGCTCGAAGCCGTCATAGGTGGCGATGAAGTCGTCGGCGCTGCTGGTCACCTGCACCTCGAAGTCGAGGTCCATGGCGACGCGCTGCACGAACCGCCCGAAGCGCTCCTCGTCGTCGCAGATCAACAAGCGGCCGGCGGCCACGGCGTTCGCCCCCTTCGCTCGCGGACCGGGCGGGCTCGCCGCCTCTCGTCCCTGGTTGCGCCCGCGGACCGGTTCCTCGCGAGCGATAGTCAGTATAGCGCGTTTTGTCGCCGGGCTGGCTAGCGGCCGGCCCAACCAGTCCCCGCCAAAGGACGGCCGGCGGCCTGCCTCGCCGCCTGCCCGATGCCTGCCCGATGCCTGCCCGGCAAGCGGTTGCCATTCTTTACGGCTGCCGGCAGAGTGACGCGACACTATGATGGCCGCAGAGGAACAGCCGCTTCGCCCGCGCGCGTGGCCGGCGCCGAGTGAAGGACAGCAGATGATCACCCACCACGCCGCGCTGATCTACACCATGGTGATGATTTCGGCGGCCGATCGCGACATGACCGACGCCGAGCTGCGCAAGATCGGCGAGATCATCCAGGGGCTGCCGGTGTTCAAGGATTACAACCGGGAGCTTCTGCCGGCGACCGCGGCGGCCTGCGCCGAGTGCCTCGACGTCGACGACGGCCTGGAGGCGGCGCTGGCTCAGATCGAGGCGGCGCTGCCGGCGAAGCTTCGCGAGACGGCGTATGCGCTCGCCTGCGATGTCGCCGCCGCCGACGGCCGGGTCGATCGCGAGGAGTTGCGGATGCTGGAGATGATCCGCGACCGCCTCGCCGTCGACCGGCTGGTCGCCGTCGCCATCGAGCGCGCCGCCAAGGCCCGCTTCACCACCTTCGGCCGGCAAGCTGACACCCCGGCAAGCTGAGCCGCGAAGGGTGTCGCGAGGCGGAGGGCGCATGGGGGCAGGCTCGCGCGTCTCTCGTCGCCTCGCCGATCCGCATCTACCGCCTTTTCAATACTGTACCCGTAGCCTCATGCCGCCGCAGTGACGGCGGCCACACGGGCGCCAAGCGCAGCGGAGGAACCCGCCTCTGCCGTTGGTGTTCCTTCAGTGCGGCGCGGAGGGCGAGGTGGACACGACCTATTCGAGCAACCGGGACTGGGCGCGGATCCGCCGGCTGGAGCGGCTGGCCAGCCTGCTCGACAGTCGTTTCCGCATCCCCGGCACCCGCTTTCGCTTCGGCTGGGACGGGATCATCGGCCTGATCCCGGGGATCGGCGATGCAGCCGGGGCGGCCTGCGCCGCCTACATCATCGCCGAGGCCGCCCGCCTCGGCGCGCCCAGGCATGTGATCCTCAGGATGCTCGCGAACATGGGGGTCGATGCCGTCGTCGGCCTGATCCCGCTGGTGGGCGACCTGTTCGACGCCGGCTACAAGGCCAACCGGCGCAACGTCGAACTGCTGCTTCGCCACCTGCCGCACTGAGGCCCGTCGAGGCGCCGTGAGGCGGCTGCGGCCGCCCGGCTCACCAGGCCGCGTTGGCGCCGCCATCCCCCGGGCCGCGGACATACCGGAGGGAGCCGATGACGGGTCCCTCGCCGCCCGAGACGACGCTGAACGAGCCGTCCGTCTCCAGGACGACCGCGTCCACGCTGGTCGGGTCGGCGATCCCCTGGGCCCGGATGGAGGCCAGGATCTCCTCCTCGCTCACCCGCTCGCGTCTCATCGCCCCCGAGAGGAATTGGCCGCGGAAGTAGAGCAGCGACGGCTCCGCCTTGATCAGCGCCTGGAAGCGCGGCGAACGGGTCGAGACGTAGGCGACGACGTATTGCAGGGCGCAGAGCAGGGTCAGCGCGAGCATGCCTTCGGCCAACGCGACGTCGCTCGACAGCAGCACGGTGGCGAGCGTCGAGCCGAGCGCGACGGTGACGATCAGGTCGAAGGCGTTCATCTTCGACAGCGTCCGCTTGCCGGTGAGCCGCAGCAGGGCGACCAGCCCGGCGTAGGCCGAGGTGCCCACGATCAGGACGCGGAGGAGGCCGTACCAGTCGTCGAACAGCATTGATCCGCCCTCGGTTTGCCGCGCGCCGATGCCGGGCGCTGTAGGTCAACGAGCGGGGTGGGGCAGGGTTCCTCCTGCTGTGGGAAGCGCACCGCCAATCGAATAAGTACCCAAACGTACCAATTCTCGGGTTGGCGTGATACCGTGCCGGCAGTGGTGGAACCGGCAGGAAAGGGCCGTTCGAGGATGTTGATCGAGAGAAAACCCGGGCAGATCGATGCGCGCGACGCGCACATCTGGTGGAACGACAGGATCGGCGTGGTCCGGGTGGTCCCGATGGACCCCGGGCTCACCGCGCGGCTGACGCAGGAGGGCTACAACTACGGCACCGGCGCCTCGTTCAGCCGCTGGAAGGACGCGAGCGACGGCGAGCGCGTCCGCGAGATGACCGAGGCGGCGATCAAGCTGATGGTCGACGGCTACGACCCGGCGATGGTGGTCCGGGAGTTCTCCAAGGTGCGGCAGTTCCTGCAGCTCGGCGCCGAAAGCTTCGTGATGTGCCGGGCGCTTACCAAGGTGTTCGAGGGCCGGGCCAACGAAAACACCGAGCAGTTCCGCGCCCGGTTTCTGGAGGCGAGCTAAACGCTCGCCCTCGTAATACCAATAACAGCCGTCATGTATGGACGGCCCCCGGGTGGCAAGGGGTTTTGGAGCGGCTTCGGCGATCGGGTCTGGAGCGGTCATGTATCCGGCCTGTTGATGCGGTTCGATGACCGCTGGCCACGAGGGGTTTCGC
>JAXMOZ010000074.1:0-16652 GCA_034382075.1 Rhodospirillales bacterium
GTACATGGGTTGACCGCTTCTGCTGTGGCTGTGGGGCCTGTGGGGTTGTGGGCAACCCGGGAGGGTTGTCCATCAAGTCCACGGGCCGGTCCACGGTTCGGCTCGGCGTCGAAGCGGTTCACGCCGGCCTCTGGGGTTTGGCTTTGCAGGGCGCCGCCCGCGTCGTAGCGGCCGATCTCGCGCGGCCCGTGGAAGACGGCGAAGGTTCCGTCGAGGTACTGGCGGACCTTGACCTGGGCCTTGACGTAGTGCGGGCGCAGCGGGCCGGGCGGGATCTGCAGCCGGTATCGGTGGAAGGTCACGGTGTTGTCGTTGCCGACCCGGCGGGGCTCTTCGATGCAGAGGATCTGGCGGAGCTGGGCTTCGTCGACGGGGACGAAGGCGGTTCCCGGCTGCTCCGCGGGCACGGCGAAGCGGGCGTTCCAGCGTTCGAGGAAGCCTCCGGCGAGGACGGCGTTGGCGGCGTCGATGCTGTCGATGCCGGCGAGCGCCAGCTCCTTCGGCAGGCGGTCCTGGAGCGTGCGGAAGGCCCGCTCGGAGCGGCCGCGGGCCTGCGGCGAGAAGGCGGCGATGTGCTCGACGCCGAGCTGCGCCAGCGCCCGGCCGACCTGGGTCCGGGCCTTGGGGTCCGGCTTCTCGCCGGCCTTCGGCGTGATGAAATAGTGGCTGCCGCGGTCGGTGTAGAGGCTGCACGGCAGCCCGTGGCGGGCAAACACCGCCAGCAGGGCGCGGAAGGTCGAGGCGGTGCCCTCCTCGGCGACGAGGATCGCCGAGTAGATCTCGCCGGTGGCGTCGTCGAGGGTCACCACCAAGTCCAGCGCCGGCTGGCCCGGGACCCAGACGTGGCGCGAGGCGTCCTGGTGCAGCATCATCCCCGGCAGCGGCTTGCGCGGCCGACGCCGCCGGTGCGCCCCGCGCCGAAGCACCGGGCGCAAGAGGCCGCGGCCGTGCAGGAACGTCTTGGTCCAGGTGTAGCCCCAGCGAAAGCCGTGGTCGGCGACCAGGTGCTCGTGGAAGTGCTTGGCGCTGAAGCCAACGTAGCGCTCGCGATAGAGCCGCTCGATCTCTTCGGCATCGGCGTCCGGAACCCGCTTCGCCGACGGCTTGCCGAGGCGCCGGTCGAAGAGCCCGGTCTCGCCCTCCTCGCGGTAGCGCCCGCACCAGCGCCGGAAGGTCCGCTCGCTGATCCCCAAAATCTCCGCCGCCTCCAGCTTGCTCAACTCCGCCGCCTCGACCCGGTCGAGAAGGCTCAGAAACTTCATCATCCGCAGCCCCTGTAGCACCTCCGTCCGCCGAACCATCCGCTCCCCTCCTCCAGAGGAGCAGAGCTTCACCGGACAGATCGTGTGCTACCTAGACCGGACAGATCGTGTGCTACCTACACATAATTGTTGTTTCCTTTCCGGCGCGAACGCGTTGCGTTACAATTCGCGGAAAGACCGAGGGGAAGGGTGCCGATCAGGGGGCGCCCATGGTTCGAGACCAACACCGATCAGGCGAAGCAGGCGCCGTTCCCCAACGGCTTCGCCGGTTCTTTGTCTCCGGCGGCGGGGGGGTGGCGCTCATCGTCCTCACCGTCGCCTTGCCCGCCACTCCGGCCCGCGCCGACAGCATCCTCATCGCCGAGAGCGACGAGCCCGAGGAGCATTTCTCCATCGAGAAGGCGGCGGAGCTCGGCAAGGCCGACGCGGAGACCGCCTACGCCGGCCTGCTCGACCTCATGACCCGGGCGTACGTCGCCTCGGCGGAGCCCTCCGCCCGGCGTTATCTTGGCTGGGCACGGGTCAACGACGCCCCGTACCGCTCGGCGACCCACGGCAACCGCTACGTCAACAACTACGCCAACCCCGCGGCCACCGCCGCCGGCTATGGCAGGGCGGGGGCGGCGATGCCGCCCGGCGCGGTGATCGCCAAGGACAGCTTCACCGCCACCCCCCGCGGCCGCCGGTTCCCAGGCGCGTTGTTCCTCATGGAAAAGCTGAAGCCGGAGGCGAGCCCCAGAACCGCCGACTGGCGCTACGTGATGATCATGCCGGACGGCAGCACCTTCGGCGACAGCGGAACCAATGGCGGGCGGATGGCCTTCTGCCACGCCTGCCACGCGGCGCGGGCGGACGACGACTACCTGTTCTTCGTCCCCGCCGAGTACGCGGCCGTGCCCGCCGGCGTCACCCCGTAGGGGCTTGGCCGCGAGTCATATCTTTGTTGCGCATCACAAGAGCCCTCACCCCGACCCTTGTGTGTCTGAGCTGTGCGAAGCGTGAGAGAGGGAAGGGTGGGGAGGGTGAGGGCACCCGCCCGGCAGGGCGAGTGACGCGCCACCGCGCCGAGCCGCTACTGCAGCGCCGGCGCGGCCGCCTGGGTTTCCTCCTCGGCGGCGTGCCCCGCAGTCACACGGACATCCCGTCATGGCCGCACTCGTTGCGGCCATCCACGCACTTCCGTGGACCCCCGGAACAAGTCCGGGGGTGACGAAGGCAGGTGGTGCTGCCACCAGTGAAACACGCTCGGTCATAGCGGCGCGAGCCGTTGCACCGCGTCGATGAACCCCACGCGTTTGTCGCTACTGCAGCGCCGGCTCGGCCGACCGCGCTTCGGCCTCGGCGGCGTGCTCGAGATCGACGGCGTGGGAGGCGCGGGCCACCGTGAGCAGCGCGACCATCATCTCCGCCGGCGGCAGCGGCGCCTGGCTGGCCCCGTAGAGCCCGCTGTTGATCTCGAAAAAATCGCGAAAGTCGATCCAGCTGATCATCTCGTCTCCTGCCTGGGCCCGCGGCCATGCCGGTCCATTACCGTCCCTGCATGTTCCAGCCGGAGGCGGGATCGTCAAGCGTCGGCTTCACATCGCGCCGCAACAATCGCCTGGAACGCCCGGAGCCTGGCGCGGCGCCTGGGTCAGGAGCGGTCCGGGGCCGGTGGCGATTCGCCGGGCTCCTTCGCCGGCACCTCCTCCATGACCCGGGCGTTCAGGTAGAGGTAGAACGGGTTCGAGGCGATGCGCATCAGGAAATCGAGGTTGACGATCAGGACGCCGATCTCGCCCCGCGAGGCCATGGTGCCGAGGTTGACGCCGAAGTCCTCGTCGGTGCCCGGAGCGATGCCGTACAGCGCGTCCCACGGCGGGAACGGCAGGGCGACGTGCGAGAGCGAGAAGATGTCGGGCGGGTAGGCGATGCCCAGCGTCCGCACCCGCTCCTCGCTGCTGCCGGCGTCGATCACCCGCTCGACCATCTCGGTGCTGTTGTCGCCGGCGTTGGTGATGATGGTGGTGCGAAACGTCCGCGGCGGCGGCGGCAGCAGCCGGGCCAGCCGGGTTTCCGCGGTCCGCGCCAGCAGCAGCCCGAAGCGCGCCGCCCGGTTCAGGTCGAAGAGCACGAGCTCGCTGCCGTTCGCCGGAAGCTGGTTGTAGAGCGCGGTGATGATCGCCCTGGTGCTGACGGTGAAGTCGACCACCGACTGGAAGGTCAGGACCGGCGCCAACCCTTCGAGCGCGCCGGCCCGCGCCTGGGCGTTGATCTGCTGCTGCAGCGCCCGGGTCAGCGCATGCGCCTGGCGGGCGCCGTTTACCGGGAAGGAGTTGTACTTGAACGGGTTGAACTCGGGGACGAGGCTGAGCCAGGCGGCCTTGGCGAAGGCAGGGAGGAACGCCGGCAGCGCCGCCAGTCCGGCAAAGCGGGCGAAGCCGGTGATCCCGATCATCGGCGAGACCAGCACGAGGTGGTCCGGCCGCGCCAGCGCGGGATCGTCCAGGGCGTCCAGGGCGTACTTCATCGCCAGCGCCCCGCCGTTGGAAAAGCCGATGACGTGCAGCGGCTTGCCGACAGCGACGCGGCGCCGTGCCTCGCGCATGGCGAGGCGGGTCGCCGCCAGCCAGTCCTCCCACTCCACCTCGGTCAGGGCGCCGGGAACGGTGCCGTGCGCCGGCAGGCGGATGGCGATGGCGACGAAGCCGCGGACGCGGTACTCGCGGGCGAGGTGGCGGAGGCTGTAGGGCGAGTCGGTCAGACCATGGAGGAAGACCGCCGCCCCTCGCGGCTCGCCCTCCGGCTCCAGCACATAGGAGCGGTTCCAGTCATAGGCGAACCCGCCCGGGTAGACCGGGCTTTCGGCGTAGTACCGGTTGGCATCGGTCTGGGCCTCCGGCGGCAGTTGGTCCGTCACTTCGGCCCGAACGTCGGCGAAGACCTGCGCCTCGTGGGCGAGGTAGGCGTCCCAGTCGGCCTCGTCGATCTCCGCCCGCTCCATCTCCTCCGGCACGAAGGTGTGCCACACCTGGAGCTCGGGGCCGCTCTGGGTGTCATAGATGCGAATGCCGGCAAGGGTGAGGAGCGCCACCGCGACCACGATGGCTGCGACCTTCAGCAGCTTGACGACGCGCACGATCATGACGGCCCTTCCCCGCAGGATGCGCTGCATCCCTTAGCGCAGGACCCGGATAGGCGCCAGCCCGAGTTACCCTTCTAGGTCACTCGCTCGAGCGGCGCTTTGCCGGGCCGTAGGCGTAGGTCAGGTTGACCGCCGAGTTCACCAGCGCCACGTGCGAGAACGCCTGCGGGAAGTTGCCGACCTGGCGCCCGGCCGCGACGTCGTACTCCTCCGCCAGCAACCCGACGTCGTTGCAGAGCGAGAGCAGGTGCTGGAACAGCTCGCTCGCCTCCTGGCGCCGGTCGAGCAGGCACAAGGCATCGACCAGCCAGAACGAGCAGGCGAGGAACGCGCCTTCCCCACCCGCAAGGCCGTCGTCCGCTTCCTCCACCAGGTAGCGCATCACCAGGCCGTCGCGGCAGAGCTCGCGCTGCACCGCCTCGACCGTTCCGATCACCCTGGGGTCGTCGCACGGCAGGAAGCCGACCAACGGGATCTGCAGCAGCGACGCGTCCAACGCGTCGTGGCCGTAGGCCTGGACGAAGGTGTTGCGCCGGGCGTCGTAGCCGTTGCGGATGACGTCGTCGTGGATCTGCTGGCGCAGTTCGCGCCACCGCTCCACCGGGCCATCGCGGCGGTATCTCTCGACGGCCTTGATCGCCCGGTCGACGGCGACCCAGGCCATCACCTTGGAGTAGGTGAAGTGCCTGGGCGCGCTGCGCACCTCCCAGATGCCGCTGTCCGGCTTCTTCCAGTCCTCCTCGACCGCCTTCACCAGGATCCGCTGCAGCCTCCAGGTGTCGTCGAGCGGCGCCAGACCATGGATCTGCTCCTCGTGGAAGGTGTCCATGATCTCGCCGTATATGTCGAGTTGCAGCTGGTGGTGCGCCTCGTTGCCGACCCTCACGGGGCGGCTGCCTTCGTAGCCCTCGAGCCAGTCGAGCTCGCTTTCCGGGAGCTGCCGCTCACCGGAGACGCCGTACATGATCTGCAGCTGTGACGGCGACCCGGCGACGGCGCGCAGCAGCCACTGCCTCCAGGCGCGGGCCTCCTGGATGAAGCCGGAGCTGGCCAGGGCGTCGAGCGTCAGGGTCGCGTCGCGGATCCAGCAGAAGCGGTAGTCCCAGTTGCGGCTGCCGCCGATCTCCTCGGGCAGTGACGTCGTCGGCGCGGCAACGATGCCGCCGCTCGGGCTGTAGGTCAGCGCCTTCAGCACGATCAGCGAGCGAACCACGTGGTCGCGCCAGGGACCCTGCACGGTGCAGCGCGAGGCCCAGTCGTGCCACCAAGCCTCGCAGCTCTCCAGGTCGTCCTCCACGTCGCCGACCCGCGGGCCGTACTCCTCGGAGGGCAGCCAAGTGAAGCGGAACGGCAGCATCTGGCCCGCCTCGATCACGAAATCGGCGACGGTGGTGAAGTCCCTGTTCACGAGAGCGACGGGCGACTGGAAGCGCACCGCGTTCGGCCCGGCGACGGCGCGCAGCCCATACTCGCGGCGGCGGACCCAGGGGACGATGGCGCCGTAGCCGAAGCGCAGGATCATCTCCATGTGCATCGGCACGCGGCCGCTCCGGCCCTGCACCATGCGGATGATGTCGACCTGGCCGGAAAGGTGGGGGTGCGGCATGAAGTCGGTGACCATGACGCTGCCCGCCTCGGTCTGGAACTCCGTGTCGAGCACCAGGCTCTCGTTGCGATAGTGGCGGTGCACCTTCCTGACCGGAGAAGACGGCGCCAGCAGCCAACGGCCGTTTTCCGGCCTGCCGAGCAGCGCGGCGAAGCAGGCCGGCGAATCGAACCGGGGCACGCACAGCCAGTCGATCGAGCCGTTGTTGCCGACCAGCGCCGCGGTGCGGGTGTCGCCGATCAGCGCGTAGTCCTCGATTCTCGGCGACATGGCGCGGCGTCAGCCGGAATACGCCATGGTCGTCATCAGGGCGAGGGCGGCCTGGCGGGAGTCCAGCCGGGTGTGCTGGACGACGATCGGCACGTTCGAGGTGATCACGCTGGCGAAGTCGGTGTTCACCGGCACCGGCTCGGGGTCGCTGAACTCGTTGAAGCGGAAGTGGCGGGTGCGCCGCGCCGGCACGGTCATCCGGTAGGGTCCGACCGGCTCGCGGTCAGTGAAGTACACGGTGATCTCGACATGGGCGTCGTCGTCGGCGGCATTGAGGATGCACACCGTCTCGTGGCTGATCATCTCCCGGCTTTCGCCGGTGCTGGCGGGCGGGATGTAGCCCTCCGCAATGGCCCAACGGAGTTTTCCGATCGCCTCATCCATCGCCTGTTCTCCCATGGCTTGCGTGTCCCATCAAAAGAGAGCCGACGGTGCCCGCGGCGGATCTGGCTGTCGCTAGCCTAGAGCACCATGTGATGGGGCCTCTGCATCGGGGCATACGCGCAGTCCGTAGCGCACCGTGCCCTCGAACCGCCCGTTCGTCACCCAGCGTCTATCGATGGTCCACTGGATGGCCGTGACAAGCAATGACAAGCACGGCCATGACGGAGGTGAGCGACCGCCAAGCTGTACGGCAAGGGCGGCAGCGGTGAGGCGTACGGCAAGGGCGTCAGTGGTGAGCCAGGGGGCGAAGCGTCAGCGGTTGTAGCGGGGCGGGCGCTTTTCCAGAAAGGCGGTCATCCCCTCCACTCCGTCGGCGTGGGAGACGCAGGCGAGCAGGCCCTGGCGCTCGCCTTCGAGCTGAGCCTCGAGCGGGGTCTCGAACGAGTTGGTGAGCAGCTGCTTGCTCCAGCCGAAGGTGTGCAGCGACTTCTCGGCCGCGGCGCGAACCAGCCGCTCCGCCTCGGCCACCACCTCGCCATCGTCGACGACCTTGGTCACGAGCCCCCAGGCCAGCGCCTGCTCCGCCCCGATCGGTTCGTCGAACGCGGCGATCTCCAGGGCCCGGGCGAGGCCCACCAGCCTGGGCAGGGTGAAGGTGGCGCCGCCGTCGATGCAGAGCGCGTTGCTGGTAAAGCCCTGCTTCAGCCGCGCCGAGCGGGCCATGACCCGGAAGTCGGAGGCGAGCGCCAGCGAGAAACCGCCGCCGGCGGCAACGCCGTTGATCGCGGCCACCACCGGTTTGCGCATCCTGCGGATCTCGACGATGCAGACGTGGACGTAGGCGGCGAGCACATTGAACGCCGCCGCCGGCGCTTGCGGGTGCGCCATCACCCCGCGGATGTCGCCGCCGGCGGAGAACGCCTTGCCGGCGCCGGTGATGACGACGCCATGGATGCTCGGGTCGGTGCTTGCCTGCAGCAGGATCTGCTGCAGCTCGCCCACCGTCTCGCGGTCGAGGGCGTTGTAGGCCTGCGGCCGGTTGAGCAGGACGGTGGCGACCTTGTCCTTCGTCGTCAGCGAGATCCGGGTGTCCATGGACGTTCCCCCTGGGCGGGCTGTTGGCGTTCCGGCGGCCGCGCGGGCGGCCGGGGCGCTATTTGTGCACCGCCGGCAGGTGCCCGATCTTGACGTAAAGCAGGCAGCCCTCGAGGCTGAACGGCTGGTGCCGGCTGCCCGGCGGGTTGCGCAGCCAGGAGCCCGCCACGTAGCGGCCCTCCTCGTCCTCGATGGCGCCGGTGAGCACGAAGATCTCCTCGCCGTCGGCATGCTGATGCAGGGTGAAGCGGCTCTGCGGCGCCCAGCGCACCAGCGAGACCCGCTCGCTGGCGAACCCGTGGAGCGGCAGCACGGCGATGCCCTTGGCGATTCCGGGGAACCACTCGGCGGTGCGGGTATCGATCACCACCCGCGCCCGATCCTCCGGGTGGAACTGACGGAGCTTCACGAACAGGACGCAGCCGTCCTCGCTCCAGGGCGCATGCCCGGAGCCCGGCGGATTGCGGACGTAGGTCCCGGCGGGGTAGGCGCCGAACTCGTCGGCGAAGGTTCCCTGAAGCACCAGGAACTCCTCGCCGAGTTCGTGTTCGTGGCGGGGAAAGTGGCTGCCGGCGCGGTAGCGGACGACGCTGGTGGCTCTCGCCACCTCTTCGCCGTCCCGCTCGAGCATTCGCCGCTCGACGCCGGCCATGGGCGAGGGGAGCCATTCCGCCTCATCGGCGAAGTTCACCGCCCGCAGCGACAGATCGGCATTCAGCAGCATCGTCCGAGAACCGCCCAGGCTCCGATCTTGCCGCTACCCGAGGTCTTGCGCGAGCCTAATCTTCGCCCTGCCGGACCCGGGCACTCTCGGCCTCGGCGCGGTCGCCCGCGACGCTCTCGCTCTCTGCGCCTTCGACCTCAGCACCCTCGACGCTTGCACCCTCGACGCTTGCACCCTCGACGCTTGCGCCCTCGACGCCCGCCTCGCCGTCGGCCGGGACCCCGTCTGCGGGCTTGCCCTTGGTCGAACGCTCCTGCTTCGCCTTCAGCCGCTCGGCCTTCTTCGCCGCCTTGGCGCGGTCTTTTTCCATGCGGTCGAAGCGGTAATTGGGTTTACGCGCCATTGCTTCTCCTCCTTAAGCGGCCGCCCGCTGGCCCGGGCGGCCACGCGCCCGTGCCGGTCGCCGCCGAGTGGAAGGAGTCTCTGCTGCCGGCTTGTGAGGCGCAACCGCCGCACTGTTCGTCTGCGGCAACGGGCTCGCGATCACCGCGATCGGCTTGCGCACCAGCCTCTCGATGTCGCGCAGGTAGGCGCGCTCGGCCGCGTCGCAGAACGACAACGCGGCGCCGGTGGCGCCGGCCCGGCCGGTGCGGCCGATCCGGTGCACGTAGGTTTCGGGGACGTTCGGCAGCTCGTAATTGACGATGTGGGTCACCGCCTCGACGTCGATGCCGCGCGCCGCGATATCGGTGGCAACCAGCACCCGCGAGCGGCCGCGGCGGAAGTCGTCCAGCGCCGCCTGGCGGGCCGACTGCGACTTGTTGCCGTGGATGGCGCCGGCGGCCACGCCCGAGCGGGACAGGTTGTCCGCCACCTTGTTGGCGCCGTGCTTGGTGCGGGTGAAGACGATGACCCGGCGCATCTCCGGATTTTCCAGGAGGGTGCGCAGCAGCGCGCGCTTGTCGCCGGTGGCGACGTGGAACACGCCCTGGCCGACGAGGGTGACGGCGCTGCCGGACGGTGCGACCTCGACCCGCGCCGGCTGGTGCAGCATGGACGCGGCGAGGTGGGCGATCTCGGCGGGCATGGTCGCCGAGAACAGCATCGACTGCCGCGCCTTCGGCAACTCGGCCACGATTTTGCGGATGTCGCGGATGAAGCCCATGTCGAGCATCCGGTCGGCTTCGTCGAGGACGAAGGCCGAAACCGAGGACAGCTTGGCGTGGCCCTGCTGGATGAGGTCGAGGAGGCGGCCGGGGGTGGCAACGAGGATGTCGATGCCGGCGCGCAAGCCTGCGACCTGCGGCCCCTGGCCGACGCCCCCGTGGATGACCGCGGTGCGGAGCGCCAGGCGCTTGCCATAAGTGCTGAAGGCTGCAGCCACCTGGACGGCGAGCTCACGGGTTGGAACGAGGATGAGCGCGGATGCGCCGCGGCCGCGCCGCTGCGGTGTTTCGGCCAGCCGCTGCAGGATCGGCAGCGCGAACGCCGCCGTCTTGCCGGTGCCGGTTTGGGCGATCCCGAGCAGGTCTCGGCCTTCGAGGAGGAGCGGGATCGCGCGCTCCTGGATCGGCGTTGCGGCACTATAGCCGGCAGTGAGAAGGGCGCGCTGAAGCTGATCAGCGACGCCGAGGTCGGCGAATGAAGTCAATTGTGATTGCTCTTTTCTATGTGCGCCACGTCGCAAAGTGCCTCCGGACCGGCCGGCGACGCGTCGCATGCAGGCGCTGGTGGATGCCCCGGGTCGGGGCGGATGACGATGCGGCCACTCAGGGACCCGGGCGGTGCAGCTCTTGGAGCGCACCACGAGCCCTCGTCCGGGGCCGCGTCGACGATGGCCTTAGGGTGGGCGGTCGAGGCCGCGAAGTCAATGACGCTGCGAGCGAAGGGGAAAAACGCGGGCGGCCACGGGCGCCGGCGCTCGAATTATCCCCCTCAGCGTTTGACCGCCTGCTTGTCGACGACGCCCGGGATCGGCTGCGTCGGCCCGGGGAACTTGCCCTTCAGCGCATCCACGCCCGCCTGCGGGTGGGCCAGCGGAACCAGATCCTGGCGCGTCTGGCGCAGCTTCTCGCTGTCGATGCCCATCTTTCGGTCGCGCTCGTCGATCAGCGCCTGACGCGCCTCGCCGAAGCGGTTGAACGACCAGGCCAGCGCCGGCTCGCCGAGCGGCAGCGAGTGGATGTCGCCCGCGTCGTGCTTCTCGCTGGTCCAGGTGTGCCAGGTCTTGCCGTAGCTGTTCATCTTGGCCTTCATCAACTCGTGCTCCGCGACGACCGGAAGGCCCGGAGCGGCGAGCTGGCCGGAGAGAATCTCGCCGTTGTGCGGATGCCAGTAGCGCTTCTCCGCCGCCGGCAGCCGTTCGAACAGCCGCTCGGAGATGATGTACTCGATGCCGTTGAGGTTGGCCTCCGCGGTGTTGCCGTCGAACAGGGCGCACTGGGCAAAGTCCTCGTTCACCTGCCGGCAGAAGTGGTGCGCTTCGAGCTGATGCTGCGGATCGGCCTTCAGCGGGTGGAAGCCGACCAGGTAGACGTCGAGCGCGTCCGGCGGCGCGTCCCGCTGCATTGCCACGGCGCCCGCTTCCAGCGCGCGGGTGCGGGGCGTCTTCGCCTCGCCGGCGGGTTCGGTGTTGGGTCCGCTGGTTCCGCTCCCGGTGCAGCTGGCGATCGCCAGCGCCGACAAGACAACCACCGTTGCGCCCGCCAACCGGGACGCGCGCTTCGCCTCAGACATGATCGAGCTCCTCTGCCGGCGCATCAACGCCGGGGTGCCGCGGCCGGTTCCGCCCCGTCCGGTGGCGCTACTGGCGCCGGTTATGGAGCCGCCCCGCCGGAAGCGGTAACGTCGCCCCATGGCGAGGCGCATCTACACCATCGGCCATTCCAACCGCAGCGCCGAGGCGCTGCTGGCGCTGCTCGCCGCCAACGGGGTCGACCTGGTCGCGGACGTGCGCCGCTTCCCGCGCTCGCGCCGCCATCCCCAGTTCGACATCGAGACGCTGTCCGGCTTCCTCGCCGGACACGGCATCGGCTACCGGCACCTGGAGAGCCTCGGTGGCCGCCGCCGATCCAGCCTCGCCGACGATGCCTCGCCCAATACCGGCTGGCGCGAGCCCGGCTTTCGCAGCTTCGCCGACTATGCGCTGACGCCGCCGTTCAGCTCCGGCCTCGCCGAACTTCTGGATCTTGCGGAGGCCGCGACGCCGGCGGTGATGTGCGCCGAGGCGCTGTGGTGGCAGTGCCACCGGCGGATCATCGGCGACTACCTGCTCGCTGCGGGGGTCGAGGTGCGGCACATCCTCGGCGACCAGCCGCCGAGGCCGGCCGTGCTCACCCCCGGGGCATTGGTCCGGGAGGACGGAGCCGTGCTCTACCCGCCGGCGGAGCCGACGCTGTTTTAGCTAATGCCCGTCGTCGAACAGGTGCTGGTACTGCCGGGGTTGCGAGCGGAGGTACTGGCTGGGCACGCGGATCCGGTCGCCGAAGTGCGCGGCGGCGTGCCACGGCCAGCGCGGGTTGAACAGGATCGTCCGGGCCAGCGCGACCAGATCGGCGTCGCCGGTGCCGACGATGGCTTCGGCCTGGTCGAACTCGGTGATCAGCCCGACGGCGATCACCGGCATGCGCGTCTTCGCCTTGATCGCCCGGGCGAGCGGCACCTGGTAGCTGGGTCCGACGGGGATGCGCTGCGTCGGCGTGAGCCCGCCGCTGGAAACGTGGATGGCGTCGCAGCCGCGCGCTTCCAAAGCCTGGGCGAAAACAGCGGTCTCTTCGACCGTCCAACCGCCGTCGGCCCAGTCGGTGGCCGAGACGCGCACGCTGACCGGCTTGCCGGCGGGGAAGGCGGCGCGGACCGCCTCGAACACCTCCAGCGGCAGGCGCATGCGGTTCTCCAGGCTGCCGCCGTAGGCGTCGTCGCGGTGGTTGGACAAAGGCGACAGGAACTCGTGCAGCAGGTAGCCGTGGGCGACGTGGATCTGGACGGCGTCGAGGCCCAGCCGGCCCGCGCGCGAGGCCGCGGCGGCGAAGGCGTCTCGCACCCGGGCCAGGCCGTCGCCATCCAGGGCCGCGGGCGGCCTCTCGGCCTCCTCGAAGGGGAGCGCCGAGGGGGCCACCGTCTGCCAGCCGTTTTCAGCCTCCGGCGGGATCTGCGCGCCGCCCATCCACGGAACCTCGGTGGAGGCCTTGCGCCCGGCGTGCGCCAGCTGCAGCGCGATCGGCATGTCCGACCAGCGGCGGATAGCGTCCAGCACCCGGCCCATGGCCGCCTCCGTCTCGTCCGACCAGAGGCCGACGTCGGCATGGGTGATCCGGCCTTCGGGCAGAACCGCCGTCGCCTCGATGGTCAGCAGCCCGGCACCCGAAAGCGCGAGCTGGCCGAGGTGGATCGAGTGCCAGTCGGTCATGCAGCCGTCGACGGCAGAGTACTGGCACATCGGGGCGATCACGATGCGGTTCTGGAGCTCCAAGCCGCCGACCGCCACCGGCGTGAACAAGACGCTCATCGGCCAGCCTCAGCGCGCGACATGGTGTCCAACCTTTCTGCAACAGCGACCCCGCGGCCGCAGCCGGACGGGTTGCGGCGGGCGCGGTTCTTCACGAACGCGTTCGCGATGATCTCGTTCCGCCCGGAAACGCCGGCCGCTCCGGCGGGCAGACGCCGCGCCGCGAGACGCAAAAGGCCCCGCTCGCGGACACGAGCGGGGCCCCGTTGCGGCCGAACGGAAGGCGGAGGCTTACAAGGAGTAGTACATCCGGAACTCGACCGGGTGCGGGGTGTGCTCGAAGTTGTACACCTCTTCCCACTTGAGCTGGATGTAGCCGTCGATCAGGTCGTCGGTGAACACGTCGCCCTTCTTCAGGAAGTCGCGGTTGGCGTCCAGCTCGTTCAGGGCCTCGCGGAGCGAGCCGCACACGGTCGGGACGTTTTGCAGCTCCTCGGGAGGCAGATCGTAGAGGTTCTTGTCGATGGCGTCGCCCGGGTGGATCTTGTTCTGGATCCCGTCGAGGCCGGCCATCAGCATCGCCGAAAACGCCAGGTAGGGGTTGGCGGTGGGGTCGGGGAAGCGCACCTCGACCCGCTTGCCCTTCGGGTTGGAGGTGAAGGGGATGCGGCACGAGGCCGAGCGGTTGCGCGCCGAGTAGGCGAGAAGCACCGGCGCTTCGAAGCCCGGGATCAGCCGCTTGTAGCTGTTGGTCGAGGGATTGGTGAAGGCGTTGAGCGCCTTCGCATGCTTCATGATCCCGCCGATGTAGTAGAGGCAGGCGTCGGACAGATCGGCATAGCCGGAGCCGGCGAAGGTGGGCTTGCCGTCGGCCCAGATCGACTGGTGGACGTGCATCCCCGAGCCGTTGTCGCCCGCGACCGGCTTCGGCATGAACGTCGCCGACTTGCCGTAGGTTTGCGCCACCATCTGCACGACGTACTTGTAGATCTGCAGGTTGTCGGCCGAGCGCACCAGGGTGTTGTAGACCATGCCGAGCTCGTGCTGGCTCGGCGCCACCTCGTGGTGATGCTTGTCCATCACCAGGCCCATGTCGATCATCACCGAGGTCATCTCGGCGCGGAGGTCCATGGCCGAGTCCACCGGCGGGACGGGGAAATAGCCGCCCTTGATCGGCGGCCGGTGGCCGGCGTTGCCCTCGGGCAGGATCCGGCCGGTGACGTACGGGCCCTCGTCGGAGCTGAACTCGTAGAAGCAGTGGTTCATCTGGACGTCGAAGCGGACGTCGTCGAAGACGAAAAACTCGGCCTCGGGTCCGACGTAAACGGTGTCGCCGATCCCGGTGGACGCCAGGTAGGCCTCGGCCTTCTTCGCCACCGAGCGCGGGTCGCGGAGGTAGGGCTCTCCCGAGGAGGGCTCGACGACGTCGCAGAACAGCACCAGAGCCGGCTGCGCGGCGAACGGATCCATCACCGCGGTCGTCGCGTCGGGGACCAGGGCCATGTCGGACTCGTTGATCACCTTCCAGCCGGCGATCGACGAGCCGTCGAACATGATGCCGTCGGAAAAGGCGTCGGCATCCACGAACGGCGAGGTCATCGTCAGGTGCTGCCACTTGCCCCGAGGATCGGTGAAGCGCAGATCGACGTACTTGATCTCGTTTTCCTTGATAACCTTCATCACGTCGTCGGCGTTCTTGCAGTTCAAGCTCATGGTGCGAGTTCCTTTAGTGGCTTTGGCGTCGAACCTGGGAAGTCAGGAGGCTTCGGTAGGGCGGTTGCCGAAACGAGGCGCGATCAGATTGCTTCGGTGCCGCGTTCGCCGGTTCGTACCCGAATGGCTTCTTCAACGGTGGTGACGAAGATCTTGCCGTCGCCGATGCGGCCCGTCCGAGCCGCCTGCTGGATCGCCTCGATCGCACGCTCGACGAGGTTGTCCTCGATGACCAGCTCGATCTTCACCTTGGGCAGGAAGTCGACGATATATTCGGCGCCACGGTAAAGCTCCGTATGCCCCTTCTGCCGGCCGAACCCCTTCGCCTCGAGCACGGTAATGCCTTGAAGCCCAAGCTCGTGTAAAGCCTCCTTCACATCATCGAGCTTGAACGGCTTGATGATTGCCTCGATTTTCTTCATCGCTTGCGCCTCTTTCCTTCCGTCGGCACACGGTCGGTACACGAACCAACGGGTGCGTGAAGTGGCGTGCGCCTCGGCCGGACCGTGTGCATGCGCCAGATAAGCACGGTCCATGCCAACCTAAGCGCGCAGGACGATAAGCTGCCGCCGCCATTCTGTTTCGACCATGCGGAGGCTGCGGCGCCTGCCGCGGCGTGCGGCGCCTGGGGTCGGAGACGGCCTGAACCCGCCCGTTCTTCGAGCAATTGCCCTCTCCTTGTGCATCCCCTGGCCGTGCCGGGGAGCGGTCCGGCTCCGACCCGCGACCATGGGGGCCCGGCGGCTGCCCCGAGCGGGGCTGGTATATTTGTTGCTCGGCGGAGGACAGTTGCGACACAATGGCAGCAACGGACGACGCCACGGGGTCATCGCGCCTCGCGCTATACACCGCCGGACGTGCGGTCGCCGTGTCTGGGAGACGGAGGATACCTGCAAATGAATAAGCTGTTCTGCGCCGCGGCTGCGCTCGCCGCGGCGGGCTCTATTGCCGCGTCCGCGGCGCAAGCCGGGCCGACGCTGGACGCGGTGAAGGGCCGCGGCGAGGTGATCTGTGGCGTCAACACCAGCCTCTACGGCTTCAGCACGCCGGACGACAAGGGCCGCTGGACCGGGCTCGACGTGGACGTCTGCCGCGCCGTCGCCGCCGCGGTGCTGGGCGACGCTAACAGGGCCCGGTTCGTGCCGCTGAGCGCGCAGCAGCGGTTCACCGCGCTGCAGTCGGGCGAGATCGACATCCTGCCGCGCAACACCACCTGGACGCTGACCCGCGACACCGCCAACGGCCTGGACTTCACCGCGATCAATTTCTACGACGGCCAGGGCTTCCTGGTTCCCAAGGCGCTGGGGGTGAAGAACGCGAAGGAGCTTTCGGGCGCGACCGTCTGCGTGCAGACCGGCACCACCACCGAGCTCAACCTCGCCGACTTCTTCCGCGCCAACGGCCTGCCATTCAAGCCGGTGACCATCGAGAAGTACGAGGAGGTCACCCAGGCGTTCCTTGCCGGCCGCTGCGACGCGCTGACTTCCGACAAGTCCCAGCTCGCCTCGATCCGCGCCAACGACACGCCGAACCCCGACGACTACGTCATCCTGCCCGAGACCATCTCCAAGGAGCCGCTGACGCCGTCGGTGCGCCAGGGCGACGACCAGTGGTTCGACATCGTCCAGTGGGTCCAGTTCGCCACCATGGAGGCGGAGGAGCGGGGGATCACCTCGCAGAACGTCGACGAGGCGCTGAAGAGCGAGGATCCCAACGTCAAGCGCATGCTGGGCGTGACCCCGGGCATGGGCGCGGCCCTCGGCCTCGACGAGAAGTGGGCCTACAACGCCATCAAGCAGGTGGGCAACTACGGTGAGAGCTTCGAGCGCAACGTCGGCCAAGGCTCGAAGCTGAAGCTCGACCGCGGGCTCAATGACCTGTGGAGCCGCGGCGGGCTGATGTACGCGCCGCCGATCCGCTAGGGCACTGCGTAATCGGGCTGATGGACTTGGCCTTAGAGCACCGTCATCAACTCAGTTCTGGTTGGGGTTGGGGGGTCTTTTCGGCGTCGCGGATCCGGGCGTTGATGATGGTGATGAGCTTGCGCATGAGGGCGGTGATGGCGACGAGGGGCTTTTTGCCGTTCT
>JAXMOZ010000075.1:0-16441 GCA_034382075.1 Rhodospirillales bacterium
AATCCCCAAACCCAGAGTCAGTAACCGCGCAGGCTGGTATTAGGTAGTCGAGGCCGCTCTTCTCCTGGCGCTTCAGCAACTCGTACTGGCGCTGGGAGACGTGCCCGAGGGTTCTCAGCCGGTACAGCGCGGCAGAGTAGCTGACGCCGAAGTATCGCGCCAGAAGCGCTACATGCTCCGTCGTGATGTCTCGTGATGCTGGAGAAGAACGACGGTTCCCGTCGCTGTCGTCATATACAGTCGCGAGTTCCGCCTTCCGTCTCTCCAGCCAGTCCCAGGCCGCTTCCGCCGGCATCAGAAAGGCCGCAGCGAAAGCGTTGGCTCTGGTCTCGATCAGGTCGTCCGCGCTGATTACGTTCGAAACGATGACGGTCCTATCGCGATCCATAACCGCATGCGCGTATCCGTGAGCATAGGAGAAGCGCCTCCGGGCCCGGAAATGCGCAGCGTTCACGAGGATCGCGAGGCCGATGTCGCGGGCGCTCAGAAACAACCCGGAGACGCCCTCAGGCAGACCCGCGCCCGCTGCCCAAACGCCCTGTCGAGATATCGACTCCGCCACGTCTGAAACCGGTCCCCTGCCGAGGTCAAGCCGGCGACGCTCCTGATCGGCAACCCATTCGCCTTGGACGGCCGCATCGTGCTTACCGCAAGGCTCCGGTAGGGGATATGACGGTAGAACAATGGAGGGCTTGGTCAGAAGCCGTTCCAGGGTGGCGCCCTCCCGGCAGAGAGCGACGAAGCGATCAACCTCCCGGCGGATGTCAGGGTTGTCCAGGATGCCCGGGGAAGCCCGGTGCAGTGCCAGAAGCAAGTCCTGTTCGTTAGCGTCCTCTTGCATGAACCAAGCGGGCGGCCTGCCATACAGTGCGGCAAGCTGGGTCAATTCGAGGGTGGAGATGGCGCGACCACCACCCTCCATCTGGGTTACAGCCGTACGCGGAATGCCCAGCGCGGATGCCGCTTGCTGCTGACTGAGCCCTGCGCCCTTCCGAGCCTGGCGCAGCCGCTGCCGAAGCTCCGTCGGGTTCATGAAGGCAGCCCTCCCGCGTGGAAGATTCGTCGCTTCCAGAATGTGCACTTATCGAACCATCCGTGCAAATTCATCCGCCGATGTTCGCACACGATGCGGGCCCGTTGCTCGCCAGCAACTCCCTACTCCCGGAAGGTGTGCTCCATCGCCATCAGCATCGGCTGCAGCAGGTAGTCGAGCAGGGTGCGCTCGCTCGTCTGAATGAAGGCCTCGGCCGGCAGCCCCGGAACCAGCTCGATCGTCGGCGCCAGCTCGCGGATGTGGTCGCGGTCGATCCGGACCTTGGCCAGGTAGTAGCGCTCGCCGGTGCGCTGGTCGGTCATCGCGTCGGCCGAAACGGAATCCACCTTGGCGTCGATGCGCAACAGCCCGCGCTGGGGATAGGAGGGGAACATCACGTAGGCGGGCAGGCCGGCATGAACCGCGTCGATGTCGCGCGGCGACACCTGGGCGTCGATGATCAGGTCCTCGGTGGTCGGCACCAGCTCCATGATCACGTCGCCCGGCTTGATCACGCCGCCCAGGGTCTTCGCCTGGAGCCGCAGGACGATGCCGTCCACCGGTGCGGTGATCCTGGTGCGCTGCAGCCGGTCGCGGCTTTCGGTGATCTGCTGCTCCAGCTCCAGGCGGTCGGACTGAACCTGGGAGAGGTCGCGGTCCACCTCCTCGCGGCGGCGGATCTTGGTGTTGATGATCTCCAGCCGCGCCTCGCCGATCTCCTCCTCGCTGCGGGCGATCCGCGCGACCAGCTCGCCCTCGCTGCCGAGCAGGCCGGCCTCCGTCCGCTGCAGCTCCAGCATGCGCGGCTTGCGCTCGTAGCCCTTCTGGAAGAGCTCGCGCACCGAGACGAGCTCCTCGGCGATCAGCGAGCGCTGCCGCTTCACCCCGGTGAGCTGTCGCCGCGCTCCTTCGATCTGCTGCTCGAGCTGGGCGATCTGCTGGTTGAGCACGCCGATCCGGGTGTCGTCGTTGGCCTTGCGGGTCTCGAACTGATGGATCTGCTGGCCGATGATCGCCGCGGTGTCGGGATCGGTGGCTCCGGCCAGGGCGGAGTGGGAAAAGTCGATCCGCTCGGCGCCGATGCGCTCCGCCTGCAGCCGCGCCTCGGTCGCGGCGAGGACGCGCAGCCGGCTCTGCAGCGCCCCGACTTCCGCCTGGGCGCCCACGTCCTCCAGCTCCAGCAGCGTCTGCCCGGCGCTGACCACGTCGCCCTCGTCGACCTTGAGCGCGCGGACGATCCCGCCTTCGAGATGTTGCACCACCCGGTGGCTGCCTTCGGGCGATACCGTTCCGGGGGCGATGGCGGCCCCGGACAAAGGCGCCGTTGCCGCCCAGCCGCCGCCGATGACGAAGAAGGCGACGACGATGGCGATGCCCGCCCGAGCCGTCGCCTTGATCTCCTGGCGCAGCGGGGTCGCGGGCGCCAGCAACGGCCCGCCGGGGGAGGTGACGACGATGTCCTTGCTCATGATCCGGTCTTCGTCTCGGCGATGGCGCGAGGGGCGCCCGGCTCGCCTGGGGGGGGCACCGCCGGCGCCGGACGAGCCGCAGGAACGGGCCTCAGCTTGGCCAGCACCGCGTCGCGGTCGCCGAACAGCTCGCTGCGGCCGTCGCGCATGAACAGGAGCTTGGTCGCCGGCTGCAGCACCCGCGGCGCATGGGCGACGAGAACGACGGTAGCGCCCCAGCCCTGCGCCGTGCGGATCCCGGCGATCAGCGATTCCTCGCCTTCGACGTCCAGGCTGGCGTTCGGCTCGTCGAGGACGATGAGTTGCGGCCGGCCGAACAGCGCCCGGGCCAGGCCGATGCGCTGGCGTTGGCCGCCGGACAGGAACGCCCCGCCCTCGCCGATCTCGGTCTCGTAGCCCTTGGGCAGGCGCAGGATCATCTCGTGCACGCCGGCGACCCGCGCCGCTTCGACCACCGCCGCGGGGTCGGGCTCGGGGGTGAGGCGGGCGATGTTGTCGCGGATGGTGCCGCCGAACAGCTCGACGTCCTGCGGCAGGTAGCCGATGAACTGGCCGAGCTGGGAGGGCGGCCAGGCGGAGAGGTCGGCGCCGTCGAGGCGGGCGTGGCCGTGGCTCGGCGCCCAGGTCCCGACCAGGACCTTGCACAGCGTCGACTTGCCCGCGGCGGACGGGCCGATCACGCCGAGGACCTCGCCCGCGGCCAAGGCGAACGTCACCTGGTTGAGGATCGGCCGGTCGCCGCCGCGGACCGTGTAGCTCACGCCCTCGCACGAGAGCTGGCCGGTGGGCGCGGGCAGCGGCATCGCCGCCGGCTTCGGCGGGAAGCGCTCCAGCAGCCGCTTGATCCGGTCGTAGGCGTCGCGGGCCGCGACCATGCTTTTCCAGGCGCCGATCGACTGGTCGACGGGGGCAAGGGCGCGGCCGAGCAGGATCGACGCCGCGATCATCCCGCCCGAGGTCAGCTGGTCCTGCAACACCAGGTACGCACCGGCGCCGAGGATGAAGATCTGCACGAACACCCGGAAGAACTTGGAGGCGCCGATGATGACGGCGCTGCGGTCGCTGGCCGCGAGCTGGCTCGCCAGCGCCTGCTCGGTGCGTCCCATCCAGCCGAACAGGAACCCGTCCAGCATGCCCATGGCGTGGAAGACGCCGGCGTTGCGGATCGCGGCGTCGGCGCGTTGGGTGTTGGCAAGGCCGAGCTGCCCCGCCTGCCTGAGCAGCCGGCGAGACCAGGCCTCGTTGATGACGGCGATGGCGAGCAGGACGACGGCGGCGCCGATGCCGACAAGTCCCAGGACCGGGTGCAGCCAGTAGATGATGGCGAGAAAGATCGGCGCCCACGGGGCGTCGAAGATGGCGTTGACCCCGGTGCCGCCGAGGAAGGCGCGAACGGTGGCGAGATCGCGGAGCGGTTGCGCCGTGGCCGCGGCGCCATGAAGCGCGCTGCGCAGGCTGCTGCCGATCAGCTCCGGCGACAGCGACTTCTCCAGCCAGCCGCCGATCCGGGCCAGCAGCCTGCCGCGAACGACCTCCAGCGCGCCCATGACCAGCACCGCGATCCCGGCGATCAGCGTCAGGAACACCAGGGTTTCGATCCGGCCGCTGGACAGCACCCGATCGTACATCTGCATCATGTAGATGGGCGAGGTCAACACCAGAACATTGATGAACAGGCTGAAAGCCCCAACCACCAGCAGCGCCGAGCGGCACTGCTTGACGACGTTGCTAAGCGGATCCGACGGCATCTACCCTGCCCGTACTCCTGCGGCGGGACCGTGAGGCCCCGTCGCCCCCCAACGCACGAGCCGCCCGGCGGCCCGGATGAGCGCGCGTCGCGAGCACATCTTCTCCCCCGCGCCCACTCATGGTGATATCGCGCCCGGCCCCGGCCCGCAACCTCGACAGCCGGCCCGAGCGTTTCGCCGCAGCCTTACCTGCGTTATGGCCCGCTTCCGCCTCGTCCTGAACAGTGGCGTCGATCGACATCCCGGTGATCACGCTCGCGCACCGCCGCCCCCGCGGCCAACCCGAGGAGGAAGCCATGAACGCAACGCCACCCCGCGGCGAGCCGCGCCCCAACGTCGGCCCGGCCGCCCCGGAGTCCGCTCACGACACGCTGCCGCCGGACCATGCCCGTCAGGGCGAGGTCGTTTTCGCCAAGCCCTGGAAACGGCAGGTCTACTTCGCCGTCGTCGCGGCCGTGGCGGCCATAGGGTTGGTGCTGATCATCGCCTTTACCTGAGCATCGTGCCGACCAGCGCCTCGTCGAGGCGGGCCGTCAACTCCTCGACCGTCGCCTCGACCAGGTCCTTGTTGATCTCCTCGACGACGCGCCCGCGCACCGCCTCGGTGAACTCGGCGCGCAGATCGCCCAGGGCCTGGGGCGGGGCGACCACGACGAGTTGGTCGAAAGAGCCTCGCTTCGCCTCGACGTCGAGCAGGGCGGCGAGCTCTTTCGCAAAATCCGCCTTGCGCTTGCGCTTGGGGTCGATCGGCGGCTCCATGGCATGCCGGCCGTCGCCGGCGCTGTCGAAGCTGCGCCCCGGGCGATCGGCGTCGATCTCGCGGCTGGGAATGTTGCTGCCGATGAACTCGTGGTCGAGGGCCGGGACGAACGGCTCCGTCTTCGTGGTCCGTGTCAACAGGCGCGCCCGCGCCCCGTCGGCGACCAGCACCCAGGTCACTTTTCGCATGGCCAATCCTCCCTCAGGCAACGACGCCATCCTAGATCCAGCTGCGTTCTCGAGGTAGCTGCTTCGTTACACCGGCGGGTGAGAAACTCCCGTCTATTGCCTGCGCCCGCCGCGGAACCACCGGCGGAGCCAGCCCAGCGCCTTGGACCAGGGGGTGTGCGGGTAAACGGTCGCGCCGCAGTTGCTGCAGATCAGCGGCTCCTTCGGCCGGCGCTCGGGGGGCACGACGCCGATGACATAGTCGCATTGGGGACAGACCAGACGGAGGCGATCATCGGACACGTCGTCGAGCCCTTGCTGTGCGTATGCTCCAGGCGGCTACGGCGCGGCGCACGCCCCGCGGCCCGAAGCTAGAGGTAAATCAAGCTCGAGCACCGCGCCAGCACCGATCACGGCCCGACGACGCGGCCAGACGGCGCGGGCCGGCGGGAGAGAGGACGGAGCAGATGCCCCTGTGGAGGATCGAGGCGGTCGCCGACGTGGACGACCCCGCGTGGCAAGACCGGGCGCAGTGGGACTGGGTGGTGGTTCGGGCGGCGTCGCCCGCGTTTGCCCGCACGCTCGCCAGCGGCCTGGATACGCCGAGCGACACCCATCGATACGGGGTGCAGAACCCGAACCTCGGCTCCGGCTTCACCAGCGAGAAACTCTACCGGGTGGTGCCGGATACGTCTGAAGGGCATGCTAAGGTGGGCCCGGACGGCGTCGTCGCGGAAAGCCGAAGGCTGCTCGGTCCGGCCGGGGGCTAGGCTCGGTCCCGGCGGACCCGCGGCGCGGCCTGCAGCGGCTGGGCTGCCGGCCGGGGATCGGGGTCCGCTTCCGCAGGGAGGGTGCCGTCGTCCGCGTCGGCGGCCACAGCCCTCGACAGCCGGTGGCTGAGCCACAGAAAGCTGCGGATCATCGTCGCCGAGCGGTTCTGCAGCCGCCCGCCGCGCTCGATCGCCAGCGCGGCCTCGTGCCGGCGCCCCGCCTGCATCAGCCGAATGACCTCTGCCGCCTCGGCGTGGAAGGAGGCGTGCGCCTGCCGGGCCGCCTCGTACTCGGGGAGGGAGCGAAACCGGGCGGCGTCGTTGTAGATCCAGTGGCCGAGTTCGCACTGATCGTCGCGGAGGAGAATGCGGACGTCGGGCGCGCCGGCGCCGTAGACATACTCGCGCAGTTGCGCGAGCCACTCGGCGTGGGCGCGGAGGGGAGGGCGGATATCCATAGGCCGAGCTTGTTTTATCACACACATCGGCTAATACCTCGTCCTCTTCGTAAGGGCTGATGCGCTCATCGTGACCAAACCGCTCAATGGACGAGGCAACCGGATCGGGATTTGGCTTCCGATACCGGAGACAACGCGCAGGGCGCCCCGACGGATCACGCTTCTTTTCGCCTGTGTTTTGGCAAGCGGCCTCTCCGCCTGTTCGTCGTCGCCCGCCATCGACGGCTACGTCGCCGGCTGGCAGGCCGAGCACGACGCCCAGACCCACGCGTTCGCCCACGACAGCTTCGCCCTCAACCGCCAGGCCGACGCCCAGGGGGCGGCGCTGGCTCGCTCGGGTGCGCTGGCTTGGCCACACTACGCCGAGCCGCTGCTGCGAACGGCGACGCGAAGCCGCACCGTCCATCAGGCGCAGGGCCGCGCCCTGGTGCTCGAGCGCTTCCTCGCGCACATGCGCGCCGCTCCCGATGTCGCCGCGACCGAGCACTGGTTTGCGGGCCAGGTCGAGGCGATCGAGGCGGCGGCGGCGGCGGTGGGCAGCGAAACGGCGGCCGAGGTTCGCGCCTTTGCCTCCCCGATGTCGATGAGCGAGGAGAGCTTCGGCCGCATCACCAGGGCGGCGGCGGGAGAGGGTCGGGTGCGCGGCGAGGCGATGCAACTCGCCGACCTGCGCCGCAGCACCGCCAATTACTTCCGCCGGCTCGGCTACGACAAAGGCACGCTCGCCTTCGACCGCGGCGACGGGACGGAGCCGGGTCCGGACGAGCGTCTGCTTGCCGGCGTCGATGGCCGCCTCGGCTGGGCCGGGCTGCGGCAAGCGATCCTGCAGCCTCGAAGCTGCATCCGGGAGGCGGCCGTCGTGACCTGCGCGCCTGCGCCCGCCGGCGCGCCGCCGCCCGTGGCTGAAGACGAGCCGTTGGCGCCGCCGCCGCCGCAGCGCTCGCTTCTTCCCGGCGAAAGCATCCGCTGGGCGGAGCCCAAGGTTCGCGCGCCGGATCTGCTGGACAGGCGGCCGGGATGGTAGGGCCGCGGCGGCCCCAGGGAGTACGAGAGAGCATGATGAGGCGGCTGAGCAATTTCCCGATGCTGGCCCTGGCGGTGCTGGCGCTGATCGTCTTCGCCTTGCCGCGAAACGCCGTCGCCCAGGCCGCCGATGCCAAAGCCGCCGACGCAAAGGCCGCCGCCGCTCCTGCGGTTGCGACCGTCGGTGTCCTGTCCGCGGGACGGAGCGCCAGCGACGTCCAGTTCGTCTCCGACCTGGCGGCGGTGCTGAACGACGGCGAACGCCTGCGCATCCTGCCGATCATCGGCCAGGGAGGGGTGCAGAACATCGACGACCTGATGGCGCTGCCGCTGGCGGATGTCGCCATCGTCCAGAGCGATGTTCTGGCCGGCGTGCGGGCGGACGCCTCCCGGCCGCAGGCGGTTCGCGAGCTCCCGTACGTCGCCAAGCTGTTCAACCAGGAGGTGCATATCCTCGCCCGCCGCCCGGTGGGCGCCCTTGCCGATCTTGCCGGCAAAAGGGTGGCGATGGGCGCTCCCGGCAGCGGCGAGAGCGTCACCGGCGGCGCCATCTTCTCGGCGCTGTCGATCCCGGTGGAGGCGACCGCCGATCAGCCGGAGGCCGCGATCACCAAGCTCCGCGCCGGCGAGATCGACGCCATGGTCTATGTCGCGAGCAAGCCCATCGCGTTGCTGGCCGGCGTCGGGCGGGGAGCGGAGCCCGATCCGGATCTGCATCTGCTCTCGATCCCGGGCAACGAGCAGCTTCTCGCCGCTTACGTTCCGGCATCGCTGAGCGCCCAGGACTATCCCGGGCTGATCGCTGCGGGCGAGGAGGTCGAGACCATCGCCGTGCCGATGGTCATGCTCGCCGCCGGCAACAAGCCCAGGCGCAACCCTGACTACGCCGTGTTCGTCGATGCGTTCTTCGGCAAGTTCGCCCGGTTCCAGGAGCCGATGCGTCACCCCAAGTGGCGGGAGACCAATCTGGCCGCGACCGTGCCCGGGATGACCCGGCTGCCCGCCTCCCTCGACTGGGTTCGGGCCAACATGGCGACGCCAGAGGAGCGGCGGCTGCAGGAGGCGTTCGCCGACATGCTGCAGTTCATGACCGCAGAGAACGTCCGGCCCGATCCGAAGCTCGGCGAGCGCGAAAAGACCGCGCTGTTCTGGCGGTTTGTGGATTGGCGCGCGGCCCAGCCTTCGCCCTGAGGCGAGCGGCGTGTCGAGCCCGAGGGCTCGGGGTCCTAAGGCTGGGTCGGCGGCGAAACCGGCGACGGCTGGGCGTCGGGCTCCACCCGCGCGGGCGGTGCATCCGCCGCCGGCGGGCTCGTGGCCTCCGCAGGCCCCGCGGATGGCGCCGGAGCGGCCAGCAGCTCGTTCAGCCTCAGGGCGGCGGCCTGGTCGCCGCGGGCGATGGCGACCCGATACCAGGCGGCGGCCTGCTCCGGGTCGGCGTTGACGCCGCGGATGGCGTTGCGCTCGAGATAGAGCGGGTCGTAGCTGGCGGCCATGGCCGCGGCGGCGGCGGCATTGCCGGTTTCCGCGGCGCGGGCGAAGAAATGTCGCGCCGAAACGGCGTCGGCACCGCGCAACAGCGCGTTGCCGCGCTCAACCAGGAATTCCACCTTAGCGTCGCCCACGGCTGCGCTCTCTCCCGCAGGCGCCTGAAGCCTGGCGCCGTCGAGCCGAGGGATGAGAACCTGATCCTCCATCTCTTCCGGCGCCGGCGGGTACGCCCCGTCCTCGTCGGTGTCGCTGCTCAAGCCGACCGCCGCCAGCATGCCGCTCACCGGCGGAAGCTTCGCGATCTCGCTGCGTTCAGTCCAGACCACCGCCGCGACTACGGCCGCCGCCAGCGCCAGCGGGACGGTCCAGGCAACGCGATGCCGCGCGCGCCTCGCCGCACGGGCGGGAATGGCCGTTTGCGGCGGTGCCGGCAGCGCGCTCGCTTGGCGCTGGGGCAAAGGCTGGGCGATCAGCGCACCCGGCGAAGCGATCAGCTCGGCGCCGATGGTTTGTCGCCCGCCCTGCCAGGCGAAGATCATGGCCTGAGCCGCCATGGCGTTGACCTCGCCGAGGACGCCCCTGGAAAGCGCCGCCAGCCGCTCGACCGCCCTCGGCTCGAACAACCCGCGGCCGGGGTAGCCGCCGACGTCCAGGCAGTAATCCACGTAGGCCCCGACTTCGTCCGCCGCGAGCGGCCGCAGCGGCACCTCGACGGCGTCGCGCTCGCGCAGCTCGGCGAAGCCGGCGCCGCGCCAGATGGCGTCGAGCCGCAGGCGAAACTCGGGGCTGCCGCTCAGCACGAGGGCCAGCGCTGCTTTGGCCGCCGGGCGCGCCTCTCCCGACCGTGCGACCGCCAGTTGACCCGCCGCCGACAGGGCGGCGCTACCGGTCTCGGCAGTGCCGCCAAGATCGACGCCGGGCTCCGGTCCGGGGCCGGCGCTGGGCGCGCTGCCGATCAGATCCAGCAGGCCGGCGATGGCCGGATCGGCGAGCCGATCGGCGTCATCGACCGCGATCGCCGCCGGTGCCCGGGCGCTTTCGCCGTAGGCGAAGTCGCGAAGAACCTGCGCCACCGCCTCGTCGCCGCGGGCGGCGAAGGCGCGGAACAGGCCGAAGTTGCGGCAGGCCGCGAGCAGGATGTCCTCGTGGGAAAGGAGCTCCGGGTGCGGCACCGTGCTCGTCTCGACGGCGAAGGCGAGCCAACCCTGGCGCCGGACCTCGCCCAGCATCCGCCGCAGAGCGGTGGTCCGCCCCGTTCCCGGCTCGCCGGCGAAGACCACCAGCCGCGCCGCCTCGCCGGGTTCGCGCAACAGCGCGTCGGCGCCCAGAGCCGGCGCGCCCGGCGGGAAAAAGTCCCGCCGCCGCGGCGAAACCCTGAACGGCTCGCTCAAGAGACCGAAATGCCTGAGGAGCCTGCCGTTCTCCACGCGTCACCCCATAGTCCACCCGTACTGCAAAGGTAGCATGGCGAGGGACCCGGTCAAATGCCGCTGATGGGGGTAGGAGATTCGCCGGGCCGGCGCGACGGGCAGGAGCCTTCCCCGAAGATACCCGCTAGGATTGCAACTGTGAACGTGTTCATCATTTTTTAGTTGCTTGAGTACCCCTAGTGAGGGTATAGACGATCCGCGCTCGCCTTTGAGCTGCGGGCCGTTGCCGGGGGGCAAGGACATGACCAGGATTGCAGCCACGTTCGCCGCAGCGCTGCTGGCGCTTGGCGCCGGTACCGCCGCCGCCAGGGCGGACACCATCGAGCCGCGGTCGCTCACCTGGAACATCGTCAGCGACCAGGAGATGAGCAGCCTCTGCCGCCGGCATGGCCAGAGCCCCGGGTGCGCCGGCCTTGCCGCCTGGGACCAGGAGTTCCAGAGTTGCGTCATCTGGACGCGGCCGCCGCGCGGCGCCGACGACCTGCAGCGCTGGCGGCTGGTGCACCACGAGTTGCGCCATTGCCAGCAGGGGGCGTTCCACTCGTAAGCCGGCATGGGACGGCGCGCCCGCGCCTACAAGGCCTTGCGCATGTAGATGACGTCGGTGCCGCGGACTGGCTCGCGGTGATACTCGCGGTAGCCGAGGCCAGCGTAGAGGCCTGCGTTCTCCACCATGGTGGCGTTGGTGAAGAGCCGGATCTCGCCATGTCCGCGCCGGCGCCCCTCCTCCTCGGAGAAGGCGAGCAACCGTTTGCCGATGCCCTGGCGCTGCCGATCGGGCCGCACGGCGACGTCTTCGACGAACAGATGATCGGGGCGAAGACGCAGATGCAGCACGGCCAGCAGGCCCGCGCCATCGGTCACGACCCAGATCAGGTCGTCGCGCACCGCCGCGGCGAAATCGCCCTCCATCGTGACCGGCAGCCGGCCCATGCGCGGGACGTAGATGGCGTACGCCGCCTCCAGCAACGCGCGGATCGCGGGCGCGTCATTGGCCTGCGTCGGGCGGAAGCAAAGCTCCGGCTGGTCGGGAAAAGGCTCGAGGCTTGGGCTCGGCATGCTCCGGTTCGCTGGCGGGCGGCGGGCGGCGGGCGGCGGGCGGGCCGTCGGTCGCCGTTCAGGCCCGCTCGAGCTCCGTCGTCACCGGCACCGGCTGGCGCAGGCTCTGGTAGACGACGCAGTAGCGTTCGGTGAGCTTGAGCAGGCTGGCGAGGCGGTCGGGGTCGGCGTCGGTATCCAGCGAGAAGCGCAGGCGGACGGCGCGAAAGCCGACCGGCGCGTCCTTGTCGATCCCCAGCGTGCCGCGGAAATCGAGATCGCCTTCGGCCGTCACCGTGCCGTCGCGCACGTCGATCTCGAGCGCCGTCGCCACCGCCTTCAGCGTCACCCCGGCGCAGGCGACCATGGCCTCCAGGAGCATGTCGCCGGAGCAGGCCTGCAGGCCGCTGCCGCCGCTCGCCGGGTGCAGCCCCGCCTCGACCAGCGCCCGGCCGGTGTCCACCTTGCAGGCGATGCCCTCGGCGCCGACCCGGCCCTCGGCCTTCAGCGTTACCACCGCCGAGCCCGGGTCCTCCCGGTAGCGGGCCTTCAGCGGCGCCTGCAGCGTCCGGATCGCCTCCGCGTCCATAACCGTTCCTTCCTCGCCTGCGGCCACACCGCTCAGGCCTCCAGCCGGCAGCCGCACAACGGGCAGGTGGTCTGGGCCACCGCAAGGCGGATCTCGTCGTCGGAGACGCTGGCGTTGCGCTCGCTGAGCATCGCCTTCACCTCGGCTGCGAGTTGCTCGTGATAGCCGTTCTCGCCGCTGGCGCAGGCTTTGGCGCGGGCGTAGAGGCCGCTCACGTCGTCGGCCGCCTCCTCCATGCTGAAGGCGCGCGCGGACCTTGGCCAGGAGGTGGAGGCTGCCAGCGCGGCGAACCCGGCGGCAATGCCCACCGCCGGCATCCCCAGCGCCTGCAGAACCCGCCGCCTGCTGATCGGCTCGCGCATGTCGCCGTCCTTCGCCATCCTGGCCCTATGGCCCGACTATACCCGCCCGCAGCACGTCCGGCCACATGGATGCAGGCTCCCCGCGCGGCTCACGAGCGAGCGCCGTTGCTCCTGCCCCCGTCCGGCCTTACCTTCGTGCCGATCGGGGAGTGGCGCAGCCTGGTAGCGCATCTGCTTTGGGAGCAGAGGGTCGCTGGTTCGAATCCAGTCTCCCCGACCACCCGACCTCAGTTCCCCGTGATCTGCCGCCGTCACCGGCGGGCTAGTTCCGCGAGAAGGCCTGGATTGCCGCGACAAGCGCGGCAATGACGAGGGATACACTGGTCGACCATTTGCCCTCGCCCGCGAACTGGTTCCGCGCGGCGGCCTCAATTACCGTGACAAGCGCGGCAATGAAGAGGGAAACACTGGTCGACCATTGACCCTCGCCCGCGAACTGGTTCCGCGTGAAGGCCTGGATTGCCGCGACAAGCGCGGCAATGACGAGGGAAACACTGGTCGACCAATTGGCCCTTGCCCGCGAACTGGTTCCGCGCGCGGCGGCCTCAATTACGCGACGAACGCGGCAATGACGCAGGTAGACGAGGTGGGCCGGTCTGCCTCCTCTTCCCTCCGTCTCCCGCGGCCCCGTTCCGCGGGTCCATCAACCGCCGGCAAACGTGCTGCGATGACGGCCCGAGAGGGAACGTGGCGGTCCTGGCGCTCGCGCCCGAGGCCGCCTCTCCAGCAAATGCAGTTGCCGGCCGCCGTGGCCGGGGCATGATCGCCTGCAATGATCAACGCCTGCCGCAAGGGATTGCCATGGAGACCGTTGCCGAACGACCGCCGGACCGCAGGGACCGGGACGCCTACGCCTTCTGGACCCGCGACACGGTGCGGTTTTCCGACGTCGACCGCTACCGCCACGTCAACAACGTCGCCATCGCCACCTACTGCGAGACCGGGCGGGTGGAGTTCGCCGAGGCGCTATGGCCGGGGTCGACCGCCGGCGAGGGCGCCGGCTGGGTGATCGTCACCCTCGCCGTGACCTTCCTGGCCCAGGCGCATTATCCGGGCGACGTCGCCGTCGGCACCCGGGTGGAGCGGGTAGGCCGATCGTCCTGCACGATCGCGCAAGGGTTGTTCAAGGACGGGGTCTGCTTCGCCAGCAGCGAGGCGGTGATCGTCTGGCTCGACCTGGCGGATGGGGGCAGGGCGGTTCCGATCCCTCCGGACCTCGCCGAGCGCCTACTATCGGAGGTGAGACGGCCAACCGTCAGCAACCGGGCGACTTGATCAGCATATCGCGTGTCTTACCCCAACCCAAGATAAGTCGTCGCCTGCCGGTCAATGTCACGTTGATGGTCTATCGCGAAAGTGAGAGGCCGTCGCATGTTCAGGGCACTGGTCGTTGACAAGGTGGACGACGGGGTCGTCGCCGACCTTCGCGACGTCGACGAGCGGGAGCTCCCCGAGGGCGACGTGACCGTCGACGTCGCCTACTCGACCGTGAACTACAAGGACGGCCTGGCGGTGACCGGCCGTGGTCCGGTGGTGCGCCGCTATCCGATGGTGCCCGGCATCGACTTCGCCGGCACCGTCGCCGAGAGCCGCCATCCGGATTTCTCTCCCGGCGATGCGGTGGTGCTGAACGGCTGGGGCGTCGGCGAGAGCCACTGGGGCGGCTACGCGGCCAAGGCGAAGCTGCCCGGCGATTGGCTGGTTCCGCTGCCGCCGGCCTTCACCCCGGCCCAGGCCATGGCCATCGGCACCGCCGGCTACACCGCCATGCTGGCCATATTGGCGCTCGAGCACCACGGGATCAGCCCGGACCGCGGCGAGGTGGTCGTCACCGGCGCCAACGGCGGGGTCGGCAGCATCGCCGTCGCCGTTCTCGGCAAGCTCGGCTACCGGGTGCTGGCCTCCACCGGCCGGCCCGAGGAGGCCGACTACCTGAGGCGGCTTGGGACCGCCGAGATCATCGACCGCAAGGAGCTTTCCAGCCCGGGCAAGCCGCTCGGGAGGGAGCGCTGGGCCGGCGCCGTCGATGCCGTCGGCAGCCATACCTTGGCCAACGTCCTTGCCGCCACCCGCTACGGCGGGGTGGTGACGGCCTGTGGGCTGGCCCAGGGCATGGATCTGCCGGCCTCGGTCGCGCCCTTCATTCTCCGCGCCGTGACACTCGTCGGGATCGACTCGGTGATGGCGCCGAAGGAGCTGCGGCTCAAGGCTTGGTCGCGGCTTGCCGCCGACCTGCCCGTCGACAAACTGCAGACGATGACCACCGAGGTGGGCCTCGGTGGCGTGCCGCAAGTGGCACAGGACATCCTCGCCGGCCGCGTCCGCGGCCGGGTCGTCGTCGATGTCAAAAGGTGAGGCCGTTGCCAGGAACCGGGCCGGCCTCTTGAGGGGGTAGCATGGATAAGGCAAACGACACTGCGCGCATTGTTCTGAAGCTGGACTTCGGCTTCGGCCGGGACGTTGGACCGGGGAAGGTTCGCCTTCTCGAGCTGATCGACGAGTACGGCTCGATTGCCGCGGCCGGGCGGGCCATGGGGATGTCCTATCGCCGGGCGTGGCTGCTGGTGGACAATCTCAACACCAGCTTCGCCGAGGCGGCGGTCACCACCCAGCTCGGCGGCCGCGGCGGCGGCGGAGCGGCGTTGACCGAGTTCGGCCGCGACTTGGCCAACGCCTACCGCAACATGGAACGCGACGCGCGCAACGCCGTGGAGGATCGGCTGCTGGCGCTGGAGGAAGCCGTCCGCAGGGGCTTCATGGCCAGCCACGAGCGCATGGAGGCCCGACAGGGCGCGTAAGGCACTGCGGAGCGTCAGGCGTCGGCCGGGTCGTCCCGGCCGCGCCCGTACGCCAGCCGGCCACGACCGAGGCTTTGGCGATCGAGCGCCACGGTCTTGACGATGGCGTAGACGCGCATCCCGGTTGCGAGCCCGAGCGCCTCTCGCGAGCGGCGGGTGATCGCGGCCAAAACCGGGACGCCGCCGCAGTCGAGGCGCACCTCCACGGTTGCAGCGCCCGCGGGGCGCAGATCCTCGACCGACCCCTGCAACACGTTGAGCGCGCTCATCCCGTCCGGCGGCCGCAGGGAGACGATCACGTCGCGCGCGCGGATCCGCAGGCGCACGCCTGTCCCCGGCTCTGCGCCGAGGCGTGGGACCGCGATCGCGCCGGCGGCGCAGGCGAGATGGGTCAGGTGGTGGGCGTCGTCGTGGGCGGTGACCTCGGCCTCGATCACCGCGCCGGCCTCGTCCTCTCCCAACACCAAGGCCAGGTCCGGCCGGCTCAGGATCTCGGCCACGGGGCCGGCCGCCTCGACCCTGCCGTCGCGCAAGAGGACGACGGTGTTGGCGAGCCGGGCGACCTCGCTTACGGCGTGGCTGACGTAGACGATCGGGATGCGGCTTTCGTCGCGGAGCCGCTCGACATAGGGCAGGATCTCCTCCTTGCGCGCCGCGTCCAGGGCCGCCAGTGGCTCGTCCAGGAGCAGCAGCCGCGGCGCGGCGAGCAGCGCCCTGCCGATCGCAACCCGCTGCGTCTCGCCGCCGGACAAGCGGCGGGGCCGGCGGGCGAGCAGGTGGCCGATCCCGAGCAGGTCGACAACCCGGTCCAGGCTCTCGCGGCTTGCGCCTTTCGGCGCGAACCAGCGGCCGTAGAGAAGGTTGCCGCGCACGCTCAGGTGCGGAAACAGCCGCGCCTCCTGGAACACATAGCCGATCCGCCGGCGGTGGCGGGGGACGAAGCGGCCGGTTTCAGTGTCGACCAGCACCTCGCCCTCGGCGACGATGCGCCCGCGCTTGGGGCGGGAGAGGCCGGCGATCAGGTTCACGAGCGCGGTCTTGCCGCTGCCCGACGGGCCGAACAGCGCGGTCAGGCCGGGTCCGGCGCAAAAGCGGGCCTCGAGGGAGAAGCCGCCCAGGCGGTGGGAAACATCGAGTTCGAGCGACACGGGCCTCGGTGGCCTCAGCCGAGGCGAGCGGTGGCGCGGCGGGCGAGCGCCTCGGAGGCGAGCAGCGCCAGCAGCGAGATCGCGACCGAGACCAGCGACAGCCGCAACGCCCCGGCTTCACCCCCGGGGATCTGGGTCAGGGTGTAGATCGCCGACGGCA